>NZ_JABANE010000141.1 GCF_012844305.1 Flammeovirga aprica JL-4
TCTTCGGCTAATAAATAATCTCTATATAGTTCAAATGCATCAAATCTTTTCATAGAATAAAGATCGACTTTAAATCAAATAATGAAAAATCAAAATTTTAAAAGAGCGAAAGCTCAGTTATTTAGATTAATCTGTTGTACTCTTCTATTATCTTGAGTATGGTAATCGAAAACCAAATTGGTTAAATCCCAAGATGTAGTCCAGATGGTAGCACTTCTCATTGTGCTGTGATCTTTACCATACATTTCTCCAGTACCTTCAGCACGGTCAGCACCAAGTGTTAAATTGAAGTTGTCTAAGATTCTGAACATTTCATAAAGTGATTCGTCTGCATTTTCCATAGGTCTAGTTGTTTGAGTCCATGCTACAGCTCTTACAAAACGTGATGGAGGAGTCATATCACCAGGAAGACCTACCATACCAGAACCCATACCGATTTGAGAGAATTTTTCACCATTTAATGTTCTAGTTGGTGCATTTTCAAATCCAAGGTTGATGTAATTTCTTAAATTGGTCATGTGCCAATCATAAGAAGGGGCATTAGTAATAACACCTAGTGGTGCATCATTGATCTTTAATTTACCATCAATGTACTCGATTACAATAGATGCACCTGACTTATCCGTCACCATCCAATGAGAGTCAACTTCAATACCGATTGCTTCTTCAACAACACCACTACATCAATTTTAGGAAGTTCTGCTTTTATTTCATCAATAGTTGCGTATTGAGTTAAAAGATAGTTGACTAAATCTTGTGCAGAAATGGTGTTAGACGCATTTTCTGGTTTGAACTCATTGTATTTTGGAGTAGATGGGAAGTAGAACAAACCTACAGCAAGTCCTGCTTCGTTCATACCATCAACTAAAAGATCCTTGTTGATCATATCAAGTCCTACAATACCGTATTTGGAAGTGAATTCTTTTCCGTTTTGTCCTTCAGGTGTCAGCCCCTTAAAAGTATAATTCTTCGGAACGATGGCTACTTTTGAGAATAAATCGAAAGCACCCCATTCCATGGTTCTACCATATCGGACACTTCCATCTTCAGCAATGAGTCGTATACCGGTACAGGCGAAGATTGTGGAGTTAACTAATAATGCTAGGCATAAAGTTAGGACTGATGAGATTCTGATTGACTTTTTCATAATTTCTAAATGATTAATAGATTAATTTTTAATACACTACAAAGGTCATGGAATTGGATATCATTCTTTTACAAAGAAAGGGATGGTGTTTATATGAAATCGTCAAATGTTATTAGATTCTCGTTAGCTTATGCCTAAAACAAGTGAAATTAGTGATTGAGAAGTATGCTTGATAGTGTTTATTGATTTTGAGGACAAAAAAAACAATGAAAAAAGGATGTAATCAATTTTTCATTATGCTTATCCGCTTAAATAACAGTACGTATTAAGAATATGTTCTGAACCTCTAATTTAGTTTCAGAACTAAAATTAGAAGTTATGAAAATATTTGAGTTTACGGAAAAATTCCCTGATGAGCAGTCCTGTATCAATCACTTTAAGTTAACACGTGAAAAAGAAGGTATTACCTGTGAAAAATGTGGTTGTGAGAAGCATTATTGGCTAAAAGGTATCAAACAGTGGCAGTGTTCTTCCTGTAATTTCAGAACAACACTTCGTAGTGGAACAATAATGCATGGTAGTAAACTGTCAATACGTAAGTGGTATTTAACAAGTGCTTTTATGACGATGACCAAGAAGGGTATCTCAGCTAATGAAGTCAAACGTCAACTCAATCATTCTCGATATGAAAGTATATGGCGTATGATGCATAAAATTAGAGAAGCGATGGGGAAAAGAGATGGACTTAACATATTGGAAGATATGGTTGAATTTGATGAAGGTTACTTTGCAACTGGAGCACCAGAGTCTACCGATTTGAAGAGTGGTAAAGGTAGCCAAAAACAACAAAATGTAGCTGTTATGACAGAGTCTGTACTATAGATACTGATATTATAAACCACTAATTTAGATACTTTAAAATGAAGGTGTTAGAAAGTCACTTGAAAGATGCAGTTAACGAATGTGTCAAAGAAAATATTCAGGATACATCTGTTATCTTTTCCGACAGAAGTACATCTTATGTTGATATAGAGGATCTAGTAGAATACCATTTCGCTGAAAAATCTACAAAAGATTATTCAAAAAATAAATTAGGTTGGGTTCATATTGCAATTAGTAATGCAAAACGTACATTTCTTGGATCATATCATCATATGAAAGCAAAATATCTACAGAATTACCTTGATGAGTTTTGTTATAAACTTAATAGAAGGTATTTCGGTGATAAGTTATTTGATAGAGCAATTATTGCGATTGGTCATCAGTACATCAGTACTGTTAAACTTGCGGATAAGCATATTCAGTATTCTTGAATTTGTGATATTTTAAAGGTTGTGCATGTTTTTGCTTGAAGATTTCGAATTGCATGTTATATTTTAGCTTGGCTTGTGATGTTTTTTGTATCGTAGCTCAAATTTAAGCAAGTTAAAACCCCGGGAAAAGCAAAAATGGACATTTTTCGGGGTCTGTTATATACTTACGTCAATGTAAGAATATAATTATCAATAGTTAACCATTTCCCAAGGTTCCCTAATGAGAAATATACATCTGAATGCAAATAACCTATTAAGAAGCGATGTAGTAAGTACCTTAATAATCGTATTGAACAAGATCATAGGTTCATCAAAAAATATACTAGGATTTAAAAGTTTTGTCTCTGCTAAACATACTATTTAAGGAGTAGAAATTGTGAGAATGATTCAGAAAGATCAACTTTCAGACAGAAATTGTATGTCTAATTTTGAAGCTTTTAATTGCTTAGCAGCTTAGTGAAAATACAAAAATTAAAGAAGAAAAAAGACTTTTGAAAACTATGTGACAGAACTCAAAAAGATAACACATATAATTGATTTAACAATATTAACAACTAAAATAAGGTTACTATAATACATTAATATATTTTTGTAAAAAATTACTAGGACATTCTAAAGTGTCATGTTTGTTCGCTAATATAACAATGCTAATTATTAACTTGTTTTATATTTCTAATTTGGTTTCAGAAACTAAACTAGAAGTTATGAAAATAAATCTAATACTCAATATTTCTTAAAATTAATGGATTATGAAGAATATGATTTTCTTTATATGTGGCTTATAATTACTGAAACATATTAAAACATAACTAAAAATGAGCTTTGGAGAAATAACTGCTTGCCAATGATGGGGCAGACTCTGTTCATATCTTTTCAATAATATTTAAGTGTGGCGAATAATGAGGTAAATAGAAGATATATAAGTTTCTTTTTTGCTTCACCTTCAAAATTTCTTTGACTTTACGTGTAGTATGGACATGAGTACCATATTAAGGTGATCGTTGTAGACTTTCTAATTTTGATGGAAAGTTTATCAAGGGTTTCGATAATAAATGAAGAGTCTATGTTCTTTTCAAAATTTCGGAGGGAAACTATGTTAAGGCCTTTGTCTCACCCATTTCTATCGACATTTAATGCTCTTTTAAATAATGCTGAAGAGTTTTCTGGCTGAATGACTTATCTAGTCTTTGTTTACAAATCCTTAAATCCATTGTGCAGAATTTGTTAACAGTTTGAATCATCACACCAAAAATAGTAGTTATTTCTTCTTATGTTTTGCCTATAAAGCATCTTCTTGAAAATTGAACGTACTTCGGATATTTTTAGCCCTCTTCAAGCTCATGCTTCGTTGTTTCCGTTAATTCTATAACTTTTAATTTACAACCTATAATTTGGATATTATGGATTATATTTTACTTTTTCTCAATAGTAAGTATAGACTAATGCTTATTATAAAACAATTTTCTGGGTTTGAATCCTTCAGACTAAGAAGTACCCTCGTAATGATTTTCGCAATTGCCTTCTTTTGTTTTAATGTAAACGCACAAAATGAAATACCTTCTGATGGGCTTGAACTTTGGTTAAAGGCTATGGAAGGTGTTGAAACTACCACAGTTGATGGTGAAGAAAGAGTAGGTAAATGGAGCGATGTAAGTTCAGGAAAGGAATATTATATCAATAAATATAGTAATAATGGAGGTGATTATATTACAGATAGAGGAAACCCTTCATCATACGTTGAGATCTTAACATCAAATACAACTGATGATGATTACATCGTAGTGGGTGAAACTGATGAAATGGGTTTAGTATTTGATAATGCACCAGAAGACACAAGAATTTGGAATAAGAAATTTTTTATAAATAAAAATGGAAATTTTGACTTCAATATAAGTTTTGATATTAAAGCTTATGAGGGAAAAGATAATACTAATTCAGGAAGTAGAACAGCTGATGATTACAGTTTAGTTTATTCTACTGACAATGGAAGTTCTTATACTGTAGTAAAAGAACTTCCTACAGCAGATTTATCAGATCCACATAAAGTTACCTTTACGGTGACGAATGCTAATTTTGAAGGTAATGGCTTTTATACCCTAGCCTCTACAGCACCAATTGCTTTTTATGCTAAATCTTCAGGCAATTGGAGTTCTAAAATATGGACAGATAAACCTTCTGGTGATCCAAGTGACTTTGATGGTGTGCCAAGTTCAAGGGATAATGTTTTTATATTAAGTGGTAAAACAGTCACAATTAACAGTAATAATACGGAGGCAGCTGTGCTTGAAGTCAATGAAGGAGCAACATTAAAATTTGGTGCTTCTACTGGTCATAAATTTGAAGAGGTAAATGGACAAGGTATTATCGAGTTAGAATCAGATAATTTTCCTGAAGCCACTTTAAATTATGGTTTCCTAAGTGAAAAGGGTGGTACAGTAAAATTTACAGGAACTGGAGCTATACTATCCACAGTCCGTTCTTACCATAATGTAGATATAAGTCTGACTAATTCTACCGATGTATTGAGACTTCAAAATGATTTTTCTCTTACTGGTAATTTAATTGTCAGTCAAGGTGAATTAAAAATTGGTTCAGACAATGATGGTGATGCAGCTGTGAAAATGTTAGTCAATGGAGATGCAAAAATACAAGAAAGTGGATCTTTATCTATAGGTACAGGAGATGTTATACATGAATTGACCTTTGGAGGGGACTTTGAAAATGCAGGTACAGTAAATCTTACAAAAAGAGATAAAATCGGATTTACAATTGATACTCAAGCCTATTTAGATATTGTTGAAACTTATTATTCTGATAATACCTCAGAATCGGGTCAGTTTGCAAGAGTTATTTTCAATGCCGGTGATAAAGATCAAAACTTAATCTGTAATGGTTCTACCATTTTTTATCAATTAGTAATAGACAAAGGATCCAATGATTCTTACATTTTGAATATCGATTCAAAGGATAAGCAAAATTTTGAGATGTATGGCTATAACATTCATAACAATGGAAGTACAGGAGATTCTTCCGATCCTATGGATGTAGACAATGGTATGTTTGTCTTAAAGTTCGGTACTCTAAGATTTGGAAATAATATATATATCCCAAGTTATTCAAATTCAACTAATAATTATGATTTAAATACGGAAACAAAATTATGGGTTGATGGTGGTAATGTAAACTTTGGGCCAGTAAACGCATTAACGGTATATGGTAGCCTTTTAGTAACTAGCGGGCGGTTAAATATTGGTTTAGAATTAGATGGTACTAGTAATGGAAAACATAACAGTATTATATTAAGAGAAAAAGGATTTGTGACAATTAAAGGAGGAGAAGTTTACTTAAATCAATTTAATACTTCATCAAATAGAGGAGATGAACATCAAGGTTCCTTTACAATGTCTGGAGGTGAAATGATTATATATGGCTATATCTCTCCAGACAGTGATAATGGAATAGCAGCATTTTCACTTCCATACACAACAAACTCATTTGACATGAGTGGAGGAAAAATCACAATCCATAATGAAGGTACTAATATCAAGTATTTAACAAAATTCGCGATGAGCGATGGCTACTATAATGTTACAGGAGGTGAGATAGTCTTTGATTTGACTAGAGATGATGATGTAGCATTTATATCATCAATTCCTTTTTATGATTTAAGTATTAATATTGCTAATGCTTCGAATAAGGTTTCTTTATCTAAAGGTACTGATTCATTTGGTGATGACTTACCCAATAATGGAGATTTAAAGATACTTCGTAACCTTCTTGTTGAAGAAGGTAGTACACTTGAAATTGGAGATTTTGATATGACAGTTGGTAGGGCAGTATTATTAAGAGATAATGCTAGGTTGAATATTGGTTCTTCCAACTCTTTGACTTTTAATGATTCTAACTCAGAGGTTACAGAACATTATATTGATATTCAAGATACAGATGAAGCATTTTCAGTAGATAACCTGGTGATTGATTTTGAGAATACAAGTTCAGTTTTTGAAGTAATCGACTTAAATATTCCTGCAACTTCTGAAGTAACGAAATTAAAAGTATTGTCGTCATTGACTATTGCAAAGGGTATTTTTGACTACCATGATTATATTGTAGAGGTTCAAGGCAACCTTACATTCGGAGGTAAATTGGGTACAGGGAATTCAACAGGATATCTGAAGCTAAGTGGTACCACAACACAAAGTATCAAATCAACTTATGACCTTGTAAGTGATCAAATTGCTGATACAACTAAAGTAGGTATTTCGCACTTATGGCTGAACAATACAAAAGGAGTAGATCTATCTAGTATTATTTATGCTACTAAATTAACTTGGGAACAAGGTTTAATCAAAGCGAATGAGTATGGTGTAGTCATAGGAGCTGAAGGTATAGAAGATCAAGTGGGTACAGTAATAATTGATGCCACTGATAATGATACAAAGAATAGAAGAATTATCGGGTCAGGAAGATCTTCTGATGGAGGTTTAACATATTTGATACAATCAGGAATAGATAGTTACTATTATCCTCTGGCATCTGACCGTGATGACCCAGCAGATGGAACAAAATTCACGCCTGCTATACTTTCAGTAGATACACATACAGATGAAGGTTTTGTTCAATTAACTTCTCATAACGGTAATTTGTCAATATGGACTTCTATTGGTACAGAAGAAAGCCTTATAGATTATTATTGGAAATCTTCAAATTTCGGTTTCAATGATAAACCAAAAATCTCATGGGTATTTGAATATCATGAAGAGGATGAAAGAACTGAGATGTCTTCTTTCATTGCAGGTAGGGTACAGATAGAAGCGGGTAATTCTGTAAGAGAAGCATTGGGAAGTGGTTTTGATGAACCAAATCAAAAGATTACAACTTCATCCGTTACTGCATATGATGCATTTTATTCAGCAGGTCTAGCAAACGAATTTGATGGATCTTCTTTAGCGGTATACTATTCTTTCCAAGGAATGGCTGAAGGAGCAGGCTCCATTCCTCAAGGTGCGAGGTGGAACCATAGTGGTCGTTGGACAACAAATGCAGATTGGAAAAATACAGGTAACCCTTTAGCAAGTCAAGGAATACCTGGAGCGGGAGATATTATAGTCATAGGTCATGGAAGATATGGAAATAATTCTGTAACGGAAGGTCATCGGATTGTGATTGATAATGGGTATGCAGCAGAAGCAGGTATTATAAGGTTTGACTCTCATGAAAGTGCTACGGCACAAAATGCGGATTTAGCAAGAATCAGATTAGATAGAGGGTCATTAGACGTTAAAGTTGTTGAGAATGTTGGTTCATTAAGAATTCATGAAGGAAATACTTTCAATTATGAAGACTTAAATGATTTCTTAAATCAAAGTAGAAGTGAGATAATGCTTGAAGCAAATAGTTTCAATATGGAAATTATAAACTTCCCTAAATATCCCAATGTCAGGCTTTACGGTGGTAATGGTAGTAATGGTAGTAATTTTACTTTTGCATCTGATGCTCCATCTTCAATTGAATTTGAATATTTAATGATTGATGGTGGTACACTAACATTAGATCGTTCCATCACTGTAAATGATAGTATTAACGTTGGAGGATATAAAGATGCTATCTTTAATATTGATTCTGATACTCCAATTTCGATTGAAGCCAAATATATCAATTTAGAAAATACAATTAATAGTGGAGCAGTTGCATCAAATAAGTTTCAGGTTGTAGATCAAGCTGTTGAAGTTATACACACTTTAATAGTAAAAGAGAACATTACTATACCACAAATTGATGCTAGTGATAGTGGAGAAGAAAATATTGTATTTGATTTGAATCAAACAAATGCAAAAGTAATACTTGAGCTTCAAGGAACAAAAAATGGTGTTTTTGATAACTATTATTCAGGAACTGTAACTCCAGAGTTATATAAAATTGTAATGAATAAAGGGGGGGCAAAAGATGCGACTTTTACATTCAATACTAATTTCTCACTTGAAACTAGTACAACAGAGGAGATGATTACATTATCAAATGGGACTTTAGTACTTGATAATGCTGATATTAATATTACTCCTTATTCAGTTCCAGCTGTTGATTGGAATATGGCATCTACTTCAGGTCTGACAATCAATCAAGGTACTGTAAATATTGTCGGTGATGAGGCTAACCTATTTTTAGGTGGTAAATTAACTGTTGCAGGTGGTACTCTGAACTTATCAAATGCAGGAGAGGAAAACTCAATCATATACAATGGTAGTGGTGAGATTGAAATTACTGATGGTACCGTAAATATTGGATCAGAATTTAGAAGGGGTGATACGGCAGAAGGTATTGCTGTATTATACAAACAAAGCGGGGGTGTCTTCAATGTAGGTTTAATAGGAAATCCTACAAGAGGAAGAGGTACTTTTGAGGTAATGAATGCTTCTTCAAAATTTGAATTCAGTGGTGGAGAGATTATCGTAAATAAAGGAGGAATTACTTTAGACCCTGCAGTTTCAACTGTAGCTGACTCGGCAATTATTAAATTAGGAAATGCGTCTTCTTCTGAAAATATCTCAGCTGACTTTAAAAATGAGGTCGGAGAATTAGCCTTAGTTGGTGATACTTATGTAACTATTGTAACGAATGATGTCAAAGTCACAGGAAATGTAATTATACCATCAACAGCAACTCTAGATCTAAGTGGTAAAGATCTTTTGATGGCAGGTAACTTAACGAATGAAGGTACATTGACTGCTACAAGTTCTACTTTAAGTTTTGTAAGTAGAGATGACCAATCTGTAACAGGTGAAGTTACTGCACAAAATATCACAATTGATGCGGAAGGTGCTACGGTTACAATCAATAATGATATTACAGTGACTAATGAATTGAATATCAATGCCGGTACACTTTCTGATAATGAAAATACGATCAATGTTAATGGTGATCTGACAGTAATAGGAACACACCTATCAACTGGAGCATCATTAGGAAAGATTGAGATGAATGGCACTTCAAAACAGTATGTTTACATTACAGGTGAGTTGGGCAGGATTGAAATTAACAATTCAAATGGTGTAGAACTTACAAATGATTTGAATCTTGTAGCGAAAGAAGTAATTTTTAATCAAGGGGTTTTAGATATCAAATCGTTCGCTGTTAAGTTGAACAATGATGTTGTTTTAACCGAACAAAATCCATTTGGTGTCACAAACATGATTCAAGTAGATGGAGGTGTTGGTGACAAAGGGATTGATTATGTAATGCCTACATTTGATATTCCTAGTGAAGTAATTATACCTCTTGGTGTAGATGGACTTTATACTCCAATTGGATTTGTAGGTAATTATGGAGGTGTGAGTGTTGTATTAAAAATAGTCAATGCAATGCACCCTGTTGCAGAAAATACTGATGGAACCACTGATGATGCATTAAGTCAGTACTGGAGATTGGAATTCTCTGAAGACCTTACAGCAAACGACGATGATCGATTAATTACTATTCAGTACACAGAAAGTAAAGTAAAAGGAGATGAAACTACATATGAAGGTGTGATTGTAGATGATGATGCGAACATTATCAAACCAATCCACTTAAATAGAGATTTTGTAAATAATAAAATCGAAATCAATTTAAATTCTGGTTTAAAAACTGGAGACTACTTTGCAGGTACTCCTGATTCTACACCAGATGATATCATCCGTTATAGAGTGAAAGACAGTGTGATGACTTCTTACTTAAAAGAGGCATCTGACGGGCAGTGGGAAGTTTCAACAGATGGTGGAACAACCTATACCGATTTAACAGGAACGACTACAATTAACTCAGGAACTATACTTCACATTAGAGAAGGTACAAAATTGTATACTTCTTCTGATGGAAGTCTTGGTTATAGATCATTTTACAAAGCATTTATTGAGGGAGAGTTCGAAATTCATCAAAATGATAAAGACATCCTTATCAACTCAGTAGAACTGAGTGAAGATGCTACCGATGCAGGAACAGTAATTTTCTATTTAAATGAAGGAATGGATGGAACTGGTCAAATGCCAAGTGGTAATTGGGGTGAATTCTATAATGCAGGAGGTTTGGTACATGTGAAAGGAACAGCAACATCTGCTACACTTGATCTTGAAGCACCGTTAAATAATAGTAAGTTTAATATTGGAGGTTTAAAGCTTGAAGGAACAAGTTCATCTGAGCAAACTTGGTCTTTGAGTTCTGGTCGTGGTTTGAATATAACATTTGGTGACTTGGAAGTCAACGGCGTTAATTTAGAATTGTCTACAGCTTCAACATTAAATAACATCATTGTATCTTCTGATGGTAAATTAACTTCTAATGATCCTTCTTTACCTTCTACAGCGAGTGGAGATGTAGCTATTAATTCTGATGGAGAATTAGTGATTGAAGAATCTTTCTCAATATCAGGTAATACCAACCTCACAAATGGAATATTAACTGTTAACAATGCATCACTTGATATTGTTGGAAATCTTGTAACTTCTGGTGCTAGCTCTTCAATTACGCTTAATGGTGGTGAATTAGCGTTGAGTGGAGATTTCACTCTATCTTCAGATACTGATGTAAGTCTTACAGGCTCAAAGTTATTATTTGAGGGGACTTCAAGTAATCAAACCCTAAATGGTGCATTAAGTGGTACTAAAGCAATTAATGAATTAGTTATCAATAAGGCAAGTGGTAAAGTGATTTTTGAAAATGGTATCAAAGAGTTTAATAAAATCACTTTAAATTCCGTATTAAGAAATACCGGTGTTGACGGCACCTTGCTGATGTTAGGTAATTCATCTGATATTACAGGAACCTCTTTTGTAGAAGGACCTTTCTCCAAAAAACTTACACCATCTGATAAATATTTCTTATTCCCAACTGGTAGAGGTAATAAGCCAAGGTATTTAGAAGTAGATTATATAAGCGATACAGGTTCTTCTGCTCAAGAAGAAAAAACATGGTCTGTAGAATATACACCAGCTAGAAAAGGTGTTAATCCTGAAACAGATATTCATGAAGATTCCGGGTTGGAAAATGTATCAAGTGAGTATCAATGGAGAGTAACCGATTTGGATGATGGAGAGCCTTCATTTGGTGATAAAGCTAGTTTAGCAAATATTCGTTTCTATTTAGGAGACTTAGACTTAAGCCAAAGTAACAAATTGATCCTCGCTTCTTTAAACGAGAATGAATTATCAGATAGTGAAAGAAAGTGGAAAAAAGCAGCTTCAATAACATCTCATTATCCTGCTCTCTATTTTGAGTCATTAAATGTGTCATTTAGTGAGAAAATCTTAGCCATCGCCTCAGTAATTGAAGAGGTGGATTTACCTGTAAAAATGATATCATTCAATGGTTATTATGAAAATAACACTGTTGTATTAGAATGGACAACAGCTACAGAATTGAATAATGATAATTTCGAGGTGCAAAGATCGGTAGACGGTCAAAATTGGTCATCACTTGTGATGATAGAGGGAGGAGGAAATTCTAATGTAAGATTGGATTATCAATATGTAGATAATGATCCGATACAAAGCCAACTGACTTATTATAGATTAATTCAAACAGACTTTGATGGAACAGCAACAGTGATTGACCCAATTCAAGTATATGCTAATGGAGAAGCAGGATTGGCTGACTTTACAATATATCCGAACCCGACGCAAGGAGGGAATGTAAATCTTATTCTGAAAGCTTGGGGAGCAGACGTAGAAATAGTACTTTACAATTCGTTGGGTTATAAAGTACTATCTGATACATGGAGAGTTGGAGATTCAAATTTCAAAGAGTTACAATTATCAAAAGTTCCAAGAGGAGTTTATTTGATTAAATTAAAATCAGGAAATACCATTAAAACAAAACGAGTTATTATATGAGATCCCTCTATCATTCCAACAAAAGATGGACTCTTTTAGAAGAGTTGCTATCTATTCGTAATATCTTTGTAGATCACTCCAGTGTTCAACTTAGGGGAAATAAATACTCTTCTTTATTATCTGAAAAAATGAGAAAACGAAAGAAGTATGTCGGCTGTAGTTGGTATTGGGATGAAACGTATGTAAAAGTACTAGGTGCATGGATGTATTTACATAGAGCAGTGGATAAGGAAGGAAATACCATAGACTTTAATTTATCTAAAAATTGTGAAAAGAAGGCTGTATTAACATTTTCACAAAAAGCAATAGAGAGTAATAACAAACCACTGAAGGTAAGTATGGATAAAAGTGGAGTTAATATAGTTGCATTAGATCATCTCAGTGAAGAATATAAATCTAAGTGCAAACAACCTTTTAATAAACGAAACAGTAAGTACCTTAATAAATGGATTGAACAAGATTATAGGTTCATCAAAAAACGAGTCAAATCTAATAAGCTATTTAAAAGTTTTGTCTCTGCTAAACATACTATTTCAGGACTAGTAATTCTCTCTATTTTTGTACGGAAGTACTGTCATAATTTCTCATTTTTTTCATCTAACTCATTGTTAAAGTAATAAATATGGACTGTATTTTCAATCAAAATACCTTCATATCGAACTTAGAACCTTTCACAAAATTATAACTTCTAAAGTTTAGGCTAATGTGTTTTGCATATAAACTTTGAATACTATGATTTTGTTGACAAAAAAATAATCAAATGAAATCAATATTTACTATTATTCAAATTCTGACTATTAGAATTTTATTTTATTTATCATTAGCATTCCTTCTTTTGCCTAATGATTCTCTCGCACAAAAAAATAAAAAATCACCTGAACTTAAAAAGCATCTAAAATTCGCAGAGGAATCAATTGAGTTTGATTTATACCAGCAAGCCATAGATGTATTATTAGAAGTAGAGAAAGAAGGGCAAAATTTTGACGATTGGAACTTTCTTATGGGATACGCATATCAACATTCGTTATATCTAAATAAAAGTAAATCTCTTTATTACTTTGAAAAAGTGAAAGATAGATATTTGTATTGCAAAATTAAATTTTATATTGCAAGAGCCTTACACCTCAATCACCGTTTTGAAGATGCATATAAATTGTTTGATAAATTTTTAGGAGAATCTGAAGGTTTAGATAAGGAGACTATCGAGTTAGTAAACAGGTATAAATCACAATGCGTGGTTGGGAGGAAACTTATGAAGGATTCACTAGATCTATTGATTGTAAATTTAGGTGAAAAAGTTAACACTAAATACACTGAAATTGTACCTTTACTTTCAGCCGATGAAAGCATGATGGTTATTACTTCCAGACGAGAAGGGAGTAAAGGAGGTGAAGTAGATGAACTTTCAGGATTATTTTACGAAGATGTATATATCACTCATCGAGATAATGAAGGAGAGTGGCAGCAATTGAAATCAATAAGTGACAATATTAATACAGTTCATCACGATGCAGCAGTAGGACTTTCTCCGGATGGTAATACTCTATTTTTATACCATGCTGATGGAAAGAATGGTGAATCTGGTGGAGATTTATATAAAAGTGAGTGGAATGGGATAGGTTGGACTAATCTAGAACCATTACCAGGAGAGATTAATTCTAGTTATTCAGAAACTCATGCATCAATGACGGCCGATGGTAAATCAATCTACTTTACAAGTACTCGAAAAAATAAAGGTGCTATTGGTAAACAAGATATTTATGTGGCCCATTTACAAACTGATGGAAGTTGGGGAAATGTTCAAAACTTAGGTCCAAATATTAACTCTGAAGAAGATGAAGAGGGACCTTTTGTTCACCCCAATGGAAAAGTTTTATATTTCAGTTCAAAAGGACATGAAGGGATGGGTGGATACGATATTTTTTACTCTGAGTGGAATGAGATGACTCAGAGCTGGGATAAAGCAAAAAATATAGGTTACCCGATTAATACTGCTGATCACGATGTCTTTTATGTGATTTCAGCAGACGGAGAAAGAGGCTATTTTTCTTCAATTAGGAATGATAGTTATGGTGGACCTGATATATATATGGCAATGATACCTTCAAAGACAATAAACCTTATTGCTGTCAATGGAGAGGTGAGGGATGCTGAAACTAGAAATCTTATTGAGGCACATATAGAAGTTGTTGATAATTATACTGGTGAAGTGGTACAAAATTTTAAAGCAGAAGGAGGAAAATATTTATTTTACTTAGATCCAAATCGGAATTATGGTTTTAGAGTAATGCAAGATGGCTACTTATTTCACTCTGAAAATATTTTTATCCCTGAGCAAACAGATTATATAGAAATATCTGAAATTATTGCTTTACAAAGAATAGGTGATCAAAAAAGAGAACCGCTTAGTAATGTCTTTTTAAAAGATAGAGACTTAAAATCAAATTCTAAATATGAGCTTTCTGAGCTTACTAATTTTATAAAAAAACTTAATGATTATGTAGTAGATATTAATGTTCATGCGGCAAAGTATGAAGGTCAGGATTCTGTTGAATTATTGAAACTTACTCAGATTGATGCTGATAGGATTTTTAAAGAGTTGATTTCTAATGGTGTAGACATGGAAAAGGTTTCTGTTCATGGATATGGATGGCAACATCCTATTGCCTCTAATCAATCCCAATTAGGGAGGATTAAAAATGAAAGAATTGAATATGTCGTAAGAACGCCGGAAGAAACTGTAGTATTTGAAGAGATTATTGAAACTGTCGAAGAGCCTCTACCTCAAATTACCCCATATTTAGGCGAGGTTATGAATATAACGGGTACAATTACTTTTGCCTTTGGGAGTAATCAAATAACTGCAGAATGTTATAAGATTATCACACAGGTTTTTGATGTGATGTACAGGTATCCTAACCTTGTCGTAGAAGTGGGAGGGCATACAGACAATAAAGGGTCATCTGCGTTCAATTATCAGCTGGGAGAAAAAAGGGCAAGAATCGTGGTTCAAGAACTTGTAAGACTAGGAATAGAAAGGGATAGACTTAAATATAAATCTTTTGGCTTCGATATGCCTATTGCTGATAATAATACTGATGAAGGACGTAAGAAAAATAGAAGAATTTCTTTTACACCTTTAATCTTTAAATAATTGTATATGCTTATCCGCTTAAATAACAGTACGTATTAAGAATATGTTCTGAATCTCTAATTTAGTTTCAGAAATTAAATTAGAAGTTATGAAAATAATAGAATTTCCAGATGAGCAGTCCTGTATTGATCACTTTAAGTCAACTCGTGAAAAAGAAGGTATTACCTGTAAAAAATGTGGTTGTGAGAAACATTATTGGTTAAAAGATACCAAACAGTGGCAGTGTTCTTCTTGTAATTTTCTTCGCAGTGGAACAATAATGCATGGTAGTAAACTGTCAAATACGTAAGTGGTACTTAGTAAGTACTTATATGACAATGACCAAGAAAGGGATCTCAGCTAATGAAGTCAAGCGTCAACTCAATCATTCTCGATATGAGAGCATATGGCGTATGATACATAAAATTAGAGAAGCAATGGGGAAAAGAGATGGACTTTATATATTGTACAGCGTTTATTTTATACTCTCTTATTTAATTTTGGTTTACAAACTACTCGTAGTTTTCCCACCAATTATTAAGCTCATCATTTTCTCCCATTACTACTATCTTACCGATTGGAGCAGTGAAGACATTCAAATTTTTCTTTTTTGCTTCACTCACAAATCGTTCAATGGGATCTTTCCATGGATGTAATGCCAGAACAAAACCACCCCAATGTACAGGAAATGCATTTTTGACTTTTGCATCAATGGCTGCCTGTACACTTTCTTCAGGAAACATGTGTATAAGATGCCAATTTTCATTGTACTGTCCATCTTCCATAAATCCCCAGTCAAAGGGACCTAATTTTTCACCTACTTCTTTAAAGTGCTCTCCATATCCTCCATCTCCACTCCAATAAATAGAATGTTCCTCAGTTTTAAATGCCCAACCACCCCAAAGTGATTTCGCACGGTCTGTAAGACCTCTTCCAGAAAAATGCCTAGAAGGAGTATATGTAATTTCAATATCATCAACTTTTACATTATCCCACCAGTCCATTTCTTTTATTTTTCCTTCAGCTACACCCCATGCCATTAAGTGTCTTTTAATTCCAAGCCCAACAATAAACTGATTTGTTTTTGGAATAAGTTTTTCAATACTCGCCAGATCAAGATGATCATAATGATCATGTGTCATCATCAAAAGGTCGATTTTTGGAAGCTGATCAATAATGTCCAAGCTGTTTTCACTAAATCGTTTTGTAGTGATAGGCCCAATAGGAGATGCATTCGGCCCAAGCATTGGGTCAATCAAGATATTTTTACCGCTTAGTTGTAATAATAAAGCAGAGTGTCCATACCAAGCACATTTAGGTGTAGAGGGAGAACTGTTATAGACTTCTTTATTGAACGGCAGTATTGGAAGGTTATTTTTAGGAGCTCTTTCCGCTCTATTGGTCAATTGTTTTTTTAGCAGACCTGGTATATTCTTAATAGAAATATTCATTGTAGTTAGAGCAAGGTTTTCAAATTTACCTTCTTTCCACTGAGGAGATTTCTCTAACTTTGATTGTTCTTGGGCAGTTACTTTACCTCCAAACTGTTTCTTGAAATTACTGAGCATATAAAATTACATATGGTGTATTAAGTACTTATGAATTTAATGATGTTATTTCTTTCCCCAAAAAAATAACCCCACTAAAATTAGTGAGGTTTATCAATTTAAGTACTAAGCCAGAAATAAATAATCATTTATTTTCGGCTTATCACTTACTATAATTACAATTCTTTATTTTAATGCCACTTGATGGATTTTTGGAATATTATCTTTTTCAAACCATAAAACGACACCACTCAAAAACTCGGTGACAACTGCTAGATAAAATAAACTTCCTCCATCACCATTAATTTCAATTCCTAGAATGGTAAGGTGCATAAAAACTGCTCCGCCAATAATACCAAAAGTTAAAACAGCCCCTAACCATGAGGTTCTTGGTATTAATATTAGAATAGCTGCTATTAACTCCATAACTCCTACACCAATTCTTCCGAACGGTTCCATTCCTACAGTTGAGAAAATATAAACGCTATCAGGGTGAGCGGTGAATTTAAACCTTAATGTTTGGACTAATATTATAGCAACAGCAATTTTTAAAATGATTATAATGTACTTTTTCATAATGATATTTTGTTTTTGGTATACTACAAATATGAGAAGTTTAGTTGAGGTACAATGTGAAGTACTTCACAGAGCTTGAAAAAAGTGTAATTAATGATTTAAAAGTGATGTTTATGTATCTTAATAAATAAATCTTTTAAAGAAAAGGTTTCGTAACAAAGTATATACCTAACTCCTTCTTTATTATGATTTTAAATACAGTACGCCCTTATATCAGAAAATTTTTCTTTTGGTTTAAATTAACAGTGACACTTACTTCAAGTTCATTGATTTCAACAGCCGAAGGAGCAGAACACGAATTCTTTATACTTTCGTTAGTAGAGGATGTAACCGAAATGATAGTTGACTAAAAAAGACACTCCTTACGAAGTGCCTTTTGTGTAATTACTGACTGAGCTTTCGCTCTTTTAAAATTTTGATTTTTCATTATTTGATTTAAAGTCGATCTTTATTCTATGAAAAGATTTGATGCATTTGAACTATATAGAGATTATTTATTAGCCGAAGA
>NZ_JABANE010000142.1 GCF_012844305.1 Flammeovirga aprica JL-4
GTACGCACGGTTCTGTGAGAGGGATAAATATGGGATAGACGTAGACTTATTCCATATTTACCCTACTTGATTTTGTTACGACGTTAATGTATGTAAATAATCGAAAATAGAGGTTAATTACTCTATTTTATTATTAAATTTAAAAGACACTAACGTAATGCTTAATGGAACTATTAAACGAATCTATTAATCTGGTAAACTTGCCTTACACCTTTCTTGTGGTAATCTGCTTATTTTACTGGTTAAATGTTATGGTAGGAGTATTATCTCCTGATACCTTAGATCTAGAATTAGATAGTACAGTTGATCTAGACGCAGACATTGATCATGATATTGATGATGTAGCTGTAGGTCATGGTGTATTTGCAACGACTGCTGAATTTTTATTTGTCGGGAAAGTGCCTTTAATGATCATTATAACAGTTTTATCTACATTGATGTGGGTATTCTCAGTTTTTGGAAATCATTATTTTGGTAATACTTCTGGAGTTTATGCTTTAATGGCATTCCTTCCAATATTGATAGTATCTGTTTTCTTGTCAAGATTTTTCGTTTATCCATTCGCATTGGTTTTTAGAAAGCTTAACCATGAAGTTGATAGAGAGATTGTAGGTAAAGTATCTAAAGTTGTTTTACCAGCTTCAAATGTCAAGAAAGGGCAAGCAACAGTGCTTATTGGAAATGCTGAACAGAAAATTTATATCAAAACTTCTGAAAATAGTAGTCTCTTTAAAGGAGACGAAGCCATGGTTATAGAATATGATTCTACTCAAAAATGTTATTTAGTAGAACCTATTTAATTTAAAGCAAACAGACTCAACTAATCATGGGTAAATTCAATCAGTAATTTTTGTGTATTTATATTTTAATATGCTAGTCAATTTAATATTGAGAAGCATGCTGGTTTTTTATGTGAAATTTTAATGAATTAAGTAATGAAAAAAGCAACTTAAAGTATTCGAAAGCATATGTTATTATTTAAAAGCAAACATAACAGTGTATTATTTTAAAAAGTAAACAGAATAGTAATCTAACTATTTTCCATAGTATATATAATTTTTAAAACTTTAATTTAAACTAATCAATTTATGGGCTCACAACTCTTAATTGCAGGTGTAGCTATTGCTGCATTCATGGTTCTAGGTATCCTAGGTTTTATCGTCAGTTTTTACAAAAAAGTTCCTCAAGGTAAAGCCCTTGTAAGAACAGGTATGGGTGGATTAAGAGTAATCACTCAAGGTGGTTTAGTTATTCCTGTAGTTCACAAAGCAGAGAGAATGGACATCTCTTTGAAAAGTATTGAAATTAGTCGTGAAGGAAAACAGGGTCTAATTTGCCAAGATAACTTAAGAGCAGATATTCGTGTTGTATTCTTTATACGAGTAAATAATCAATTAGAAGATATAGCAACTGTTGCACAAACAGTAGGATGTGAAAGAGCGTCAGATACTGAGCTTCTGATCTCATTATTCGAAGCAAAATTCTCAGAAGCATTAAAGACAATTGGTAAGCGTTTCGATTTTATCGAATTATATAACTCAAGAGAGAAAGTAAAACAAGAAGTAATTGATATTATCGGTACTGACTTGAACGGTTATGTATTGGATGACTGTGCTATTGATTACTTAGAGCAAACAAATGTTGAGAACCTTGACCCGGATAATATCTTGGATGCTGAGGGTATCAAAAAGATTATCGACTTAACTGCTAAGCAAAAAATTCAAGCGAACTTGATCAAAAACGAAGAAGAGAAAAAGATCAAGAAGCAGGATGTTGAAAAAGAAGAAGCGGTACTTGTTTTAGAGAAGCAAAGAGTTGAAGCGGAAGAGCGTCAAAGAAGAGAAATTGACACAATCAAAGCAAAAGAAGAAGCTACTACTGAAACAATTGTACAAGAAGAACGCTTGAAATCTGAGAAAATCAAGTTACAAGTGGATGAGGAACTTGAAATCCAGGAGAAAAACAAAGAGCGTGAAATCTTAGTAGCTCAAAAGAATATTGAGAAAACGGAAGCGTTAGAAAACGAGCGTATCGAAAAAGAAAGACAATTAGCTGAAACTGAAAAGCAGAAAGTTGTTGAATTGGCTCAAATTGCGAAAGAGAAAACATTGGAAGAGCAGAAGCGTGATATCCAAGATGTGATCAAAGAAAGAGTAGCAGTTGAGAAATCTGTAGTGGAAGAGCAAGAAAGAATTAAGGATACGGAAGCATTTGCTGAAGCACAACGTCAGAAAAAAGTAGCAATTACGTTGGCGGAGCAAAAAGCAGAAGAGAACTTAATGATGGAGCTGAAAGCGGCAGAGGCTCAGAAAGAAGCAGCTAAATTAAATGCTGAACAACAAAAAATTGAAGCAGCAGCTGATTTCGAAACTTCAAACCAAAAAGCAGCGGCTATTAAAACATTAGCAGATGCGAAAGTAAAAGAACAAGCAACTTCAGGTTTTGCTGAGGCACAAGTGAATGAAGCGAAAGCTGAAGCGAGAGAGAAAGAAGCTATTGCAGAAGCACAATACATTGCCGCTACTTCTGAAGCACAAGCATTAGCCAACAAACAATTAGGTGAAGCGGAAGCGGAAGTATTAAGACAGAAGATGATTGCAGAGGCAGAAGGAATGGAGAAGAAGTCGAAGTCAATCGAATTAGAAGGTTTAGCAGAAGCGAAGGTATTACAAGAGAAATCATTAGTAGAAGCACAACGTATAGAGGCGGAAGCGAAAGCTACGGCACATATGGATGAGGCAATCAAAGACTTGGAGAGATTCAAATTACAATTGAACCAAGAGAAAGAATTAGCCTTAGCGAAATTCCAAATGCAACAAGAATTGACGAAAGCTCAAGCTCAAGTGATGGCTGAAGCTGTGAAAAGCAGTGATATCAAAATCATTGGTGGTGAAAGTCAAGTGTACGACAAAATCATCAAGTCAATCAGCATGGGTGAAACAGTGGAATCATTCTTTGAAACAAGTAGCGTAGCCACTGAAGTGAAAGACAACTTATTGGATTCTTCTGATGGAAAAAACATCATTGGTAAAATAAGAGGGTATATCGATCAATTTGGTGTAACTACTGAAGATATCAAAAACTTAAGCGTGGCTGGTCTTTTGAATAAAATGAGAACGATGACCAATGATGATCTTCAAAAAACGTGGATCGACAGTGCTTTAGCAACAGCTGAAAAAACAGGTATAGCAGCGGCTGCAGCATCAACTTTTATCAAATAATTTTGTCGGAGAAATTAAGAGTGAAGGTAAGTTCTTAATTCTTCACTCTTAACTCTTAATTCAAATAGGTTATGTTAGAAAACGGAACTTATGAACTTCTCCAACAACGATTACAAAACAGCGGTAAGGAACTTCACAAGTCTTTAGAACAACTTAATAATTTACGGAAAGAAATTTTCGGTTCCATAGAAATTGGGCTGATTGCTTCTGAGCGATTAATGACAGAAAACAACTGTATCGCCAGAGATATGATGCCAATAGGAGAAACTTTTCTTTTTGGTTACAATGTTCAGTTGGGATTAAGGCAGGAAATGGCATTGTCGGATGTATTCGGAATCTATTCTTATGATAACGAATCCCATACATTCAAGAATGAGTCCTTATCCTTGATAGAAGATAAACAGTTTATAAAAGACTTTAATGAACTGTATCAATACCAAAAAGATACAAAGTTCACACAGTTTTTTAAAGCTGGAAAAAACTTATACATGCTCTTCCAATTGAGCGATCGAGTTGGAGATATCAAAGCCTTCAAATGGGAAATCTCAGGGGGTGCTTTGAAATATGCTGATGCTAGAAGTGATCATGAAGTGGTCTTTCCACCTCAGCATGATTTCGAATGGAAGAGAACAACAAGAAGTGATTTTAGGGAAGGTGAACATCCACATGTTTCAATCCTCGACAGAGTGTTTGTAGAAACAGTGGGAGGTGATCTTACCATTAAAATAGAAGACAACACCCTAGACGGTGAAGGAATTTTAGCGGAAGAAGTAGATGAAAAAGAACAGCGGTTAGAAGATGGAGAAATCCATTATGCTGATCTTGGTAATATTATTCTTCTGAAAGTTCTCCCTTATAGAGAAAAGGAATGGAGGTACTTTGTTTTCAATGATAAATTAAAAACTGCAATTAGAGTCAATGCAATTTCTAATGCCTGTATTTTATTGCCAGAAGAACAAGGTATCGTATTCTCTAATGGATATTACCTTCAAAATGGAGAGTCTAAGCTATTTGAACAAGAAGACCACGATTGGGTTTTTAAAAAGAAAATAGTAGCACCAAACGGTGAAGATTATCTATTTGTTTTCTATCAAAGAGATACTGGAGAGTATATCCTTCTTTCCTATAATGTTATTGAGCAAACGGTTCAACCTCCTTTAAAATGTAATGGCTATTCTGTTTTCCCAAATGGAGAACTAGTCTATTTTAAAGCGGATGAAGAGCCAAGAAAAGTACATAATCTTCAAATTTTGCAGTCGCCTTTTGTTGATGCAGATTTAGTAGAACCTACTACTGAAAATGATCATTACCTTGTAAACCTTGGTAATAAGGAGGTTGTAAAAGCCATGGCACAGTTGAATGGAATCAATGTGTTGTGTCAGAAGTCCGATAACTATATGGGGCTTTACTCAGATATTTTGCAAGAAGCATCTGCAGTAACTGACATGTATCCATGGTTAGGCAGAGAGGATGTGGGAAATATCCTTGAGCCTGTTGATGAAATCAAGGATACAGCCACTGCGGCGATTGAGGAATACGAGAAAGTAAGCCGTCAACGCAAAAATGCAGAAGAGCAACAAAAAGCCTTTGATGAGGAATGTTTGAAGATTACACGACAAATTGACCGTGGAATTTATAAAGACATTCGTGATTATGTTCAAGGACTCGCTTCATTAAGAGCATTAAGAGGAAAGGCTGTCAGTCTTAAAGAAGTTCGATACATTCAGATTCCTCCAATTGAAGAAAAAGAGGAAAAGTTAAAAGAGCATTCTTTAAAGTTAGGAGAACGATGCATTCAATTTCTTTTAGGAGATAATGCATTAGCAGGTTTTACTTCTAAGATTGATGAACTTCGAACTCAATTGCCCGAATGGGAAAAAACAATTGATGTTGAGGAAGCGATTGATGAACTGACCGCTTTAGGTAAAGAATTAGAGTTATTAATTGAAACAGTCTCTAACCTTAAAATTAAGGATGCCACTCAAACGGCAGAGATCATCAATAATATCTCTCAATTATTCTCTTCTCTCAACAATGTTCAAGCACAGGCAAGAGAAAAGAAAAATCAGCTAGGAAAACAAGAAGCAGAAGCTGAGTTTACGGCGCAGTACCGTTTATTGGAGCAATCCGTTTCCAGTTTCCTTGATATTTCGACTACTCCAGAAGAATGTGATGAATACCTCAGTAAACTATCTGCACAGGTAGAAGAACTAGAAGGTAAATTTGCAGACTTTGATGATTTTGCGGAACAGCTTGAAAAGAAGAGAGAGGAAGTAGCAACTGTTTTCGAAACAAAGAAAATTCAATTAGAAGAAGTTCGTAATAAAAGGGTTTTACGTTTACGTAACTCTGCTGACCGAATGATCCAGTCTATTTTAGCGAAAGCGAAAAAGATGGAAAAAGAAGATCAGTTGATTGCCTACTTCTCCACAGATCTTTTAATTGAAAAATTAAGAGAGACGGCGCAAAGTCTGATTGATTTTGGTGAAACCTCAAAAGGTGAAGAGGTTCTTGGTGCCTTAAAGAAAGCACAGAAAGAAGCTATTCGACAATTGAGAGACCGTAATGAATTAAATGTCGACGGCCCTGGTTTTATCCGTTTCGGAAAGCACTCTTTCGCGGTAGCACAACAAGAGTTAGGAGCTACAATCATTGAGAGAAAAGGTAATTTATTCTATCATTTGACAGGAACAGATTTCTTTGAGCAAGTACAAGATGAAAGTCTTTTAAGTACAAAAGAAGTATGGACCATGTCTTTACCTTCTGAATCTTCAGCGGTATACAGAGGTGAATATTTAGCGTATCAATTTTTAGCGACTAAAAGCGCCACAGCTATTGTTGAGCAAGAGGATGAAGCCTTATTGAAGGAAATCCAGCAATATATGGGTACTTCATTAAATGATGGTTATTTAAAAGGTGTACACGATTTGGATGCTTTAAAAGTAGTCAAAGTATATGCACTTATGAATACCTCATTGAAGACGTTGTGCTATGATTCTGTAACAAGAGCATTGGCACAAATTGTCTGGCTGAAGGAAATTCCGAAGAAAGAAAAAGAAATCATTCAGGAATGGGCTAGTGGTTTCTCACTTTTCTCTTCTTTATTTGAAGAAAAAGCAGATCCATCTTCTATTCTAAAATACATTACACCACATGTTGAGGTAATGTTGAAAAAATTGAATCTTGAAGTAGAGACAGCTATAGAAGAGATCAGTTACTGTTTGATGGATTTACTCACATATGGTTATTTTGAAATCAGTGAAAAGGCTTATTTCTTAGCGGAAGAGTTCAAGCGTCTGCTTTTAGCACAGAATGTAAAGGATGCTTTTGATCAGCACATCAGTAAACTTTCAGGTCAATGGGAAAAACTATTGACGTTTATGGAAATTGGCTGGTCTACTTTATTCAAGTCAGCGTCATTTACTGAGAAAGAAGAAGATTATGTTTCTTATACTTTAGAAGCAAGTTTACTTTTACTAGAGACTTTCAAAGCGGATAGAGCACTTTCTAAAGTAGAGTATGAACAAGAGTTAGAAGGTTTATTGGGTGACCATAGTTTAATCAACGAAGGAAAATACCAGTTCAACTTCTATGACTTTTTAGCTCGTATCAAGAAACACATTCATAATAGCTTACCATTATTTGAGCAATACACAGCTCAGAAAAGGGAAGTATTAGATGCCTTCAAGAGAGAAGTGAAATTATCTTCTTTTGAGCCAAAAGTCTTGTCTTCTTTTGTAAGAAATAGGTTGATCAATGATGTCTATCTTCCATTAATCGGTGAAAACTTATCGAAACAGATTGGAGCGGCAGGGTCTAAAAAGAGAACAGACCTTATGGGCTTGCTCTTATTGATTTCACCTCCAGGTTATGGTAAGACCACTTTAATGGAATATGTAGCCAATCGTTTAGGCTTAATTTTCATGAAGATCAATGGACCTTCGATTGGACATCAAGTATTGTCATTAGACCCTGAAGAAGCACCAAATGCAACGGCGAGGGAAGAATTGGAAAAGCTTGGTTTAGCCCTTGAAATGGGGAACAATATCATGCTTTACCTTGACGATATTCAGCACTGTAACCCTGAATTTTTACAGAAGTTTATCTCACTTTGTGATGGACAAAGAAAAATTGAAGGTGTTTACAAAGGCAATACGAAGACGTATGATCTAAGAGGTAAAAGGTTCTGTGTGATTATGGCAGGGAACCCGTATACTGAATCAGGTGATAAATTCCAGATTCCAGATATGTTGGCCAACAGAGCAGATACTTATAATTTGGGTGAAGTAATCGGTAGTACACAAACAGCATTTGAGTTGAGTTATATCGAGAACTGTCTTACTTCAAATCAATTTATCTCTCAATGGACAAACTATCCGAAGAAAGATTTATATGCGTTGGTGAGTGCCATCAAGAATGATGATCTTCAGAACTTAGAATTGGAAGTGAGTATTTCAACAGATGAAAAAGAAGAAAGTACTAAAATCTTCAGACAGCTGTTGTATGTACAAAGTGTTATTCTAAAAGTCAATCAAGCTTATGTTGCATCTGCGGCACAAGATGATGATTATAGAGTAGAACCTCCATTCAAGCTTCAAGGGTCGTATCGTAATATGAACAAACTAGCAGAAAAGCTTTCTCCACTTATGAATGAGAAAGAGCTTCAAGAGTTAGTTGTTTCACATTATGAAAACGAATCACAGACGTTGACAAGTGCGGCAGAAGAGAACCTTTTGAAGTTTAAGGAACTGATTGAGATTCTGACAGAGTCTGATCTGGAACGATGGAATGAGATCAAGCAGACCTTCAGACAGAAAAATAGTTTGAAGGTATTGGGAGATCAAAGTGCAGAGAAAACATTAGATCATCTTTCAGATATTACTTCTGCAATTAAGGAGTTGAAAAAAGAAGTGATCTATATTGTGAAATAGTTACTGTAAAGTAAAAGAGGCTGTCTCATAACTTTTTAGTTGTAAGACAGCCTCTTTTTTTATTTCGTGAATAAAATTGCTTTTACTCGACTAATACATTGGTAGTAATAGAAATCTTAGTAGTAGACTTCGCATTAGAATAAACTGTAATTGGCTTATTCTGAACACCTCTTTTACCTCTACTATTGAATTTTACTAAGATCTCACCAGAGTCACCAGGTTGGATAGGTTCCTTTGGCCATTTTGGTGCAGTACATCCACAAGTAGTAGTAACATTAGTAATTACTAAAGGAGTATCTCCTGTATTAGAAAATTTAAAAGTATGCTCTACAACATCACCTTGGTGGATGTCACCAAACTCATATGTTTTTTCTTCAAAAGTGATCACAGGTCCAGCAGTATCCTGAGCAGATGCCACGATCCCGATTAAGCCTAAGAATAAGGCTAATACTAATTTTTTCATGGTTGAAGTAATTGTTTTTTAAAATTGATAGAAAGACAATATATGAAAAAATAAAGTCTCTTTATTGGGGATAAATTTACTATTATTTCTACAAATTCAACGCCTTATTATTATTCTTAGTGCTTAGACTTTTAAAAATTATGATTTTTATATCATACTATTCTTTGTCCTTCAGATTTTAAAGTTTTAAATTTTGATGAAAAATATAGTAAATTGTAGTTTACTCACATCCTGATTTATTAATTAATACGACAAAAACAAACATTACAACATGAAGAAAACACACAAGTACGACATGGGCGTTATCGGTAACTGCGCATTCATGGCCTATATCGATACAACAGCAAGTGTTAGATGGTTATGCTGGCCACGATTTGATAGCAGTTTTGTTTTCGGTGACTTACTAGATGATGAAAAAGGAGGGGAGTTTTCTGTAAAACCTACAGCTAAAATAAAGGAGACCAAGCAGTATTATGTAACCAATACAAACATTCTTGTTACTGAAATTTATACTGAAGATGGTGATTATAAAGTAACAGACTTCGCTCCTCGTTTTGAGCAAGATGACCGTTACTATAAACCTTTAATGATGGTTCGTAAGATTGAACCAATGAAAGGAACACCTTCTGTGCAAGTAGTATGTGACCCAAGAGGACATTATGGTGAGATGACTCCTCAAAAATCCCAAGGAAGTAATCATATCCGTTTTGAAGGTTTTGATCAGCAAATGAGATTAACAACCAATATTCCTTTATCCTATGTAATGGAAGGTAACTCATTTGTATTAAGTGGTGCTGTATACACAGTATTAACTTACGGTGCTCCGCTAGAGGCAGCTATCGAAAATACAGCTGAAAACTTTTATACAAGAACAAAGAGATACTGGAGAAACTGGGTGAAATCAACAAGTATCAGTTTCTTCCATCAAGAAAAATTAATCCGTTCTTCATTAATCTTAAAAATACACCAATACGAGGATACAGGAGCAATCATTGCCTCGGGTACAACCTCACTTCCGGAGTATCACAAGAGTACTCGTAACTGGGATTACCGTTACTGTTGGATGCGTGATACCTATTATACATTAAATGCCTTTAATAACATTGGTCACTTTGAGGAAGTAGAAGCGTATTTCAAATACATTGAAAATGTAACTAAGCAGGAAGAGGATCGTTATCAACCGCTCTATACAATTACGGCTCAAAAGAAAATCACCGAAATTGAAATGCCTTTAAAAGGTTATTTAGGAGAGAACAAGCCGGTAAGAATTGGTAATGATGCCTATACACATATTCAGAATGATGTTTATGGTCAGGTATTGACTTCTTTACTTCCATTATATGCCGATGAGCGTTTTACTAATAAGTATAGAATGCATACAAAGAAATTAGTAGAGCATACTTTACAGAAAATCGCTGATACAATGGAGGAGAAGGATGCTGGATTATGGGAATTCAGAGATCGTCCTGGTCACTATTGCTATACTTTCCTTTTCCACTGGGCAGGGGCAAGTGCTGCTTACAAAATGGCGCAGTACTTTGATGATGTGAAAATGGCGGACAAAGCATTGAAGATCAAAGAGCGTGCAGCTGAAATGATTGAGAAATGTTATGATGAGGAGACAGGTGTTTATATGCAAGCGGCAGGTGCAAAAGATATGGATGCATCATGTTTACAATTGATCACTATGAATTACCTTGATCCAAACTCTGAAAGAGCTAAACGTCACTTGGCTGGAATGGAAAAAGAGTTGATGGCAAAAGATGGTTTATTCTATCGTTACAAGCACGTAGATGATTTTGGTGCGCCAGAAACAACATTCCTGATTTGTGCTTACTGGTACATTGAAGCATTAGCTTGTGTAGGAAGAATTAAAGAAGCGATTGATTACTTTGAGAAAGTAAGTAGCTACGCCAATCATGTTGGCTTATTATCAGAAGATGTGGATTCTTCAGATGGTAGTCAATGGGGTAATTTCCCTCAAACTTACAGTCACGTAGGTTTGATGAATGCAGCGTATAGAATTTCTAAAAAATTAGATTTACCAAACTTCTTATAGTCAAGAAGAATAAAATTGAAAGAGGGTAGTAGTCGAAAGATTGCTACCCTTTTTATTTGCCTATTAAGATGTACTTAATTAATAAAAAGAAAGCAACTAGAGCCAAGCCAAAGTATTTCACAAAATTCATCATAATTATAAACAGTATTTAATTGGGGTTTAGAAGTAATCTGTATTCTATAGACAATTCTACTTTTAGTCAAGACACCATTATCATAAAACCTTTATAATCATTCACATTAAAGTACAATCGTAGTATCTCTCTTAAAATAATAAAGTAGACAAAATGTCTTGTTAAACATTTGTTTTTCAGTGTTTTAATGACTTTTAGTCATGTAGGGAGTAAATTTTAAGTGCAATTCAGAAAATATGACTGCTTTTTCACTTTTGAACAGTTATTGATCAGTATACAGCTGAAGACGGATAATACTAATTCTCTAATAACTTCAATAAAAACAAATAGAATATGAATTTCGAAAAATATACAATCCGGTCGCAAGAGGCTTTGCAAAAGGCACAGACAATTGCAAAAGGATCACAACAACAAGTAATAGAAACAGGTCATTTACTGAAAGCAATTATCCAGCAAGAGGATAATATGATTTCTTTTTTGACGAATAAAATAAAAGCAGATAAAACCAATTTAAACCAGCAGGTAGATCAAATAGTAGAAGCTTACCCGAAGTCTTCTGGAGACAATCCTTATTTATCAAATGATGCGGCGAAGGCATTACAAGCAGCGGAGCGTTTCATGAAGGAAATGGAAGATGAGTTTGTTGCTGTTGAACATATGCTATTAGGTATATTAGATGGAGGAGATAAAGTAGCTCAGTTATTAAAACAAACTGGGTTTACGAAAGACTATCTCAAGAAAGCGATCAAAGAATTAAGAAAAGGAAATAAGGTGACGGACCAAAATGCCGAAGGTCAATATCAATCATTGGAACGATATGCAATTGATTTGACACAAATGGCAAGAGATGGGAAGTTGGATCCTGTAATTGGTCGAGATGAAGAAATTCGTCGTGTACTTCAAATCCTTTCTAGAAGAACAAAAAACAACCCGATGTTGATTGGTGAGCCAGGTGTTGGTAAAACTGCCATTGCAGAAGGTTTAGCGCAAAGAATTGTAGCTGGAGATATACCAGAAAACTTGGAAGATATCAGCATTGCGTCTTTGGATATGGGAGCTTTGGTTGCAGGTGCAAAATACAAAGGTGAGTTTGAGGAGCGTTTGAAAGCTGTGATCAAGGAAGTTCAAAGTGCAGACGGTAAAATCATTTTATTCATAGATGAGATTCATACATTAATTGGTGCTGGAGCAGGAGGTGACAGTGCTATGGATGCCGCTAACTTATTGAAACCTGCTTTAGCAAGAGGAGAGTTACGATCAATAGGTGCTACGACTTTGAAAGAATATCAGAAATATATTGAAAAGGATAAAGCACTAGAAAGACGTTTCCAGCCTGTTATGGTAGGGGAACCATCAGTAGATGATGCAATTTCAATTCTTAGAGGAATCAAAGAGAAGTATGAGGTGCATCACGGTGTTAGAATTAAAGATGATGCTATTATTGCTTCAGTAAAACTATCAGATAGATATATTTCTGACCGTTTTCTACCAGATAAAGCAATTGATTTGATGGATGAAGCGGCTTCTAGAATGAGAATCCAAATGAACTCTATGCCTGAAGAGGTAGATGAGATCAAAAGAAAGGTGATGCAACTAGAAATCGAGAGAGAAGCGATCCGAAGGGAAAAAGACGTTGAGAAAGAAAATATATTAACTGATCAGATACGTGTGCTAACAGGGAAACTTAATGAATTGGAAGATGAGTGGAAGCGTGAGAAGCAAACCTTAGACGGTATCAAACAGTTGAAGCGTGATATTGATAAGTATAAGATAGAAGCTGATCAAGCTGAGCGTGGAGGTGATTATGGCAGGGTTGCTGAAATTCGTTACGGTAAAATCGTAGAAGCAGAAAAACAATTAGAGGTATTACAAAAAGAAGCAGAAGAAGATTCAGCTACAGGTAATGTAATGCTCCGTCAGGAAGTAACTTCTGATGATATTGCGGAAGTGGTTTCTAAATGGACAGGTATTCCGGTTACTAAAATGGTTCAAGGTGAGAGAGAAAAGCTACTTTATCTTGAAAATGAATTAGGAAAGCGTGTAGCTGGGCAAGATGAAGCAATAACGGCTATTTCAGATGCTGTAAGAAGAAGCCGTGCAGGATTGCAAGATCCACGTAAACCAATTGGTTCTTTCTTATTCCTAGGATCTACAGGTGTTGGTAAAACAGAATTAGCCAAGGCCTTAGCGGATTATTTGTTTGACGATGAAAAGGCAATGGTTCGTATTGATATGTCAGAATATCAGGAGAAACATGCCGTAAGCCGTCTGATTGGAGCGCCTCCAGGTTATGTTGGATATGATGAAGGTGGACAACTTACTGAGGAAGTAAGAAGAAGACCTTATTCTGTAATTCTATTGGATGAAATAGAAAAGGCACATCCAGATGTCTTTAATATTTTACTACAAGTATTGGATGATGGACGTCTTACAGATAATAAGGGACGTGTTGCAGATTTCAAGAATACAATTGTTATTATGACTTCCAATATGGGATCACATTTTATAATGGACAAAATAGCAGACCTTGAAAGAGCTGACTCTTCAGGAGAAAAAGAAGAAATTCTGGAAAACTGTAGAGATAAGGCACTCGACTTATTAAAGAAGACTGTTCGACCTGAGTTTTTGAATAGGATAGACGAGGTGCTAATGTTCGAGCCTCTCACAAGGGAAAACATGAGAAAAATTGCTGCTATCCAGTTTAAGGACATACAGAAAAGGATCCATACTAATGGTATAGAGATTGAAATAACTCCTGATGCTTTGAATAAAGTATCAGATTTAGGTTACGAACCAGAATTTGGAGCAAGACCATTGAAAAGAGTAATGCAGAGATACATCTTGAATGATTTATCAAAATCTATCTTGAGTGGTGATGTCCAAAAAGATTCAGTTGTATTAATTGATGTAGAGAATAATCAGTTAGTATTTAAAAATAAATAAACAGTTTTACTAGATCGAAAAAAGCGGAATTTCATAAAGAGGTTTCGCTTTTTTTTATCTTAAAACTATAGATCTTGATTTTTCTACATTATCAATTAAAGCTTTCTTCGCATCCGTAGCACTTCTAAGGTCAGTATAGACACCTTCTATACAGTTTAGATTAATCTGAATTACATTTTTTGGATACTTTTTAGCTACCTCGTTTTCGAATTGAGCTAGAATTTTAAATTTTTCCTGTGCAAAATTCTTAATGTTCACTTGAATGATTGAAGAGACGATTTCTGTGTCTCCTTCTAGACAGTCTTTCTTTACTGTTTTAAGAAAGATGTAACGCGTGCTTGAGGCAGTGGCACTCTCTTCCACTTTAGTAGTCTTGGAAGTAGGCTCATTACTTTCGACGATAGCAAAAGATGTATTTACCGTAAAAAGTAAAAACAAAAATGCTAGTAAGGAATTTAATCGCATTGAAAAAATGATCAGTAGTAATATGTTATTTAATTGTTATTAAGGGGATACCTTGATACAATAATAATGAATAAATCTCTGATATAAAATAAATTATGTAAAAAATGTATTTATCACTATTGTTTATTATAAATATTGAACTTTAAGTTTATTTAGATTAAAATATCGGCAACAATAAATTAATCAGAATATAATTTTGATTTTTAATAAAACTAAATATGAAATTAACGCTATGTGTCTTTTTTTTATATAATACTAATATTTTATTTTGTTGTTCAAACATAGAAGCCTTTGAAAATCAGTGAGTAATCGTTTGTACTGGAAAATTGATAATTCTTTTTGATAAGATTTTAGGCTTTCATTAATACTCTTATTATTTTACTAACCAATTCTTAAATTTTATAACTGAAACTATGCAAAGACTACTGTTCTATAGTCAGTGGATCTGTTTATTTTTTTTATCAACATTTTCATACAGTCAAACCTTAAAATCTCCCTCCGAATTTTTAGAATATAATTTAGGAACTCAATTTACTTATCATCATCAGCTTCATGACTACCTATCTTATCTAGCGGAGAAGTCATTGAAAGTAGAATATATTCCTTATGGCAAGACCTATGAAGGCAGGCCTCTTTTTATCTTAGCAGTTTCTTCCGAGAAGAATATTCAAAATTTAGAAAGCATACGTCAATCCAATTTAAAAAGGGCAGGATTGATAAATGGGCAGTATTCTCATTCGAATGCAATTGTGTGGTTAGGTTATAATGTTCATGGCAATGAAGCATCAGGTTCTGAGGTGGCCATGAAAGTAGCTTTCGAATTACTGCAAAGTAAATATGATAGCTTATTGGAAGATTTGGTTATCATTATTGATCCATGTTTGAACCCTGACGGAAGGGAGCGCTATGTCAATCATTTTAGATCAAAAGAAGGTCATTTTATTAATCAGAAACCATCAACTTGGGAACATATTGAGCCATGGCCAACGGGAAGGTATAACCACTATCTTTTCGATTTAAATAGAGATTGGGCATGGGGCACACAAATAGAAACAAGGCAAAGAACTGAGTTGTATAGAAAATGGTATCCTCAAGTATTTGTTGATTTTCATGAGATGATGCCACAATACTCTTATTTCTTTGGGCCTTCTGCAGATCCAATACATAAAGACGTAACATCATGGCAAAGGAAATATCAAAAAATTGCTTCTGAAAAATACGAGTCTTATTTCAAATCTCAGGGCTGGGAATATTTTACCCGAAAAGTTTTTGATTTGCTGTATCCAAGTTATGGTGATAGCTGGACTTGTTTTAATGGAGCAGTAGGTTTCACATTTGAACAAGGGGGACATGGAGTTGCTGGTTTAGCTTATCAATCAAAGGATGCCTCAAAACAAATCACCTTAGAAGGTAGGGTGCAAAAGCATTTTGAGACATCAATGATGACTGCAATAGTAGCGTCGGAATATAAAGAGGAGTTATTAAAAGAGTATGAAAACTTTTTTCATGAAAAAAATAATACAACAAAAAAGTTTATTGTCACTCCAACACAGCAGAATTCAGAAAATATAGAGTTGATGTCTTCTATATTAGAAAGACAAGGAATAAAAAGGGAAGTAGTCTCAAAAAGCAAAGTAGTAAAAGGGTACAGTTACTTTGAGCAGAAGCAGGTGAAACGTAAGTTGGAAAAAGGAAATATCGTTTTTTCAACAGATCAGAAAATGGGGCGGATGCTGAAAGTGCTCTTAGAGCCAAAGGCTGAGTTTTCAGATTCCACAACCTACGATCTTACTGCTTGGTCCTTGCCTTATGCATTTGGTTTGGATATGTTGGAGACAGAAGAGGAGATAGAAAGAGAAGTTTACAGTATTGAGATAAGGAATAACACCCCAATCGATGAAAGTGCATTAACAGATTCTACTTTTTTTATTTTAGAATGGGAGTCTATAGCTGATGTGAAGTTAGTTTCGAAGTTGATACAAGATCAGATCAAGGTAGGTTATTTGACAGAGGACTTTAAATACAACGGTCAAGTCATTGCTAAAGGCAGTATCATTTTTCCTCATTTTGGATTGATGATGTCAGATAAACTTGAAACATTCAAAAAAAGGATTGAAGAAAATAATATCACTCCTCAGGTAATTCATATTAATAATGCAGAATGGGAAAGAAAGGTTGAGGTAATGAAGGTTCCTCGTATTGCTGTTCTCGCTGGAGAAGATGTAACCCCTGTAAAGTTTGGTAGCCTTTGGTATTTCTTTGATAAAATAATTGAATATCCGATGGATATGTTTTACATGGATAAGGTTTCTAGCTTTGACTTATCCAAAGTGAATACAATTATATTATCTGACGGGCAGTATACAGCAAAGGTCTCTACTTTAATAAAGCGTTTTATTGAAAAGGGAGGAAAAGTGATTTTATTGGAGAATGCAATAAAGGTAGTAGAAGAGATACATGAATTAGAGATGAGCAAAAAGATGAACAAATCTTTTAATGCAGAATCCATGTTTATGGCAAAAGGTAAAACAGATCATAAGGCATTAGGTTGTATTATGGAGTTGAATTTACCTGAATACTCATTAATTTCTAAAGGTATTGGAGAGAAGTACTACATTATAAAAGAAAACAATCATAAGCTTCCATTATTGAACCATGGTTATAATATTGGTTTGGTAACAAAAACAGAAGCAGTTTCTGGCTATATAGGAGATGAATTGAAACTTTCTTTAGAAGAATCCACATTAATAGCCGCTGAAAAGTATAAAAAGGGACAAGTCTTTTATTATGTAGATAATCCATTAATAAGAGGTTTTTGGGTAAACGGAATGCATTTATTCTCTAATAGTATATTTTTTGATTTAGAAAGATAACATTTAAAATATTGAACATAAGCTATATATAGGTTTATTCATTTTTATTTAAATCAAAAAGTGGATAAACCTATTGCATTTAAAAAACATCCTATTACCTTTGCACTCCCTTCAGCAAACGGCTGAGGAAAAAACAAACGTAGGGGTTGTCCTATGTGACAACCCGACTCGGGTGGTTGAAATAATGAAAAGGTATTTGATTTAGTTGAAAATCAGCGATGTAAATTATGTTTCTAAATAAAACAAAATAAGCATTGCAAATTAAATTTCTCTTCTTACCTTTGCACTCGCCTTTAACGAAAGGCTTTATAAACTTCTCTTTTGGAGTTGGGAATTCAGAGTGTTGAGCGTTGAGAAAATCAACGAAAAAAACTTCAAAAATTTTCGAAAAAAGATTTGGAAGTTAAAATAAAAAGTTCTTACCTTTGCACTCGCTTCTGAAAAGAAGCAGCGATAAACAAAAGAGTTTATCGGAATAAAAATCTGAAAAACAGATCATTGAACTTCGGTTCAAACGTTCTTTTGATGTAATGAAAAAGTAATTATAAGATCAGCGAAAGCGGATCCCAATTACAGTTAATTCTT
>NZ_JABANE010000143.1 GCF_012844305.1 Flammeovirga aprica JL-4
TTTCAAGAACAAATCAGTTTCTCTATCGAAATTCGGAAAAGAATATAAGTGCTTCTTTTATTATCGAAACTTAGTACTTAAAAAAAACAGTGATGGATTAAAAACCCGTCACTGTTTCACAACTAAATTGATATGATTATCATAGTTGTCAATTTATACAACTACTATTTTTTTATACTCATTATAATCAAACGGCATTATCTACGGCTTGATTTACCCTAAAAGGTCTTTTATTATACCTATTTGTCCAAAATTATAAATCTTCATCATCAGAGAAGTTCATCATTCCGGTCAAAAGGTCAGAAAAACTCATACTCGACGTAAGGTTATGCTTGCTCAACTGACTAAACTCAGCAAGACCATGAAGTATAAATTCCATTCTGAAATAAATTTCCTCCAATGTTTCATTAGGATATTTCTTCTCCACAATTTTTCGCAGATTAGGAACCGAATCCAATACTTTTCTGAATTTCTCATCGCTTGCTGCATGAATCAGGTCTACCTTATATCCGTCACCAAACCATTCCACAATCGGCTGATAAATATTATCACCTTGTTTTTTGGCTTGTTCTGGAGAAGGGAAGTAATTAATATACTGCTTTCTTATGGCCTTGCTGATTAAGCTTTGGGCCACTTCTCCTGCCCCCTCTTGCTCGCCCTCATACACCAATTCAATTTTTCCTGTGATGGCTGGAATAGTACCAATCAAGTCAGCCACTCTTACATAAGTTGAAGCCTCATTATTGATCAATATTCTCCTTTCAGCTGCTGAATATAGGTTTTCCATAGCTGAAATAGTCAAACGTGCCGAAACACCGCTCTTTTCATCTACAAACTCATTGGATCTCGCTTCAAAAGCAATTTGCTCGATAAGATTTCTAACGACTTCATTAACAGCAATAGTATCTTTCTGAGCGGGTTTGATGTTCGCCTCCTGTTCAGTGATTTTTTTCGCAATTTGTAAATCCTTCGGATAATGCGTGATAATCTGCGTTTCAATTCTGTCTTTCAAAGGCGTCACAATACTACCTCTGTTGGTATAATCTTCTGGGTTAGCTGTAAAAACGAACTGTATATCTAAAGGCAACCGTAATTTGAAGCCTCTGATCTGGATATCCCCTTCTTGTAAGATATTAAAAAGAGAAACCTGAATTCTTGGTTGCAAATCTGGAAGTTCGTTGATGACAAAAAGCCCTCTGTGTGACCTTGGAATCAGTCCATAATGAATCACCCTTTCATCAGAATAACTTAATTTATTTGCTGCAGCCTTAATTGGGTCAATATCTCCAATAAGATCGGCCACACTTACGTCAGGAGTAGCTAACTTTTCCGTGTAGCGGTCTTCTCTCTCCCACCAGGAAATTACAGTGTCATCCCCCTTTTCACTAATAAGTTCTTTTGCCTTATAAGACAATGGTTGCAAAGGATCATCATTAAGGTCCGACCCTTCCACCACTGGAATCACATCATCTAAAAGATTGACTAAAAGTCTTGCAATTCTTGTTTTCGCTTGCCCTCTCAAACCCAGCAGGTTTATATTATGCATTGAAAGAATACCTCTTTCCAATTCAGGAATTACGGTTTCCTCATATCCCCAGATTTCAGGAAAAGGACTTTCACCGCTTTTTAATTTCTCTATTAAGTTATCTCTTAATTCCTGTTTGATAGATTTAGACTGATAGCCCGCCACTTTCAATTCGCCAAGCGTTCGGATCTGCTTTTTCTCTTCTGTAGTAAGTTGAGTGTAATTTTTCATGTATTTATCTTTTTTTCTTATTTCTGTTGTAATCACTGAATATCATATCTCCCAAACCTTTTAACCCACTGTAGTAGGCATTTCCGTTATTGGCTTGTGTAAATTCCTGTACAAACTGTTGCAGGTAAGGGTCTGAAGCGATCATAAATGTTGTAATCGGAATTTTTAATCGTCTTGCTTGAGATGCTAGATTCAATGTTTTATTGACAATTTTTCGGTCAAGACCAAAACTGTTTTTATAGTATTTCGCTCCTTCTTTTATACAGGAAGGCTTACCGTCAGTAATCATGAAGATTTGCTTATTGGTCGTCTTTTTTCTTCTTAAAAGATCCATAGCCAGTTCCAAGCCTGCCACTGTGTTCGTATGAAAAGGTCCCACCTGAAGGTATGGCAAATCTTTAATATTGATCTGCCAAGCATCATTACCAAAAACAATAATATCTAATGTATCTTTTTTATATTTCCTTTTGATCATTTCTGCCAAAGCCATCGCTACTTTCTTCGCAGGAGTGATTCTATCTTCACCATACAAAATCATAGAATGGGAAATATCAATCATCAAGACCGTGGAAGTTTGTGTCCTATACTCTTTTTCTGTCACTTCCAGATCATCTTCATTGATTGTAAAATCATCAATACCATGATTGACCTGCGCATTTCGGATAGAATCGGTCATGGAGATTTGACTTAAAGCATCACCAAATTCAAAGGCTCTTTTATCAGGGGTAAATTCATCCCCTTTATTTCCAGCGTAAGGTGTTTTATGGTCACCAGCTCCTCCTTTTTTAAGTTTACCAAAGATCTCATCCAACGCTTGCTGACGGATACTCTGCTCACTTTTAGGAGTGATGCTTACCTCTCCGTTTGTAATTGGATCTTCTTTTATATAACCATTCTTTTTCAGGTCTTCATAAAAGTCACCCATGCCATAGCCATCTTTGGTAAGCTTGTACTGCTTATCAAGGTCATTCATCCATGAAAGGGTTTCGGTTACATCGCCTGAAGTGATGTTAATTAATTCTAGAAAAACCTTCAAGAGGTCTTCAAATGTATTGTTCTGTTTATTTTCGGGCGGGATATATTGTGTAAATCTATAACCACTCATAGCCATTCTAATATTTAAAGTTGGAGATGAAATAGCTCTTAATTTACCTATTCAAAAATAGGCTTATGAAAGAAAGCTAAAACAAGATAACAAAAAAGGAACAGTTAAGAGATTTATTTTGTTTTCGAAAAAGTAAAATCAGTAGTTTATTCTTGATGAATTTAAAAACAAAATAGGTCTAAGGTGTAAAAAAACAATTCAGACACATGAGTAATAATATTAAATAAACACTCATGGAAATATAAAATTAGATCATTTATTTACATCTATTCACATGTGACTTGAATCCTTAAATATTACAATTAACACCTTCTAATATTTTTAACTTGTTTTACGTTAAACATAAAAATTTATAACATCGTACAAACATTAATTTCTATCTTTTTATTTTAATGACCGTCATCATTTATTTATATTATGTTAATTTTCAGTAACTTTTTTAAGTTAACGTCTGTAAATCTGTTTGGTTTTTTTTCACACATCATCAACATTTGTCCTGTCGCTAAGACATTTTTTAACAGACAAATCAATTTTTAAAAACCTATTTTAACTTTAAATAGTTATATATAAACTCCTAACAAAATGAAAAAAACTTTATTATCAATTTTACTTTTTTCACTATCTATAGTGACATTCGCACAAGCTCCAGTTAAAGTTACTGAATTTGACACTACTGCACATAGAGTACAAATCGGTGGTGGTTTAAACTTGGTTTACCAAGGTCTTAATCAAACAGGTGTAACTGCAATTGACAATGATGGTAATCCTTATGATGCTCAAGTAACAGATTGGTTCCGTCTTCCTGCAGGTGATTTAGATTTAAAAGTAAGAATTGCAGAAGGTGTGAACTTACATACTTCAGTTTGGTTAGCTTCTCACCACCACACTGACACTTACTTTGGTTTTGGTTACTTAGAAGTACAAAAATTCAATGTTTTAGGATTAGGCGATGGTGCAACTGATTTCTTAAACAACCACTTAGTTATCAAAGCAGGTATTGGTAACTCTTTATTCTCTACAAACCAATACTACAGAACTACAAACGCAAATGCGAAAAACAACCCATTCATCTCTAATACATTGATTGATGATTTCGGTACTTCATTATTTGGTGAAGCTTATTTCTTCGCAAATGACAAAGAGTCATTCTTAATGTTCGGTTTTCATGACTTCGCATCTAAGTTTGGTGTAAAAACAGTTCAACAAGGACAAGATAAAGGTAGACTTCCAAGATTATCGTTAGCAGGTAACAAAGTATTCAAATTCAACGAAGATACTAAATTAGCTATCCAAGCAGCATATGTTACTTCTTTAGAAGACGGTACTTCATCTCAGCAGTTCAAAAACAACAGAGCTGGTTCTGAACTAGGACAAATCTTCAACCAAGGTGACTTCGGTGGCGATATGGGTCTTCAACAAAGAGGTGAGTCAAACATTTCAGTTGATGGTACTTTTAACTTCAAAGGTTTACAAGCTAGAGCTTCATACCAAATGTTGACAGGTGAGCACAGCTTAAGTGGATGGAAAGAAGGTACTGTAAATCAATTAACTTTAGATTTATCTTACCAAATCACTCCAAAAGTATACGTTGCAGGTCGTTACAATGCTGTAGGTTCTGATTTCGAATTAGCAGCTGAAGATGCTGACAAAAAATATGAAGGTGATAAGATCGAAGTAGGTTTAGGTTATGAGATGACTAAAGGTATCTTAATGAAAGCTTCTTACTTCAACCAAAACATGACAAACGATTTCGTTGGTATGGCTAACGGTAACGCAACTGGTTTGTTAGTAGGTCTTAACTTATACTTCTAATCAAAAGTGAATCTGATCATCCCGAATAGCGGCGGGAAAATATAGATTATAATTTAGGTAAAATCTGAAGGTCTCCAATTTCTTAGGAAGTTAGGGACCTTCTTTTTATATTAGAATGCTTTAAACATGAATAACACTTCTTTAATCAATTTTTCTTAAAGAAATAGACTTTAGTCAACCGTTCGATTTATTGCTCGTAAACAAACTTATTATTTTTATCTACTTAATATTATGGAAACAGAAAAAAACTATCACGATTATGTGATCAAAGAAGGAAAATTCATTGGAGACTTCGAAACAATGTATCGCGAATGTAAAGATCCCTGGACTCAATCAACTCAACCCAACAACTACTCTAGGTTATCCGGTATTTTACATATGAGAAATTTTGGCATCAACTCTCTTGTGGAGTGCGGATGCGGTTTAGGCTATTATGCTGAATGGGTATATAGAGAAACAGGCATAGTTCCAAAAAGTATTGACATCTCAGAAACGGCTATTGAAAGAGCAAATGCTTTATTTCCTCACCTTGATTTTAAAGTGGGCGACATCACTAACAGCATTGAAAATTATAAGAGTTACGACTGTATTTTATTAAGTGAAATTATTTGGTATATCCTTCCTGATCTTGACCAACTTTTCAAAACACTAAAAGAACATTTTTCTGGCAAATACCTTATGGTGAACCAAGTTTTCTATAAAGGAACACAGAAATATGGTAACGATTACTTTACCTCTATGGAAGAAATGATAAAATATTTCCCGTTTGATTGTGTAGCAAAAGTAGAAGCTACTCAAAAGACGGATACTACTATTGAAACTTCAGTATTGTTTCAAATCTAATTTAACAATATGATCAACAAGGTTTAAAAGGCTTCTCTGCTAGTAAGCCATAAGCCTTGTTGGTCATAATTACCAATACCATAATCTATTCTAAAATTCAATTTCATATTCTCAACTAACTGAAATCTCAATCCTAACCCTACTGTATATTTCATGTTTTCAAAAGCATTTGTCCCATTAGAACCATATACATTTCCCACACTTGCAAATGTCGCCACCCCTACTCTCCACCACAAATGTCTTCTGTATTCCACTTGTGCCATGTAGTAATTTTTATCGATAAAACGATTGGGCTGTGCAATACTTCTCATCTTTTTCGATCCGCCTAAGGTGTTCAAGTAGTAAAAAGGAATTTGACCGTTTTTCATGTGAAAAGCACCAAAAAAACCTAAGATATTTTTCTCGTTTTTAATTTTCACAAAATGACTGAACTCTGTATAAAAGTGCCAGAATACATAATCATTTCCCAGTAATTTGGGATAGGTAGTCAATGATGTAACCAATAAGCTACCCTGTGAAGGATAAACAATATCATCTCTTGTATCGAATTTTAAAATGGGCCCAAGACCAAAATTAAAACCGCCAGCTATCCCTTCAGAAGTTTCATATAAATGAGGCACACTTTCTACTTCTTCAATTGTATTGTTTTGAATATCATAGTGAAGACCCAAAAATAGGGTTTCTGTCAGTTCATAACTCACTTCGCCGAAGGTAGAAAAACGTCTATTGAAATACGAGGTTGTATCTACAGGTACTTCTTCGTTAATTCCAAAATAGGTATTGGGTACATATTGGTATACTCCAGTGAAATACATATTAAACTTACCTTTTCCAAACATAATTAAACTTGCATCGAGATTGAAAAGGCCTTTTGTGGAAAGTGAGAGAGAAGGAATTAATGTAGTGGGACGATTGTACTTAGAAGGTTTTTGTATTGATGCCTCCTTTTCATTAAAAGTAACAACAGGCATTACACCGATTGACAAACCTTCCTGTTCACTAAATCCTCCTGTAGGATAAAAAACAGAAGAAAATTTACTGTTTCTGTGTGTTATTAATTCAAGAATATTGTCAACAAGTTTAGGATCTTGTAAGGTTTCTTTTGTTTGATTATACTCTTGCCCGTAACTAATAATACTGAGCAGCATAAATAACGTAGTAATGTATGATTTCATTTAGTGTTAATGGGACTTATTTTTGACGAAAATAGTGAAGTATTTAGGATCTGAGCTTATATTATTCTCAATTTACGGCTTTTTTATGGATTAATTTTACATATGTAATAATTCATAATAATAAACCATTATTCATAAAAAAAAGTTTTTCACTTGGTAATAATAATTTCACGGTATTATCACTAACCAACTATATAACATCAATTTGAGCTTTTTAGAATAGCCTTGCTTTAAAGAAAACAACACCACTGTAGTATGCCAGTGATGTTGTAAGAAATCGGATTATTGAAACATTTTCTGAAAATATTTTTCATAAAGGAAAATATCATTGGGATGTTCTAATCTTTTTGAAAAGTCATATAAAACATCTAACATTTCAATAGCCCTGTTCTTAATATTTTTTTCATTGAGCCAGAAACTTGTATCTGATTGTTTATGCAATAATATTTCATTCAGCATCCTGAAAACTTTTTTCTCTTCTTTTACAAAGGAAAATAGTGCATGCTCTTCGATTTTCTTTTCATTAAGATAATCTAAAACCGATTCTAATAAATCAGGGTGAACTTCTAAATGGTATCTATCTGTAATCATCATTATAAAGTAGTAAGACGAGTTAAATGTTGAAGTGCTAAGACTTATCTATTTATACGCCCTCATTACTTTTAATTTTTTACCTAAATGTTCAAAAGTTTACCCTAAAAGCTCAAAATTGATTTACCATACCCTATCAAAATAGAGCAATTGATGATTTCCATTTTGAATTTCAAAATCACTTTTTGCCTTATCAAAGGACGGGGAGTCTATTTCTACAAATAAAATGGCTAGGACAACAATTAGTAAGCATAGTAATTGTTTTCTTAATGGATCAAGTTTGTTCATAGTTTTCTTTGTTATTATTATGGCTCAATGTATACGTTCTATTCATATTTCACAAAACTTTAGCTTGCTTTTGACATTATTTAAAAGAGGCAAGTAGCTGATCATAATTAAATATAGTTTATAAATGTAGAATGAATTGATCTCAGGTAAGGCAAAATTTACAGTCCTAGCCATAGCTAAGATGAAAAATTTTAACGAAACCTGAGTTTAATTCAAATGCATTTAAACTATAGATAATTTTGAACAGGTACTTAAACACATTTATTAAAAGTGTTATAAAAATCCCGTTGATTTGAATAGATTTTTTTTTCTTAGTATGACAAATTTTGATAAAAATTACCAATCGTTTATATTCAACAGATTTTATATATAACTTTTTAATTAACTAAAGATTATGACACATCAGGAGATCATTGATAGCCTCATTGCGGGAAACAAAAAATTTGTTGAAGAAAAAGCGGAGGGGAAACTAAGAGATCAAGAAAGAATACAAGAACTGAGAAATGGTCAAGATCCCAAAATTATTGTATTGAGCTGTGCTGATAGTAGAGTTGTTCCTGAATTGGCTTTTGATAAAGGTCTGGGAGAACTTTTTGTAGTTCGTGTAGCTGGAAATATTGCCAATACAGATAGTATTGCTTCTATTGAATATGCAGTGGCACACTTAGGTTCTACAGTGATTGTAGTATTGGGTCATGAAAACTGTGGTGCAGTAACTGCTGCGGTAAACGGTGGTGATAATGGCTACAACTTAAATCACTTATTGTGTCAAATTACTCCTGCAGTAGAAGCGGCTGAAGAAGGTGCTGATGTTAACCAAGTTGTAAAGATCAATGCTAAATTAAATGCTGAGCAACTTGTTGAAAGATCGTCAATTATTGCTAAAGCTGTAGTTAGTGGTACAGTAAAAATCGTACCTGCTTACTATAACTTATCAGATGGTAGTGTAGATTTTCATCTTGAACCAACTGTTTAGTAGTTAGTCTAAGTACAAATTCAAAAATAAATCATAGTTAATTCTAATTTATTTTTGAATTTGTACTTTATAATAAAAAATCATCCTATTTACTTTGATGTAAGTAGGATGATTTTTTATAAATTAAGAAGGATAAATGAAGAGAAATGCTCCTTTGATCGTTGCAGTACAACTATATCAATCTTCATTATTTTAATTGTAATCGCTTTACTTTCTCCGTTACAATTAATTCTCTTTCCCCTGCCCTCTTGCCTGTGTGGGAAACCGTTGAGGCATCAATGATTATTTCCTCTTTGGCTAAATTTAATATTGCAGCGATAGACGGTCCTTGTTTACAACCTATCCCTGTTTCTTTATCAGGATTAATATCATCTTGATACAATTCTAATAAGGAGTCTGGTATATATACTTTTGATTGTCTTGAAACAGTCGTCATATCTCCGTGAATCATTTCCACATTTTTAACGGATGAGCCTTTTGCAAAAGAGCCATTGTGCCATTTTTTTGCTGGATCAAGCTTTTTTGAAATAAAACCATCCTTAATCATTACACCCCATTCACATCGAATAGCTTTGGCGCCGTTTACTGTTACAATACCGTTGTCTACCACATGAGGCTGAAGAGAAACCGCTGCTTTACCCTGCGTACACACCACATCTTCAATTACAACATTATCTACTCCTACATTGTGTTCTCTACCCGTATGAGTTTCAATTCGGGCCGTCACTCCACCAACGGACTGCAAGTTTTTCAACCATATATTCTCCCCTGTATTTCCCTGTACCAATCCATATCCATAAGAAGCGTCATAAATTGATACATTTTTAATCGTCACATTTTTCGGTCGATCGGCTTTTGATGTCCCCTTTTTCCTCATGTTCAAAGAAATGGCTGAGAAGACGGTTTGATCGTCAGAAACCGTAAAATTTTCAAGGTAAAGGTTTGTTACTTTTCCTACGGTAAAGGCTCTGCATTTCACAGCAATCGAGCGGTCATAATAAAAGCGTGGACGCTGAGATGCATCTCCCTCTCCAATAAAAGTAACATTACTGATATTTTCATCGGCGAATCGACCCACTGTAAAAATCAGTTGGACTTTAGGCTGAATATCTAAACGAGGCATAAAAACTACGCCTTCTTTACAACGGATATGTACATTGGATTTCAACTGTATATCCTTGAGCTGATAATTTCCCTTTTCAACAATAATTCTGCCTCCTTTTATCTTAGAAGCTTTATCAATCGCTTTTTGAAAATTGCGAATATCCTCCTCTACATTACCAGACGGCTGAAGAGATGCCACCAAAGGCAATGCATTGATAGCTTCAGAAGACGGGCCTTGATAACCTACATCTGCCCTTTTTTCAATTTGTGCAAAAGTAAAAACTGATATTAAATTGAATAGAAACGTTATCAATAGTTTGTGATATGATTTCATACTCCTCAAGCGTTATTGTTTTACCACTTTATACCTGTACATCAAATCATCCATTTTTACTGAAACGAAATACAAACCATTTTTTAGGTTTTCTAAAGAAATACTATGACTCTCCGTTTTTTTTTCTGATTGATGAAGTAAAGCTCCTTGTGATGAAAAAACCTCAACTTTTCCGTTACCCAACCCCTCTATATTTAACTGATTTTGTGCGGGATTGGGATAAACATTAAATATGCTTTTATCAGAAGGAATAAATCCCGTAGGCTCTTCTTTGTCTTTATCATCAATATCAGTATAAACATCATCAGGGTAAGGATATTCCCTTGGTCCCTCATCATTATCGTTTTTGAATTGGATATCATCAATATAAAACAACGCTTTCGCACTTTTTATATCTCTTCCTCTTAGCATTAACTGTATTCTATCCCCTTCTGTAAAGCTGGGGTTTGAAATTTCTGTTCTGTTGAAAGTCTGAGAGACTGTTACCCATTCTCCTTTAGGGATATTTTGAGTGTTGACCTTGATGGTTTTTCTTGGATTAAATAAGGTGAGGTTGATATAATCAATCTCAGTTTGTTCATCCAGCCAAATCTGGAAGCTCACTTCATTGTCCCCAGAAGGCAAATCCAATGAGCCAAAAGGTGAGAAAATAGAATAATTCCCATCAAAATCACCCTCTTTTTCAAACTTCAAACTGAACTCTCCTTCCGCTGCTTTCTCATTTCTAATTCTCCATGGGTGACTAGGTGCGTTCCACCATTGGACACTTCTGCCTTGAAAGTGGAAAGGTCCTTCAAAACCCTTAGCATTGAAAAAGGATTGTGCTTCTTCCTTCTGCCAAACTCTGATATAATCCACTTTAAATTCTGCGGGTTCGGCTAAGTCTTCTTTATTGGGTAGTCCGTACCAATAAAACACTTCTGAAGACAACCAAATCTCATGTGGATAATCGTATTTCCATTGGTTTTTAGCCATTAATTCTTCCTTAGTGACAGAACGAAGCAATTTGCCATTGAAATAAGTTTTCATGTATTCCTTATCCCATTCAAAACCAAAAACATAATAATCCTCCGCCATACGCACCTGCATATCATCTTCCACTTTCCAGTTTTTATGGTCAGGATCTTTATCGGGGTCCCAGCTGATCAGGTTGGTTCTGTAACGTCTTTCCAAATCATCCGATTGATTTTCAGGATTACCAATTGGACGACGGCCATAGTTTTCAATCATATCAATTTCACCATGATAACCTGTAGTCCAGAAAGCAGAAGTTACTGGTGCATCTGCCGCCTTACACCTGATTTCCATATATCCGTATCTGAAAAAAGTTTCACTCATTACGCTTGCTTGAGTAATGGGCTTACTGCCATCAGGTCCTTCAGTAGTACCTCCATAATAACAGCCATTGTTAGTTTCTAAAGCGTAATCATAATCCGGGTCCCACCTTGATGTGAGTATAAGTTCTCCATTCTCCACACGGACATTATGCCCTGCAAACTGTCCTGGAGCTCTGCCCTTCCACTTGGCTCTATAATCGTTGTTTTCTCCCAACACCCACCATTTCCCCTTGTTCAATTCCTCTCCATTAAACTCATCACTTGCCCATTTATTTAAAATCCACCCTCCTTCATTGTCTGGATCTGAGAGAGGATTAACTTGTGCATTAAGATTGAGGCATAGCGATAAGAGAAGACTTAGTGTAATAACTCTTTTCATTTCTGTATTAAATTATTGATTGTGATAAAATGAGGGCTAGCTGATGAGTTTTTTTGAGTTAAGAGTTAAGAATGAAGAGTTAAGGTGGTACTTGGTGTAATTTGAGAGTGCTTTGCGTTACAACTTTCTTAGTTACTCTGTATTAAAAAATTACTGAAAACAATACAAACCATGTCATTCTTCCTTCTTAATTCTTCATTAAAAAAAGACTCTTATTTCTTTTGTGTTAGTCAAAGTGGAGAAAGGCATCTATTGAAGCTTCTTCCTCCACCTGTTTTCTATTGATTATTTTCATGAATTTTACCAAATGTCTTTTTGAAATTAGGCATGTTGGTACTATTCCATTTATTTTCGAAATCATAGTGAGGAGCATCAAAAAACTCAGGTCTTTTATCTTCCCAAGTGTACGTCCACTTGTTAACTGTGTTTTTCATTTCCTTTACAATATTTGGATGTTGAGGAGCGATATCTTTTTGCTCACTAATATCCTTTGAAAGATCAAATAGCTTCCATTTTCCATTTCCATCACTGTACAATTTATAATTGTTTCTTACCACCCCAACTCTGTTTAAATCTACAGCTTCGTTCGGTTGTTTTGGTTTCTTCCCGAAAAAGTGACGTAACACATAAATGCTTTCATCTTCTCTTGGATTAGTGTTATTGAAAATATTTTCAGACACTTCTTTTCCATCCAGTATTTTATCTTTAGGAATTTTCGCTCCAGCTAATTTTGCAAAAGTGGGGAAGAAATCTAATGCTGAGAAATTATAAGGATTGACATCCCCTTTCTTCATACTGCTATTAGGATAATAAACAAACATTGGTACTCTGAAACCACCTTCATAAGCATCACCTTTTCTTCCTCTCAATGGATAATTATTAGCTCCTGCAGGCATCTTACCTCCATTATCGCTCATAAATACAATCATGGTATTTTCTAATTCTCCATTCTCTTCTAACTTCTCTACTATACGCTGAATATTGTAATCCACATTGTACATCATCGCCGTGTAAGTGAGTCTTTTGCTTCCAGCTTCTGCCGCTTTTCCACCTAATTTTTGCTGAATTGCTTTGATGTCTTCATTCTTTGCCTGAATTGGCGTATGAGGAGCATTGTAAGCTAAATACAAGAAAAACGGTTGTTGCTTTTCCTTTGATTCATCAATAAATTCTAATGTCGCATCCGTTAAAACATCTGTTACATACTTGTCTTTCCCTGTTTCAACATAGATTTTATTTTTCATCATAGGACGGTTGTAATCCATTCCATACGCTCCCATCGAATATTTTTCTGGCGTATAAGTAGAAGCCGGCAACCACGTTTTTGAGTGGTATTCGTGTCCACCTCCTAAAAAACCATAGAAGTAATCAAACCCTCTTTCTAAAGGGTGATAGTCTCCTGTTGCTCCAAGGTGCCATTTGCCGATTGCACCTGTGTGATAACCTGCATTTTGGAGCACATCTGAAATAAATGTTTCTCCTTTGGCTACTCCAAAACCTGAAAAAGCGGCTAGGTTAAACTGTGCACCAAACACATGTGGCATCCTACCAGTCATGATCCCCGTTCTACTTGGACCGCAAAACGGATGTGTGACATAAGCAGAAGTGAAAACGGTTCCTTGATCTGCCAACTTATCAATGTTGGGGGTATACACATCTTTTGCTGATTGAGGCATAAATCCCACATCTGCATAGCCTAAGTCATCCATTAAGATTAAGATAATATTAGGTCTTTTTGATTTTTTGTCGTCTGCGTAGGTATTGAGCATTGTCAATGTCAATACAGCTATCGCTATACATTTAATAACTCTTTTCATTTCGTCGCACTACTAAATAGACTGTGAATTTTGTCTTAAAAAATATTGATAAGACAATTTATGTTTGTTTGTTGTTTTGGATGTCACTTTAGGTAAAAGGAATGATGGTTTGCGTTCATTCCTCTCATTTACAACAAGTTCCAAAAATGAATCACCTTTATTTACTGTTCTATTTTCTTCTTTTGATTGATATTAATTGTCACTTCATTCGATGTTAATTTCTTATTTTTCGAATAAGCTGTCACTTTTACTTTACTAGGTTGATCAGTGGCTTGTAGCATCATCAGACACTTTCCATTTACAGTTTCAATGGAATGATTTTTATAATTTACAATTTTTCGAGTATCACCGGCATCTGTCCCCAAAAGTCGGTGAAGACCTTCCACTTCAAAAATAACTTCTTCTTCTGAATATTTCACCTCTTTTCCTTTTTTATCCACCAATTGAGCCACTAATTTAACAACATCGGTTGTATTAGAAAGTAGGTCTGTACGATCTGCTGTAATTCTTATTCCCACAGCTTCACTTACAGTTTCTAAAGAAGTAGAGATTTTCTCCCCATTTCTTTTTCCTTTTGCTATCAATTTACCCTTTTTAAAATCAACTGCCCACTTGTAGGTGTAATCCGCTTGGTCCTTTAAATATTGAACACCAAGTGATTTCCCATTCTGGAATAACTCCACTTCCTCACAATTCGCATAAACTTCCACTATGGTTTTTTCTCCATTCTGATAATTCCAATGCGGATTCACTTCCTGCCATTCTCTTGGTGCAAGTTCCCAATATCCCTTTTTCTTCTCGACCACCACACCATGATTATCTACTTTATAAATTGATTTATCAGCAGATTGCGTAAACATACTGATCACCGGAATATCATCTCTCCATAATGCTTTAAACATATAAAAAGAGGCTCTTGGAAAACCTGCTGTATCCAACAAACCATGTGGAGTAGCTTTCAATGGCCATTCATGCTTTCTTTTTTCTCCCAAATAATCTATTCCCGTCCAAAGAAAAATACCAGCAATATACTCACGTTCTGCAGCTGCCTTCCATTCATACCATCTTGGCACATTCTCTGTTCCCATCATGATTTGATTAGGGTAAGTGGCTTTAAAATAATCGTACTTATGTGGCTTGTAGCTGAATCCAACCACGTCTAACACATCAGTATAACCCGTTTCAAAACTTGAAGTAGGTAAAATACAGTTGGCGGTAATGTATCTTGTTGTGTCTAACTCTTTTGTCCAATCGGCCAATTTCTTGGCTGTAGCACCAATATTATACGTTTGTTTTGGAAATGCTTTCCAGAACGCTCTCACTTCTTCCGGAGTATGCGGTGGCACTTCAGTTCTCCAAAGCGTCCAGTCAATTTTATCATCCTTGTTCGTCTCTTTAAAAATACCCGTAGCACCTCTATTACCAGGATAAGTCCATTCTATTTCATTCCCTATACTCCACTGAAAAATACTAGGATGGTTTCTGCTTGATAAAATAGTATTTTTCAGATCTGTTTCTGCCCATTTTTGAAAATGCTCTGAATGCCCTCTCGTTATATAATCTACTTCTTTATCATGCATATTATAGCGTTTATCTTTCGGCAAATCCCATTCATCATAAAACTCATTCTGCACCAAAAAGCCCATCTCATCACAGAGATCTAAAAACTCATCTGAAGCAGGGTTATGCGACATTCTTATGGCATTACATCCACCCTCTTTTAGTAAAGTTAGTTTTTGTCTCCACACATCTTTCGGTACTGCTGTACCCACTAATCCAGCATCATGATGCAGACAAACTCCTTTTATTTTTAAGTTTTGATCATTAAGAAAAAATCCTTTATCCTTATCAAAGTATAATTTTCGAATACCAAATGCTGTTTCCTCACTTTGCACCACTTTCCCATTCTCATAAAGCAAAATTTCAGCTTTATATAAATGCGGCTGATCTATACCCCAAAGCTTAGGGTTTTGAATTTCAAAAGTATGCTGATACGTCTTCTCTCCATTTTGAGCAAGTGTAATTGATTTTTCAGTTTGATGTACTTCATTTCCTTGCTGATCGATAATTGATAATTGAATTTTTCTCTCAGCCTCAGCTGAAGTTGAATTCAAGAGGTTCACTTTTACATCAACCGTTGCTTTTTCCGCTGACACATAAGGCGTAGTTATAAAAGTTCCCCAAACAGGAATCAGCACCTCTCCTGTAATCAATAAATTCACATTTCTATAAATCCCAGAACCAGTATACCAACGCGAATCAGCATAACGGCTGTGATCCACTTTCACCATCAACCTGTTTGATGAGCCGTCTTGATGTAGATAAGGTGTTAAATCAAAATAGATAGGAGCATATCCATAAGGATGATCTCCTATTTTCATTCCATTGAGCCAATACTCAGCATTATTGTACACTCCATCAAAAACAATAAAACACTTCTGCCCTTTCTGAATTGGCGTTTCAAATTGTTTGCTGTACCACCCTATTCCTCCAATTGAAAAAGCAGTACACCCTTCTAAGTCTTCAGAAAAATCATTTTCGATAGTCCAATCATGTGGTAAGTTCAACTTTCTCCAGTGATCAGTGGCATAATTGCTTAAGGTAAATTCCACAGAGTCTTCTAATATAAAAGACCAATCTGCATTAAAATTAACCTTGCTTTGAGCAGATACTCCCATACTATGGGATAGTATTAATACCAGTAGTAGTTTAAATTGTAATACCCTCATTTCATACTTGTTTGTGAAAATTTAATTGTGAAATGAATTTGGAAATTCCTGCTTTCTAAGGTGTTGTTGTAAGAAAAGAATAGGTTGCTAGTAGTTCTTTTTTGAAAAATGGACAACTTTGGAAGTGATCAAGAGGTAATTTCACAGAATAATAATAGTCCCTCAAAATTTTGAAAAACAAGCGATAAAAAATAAAATCTATAGCTTATATGGATTTAATAGAATTAAATTTTACAAATTAACAAAGTGACAAAAAGTTACATTATGTGTTATTGTACTATTTGAAGTAAATAATCACTTTGTTAATAAATAGAATAAATAAATGTGAGTAAACTTTTATTTTTATTTGTTTTAACACTTATTGCAAGTGAATTAAATAAACATAAGTCATCCAATGCTCTTTACCAAAGCTCTCAATTTTATTAAAAATACTGTTTCTCCAGAAAAGGAATGGAAGGTGTATCCTACGTTGGTATACGATCATGTTACTATTTCTACTCCTAAAAAATCATCTACTTATTTTGTCGAAATCATCAGTGAAAATGGTGAGGTTCTTATGGATCAAAAGTACAAAGGAGCCACAAAAATTTATTTCAATAAATGGGGAAAAGGCGTCTATCAAATGACTCTCAAATATGATGAAGGGGAAATAAAATCTAAAATTTTGGTGTATCCTAGGTTCGAAAATGTATAACCTATGTTATAATCAGCAGTTGAATTCTGTAGATTTCTTAAAAAATTAAGTTTACAAACGTTATTAAACTATCTTTATCCCTATACTAAACGGACAGAAGTATCTTAAACTTAATTTTACCTATGAAATTAATAATCATCACACTACACTTTTTACTGTTAAGTTTTTATTCTAATGCACAAGGATTAAATATACAGGAAACGTTAGCTGAAAAGGAAGGAAAATCAACTACTGAACTTTTTGAAGAAAGAAAAGAGGAACGTAAAACCAAAAGAGAAGAAAAACGTGATTTGAAATCAAATCAAGGTGCTCAGTCAGATATTGTACGCAAAGAAGATCTAGAGCATCAGTAAATTTTGTATTTTCTAAAGTACCTAGACAAAAGTAATCGAGTGTTTCGTAGACCCATAATTGAAATTATGGGCTTTTGGGAAGATAAATCATTTATCAACTTGTGATTATAATATTTGGCTTATTCGCATTTAAATGGCTATAAAGACTGTAAATCTTTGAGGTATGTCAAGATTATAATGACAGTTGGAAAATGTGATAGCTACCCAAAAGCCCATGACTTCTCTTATGGTTAATCCAAATAAAATCCTTATTATTTAGTACAATTTTATAAAAATTCCTTCAATAAGTTTTTCCAAGCAAAACTAAACCTGAATTTCATCGGTAAAGGGTATATAAACTCCTTCATT
>NZ_JABANE010000144.1 GCF_012844305.1 Flammeovirga aprica JL-4
CAAAAACACTCACCAAAAAGAATAAATATCCTGATTTTAGTGAGTGCTAGAGTCTATTTACCAAGACTCCCGAAATAAGGCTAATGCTTTTATATAAAAACACAATAGGGATTTTAAACATAACTATAAGTCTAATTTTATAGATTTGGATCCAAGTCATATATAAGCTTAAAATTTTAATCAGTTTGATTTGATAGAACGCTTACTTGTAAATTGAAACTGATTTTTGCCCTAATAAAAATCCCCTATTCCAAATATGTTTAATCAACTTTAGAATAGAGGATTGAATTGAAGAAGTCAGATATTAACCTGTTTTCTCAATTTTAAATATTTTATGCTTGAAAGTTTTCTCTTTTGTACTTGATTGAAAAGGACTTTTTTGATTGTTTTCTTTGTAATTACTTACTCTTATCCTTAAAAGGAGTGGAATAAAATATAATGATGAAAGAATCACTACCAATAGCAGTAAGTCATTAAAGAAAGGACTAACAGCCATAACAGTAGTCATGAAAATAACAGAGAATATTATGATAACACTACTTGCTGAGGCATGCGTTAAACCTGTTCTAATTAATATATGATGAATATGTTTTTTGTCAGGAGAGAAAGGTGATCTACCTGATAATATTCTTATTGTAAAGATTCTTAGAGTATCTATAAAAGGATAGATAAATAAAGCGATTGCAATACTAATCGGAGTGTCAATTTTATAGGGGTTTGAAACGTCTAGTGCAAAATCAATATTCACAAAGATAATTAGGGAAATAGAGATAAAGAAACCTAAGAACAAAGCTCCGGCATCACCCATGAAAATTTGAGCTTTACCCCAATTGTAATAAAGAAAACCTAGACATGCACCTACCATAGCAAACATCGCTAAGGCTAGAGTTGCTTCGTCTACAAGGTAAAACCAAATTCCTAAGCTAAATGAAATTAATGTGGAAATACTACCTGATAAACCATTAATTCCATCAATTAAATTAAATGAGTTTGTTAAGGCAATAATAACAAACATTGAAATTGCATAGGAAATAAAAAGAGGTAATTCTACACCTGAAAATAAAGTGTAAAGTGAACTAATTCGTACATCACCAAGTACAACAACAATAAAGGTTGCCATAAATTGTATAATTAGCTTATTTCTAGGACTTAATGGAAGCATGTCATCTCTAATACCCATAAATAGCATTAGTATTAATCCAAAAAATAAATAATTTAGATTAAAAGAGGAGGTGTCTTCCCCCCAAAGACAAAATGAAAGCACAAAACCTAAGAATATTCCTACTCCTCCCATTGCTGGAATAAGTCCTGTATGTATTTTTCGTCCTCCAGGTTCATCCAAAAGGCGACTTTTAATAATTACTTTTCGAACTTCGGGTACAGCAATTAATGATACAGTTAGTGATGTTAACAAGGATAAAAGTAATATGAGCATAATTTATTTATTTAGTATAGTTTATTTTCAGCAAGCATTAAGCCAAAAGATTAAAATGAAGATTTGAAAACAATGAATTCATTAAAATATAACTTTTACTTAAATGTTTAGCTTGATAGTTCATATTATACTAGAAATATTACAATTTAATATCCCTCATTTTTTAATATTTAAGAAATGAGGGATAATGAATTTAGAAACAGAATTAATATAAAAATTAAATCTTAACGTTCTGCTAAAACATCAACATTTTTCTGGAAGTCTTGATAAGTTAATGCAATACCTTCTTTCAAGTCAACTTTATGTTTCCATCCAGCATTATGAAGTAAAGAAACATCCATTAATTTGCGTGGAGTGCCATCAGGCTTTGTACTATCCCAAACCAATTCACCTTCAAAACCTACAACTTCTTTAATTGTTTCTGCTAACTCTTTAATGCTTAAATCAACACCTGTTCCTACATTCACAAACTGTTTCTCATCATAGTTTTGCATAAGGTAGAAACAAGCTTCCGCTAAGTCATCTACAAACATAAATTCCCTAAGAGGAGAACCAGTACCCCAAACTTCTACTGTTGACTCATTATTTACCTTAGCTTCATGGAATTTTCTTAATAAGGCTGGAAGAACATGAGAGTTCTTTGGATGATAATTATCATTATAGCCGTATAAGTTAGTTGGCATAGCAGAGATGAAGTTACATCCGTATTGATCTCTATAAGCCTCACACATTTTAATACCTGATATTTTGGCAATAGCATAAGGCTCATTTGTTTGCTCTAAAGTATCAGTTAAAAGGTATTCCTCTTTTAGAGGTTGTGGAGCTAATTTTGGGTATATGCAAGATGAACCTAAGAACATTAATTTCTTAACTCCTTGTACATAGCTTTGATGAATCACATTATTTTGAATCATCAAGTTTTCATATAGAAATTGACCTCTATAAATATTATTAGCTAGAATACCTCCAACTTTAGCAGCAGCTAAAAAAACATATTCCGGCTTTTCTTCTTCAAAAAAAGTTTTTACAGCTACTTGATCTGTTAAGTTTAACTCAGAAGAAGTTTTAGTGATAATATTAGAAAAACCTTCTCTTTCAAGTTTTCTAACAATTGCTGAACCGACCATTCCTCTATGACCAGCTACATATATTTTTGATGTTTTTTGCATTATCTTAAAAGCATTAAATCATCAAAAGCCCATGAATTAATTCATGGGCTTTTGATGATTTGTGATGTAATAAAATTCTATTCGTATTGATTTAAAATATCATGACCGCCTTCTAAAAGATATTTCTCTTTCTTAAATAGTTTTAAGTCAGATTGCATCATATCTTTCACCAAACCATCTAAATCATACTCTAATTCCCAACCTAATTTTTCTTTAGATTTAGTAGGATCACCAATCAATAGATCCACTTCAGTAGGACGGAAGTATTGAGGATCAACCTTTAATACAACTTGTCCAACTTCAACTTGATATTCAGGGTTGCTACATGACTTAATTTTTGCAATTTCATCAACACCTTCACCTTCAAATTCTAATTCGATTCCTACTTCAGCAAAAGACATTTTTACAAAGTCACGGATTGTTGTCGTAACACCTGTAGCAATAACAAAATCTTCCGCTTTATCTTGTTGAAGGATTAACCACATTGCTTTCACATAATCCTTTGCATGACCCCAGTCACGTTTTGAATTAAGGTTGCCAAGATATAAAGTATCTTGAAGCCCTAAAGCAATTTTAGAAACTGCTCTTGTAATTTTACGAGTAACAAAAGTTTCTCCACGAATAGGGGATTCATGGTTAAATAAAATACCATTACAAGCATACATATTGTAAGCTTCACGGTAATTTACCGTAATCCAGTAACCATACATTTTAGCTACAGCGTATGGAGAACGAGGGTAAAAAGGAGTAGTTTCTTTCTGAGGTATTTCTTGTACCATACCGTATAATTCTGAGGTAGAGGCTTGGTAGATTCTAGTTTTTTCAGTTAAACCTAAAAGTCTAACGGCTTCTAAGATTCTTAGAGTACCTAAACCATCTACGTTTCCAACATATTCAGGAGTATCGAAACTTACACGTACGTGAGACATTGCTCCTAAGTTGTAAATTTCATCAGGCTGAATCTCTTGAATAATTCTAGTAAGGTTCATAGAATCAGTAAGATCACCATAATGTAATTTAAGCCTTACATTAGTTTCATGAGGATCTTGGTATAAATGATCTATTCTATCTGTATTAAATAAAGATGAGCGACGTTTGATACCGTGTACTTCATAACCTTTTTCAAGTAATAGTTCGGTTAAGTATGCTCCATCTTGTCCAGTGATGCCAGTTATTAAAGCCTTTTTCATTTATTTTTCTTACTTAGTTTTTCTTTAAATACATCAAATATAAATAAAGGAGTAGAAATGAAATTTCTTCTCCATAATCTTTTAGGTTCTTTTAATAATCTAGGTAACCACTCAAGACCTAAATCTATCCAAAACGGACTAGGTCTTTTTACAGTACCTGCGTAAAAATCAAAAACTGCTCCAATAGATGCTGCAACCTTAAAGTCGATAAAGGTTTTATTTTCATTTAACCATTTCTCTTGTTTGGGAGCAGTCATACCTAAAAATAAAACATCTGGTTTAATTTGGTTTATTTTATCAATCATTATCTTTTGATCTTGTAAACTAAATTTATCCTTGTATGGAGGTGAATAATATCTAACAGTAATATTTGAATATTTATTAAAAATTTTTTCTAAAGTATTCTGAGAAGCACCAAGGTAAAAAACAGTTCCATTATTGCTATTAACATATTCGAGTAAATACTCATGTAAGTCAGCTCCAGCGATTTTGTCAATTTCTTTTCTATGTACTAGTTTCATAGCTTTAACTATGCCAATACCATCAGGTAACAAAATATCTGAGTTTTTAAGTGCTTTATTAAAATTTGAATCTGATTTACTAACGATATATGAATGAGGATTAATAGTATTTATTATTAATTTTTCCTTATTCATAGGTAACTCCTCTAGCGACCTGTCATATACATTAAAATTTAATAACTCCATTGGTTGTAAATATTGTTTAACTGTATTTCTATCTCTGATAATGAAAATGTTGAACTCGATAACTTAAAAGATTCTTCTGATAAAAGATCTCTTTTATCTTCATTATTGATCAATAGTTCTATATGTTCACTTAACGAATTTACATCATTTGGGTCAAAGAGCAACATATTTTTATTGTGGATTGCAACATCAGGAAGGCCACCTACAGGTGTTGTTATGACTGGTAAACCATAAGAAAATGCATCTAGGACAGCCATAGGAAAACCTTCTGCAAAACTTGGTAAACAAAAAATTCTTGATTTTGAAAAATATTCATTTTTAACATGCCCGTTTATCCACCCTAAAAATAATGTTTGTTTTGCAACATCTAGTTTATGAGCAAGTTCGTTTGCTGAATTTAATTCCCCATTACCTGCAAATACTAATTTCCAATTAGGGTATTTTTTATTTATCATAGCAAAAGCTTTGATTAGAGTTGAGTAGTTTTTTCTCTTATTAAGAGTGCCTGCATATAAAATTATATTTTCTTTCGCTATTTCACGTATTTCTGTATTTGGAATGCAGGGGTTGTAAAGGACCTGAACCTTTTTTTTACAAATATTTAAATCGTTTATAATATTTTTTTTCCAGCTTTCAGAAAGTACTAAAATTGTATCTGAATAATTGAAAACTTTTTTGTATAATTTTACCGATTTTTTATCAATTTTAGAGTTTTCACTAAATGCATGGAAGTGAATTATAATTTTTTTTTGTAAAAAATTACCTAATTTAATGAAAATTAACTTTCTATAAACCGAAATTTTACCACTTAAATGAACATGAATAATGTCAGTAGTTTTAATGTGAAAAATAAATAAGATAAGAGCTCGAAAGAAAAAAAAGATTTTTAAAAAAATATTTCTATCTATATGAGTTTCTATCCATTTGCAGTTATAATTATACCATAATTTAGTATTACTGTGCAGGTTGACAACAGAGGTAATTCCACCTCTTGTTTTTTTGGATGTAGCTAAAACGATAACTTTCACTTTCTTATTTAATATGTTTTATGATTTTTGCGGGGTTCCCAACGATAATAGTATTTTCAGGGACATTTTTGGTTACAACTGAGCCGGCACCAATAATTACATTGTTCCCAACTTTAATATCTCCAATAATTATACAGTTCGCACCTATATTCACATTATTTCCAATTTTAGGAGAAGGAGACCCTTCTTTAGAATTTCCAATAGTTGTATTTTGCCTTATAGTGACATTTCTTCCAATTACTGCTTTCTCATTAATTACAATACCAAATCCATGATAGATTTGAAAGTTATCTCCAATCATAGTACTGTCAGGGATGTCAATACAAAGTATATATTGTACAATTATTTTGTAAAGAATTCTTATTGGATGTGAATTAGACCATCTTTTATTGTATAGTTTGTGAGATAATCTGTAAAAATTAAATACGAATTCTCCTTTTGTATTCTTCATGATTAGAAAATGCTAAGATAAAACCTTGCAATATATCAAAAATAAAAAAATTACCGCCCTGTGATAGGTTTAAAATTATATATGAACTGAACATTGCAAGATTAAGGAATTTGAATGAATCTGTCTTCAATATCATAATCAAATAATGCCAATGAAAGATCAAAAATAGTGAAAAACCAATGATTCCGCACATTAACAAAACATCAGAGTAGCCATTATGGGTTCTTATAGATAGATTTGTTTTAGGTTTCATACGTTCATGAATATCATTTCCAATTCCCCATATTTTCTCAAAAAATGAACTTTCATAGAAAACTTCTAAACCAGCTATGAAAAATCTGACTCTTCCCGAACCTAGATTATTTGAACTATTGTTGTTGTATATTGTAGTATCAGAAACACGGTATTGTAATGTTTTATCATTTTCTTTTATATAATTATAAGAATACATCAGAATGAATAATAATAATGTTAACGCTGGAAGACTCTTTAATTTTATTTTTTTATAGTTATAAACTGAAATGAAAATAATAAAAATAGCCCACCCTGTTCTTACATAAGTTAAATAAAGAGAAAAACTTCCAAAGGCAATCAAAAGCAAATATGAGACTTTAGATTTTGAAAAATTCTGTCCTATAACTATATATACGGAAAGGCTAATAGCTAAGGTAATGGATGCAGAATGGGGATTTTGAAAAATTCCAATAAAACCCTCTTTGTCAATACCGTAAATGCTTAGATCGTAACCCGAATTCAATGGTTTAATTAAATTAAGTTGAAAAGGTATTGTTGATAAAAGAACAAACTGAGAGACATTATATATAATTTTTAATAAGTTATTTGTTGATAAAATTTTACCATAATGGTATGCTAAAACAAAGGGTAAAAGCTTAAAAAAGTCACTAATAGAATCAAATGGATGATAAAACACATCTGTATTAATGATAACACTAAGTGAAAATAATAAATAAATATAGGTGATTCTATCAATCTTCTTTTTGCTACTGAAGAATAAGTGAGTAAATGGAATTATAATAAGAATAAATTTCCATAGTAAAGAAATTTTGACTCCACTAATACTTAAAGCTTCAAAATAAAGAATAGTTCCAAAAAAAATGAAATAAATAAGTTTTTTTATATACATTTATTTATTTGATATATAAAGTGTAAAAAATTTTTCAATAACTTAATATTAAACTTATTGATAGTAGGAACTAGATTAGAATAGATATTATCATATACATCGACAACTTTTTCGATGTCAAAGTATTTGTCGAACCATACCTTTGAGTTGTTTTTTTTATCAAATAAAGCGGATATTATTTGTTTAGATATAGCTTCTTCTTCAATTTTAATTGGAACTCGTTCAGAGAAGTTATACTCCATAAATGTGGGTAAAGTATCTTCATTAACTAAAACTGGTAAATTAGATTCACTAGTGCTGCCAAGAATTATTTTATTTTTACTTGATGCTTCCATTATACCTCTTCCTGTACCAATATATATATCACAAATGTCAATAATTTCTTTCGCGTTATGAGTAAACTCGTCATCAGAAAAAATAAAATGTACATTATTCTGTAATAAGCTTGTGTCGATAATGTCTGAATCAACTTCTGAACCAATCAGGATTAGCTTTGCTTTTATATTATTTTCATTGAGAGAGTTTGTAATTTTTATAGATTCGTTAATACTTTTTTTGTAAAATTTAGTGATTCTAGCAATCTTTAATAAGATAATGTCTTCTTTTTGGTAGCCAATTAAAGATTTTAGTCTTTCAATTCTTTTGTTATCATTTTGAAATGGAAGTACTCTATTAGGAATTAGAAAATAGTTTTGTGATGAAGAAAGCTTTTTGTAATAAGATAAATTTTCATTACTAAATAAAATTAAATTTTCAACCTTTGGGAAATGTTTTACATTTTGTCCTCCACATTTCGTGAGAATATTTCTTCTTACACCTGACATTACACTTAACCAATAGATTTGTTCATTAAAGCAATGTATTATATCTATTTTTTGTCTTCTAACAATCTTTTTTATTTCTTTTAAAAGCTCTAAAGTATCATTGATTTTTTCGATTTTTAAATAATCATAAGATGAGCAATTTATATCTTTTAAAATCTTTGAATCATTGATTCCGATATTTACAATTGAAAAGTTATATTTTTTTTTGATAGAACTATTCATTAAAGCACTAATAGAATAGTAATGTCCTCCAACTCCATTTGATAAGGTTAGAACTATAACTAATATATTATTTTCCATGTTTTCTTGATTAATTGACATAGTTATAATAAATGTTTTTTTATGAAATTGAAATATTTTATATTAACAATTACCATTTAAAAAAGTAAGTATTTTTAAAATATATAATTACTCACTTTAAGTGTATATTTTTTTTATGGTTAATTATGAATTTTCTTAATTTCTTTTTTGAGCTTTTGAAATTTAAAATAGACCTTTTCTTAATTTTAGTATATTTAGAGTATTGTAAAATAAATAACAAAGCACTAAATGAATAACTAATAGTAGAAGCTATTGAGGCTCCATTGGCACCTAATGTAGGTATTAATTTGATGTTAAGGATTATGTTAATTATTAGTGCTGGAATCATCGCATAAAGTGCAATATTTGGTTTCCCTCTTCCAGCTAAATCCATATTTAATACTTTAAATATAGTTAATAAAAAAACTCCTGGTAATAGATATCTAAGTACTGAAATACTTCCAAAGAAAGTCTTACCAAACATAAATTCTATGATAATAGGTGCTAAAAAGTAAATGATGATTGAAGAAATTCCAACAAAGATTAAAGAAATATGTAATAAAAATATTACTTCTTGCGAAAACTTTTCATTGTCTTTTGAAGTAGCACTTCTAGAAAATATAACAGTACTTAAAAACATAGGTATTTGCCATAAATATTCTGTAATTGATACTCCCTTTGAATACAATCCTAATTGAAAACTATTAGAATAATGTTCTAAAAGTATTATATCCATTTTATAGTTTAATGATATCGCTAACAATGATACAGCATAAATAATACCTAGTGATGTTAGTTTTTTTATAACATCCCAGTGAATTTTTAATGAAAGTGATTCAGCAAAATTATTCTTTTTTATAAGTAAAAATGATGTTATGACATGACCAATTAATATACCTATCAGAACAGATTGAACACCTATTTGGAAGAAATATATTAAAATTGATATACAGATCACTTGAATTACTGGAGGTAGCCAGTTAATTTGATTGAATGATTTTATATTGTTTTGTCCTAAAAAAATTCCAGAATTATATGTGTTGAATAAGGCAAATGGAATAGGAGATATTGCTAAAATAATTAATTGAGAGTTTTTATGAGTATTAAAAAAATACATAAGAATGAAACATAGCAATAGAGAAAAAATAGTAGAGAAAAACCAAATTTGAGTAATCGATGTTTTTATTTTTTCTAATGAGAATAACTTCTTTCCTAGACAGTAAGTTGTAGACTGCCTTATCCCAATAGACCCAATAGACATAAATATTGTTGGGTAAAGGATCAAAGTAGCTATTATTCCATTTATTTCAGGACCTAAAAGATGAGCGGTAATACTTATCTGTAGTAATCCTGATATTATTATAATAATTTTGCTACCACCTATGGAAAGAGTGTCTTTTAATATTGATGACATTTATTTATTTTTGAATATTCTAGCGGGAACTCCAACAGCGGTATGAAATGCTGGTACATCTTTTAAAACTACAGCATTGGCTCCAATTAATGCACCATCTCCAATTTTTATATTTCCAATGATTTTTGCTCCAGCAAAAATTTTTACATTTTCACCTATTATTGGGTAAGACTTTTTTTGTGCGTTATGGCCGTGACTCCCCAATGTAACTCCTTGCCAAATAGTAGTATTTTTACCTACAATAGTATTGTCTCCAATTACAATATTTATTGGATGAGGAAAAAAAACACCTTCTTCAAGAGTTGCGTTTAGAGATATTTGACAACTTCTTTTGAGGTATAGTTGATTTTTTAGATAAAAAGCAACTAACTTAAAAATTATGAATTTACTGTCGTAAAGTTTTTTACTTATTCTATAGTTAAGTAATAAACGATAACTTGGGTTAAATAAAAATGAGTAAATGAAATTACTTCTTTTTTTGTCCAATTTGATTCTAGTTTATAGATTAGTAATACATATTTTATCTCCTTCAGGAGATATGTATAGAACTTCACTTTTAAGTGTTATTTGTTTTCTTTCTTTTGCTGTTTTAGCAATGTATTTTATAAGATTTATTACATCACTTGATGATGCATCACCTTCATTAATAATGAAGTTTGCATGTTTCTTAGAAACCCTTGCACCACCTATTGATATACCTTTTAAACCAAGATCTTCAATAATTGCACCAGGAGCACCATGAGCTTGATATAGATCAGGACTACTTAAAAAAACAGATCCGCAATTAGGCTGTTTTCGTGGGAATTTTGCTGACCTATTTTTTAATATTCCAAGCATTTCTTCATGTTTTTCTTTTGAAGAAATTATCGGTTGAAGTAGGATATGGATTTCTAGAATTATAAGGTTTTTTTTCTTAAGAAAGATACTACTTCTGTATTGAAACTGACAATCTTTGTTATATAAAGTATTAACAGTAAGATCATCAGTGTTTAATACTATTACTTTTTCAATGTTTTCTCCAATATTCTTCCTTAAACTGCCACCATTCATATGTACTAATCCACCAACAGTACATGGTATACCAATGGTGTGTTCTAATCCTGATAAGTTTTTGAAAACACTATTCCTTGCTAAACCAGGTACCCAAGCACCTGCTTGACAAATCAATTTATTTGCTGAAAATTCAAAATTAGAAAAAGCTTCTCCAATTTTGATAATAAGACCATTAACACCATTGGAATCAAATAAAAGATTTGAACCTCTTCCGATAACTATAAAAGGAATTGAATGTGCAGTAGCAAAAGTTATTGCTTTAATAATATCTTCTAATGAGGTAGGTTCACAAAAATATTTTGCTTCCCCACCTATTTTCCAATAGTTATGATCCTTTAGAGAAATATTCTGATGTATTTTCATTATTATACTCTATTGATATCAACACCTAAACTTTTTAATTTGTCAATTAAATTTTCATACCCTCTTTCTATTTGCCAAGCATCACTAATAATAGTTTCTCCATCACTTACTAGACCAGCAAGGAGTAATGCTATTCCTGCTCTTAAATCTAAAGCTTTAACTTGACTTCCTTTGAAAACATTTCCGCCGTCTATTTCTAATAAATCCCCATTGATATTATACTTAACTCCCATTTTTGAAAGTTCTTCAGCATATCCATATCTTCCAGGGAATCGTAAGTCAATTATTTTTGACTTCCCTTTTGAGCAAGCTCCATAAACTGCAAACAAAGGTTGCATATCAGAATTTATTCCTGGGTATGGACCAGTACTGATTTCAATTGGATATGCTTCACCTCCTCTAATTATTAATGAGTTATCACCTTTATAGAACTTCATGCCACTTTCCTTAAGAAAAATTAAAGGAACTTCTAAATGTTCAAAAGGGAAATTTTTAATTTCAACGTCACCTTTAGTAATTACAGCTCCTATTGCCCAAGTAAGAGCTTCCATATTGTCAGGTATAACTTCATGACTAACTCCTTTTAGTCTTGAAACGCCTTCTACTATTATACATTTTTGACCTTTTACTTCAATTTTACCTCCCATTTTTGAGATCATATTTATAAGGTCTAAAATTTCAGGTCTTATATGAGGGTTCCAAATTGTTGTTTTTCCTTTTGCAAGACTAGACACTATTATTGCGTTTTCGGTAGCTCCTGTTGATCTAATTGGTAAAAATATATCAGTTCCACTTAACTCTTCTTCAACTTCAGCACATAAATAATCACCTTCTTCCCAAACTTTTGCACCAAGTTTTTCTAAAAGCATCACGTGTAAATCATATTTTCTTTCACCTAGTTTACATCCACCAGGTAAAGGTACCTTTCCCTTTCCAAATCTTGCAACTAATGCACCTAATACTAATAAAGTATTTCGAATAGATCTCTCTGACCATTCAAGAGTAGTATTTTTTGAAGAATTTTCAGTTATAGTAACTGTATCATTTATCGTAGTATATTTTTTCCCTAACACAGAAAGCATTTCTAAATGTATTTTAACATCTAAAAGACCATTAGGAAAGTTTGTGAGTTGAATTTCTTCATTTGTTAAAATTGAGGCTGCTAATAATCTAAGTGAACTATTTTTTGCTCCACTAATATGTACAACTCCATTTAAAGTTGATTTTTTAACTTTTAATTTATCCATTTTTCAAAATATGTATTATTTAATACGTGTTTTTAAATTAATATTACTTTTAATTTATTTATCAGAATGTTATTTTGTATTAACGCTATTTACGCGTTGTACATTAAATACCACTCTACAAAATTTTTAATCCCTTCATCAATATCCACTGATGCTTTATAGTGAAAGTTTTTTTCTAGATTTGAAGTATCTGCAAAAGTGGAATATACATCGCCAGGTTGCATTGGATACATTTTTTTTAGTGCAGTTTTTCCTAAATACTTTTCCATGGTTTTAATGAATTCCATTAGTTTTGTTGGACTACCACAACCTATGTTATAAAGGTCATTTCCATTTTGACTTTTATTGGTAAGTACTTTTGCTATTCCGTTAATGATATCATCGATATAAGTAAAATCTCGCTCTAATTCACCATTATTAAATACTTTTATCGAATCTCCATTTAATATGGCTTTAGCAAAAAGCATTGGAGCCATATCTGGTCTTCCCCATGGGCCATAAACTGTGAAGAACCTAAGTCCTGTGCAATTTATATTATATAGATGGTTGTATGTATGAGCCATTAGTTCATTAGACCGTTTAGTAGAAGCATAAAGACTCACGGGGGTATCAACTCTATGGTCAGTAGAAAATGGTTGTTCAGTGTTTTGTCCATATACGCTTGAGCTACTCGCATAAACTAAATGCTCAACAGGATAATGTCTACACCCTTCAAGAATATTTAAAAAACCGCTAATATTTGAAGAGATATATGCACGAGGATTGTCAATACTGTATCTAACACCAGCTTGAGCTGCCAAATTGACAACATAGTTAAAGTTTTCTTTCCTAAATAACTCGATAAGGTTGTGTTCGTCTGTTATATCAAGACGAACAAAACTAAAATTATCAAGTTTATTACTTATTACTTTATGATTATATCTAATGAAATCTGATTCTATTCCAAGTTCCTTTAATCTGTCAAATTTTAGAGACATTGGGTAATAATCATTAATGTTATCAATACCAATAAGTTGGTAGTTATATTCACTTAATTTTTTTGATAAATGGTAACCTATAAAACCAGCGGCACCAGTAATAAGAATTTTTTTCATTTACTTACCTATATTTTTAATTGAGAAACCAATTTTTTTCAAATGACCTACTTCCAATATATTTCTTCCATCAAAGATACTAGCAGGTTTTAATACTAACTTATATATATGTTCCCAATCATAATTGATAAACTCATCCCATTCTGTGAGTACAGCAATTGCATGAGCTCCTGTTATTGCCTCATATGGATCATTAACTACCTTCACTCTTTCTCTAATTTCTTCAGGTGAATGTGTGTTTAAGTATTCTAAGTCCGCATAAATTCTTTCAGCTGTTACCTTCGGGTCGTAAACAACAATATTAGCTTGCTCATCTAGTAAATGATCGGCAACATAAATTGCAGCCGATTCACGAGTGTCATTCGTTTCTTTCTTAAAAGCCCAACCATAAAATGCAATATTCTTACCGGATACAGTATTATAGGAGTTTTTGATAATGTTATCAGCAAAACGACGTTTTTGATAATCATTAAGTTTAATTACTTGATCCCAGTACTCTGCCACTTCATCTAGACCATAGGATTTAGCAATATATACTAAGTTTAATACATCTTTTTGAAAGCAAGAACCACCAAAACCTACAGATGATTTCAAGAATTTTGCTCCAATACGAGAATCCATACCGATAGCTCGAGCAATTTCATCCACATCAGCTTCTGTTTTCTCACATAAAGCAGACATTGCGTTGATAGAAGAGATACGTTGTGCTAAGAATGCATTTGCGGTAAGTTTTGATAACTCTGAAGACCAAACATTGGTTTGTAATACTTGTTTTTTAGGAACCCATGCTTCATAAATTCCGGATAATAAATCTTTCGCTTCTTGTCCTGTTGGTGTGTCATCACCACCAATTAATACACGATCAGGGTTCATTAAGTCATCAATTGCCGTACCTTCTGCAAGGAATTCAGGATTCGAAAGAATTTCAAAGTTTACACCGTTTCCTGTGCTTGATAAAATACTTTTTAAAGCTTCTGCTGTTCTAACAGGAAGAGTAGATTTTTCAACTACAATTTTATCATCAGTAGCGACCTCAGCAATTTGACGTGCACATAGTTCAATATATTTTAAATCAGCTGCCTGTCCTTTACCCTTTCCATAGGTTTTTGTAGGTGTATTGACAGATATAAAAATCATATCAGCCTCTTGAATACCTTTTTTGACATCAGTGGAAAAGAATAAATTTTTATTTCTTGTTTGAGCAACTACTTCAGCTAATCCAGGCTCGTAAATTGGCAATAAATCTAGATCCTCATCATTCCAGTCATCTATTCGTTCTTTATTAATATCAACAATATTAACTTTAATATGTGGGTTTTTTAGAGCAATTACAGCCATAGTAGGTCCTCCTACGTAGCCAGCACCAATGCAACAAATATTTTTAATTTCTTTCATTTTATTTACACTTATGCTCAAAAATTTTAAGAGCATTTGGTGGGATTTTATTAGAACTTGTTTCTGTTAATTCAGCATATTTTACTTTACGGGCTAAAGTACTTTCTACTTTATTAATAAGTTTATTTAAGTAGATATGGTCAAAATTCCCTTTTATTAGTAACTCAATTGTGCTACTGTTAGTACCTTTTGCTATCTCACCTATAAGATAAACTTCTTCGATGCTCCCTAGTTTTTTTAGTACATTTTCAATAATGATGTCTAGTCCTACATACTTTTGAACTAAAGAATTTAAATCATTGAATAATGGATGGGAGGTATTAACTCTGAAAAATTTTTTGTTTCCCCTGAATGAGGAATCTAACATATTTGCTTTTTCCAAACGGTTTAATTCTACCCTAATGGAGTTTGTAGATTCTGAAAGTTCTATAGCTAACCCTCTTAGATAAGCTGTATTGTTAGGATTAAGAAAAAATTTCAGCAGAAGTTTTAATCGAGTTTTTGAAGTTATTAATGCTTCTAGCATTCAGTTGAAAAATAAAAGTAATTTGAATTTAATACGGCTTCGCCACGTCAGTCACATTTAGAACCCTGTGACCGCTTTATCGGTTTAATGAATGTAAATTAAGTATGAGTAAAATTTTTACACAAATTATTGTCTGAATATTTTGCTTGTGTAATCGCTAATGCATTGATATACAGTAATAAAGTAATAAGTGTTTTGGGTACGATAAATCTTTTGAATTTGTGTTTTGGAACCTGTGGGTCTTATGTATGGAGTATTATCAAAGAAGTCAATACTTTTTCAGACTGCTTCACCGTATCGGTTCATTAGTTCAAAACTTTTTTAAAAGAAGTCAAGTAAATCTTTTTGATTTGCTATAGATGCCAATTATCAAGTTCACTTAGACAGTCCGAAATACTGAGGGTATTATTAGAATAAATGAAATCGAGTATTTCGTAGACCCATAATTGAAATTATGGGCTTTTGGGAAGATAACTCATTTGTCAACTTGTGAATGTAATATTTTTATTATCCGTGTTTTAATGGTTATAAGTACAAATTCAAAATTATCTCATACTAATTCTATTTATTGCTTTGCGTTTACTTCCTTCAAAAAACTTTTAATAAAACCACTAATTAATACGTTTTTTAGCGTTGTACTCCCAAAAATAAATTAGAATTAACTATGATTTATTTTTGACTTTGTACTTAAAGGCTGTAAATCTTTAAGGTATGTCAAGATGATAATGAAAGTTGGAAAATGAGATAGCTCCCTATAAGCCCAAGGCTTACAGGCGTGGTGCACAATATGTTAACCTATTTCTTCAGTATCTTCAGTCCTAGTACTTAACTTTACCTCCAAAAGTTAAAATAAATTTAAATAAGAGATAAAACAGAACTGTTGCAGTATAAATTTCGAATGACATTATAGTAACACTAATTCAAAAGTGGGATGAATCTCACAATTCAAGATAGAGAATACATAGAATTTACCTTTAATATTCTGAAGTTTAGCCGTCGTAAGATTGCTAAAAAACTTTGTGTTGCTCATTCCACTGTATGCCGTGAACTTAAAAGAAATTCAATAGGAGGTGAAAAATACAAAGCACACTATGCACATCACTTGGCTTTAGCCAGAAAAAAATTAATAGGTGGTCGCAATAAGAAAAAATCCATATTCAAAAAATATAAAAGAAAGAGACCTTATCGTCTTTATGCAAACCGTTGTCAAATTTGCTGGGCCTCAGATATGCCTGATGTGTACAGTTTTTATCGCAAACATAAATCATATAGAAAGCGTCTGAAAATAAAACGTTATCAGAAGCGACTACATCTCAAAAAGATCTTTCATTTTAGAAATGACCTCTTTCTTTTTATGTTATTGAAACTACATATCATTCTTCAAAAAGTAAGCAAAGTTGAAACTTCCACTGCATTCCATTCTAAAAGACCTCAAAACCAATGCATACAGCAATCTGCATAAGGAATATTATGTCTTATTACCAAAAAAACATCCGAATCAATAACAGTACTACAACTACTACCACTCTATTCCATCCAATTTGTTATTAATAATGAACAAGATAACTGTCTTGTAGCTCCTTTTCTTGTTGAAGGAGCAAGTGGAGCTTTTGCTCACGAATTAAAAATCGATGAATATGGATGTCATTTTGGTCAGAATCAACTCACATTGGGAATGTCTAATTTTTGAAGTTCATAGTTTGTGAATTTCCAGGGGTATTTATCAGAAATACCAGATTTGCTATTCTAATTATATCGTTCACCCTTGAAAAAAGCCCTATCATTTTTTCTTACTATTATTAATTATAGATACAATGGGATATCAAAAAAAAAATTGCCAACAAATAGTAAAAGCGAAAGTAAATTAACCTCGGTATTCATATTGGAAGAAAGTGATTTAGAGCTTATTTTTGATAAATGGTTTTATCTATTGGAAAACTTGACAATTTTTGAAGTGATGCGAGCTGTTTTGTAAGAGCATATTCTTAAATGAGTATTTAAGGCTTTTTTATAAAAACTGAAATAGGTTCAAGTCTAAAGCTACAAGTGTGACTTGGATCTATACCTGAAAAAAGTTTGTATACTTATACTAAGTATATGACAAAAAAATGACTCTCCATGAAATTGATTAAATTTGAATTTCGACATACAAAATTTATCAATTATGGAGAGTCAACACGAATATACGAAATTGGGTAATGGATGATTTAGGTTGATTCTTTGTTATATGTATATGAGACATTACAAAGAAATACGTTGTCCTCACTGTGAAGGCAACGATATAGTGAAAAATGGTCATAG
>NZ_JABANE010000145.1 GCF_012844305.1 Flammeovirga aprica JL-4
ATTCATCACCATGTCAGTGATCAATATATCCAACGATATTTAGATGAATTTCATTTTCGATTTAATAGAAGGGTATATCGGAAAACAATTTTCAAAAAATTATTGGCACGGATGGTTTCTTCAATTCATGTCACCCAAAAACAGCTTTGTGATTGGGCGACGTAAGTTTATATACCTATTATTTATTATGAACGTAACAACAACTTCTATACTAACACTGCTTGGCATTGGCAGCCTGCTTTATTTTTTTATCTCTAATTCCAAAAAGAAAAAACTGCAACAAAAAGAAAGCCATGAAAAAAGACCTTTTAGTGAGGAATGGAAAGCCATTCTAAGAGAGAATGTCACCTTTTACAATGAAATTTCAGACTTAAAAAAAGAGGAGTTTGAACAAAGAATTTTAAGTTTTCTCGATACTATAGTTATAACTCCTGTAGAGACGGAGGTAGAAGATCTTGACCGTTTGCTTGTGGGAAGTAGTGCCATTATCCCTGTTTTTGGTTACCCTAATTGGGAATACCCCAACTTGAACGAAGTTTTTATTTTAGACTCCGATCTCAATGACACTGAGTTTGGACAGCAGTTTACAGACGGGCATGTGTTAGGCATGGTAGGAGAGGGGAAACTGAAAAACAAGATGCTTTTATCAAGAGGGGCATTGAGAGAAGGTTTCAGAAATGATAATGATAAGAAAAATGTAGGTATTCATGAGTTTGTTCATCTGATAGACATGGCGGATGGCAAAACGGATGGCATTCCAGAAATGATGCTTCAAAAAAGTGCTACCATTCCTTGGGTGAAACTGATGGAGGAAGAGACGGAAAAAATACTCAATAATGAATCGAGCATTGATGAATATGGCGCCACGAAAGTACAAGAATTTATTACGGTAACGTCTGAATATTTTTTTGAAAGACCTCAACTCCTTGAGAAAAAGCACCCTGAAGTTTATAAAGCATTGCAGACGATCTTCAATCAGGATATGGCAGCGCAGGAAAGAAACTATCTCAGCAATCTGGTAGAGGAAGAAGAAATAGGGCGTAATGATCCTTGCCCGTGTGGAAGTGGAAAAAAGTATAAAAAGTGTCATGGAAAAGGGTTGTAATCTTTCCTATATTTGTGGGTTCATTCTAAACAAACAGAACTGATATCCTTATGGAAAAAACAATTTTATTCGGAAACGGCATTAATCTTCTCTCTCAAAACGCACTAAACTGGAACAACCTTCTGGAGGAACTGAAAGAAGCAAGAATTTTTGAGAATGGAAATTTACCCAATACGTTGATTTTTGAGCGAATTGTTTTGGAAAAAGACAAGGTGGATCTGAAAAGTGCACATCTGGCGGAAAAAAATATTAAGGATAGAATAGCGAATAACTTTCAGAACATTCCGACCAACCCATTCTATAAAAGACTGTTTGAGCTGGGCTGTAAAAACTACATGACCACCAATTATGACTATGCTTTTATAAAGTGCTTGAGTGATGTTTTTACGATCAAAAATAATAGTACAGAGGAGGCTTATAATATCAGAAGGAATACTTCCATTTTAAAAGACAACAAGGAAGTGACGAAGATCTGGAATATTCATGGAGAGATCAATAAGCCAAGTTCTATTATGTTAGGGTTGGATCATTATTGTGGTACGATTGGTAAGCTGGACGGCTATTTGAAAGGGACTTATGAATTCTTTCAAAATAAGAAAAAAGTAAGAGTAAGGTCTCTTTTCAAAAAGGTAAGCGATAAGAAATACGATGGTTATTCATGGATAGAATTATTCTTTACTACTGATATACATATTGTGGGGCTGTCAATGGATTATAGTGAGACAGACCTTTGGTGGGTATTGAACAAAAGAGCAAGAACAATGTATAACGGTAGAAAAAAGCTGATTAAAAATAATATCTACTTTTATACTGATCAGAATATTTCAAAGGAAAAGGAAGAACTACTTCATTCTTTTAAAGTAAAGGTGATCAAAGATACCGTTGTGGATAATGACTGGGGAGGACATTACAACAGAATCCTTGATCAAATTGGTGAGGAATAATTGTTGAGATCCGTTTTTTTAAAACCAGTTATCCCAACACCTAAGTACTTAACCGACCAATTTTGGTTGAGTATTTAATTCACCTACTAAATTTTCAATCAACTGTAGAGTTTGGAAATAGGTCGTAATTCTATCAATGTCAATAAGGCCGTCTGTGATTTTTGGCATCTCAAAAATTTCCCCTTCAAATGCTAAAGAGAGATATATTTTCTGGCCTGTGATGAAGAGTTGCAGTTCTTTATTATAGCACTCCTTAAGCTTCAATAGAGTTTTTATTACCTTATAATTGATTACTTTATCAAACTCATTTCCCATGTTTGTTGTACATTCAAAGGTCGTATTGAATTCTTCATTAGTAGTGACTGCAAAATCGAAATTCTGCTTAGAAGTTTGACTCTTTATATTTCTTAGACCATTGAAGGTTAGACTGTCTAAACTGAATATAAATATCTCTCCATGGAATGCTTCTGAAAGTTCTGCGGTAAAAAATAGACCTTGGAAAATCGTATACCAATCTCTTCTCTCATCTTTTTCCTTTACGTATTTAGTATGAATGTTAGAAGTTTTGAATTCTACATCACCAAAATGTCCATGTAAAAGGTTTTTACTAGTAAAAGAGTCATGTTTTTTCAAAGCAAATCCACTCTTTTTATATTCTGATTCATCAATACCTTTCATAGCAGAATACCGCCATTTTTCATCAATAAAATGAAAGATTGGTTTAGTTACATTCACTTTATACTTACTGATATAAGCACGCATACTTTTTAAGTAGGGAAACAAGATTTTTTTGGTATAAAGGTAAAGAACGGCACCAGCAATAAAAAAAAGGATAACAGCATGATATATTTCTCCATGCTCGAGAATAAAACGTAAAAGTTTAATTCCACCAGCAGACCACATTTTTGTAAGCTCCTTTAATATTTCTATTTCAAGTTTAGTATTAATCAACATCAAGATACATGGAACAATAATGATGGCACCCAAAATGCCCATTACTGTAAAGAAGACCTTATTTATTAGTTTGTGAGTTTTGTAGATGGGTATGAGAGAGATTCTTGCTTTATCTAATTCTTTTAAGTTTTCTTTTAAACCGTTTTTGAGGAACTGATTTAACTCCTGTTTCGTTTTCATGCTATTTTTGAAATAATAGTTTTGGCCTCCAAATAATAAGCCGGGCTGATTTTTAGTAAAACCAGCCCAGTTTTAAGTTCTTAATATTACATGTAATCATTCACATCAACATTCTCTCTTTCCGCCACTGTTGCTTGGAAAACGGTCTTACGCTGACAGCCTGCCATACCTGCAACAATATTGTTAGGGAAAGTTTCTATGGCAGTGTTGTAAGAAGTTACTGTCGAGTTATAGAATCTTCTTGAGGCTGAAATTTGAGATTCTACTTCATTTAAGCTTCTTTGAAGCATGTCTACACTTTGGTTTGCTTTCAGATCAGGGTAGTTCTCCACACTGATCATGATTGATTTCATGGCCGATGACATTTTCTGATCCAATTCTATTCTCTCTTCAGTACTCAATGTTCCTGATGTTGCTTGAGTTCTTAATGCAGTAAGGTTCGTAAGTACCTCTTTTTCGTGCGTCATATATTTACCCGCCACTTTGATTAAGTTCGGAATTAAATCACATCTCTTTTTCAGTTGCACATCTATGCCACCAAAAGAATTTTCAACTTGATTTCTCTTTGCGATAAGGCTGTTATAAACTGAAATAAAATAAAGAACAAGTAAGAAGGCTATACCTCCTATAATCATTAATGCATTCATCATAATTGTTTGTGTTTTAAAATTTAATAATAATTATACTTTAAGTATTAGGACAGAAGTGAATAAAAGGAAGAAGGAAAGTGATGCAAAAAATATAATACGAACCATTTTTCTTACCTCTTCACTTAAAAAGTCTTGTACTTTCTGTCCTATCACTTGATACTATGGAAGTACTTTACACTTTATTTACAGAAAGCGTTGAGTATTTCTTTGGAAATCATTCTGAGTATTTTTGTTTGTTATTGTTTTATCTTTTTCGTCAGCATAGACCTCAGCTGTGAGGTTAAGTTCCTGGAGTATTTCCTTGTTGAAGTATAATAAAGAGTAGATTTTCTTTATGTATTCAAAATCATAATCTGTCTGCTCTCCAGATACAGAAGGTTCAAATAACTCTTCATTAAATGAAACTGCACAGTACAAATGCTTTCCAGTAAAAGAGAAATCAATCTCTCGGTTATGATAGTAATAAAGCTTGATCAAGGCTCTTCTAGTTTCAGGCGTAAGAATAGCGTTTGCTTCTACAAGGTTATTAGATTCTACCACATACAACTCTGAGAATTTACTATCTTCCACATGTACTACAGGGAAAAAGCATTCAACCTCTCTATATCTTTTTGATCTTATAATGGTAGATCCAGAATAGGAACGGCTTAAATCAGCTTGGAAAAAGAAGCCTTTAAACAGAAGGTCGTAACAAATGTTTTTATTACTTCTATAAGTGTTGGTGACCTTTTTATTTTGTATATGCAATTCTGAAGACTTGAATCGAGTCTGCCCGACAACTCCTTCACAAAAATCATCTCCCTCATAAACATCAGCACTATCTCTAAACAGATTACTTTTCTCATAGTCCATTTTCCGTATTTTATCATAATATGAATACGTCCATGCTTCATCAATAAATTTAATGATTGACTTCACTACCTTCTCTTTGAAATTTTCTTTGTAGGATGGGGTAGATGCTTTTTTGAGAAGAATGGAAAAAATGGAAAAGAAAATTGATAGACCAAACAGAAGCACAGTGAGACGAATCTGGAAAGACGTAAACACAGAGATGAAAAAGAAGATGACCACTCCTGCCACAGAAATTTTAAAGAAGGTCTGCTTGTTGGAAGAAGAATCGTTACTCTCTTCTGAACTATTTAGTTGCGGTTCTAATTTTTCTTTATAAAACGCTTTTAATTCTTTTTCAGAAATCATTTTTCGGAAATTTGTTTAGAGATGTTTCTAGCATGCTATTAGTAAGTTGAAATGTCTTTATGTCTAATAGTTTACTCCTTTGGTCCAAATTCTAACGTTTAGATTTAATTCGTCGATGACTACCTGATTGAAATACAGTAAAGCATAAACTTTCTGTACTGCTTCTAAATCAAAGATAGTTTTATATACAGGTGGTTCAAAGAGGTCTTCTTTGAAAGAAACGGCACAGTTAACTCTAGAATCAACAAATGATACATCGATGGGGTTGCTGTAATAGTTGTACAGAGTAATAAAAGCTTCCATTATTTTTGGAGTAAGAATATATCTAGCTTCTACTTGATCAGTAGAATGCACATGAAATCTTTTAGAGAACTCAGGGTCTTCGAGGTCAACAGGGCCAAAGGATTGTGAATGATGGCGGCTTAAGTTTCTAGTTCTGACAAAGGTGATGCCTGAAAAATGTTTATTAAAATCAGCATGGAAAAACAATCCTTTAAAAATCGTATACCATGTGGTTTTTCTGTTCTTGCCACTTCCTGATACTTTTTTATATTGGGTATGCAATTCTGAGCATTGAAAGTCTGTCTGTCCAATGCGTCCTTTTATTAAATCATCTCCATTGTATGAATCTGTGCGGGCTGGAAATAATATACTGCCTTTGTATTGACTTTCAGAAATTTTATCATCAGGGTAGTAATCCCAATTTTCATCAATTAGGTTGACCACTGACTGTACCACCTTAGATTTATATTCTGATCTATAATCTCTTTTTTTGATATAATTGATAATAAAGAGACTGAAATTAACCAAGATCAAAATAGAATACATAATGTGTTCAAGGTACTTCACCGATTCTAGTGCTAAAAGCTCTAAAGAGTTAGCGAAATGAACCAGTAAAGTAAAAATGAAAAAGGAAATTTTTCCTGTGTTTAAATTTCGTACTACTTTTCTCTGCTTTTCCAACCCATCAAGTTGAGGTTCTAGTTTTTCTTTGTAAAAGCCACTTAACTCGTTTTGAGAAATCATTTTTAATTTACTTTAAGTTATCAATATTTTACCTTGGATTTGAAGATCTTCCAAGGATCATTTATTAGTATTTTTGCCACTCTGAAACTTCTCATTCAACAATAAAGACCATAAAAAAATAAGAATACCCATGTTATATAAGATAGGAGCTTGAAAATAATTCTTTTGTACTCCATCTTGTTCATAGATGCTAGTTCAGGTTTTATTGATTCTTTATAAAAATCTTCTAGTTTTTCTTGAGAGATCATGATACATCAGTATTCAGTTTGCTTTGTATGATTATACTAAGTACTAAATCAAAAATAAATCATAGTTAATTCTAATTTGAGTACAATGCTAAAAAAACGTATTAATAGCCTAGTGCTTTGGCCCAAACTCTGAGACTTTGGTTCAATTCATCATAGACAATATGATTGAAAATAAGTAACTCAAAAAGTTTTTCAATAGCTTCTAAATCATAGACAGAAGTATAAATATGCGGTTTAAAAAGTTCTTCATTAAATGAAATTCCGCTGTATAATCGGGTACCTAAGAATGATACATCAATTGGTTTTCGGTAAAAATTATAAAGGTCAACAAAAGCTTCCATTACCCTTGGCGTCAGAATAGCTCTCGCTTCATCTTCGTTTGTTGTTTTCACTTTGAAAATCTTAGAAAACTCAGGGTTATTTCCTTCCACAGTGTCGTAAGAACTTGCAAGGTCTATGCTCCAGTTTTTAGTTCTGATAAATGTAGTTCCAGAAAACTTTTTGTTGAAATTGGCACTGAAAAATACTCCTTTAAAGATCGTGTGCCATGTCGTTTTTTTGTCGTTGCCACTTCCTGATTCTTTTTTGTACTTCGTATGTAATTCCGAGCATTGGAAGTAAGAATACGAATTAGTGCCATCTATTAAATCACTGCCTTCGTATACATCAAAATGTCTTGGAAAGAGCTGACTGTTCTTGTATTGTTCTTCAGAAACTTTTTCATCAGGATAGTAAATCCATATATCATAGATCATCTTTGCAACAGCTCGTACTACTTTTGTTTTATATTCAGATCTGTAGTTTTTCTTTTGAGATCTGTTGATAAAAAATAGAACAATGAGCAATACGGAAAAGATATAAGGAAGGCTTTCCGCGATCTGATCGTACCTATAGATACCAAAATAGTAAAGGGGATTTGTAAAATAACAAACCAATATCAGTACACCGCATAGGTAAGAAGTGATGTCTAAATTACGGATTGATTTTCTTTGTTCTTCTAAGCCTTCAAGTTCAGGTTCTAACCTTTCCTTGTAAACACTTTTTAAATCTCTTCTAGAAATCATGTTTAATACATTTATGAAATTTATAATGTTTTGTTTTAATGTGAATTAAGACAGCTTCAGATCAGCAACTCTTTCCCACAATTCATTGTTTTGATCTAACTCCTCAATAATCACTTGATGAGTGTAAAGGAATGTATAAAAGCCCATCAGTTCTTTTAGTTCATATATTGTTTTGAAAACAGGTACCGAGTAGATGGCATCAAAAACAGAAAGCGTACCGTAGGCTCTTGTACCTGAAAAAGAAAATAGAATAGGTTCGTCATGGTAATGTTTGGCGAGGTCTACAAAGGCTTCCATGACAGCAGGAGTAAGTATATTGGCCACTTCTACAGCATCAGAAGAGTAGACATCAAAAAAGTCGTTGAATGTGGCGTTTTCCAGATTATTGATCATAGAAAGTCCGAGAGTGTCCGACTTTATTTTTTTTGTTCTGACCATTGTCATCTCTGAAAACTGTTTATTGAAATTAATACAAGAAAAAAGCCCGTTGAATATGGTATGCCAGTCTACCTGAGTTACACGTCTGCCTTTCTTTATTTTCGTGCGTGTTTCTGAATACGATGTTTTTAATTCAGAACACATAAAATTCACTTCTTTAATTTTTCCTTCGATCAAATTCTCCCCTTCATAAGTTTCATATTCTTTTGTGGTAAATAGAAAACTGTCGTTGTATATATTTTCAGGAATTACACCCTTTTTCTCAATGGTCCAAGTATTATCAATAAAGCTAATAGCCTCTTTTGCTATTTTATTAGCATATTCATTGGCATAGGTTACATATTTGATGATCACCACTATTGTAAATATACAAAGCGGAATGATTGTCACTAAAAAAGCATCTAATGGGAAACTATTTCCAGTATATTCCCTCACTGAAGAGGATAATAAAGGAATAATTATACTGCATATCGTAAGAACAAGGGATATAATATATAACACCAATAAAAACCGGAAGATCTTTCGCTTTCTTTCCAGCTTATTTAATAAGGAAGTTTTTCCTTTTAAGAAATCCTGTAGTTCTTGTTTAGATACCATTTTGTATATGAATATTAGTTTGTGTTATTTTTTCTATAAGGTATTTGAAGCTTTTATGCATGATTAGTGACTTCTTATACCATTTCAATAGTTTTAAAAAATAGTTAGCTCTTGTAATTTAATAACTTTTAATAAGTGTATGAAAATATGCAGAATATTCATTTACTTTTGCTAGGTGTTCGATGCTGTCATTTCGTTTTAAAAAACTTGAAGTGGCAGCTTCTAGCTTAGATATGTTCACTCTCACCTTTGGTCCATATTCTAGTATTAAGACTTAAATCATGAATAATTCCTTTATTAAAAAACAGTAAAGAATAAACTTTATGCAAGGCCTCCAAATCATGTACAGATTTATAAATAGGTGGTTCGAACAAATCTTCCTGAAAAGATACTGCACAATATACTCTTGTTCCTACAAAGGAAACATTGATAGGTCTTTGGTAATAGTAAAATAGGTTGACAAAGGCCTCCATGATAGTAGGAGTCAGTATATATCTAGCTTCTATTTGATCTGTAGCATTGACCATAAATATTTTTGAAAACAGCTCGTGTTCCAGATGTACTTCTGACAACTTTTTTGAAGGTGTTGTATTATCAAATGAGATGTCAGGTATAAAATTATCTAGGAATTTATCAGCATTATAATTAGTATTCCATGATCTTGAACGAACAAAAGTGACCCCAGAAAAGTGTTTATTGAAGTCAGCATGAAAGAAAAGACCTTTGAATAAAGTGACCCATTTTTTACTGTCGCCAGATCCAGTACTGTATAGTGTATGCAGTTCTGAACACTTGAAATCAGTTTGTTCGATGACTCCTTCAATCAAATCGTCACCTATATAACTATCAGCTTGCCTAGGGAATAAAAGACTGGCATTAAATTGATTGCGGCTGATTTTATTTTTGGGCTTGTACACCCATGTATCATCAATCATCTCAACAATAGGAGACACCACATCTTCTTTATACTTTTTGGCCAGTTTTTTTAAATTTAAGTACTTCAAAAAGTAGAGGGTAATACCAGTGCCTGGGATAGCTATCATGAACCCAATAAGCATATAATGAGGAATACCTATGTTATCAAAAAGTCGTGCTTTTGTGAAAATGAAACTCGCTATACTGATGAAAAATAAAATGATACAGGCATTAAACCCCAAATCATAATTACGTTGGCGTATTCTAAGTTTCTCTAAATCGTTTAATTCGGTTTCTAACCTCTGTTTATAAAAGGAAACCAATTCATCTTGAGAAATCATTCTGTTTGCTTTTTATAGTTTGAAAATCTTTTGCCATCATTTACTCTTTCTTAAGAAATGTTTCAAACATGCTCTAAACAGGTTCGCCAGGAACTTTTGTCCAAATTCTGGTATTGAGGTTCAATTCATGAATGACCACCTTATTGAAATAAAGTAATGAACAAACTTTTTCTATGGTCTCCATATCGTACATCGATTTGTAGATTGGAGGTTCAAAAAGATCTTCTGTAAACGACACGGCACAGTACACTCTTGTTCCTACAAAAGATACATCAATAGGTTTTTGGTAATAGTTATAGAGGTTGACAAAAGCCTCCATAATAGTAGGAGTCAGTATATATCTCGCTTCAATCTGATCTGTCGATCTAACATAAAATAATTTGGTAAATAACTCATTTTCTAACCTTACCACTTCCAAATCATTGTTGAGAGGCAGAGACAATCCTTTTGAACGAACAAAGGTTACTCCTGAGAAGTGCTTATTGAAATCCGCATGAAAAAAAAGACCTTTGAATATGGTATTCAATGTTCTTTTATCTCCTGAACCGGTGATATATTGTGTATGTAATTCTGAACATTTGAAGTCAGTGTGTTCAATCACTCCTTCAATCAAGTCGTCACCTTCATAATGATCAACACTATGAGAGTATAAAAGGCTTTTGGTATATTGATTTTGGGTAATTTTACTTTTAGGTTTATAGATCCATGTATCATCAATAATTTTAACAAGAGGAGTCACGACCTTATCTTTGTAATTTTTCTGCAGTCCTCTTGTTCCTATTAGTCCAAAAAAATGACTTATTCCAAAGCAAGTAGAACCAAGAATAAAGAATACCATGAAAATATTCATATGAAGAAAGGAAATGTGCTGAAATATAAAAGTTACAGCCAAAAACACAATCAAATTTATGGCAAATGCTACTCCTCCTCCAATCCCAACAGCACGGGCGTTTCTCAATAACTTCCTGTGCTTTTCTAGTTCATCCAGCTGAGATTCTAGTTTTTCTTTATAAAATAAATTTAATTCTTCTTTAGTAATCATACTTGTTTGCTTTTGTGATTTGTCTTAGTTAAGTACTAAGACAAAATTACTTAATACTAATTCTTATTATTGTTTTGCGATTACTTCCTTCAAAAAACTTTAAATAGAACCACTATTCATACGTTTTTTAGCGTCGTACTCACAAAAAATAATTAATTGTCAATTATTTTTGGCTTAGTACTTATTTAGCATAAATAATATCAACCTAAATTACTCTTTTTTCTTCCATTAGCTACTTGTTATTGCTCCTTTCATCCATATTCTTGTATTAAGATTCAATTCATGGATTATAGCTTTATTAAAATAGAGTACTTTATATATTTCATGAATGACATCCACATCATACACAGGTATGAATGATGAGGGCTCGAATAGACTATGCGAAAAGGAAACAGCACAATACACTCTATTGCCCACAAAAGAAATATCAATGGGCTGTTGGTAATATTGATACAGTTTGACAATAGCCTCCATAATAGAGGGTGTTAGGATATACCTTGCCTCTACTTGATCAATAGATCTCACCTCAAAAATTTTTGAAAAAGTAGCATCTTCTAATTCCACTACTTTAAAAGATTTATCTACTTTAATACCATTTCTCCTTGTCCGAACGAAAGTCGCGGCTGTGAAATACTTATTGAAGTCAGCATGGAAAAATAGCCCTCTAAAAGTGGTATGCCAATTTTTGTTTTTGCTTGTATTTTTGACTTCATATTGTGTCACTAACTCCGAACATTTAAAATCGGTTTGTTCAATCACCCCTTCAATCAGATCATTACCTGTATAAAAATCAATGCGATCTTCATACAGAAGGCTAGAGATGTATTGCTTCTGAGTAATTTTTTCTTCGGGTTTGTATATCCACGTGTCATCGATCATGGTCACAATAGGCTTTACGATTTTTTCTTTGTACTTCTTTCTGAAATCACCCGATTTGACAATTGATAACCCAAAAAAGATTCCGAATGATATAACTGAAATAGGTGCGGCAATAAAGAAAATATCTATAATAGAGGCTTTAATAATTTGGGTAGTAATGGCTAATAGGAAGAGTACCCCAAAGCAAGAAAAAAATAGTATAAGACTAATAATAAAGCCTTTATCATAAAATTTGATTTTAAGCCTTTGTCGCTCTAAATCCTCAAATTCAGATTTCAACTTATCATCCCTGTGAAAAAAGTTTAGCTCTTCTTGATTAACCATGACTGTTTGCTGTAATAATTAGTTTGAACTTGTATTAAGTTAGATTTTTCGTTTGCTTTTAAATTAAACGGTTACTTATTAAATAGAAATTAAGGTATACACTTCTTGAAAAATTACAATTCTGAAAAGTACATCTGAAATTATTAGATATTTCACAGAGTGTAATTGTTCACTTATTTTAAGTCCTTATCAAAACTATATATATTTTTTTTAATCCATACATTTATAGTAATTCAATTTACATCCACCACTTAAAACCTCGGTAGGTTTAAATAAATCCTTTAAAAAGTTCAATATTAGAGTTGTATGAAAAAAGCATATTTGGGTATAAGTTTTTCAAACAGAAAAAAGTTTGAAGAGGAGGTCAAGGCATTGGAAATAGGCTTGCTAGAGCAGAACTACGAACTCTTTGTTTTTGTAGATCAGTATCATTTTCAGCCTCATGAAGAAAAAGCAATGATGGAGGTGGCTTTTAAAGAAATTGAAAGTTCAGATCTGTTTATAGCGGAGTTAACTACTAAAGCTATTGGTGTGGGAATTGAAGTTGGCTACGCTTTCGCAAAGGAGATTCCTATTGTATATTTAAGACAAAAAGGCAGTGAATATTCAACTACAGCAGGAGGATGTGCGGAAGTAATTTTGGAATATGAAAATGCTGAGCACTTGAAGCAAAGTATTGCAGATCTTAATTTTTAATAACTCCTATTGTAGCCAGAAATGAAGTGAAATCTCTACAATATAATTCGATGGAGGTTTCACTTTTGTATTTAAGTTAATTTATTTAAAAAAAGATTCTTTCGTTGAAAAAAACTTGCCGTTCGTTTAAAACCGTCTTTTCCATGAGTACATTTTACCTATTTCCCCTCTCTAATGAAGTAAGAGCATATTTAAAATATATATTTCAAACATGCTCTAAGCAGACCGATGCTTTTATTAATTCAGTCAAATTAGAGTAATACAGAATAATGAAATTAAGAGTACTATTATCTACAGTTTTTTTACTACTGATATCACAAGTATATGCACAGGAGGAAGAAATGAGAAAACAGATGCGGACGCCTGAGGAAAATGCAGTAGAAATTTTGGGTAAGTTGGAAGAGAAAATCGAATTGGATGACCAACAGCGAAAAAGTGTCTATGATATTCATGTTGATTTTTTCACTTCTATGCAGGAAGTAATGAAGGAGAGAAACCGTGAGAAAATGGAAGAACTAGTGGAAGCTAGAAATAAACAAGTGAAGGAAATTTTAGAGAAAAAACAATACCGAAAATACCTCAGTGTAATGCAAGAGAATAGACCTCAAAGACCTGAAGGAGGAAGAGGCGGTCAGGGTGGACCTGGCGGAATGAGAGGCGGAGGAAGAGGCGGAATGTAATCCTCAACATTAAATACAGAAATCACCTTTTATCAATCATAAGTACTAGGGCAGAAGAAAAGGGAAGGTTTTAGTTTGATATTTTTTATTCTAATCGAGGCAGATTTGCAGAGCATAGCCTTAGTTACGCGATAAAAATCTAACGAAGAGTAGGATAAAAAAGATAAGGTAAAATGTCCGTTTACTTTTGTTCTGGTACTTAGATGTACTAGAACGGAGGTTTTGTACTAGTACTCAACTCACGAAGGCTTACGTTCAAAAAGGTCGTCATCATGACCTTGTAAGCCTTCTATTTTTTCTTCATTCAATTTTTTTTATCTGAACTATGAATCAACTTTTTAAGTGTATGCTGTTGGGTACGCTCTTTATTTCTATGTCTTCTTTTGGACAAGATTTGAAAAGAGTAAAACTCACTACAAGGCTGTGCTGTGATCTGGATGCCGTACTTAGGTTTATATCAGAACAGCATGGAGTAGAATTTTCCTATGATAAAAAGCTCTTCAAAAGTATCTCTTATGAAAACAGACCTATTGATAGACCGTTGGATGTCTTTCTGGATCAGGTGTGTTTGGAGCAAAAAATGAAATATTACGTTGACGAAGAAACCGGGGTAGTTCATATTGTAGACCGCTGGTTTGTCATCAAAGAAAGTGAAGTAGTCAAGAAAACCGTTGAAAAAGGGGCGGCGACAAAGTTTAAATTAAACATCAGCGGAAAAGTGATCGATAAGGAGTCAAAAGAAGCTCTTCCTTACGTTAGTGCCTTTGTAAAAGGAACTGCCAACGGTTCTACTTCAAATGTCGATGGCTATATTGTTTTACTTGATGTTCCATCTGATACCAGCACAATTGTCTTTAATTATATCGGTTATCAACCTAAAGAATTGTCTTTGATGCCTGGTGCTCAAACCAAGGATTTAACCATTGAGATGGAACCACAGGTACAGCGTTTGGAAGAGGTGATTGTCGCGGCGGAAAGGGAAGATATCTTACAGGTTAGCGGTGAACATGCAGGCATGATTAAAATGTCACCCTTGAAATTAAAGAGTATTCCCAATCTCGGGGAAAGGGATATTTTGAGGTCTTTTCAGTTGATGCCCGGAATCAGTGCCGCCAACGAAAACTCCTCTGGTTTGTATGTGAGAGGGGGAACGCCAGATCAAGTGCTGGTATTGTATGATGGTTTTACGGTCTATAATGTAGAACATATGTTTGGTTTTTTCAGTGCTTTCAATAGCAATGCCATCAAGGATGTACAGCTTTACAAGGGAGGTTTTGATGCAAAATATGGTGGACGTACTTCATCTGTATTAGAAATCACTGGTAAAGAAGGGAACCAGAATGAGTTCAATATGGCGGCAGACCTAAGTTTAATGTCGATCAATGGATTTGTGGAATTTCCCATCGGGAAAAAAGCATCTGTGATTCTGGCAGGGAGAAGAAGCTGGCAAAGCCCGTTGTACAATAAAATATTTAATCAATATTCTGACAACAGTTCCACCACACAAGGAGGAAATATGCCTCAGGCACCGAGCGGAGGTATAGGAAGTCGCTCTAGATCTCAACAGGAAACCATTTCCTATTTTTATGATTTGAATGGAAAGTTTACTTATCGACCGACTGATAAAGACATCATTGGCTTAAGTATTTATAATGGAGAAGATCATCTCGATAATTCATTGTCGCCCAATGGAGGACGAATGGGGTTGAGTTCCAGCATTACGGACTTGACAAATTGGGGAAATACGGGGGCTTCATTGAAATGGTCAAGACAGCACAACGATCGTTTTTATGGTAATTTATTAGTGAGCTATTCAAATTATTTCAGTGACCGTGACCGTTCCACTTCAGGTTCATTTGTCAGTGGAGACAGTACGATCGATATTTCCAGAGGTCACCTCGAAAACAATAACTTATTGGATTATACCGCCAAAATGGATTTCGGGTATAAATTAACCAAAGATCATCACCTCGGTTTTGGCGTACAAGCCACCCACAACGATATCCAATATGCCTATCAGCAAAATGATTCCATTTCTATCATTGACAGAAACACTGAAGGACAGACGTATTCTCTCTATTTGGAAGACAAGATTACATTGATGGATAGAAGATGGATGCTGACGCCCGGTTTGCGATACAATTACTTTACGGGAACAGAAAAAAGTTATTATGAACCAAGACTGAACAGTACTTATATTCTGAATGATAGAATCAAATTGAAAGGTTCAACAGGTTTGTATTATCAGTTTGCAAGAAGGGTAGTGAGAGAAGATATTAATGAGGGTAGTCGTGATTTTTGGGTGCTTTCTGATAATGATAAATTGCCCGTAAGTTCTTCATTACAATTTATAGGAGGTGCTTCTTACGAGACCCCAATGTACTTATTTGATGTGGAAGGATTCTATAAGAAATTGAATAATGTCACGGAATATTCTCTTCGAATTGAAACAAATAGAGACGGAACGGATTACAGTGAGAATTTCTTTACAGGTGATGGAGAATCAAAAGGTATTGACTTTCTTGTTCAGAAAAAACATGGTGATTTTACCGGTTGGCTAGGGTATACATTAGCACAGGTTACTAATTATATTCCAGAGTTTGGAGATTATCATTTTCATGCGGCACATGATGTCACCCATGAGTTCAAAGCGGTGTTTACGTACACTTGGAGAAGGTGGGATTTGGGAATGAATTGGATTTATGCTTCCGGAAAACCCTATACTGCCCCTCAAGGTGGCTATCAAGTAGAATTGCCCAACGGTTCCTCAGAATCTTTCATTACCGTTTCATCAAAAAATGGCAACCGACTTCCTGATTATCATCGTTTGGATATGTCTGCCACTTATAATTTCAAAATAGGACAACAGGCACCTGCAAGTATTGGTTTCTCTGTTTTCAATGTCTACAACCGAAGTAATGTATGGTATATGGAGTATGAAATCACAGACGAGGAAATCATACAAACACCTGTTTACTATTTAGGAATCACTCCAAACGTTACCTTATCCGTTAAATTGAAGTAAAATGAATTACATAAAATATATATTAATTAGCTGGGTTGTATTCTCTTGTACCAATACTGAAGTGGACATCAATACACTCGATGCCCCAGTGGTTGTCAGTTACCTTCATCCCAATCAAGAAGCAATTGTCGACGTAACATATCAAATTGATTTTATCAATGGCGATACAACGGCACAAAAAATAGAAGGTTTGAATATTATGCTTTCTGATGGGGAAAATGAATACGAATTAGAGGAAATTGGCGATGGTCTATACAAGCAGTCTTCCATGCTCATTCAAGAAGAAAAGGCCTATACCTTATCATTTGATTATAAAGAGGTCATAATTTCTTCCATCACAGAAGTACCCACCAAACCCACCGGTTTTGAATTGTCGGCAAGTTATATAGAAGCATTTTCAGTGAGTGGAGGTTTCCCCAATTTCTCAAGACCAGAACCTGTAAGCGTTACCTATTCTAATCCCCTGGAAGAGTACCATTATATAGGAGTGAGATGTGTGGAAGAAAACCCAACGCTTATTAATGCGATAGAGGAAGATGAAGAACTCCCTTCATTGGCTTTCCATATCAAACCCTCAACAGGAGATAAAGAACAGCTGACCCCATTTCAGTTTATGTACTACGGAAAACACGAAGTGATATTATATAAAGTGACACCAGAATTTGCAGCATTATTTGATCAAGAGGATAATAGTTCTATCAACATAACAGATCCTTATACCAATATTGAAAACGGTTTTGGTATTTTCTCAGGGATCAACAGTGACACCTTATCATTATTAGTAATATGAATTTAACGTAAATCTGATTGAATAGAAAACCCACTTCTCGCTTGAAAAGTGGGTTTCTTTTTTTGATGAAAATATTATAATTACCACATAATCATCAGCCCACGACTTCTCTTATGGTTAATCCAAATAAAATCCTTATTATTTAGTACAATTTTATAAAAATTCCTTCAATAA
>NZ_JABANE010000146.1 GCF_012844305.1 Flammeovirga aprica JL-4
GAAAGGAGAGAGTATACTTGAGGCTTTTATAACGCTTGCTTCGTTGAAAATTCCTATTGCTGAGTAGTTACTATTTTTTTAATGGTGTTTACATTACGTTTATCAAGTTGACATCCTTACGTTTTTCTTGCTTCAATTCCACCCAATAACTTCCCTTTTTTAGTATTTCAGACAAATAAAAGCTCTGTATAACTCTTTCGCCTTTAGCCGTTTGAATATTGGTATTATAAACAGAATATCCTTGTTTATCATATATACTAAACTGGATTTTAGAATTAGAACTATCAGTTTTCAGACTCAGCTTTATTGGATTATTTTGATTTTCGGCAGTGTAGAGCAAAACCTCTAAATAGGATTCCATAGATAAATTCAAGGTTGAAACCACCTCAGTAAACCCATCTTCCTCTACCTTAATTATTCTATAATATTTTGATGGAAAGTGATCCATAAAGCGGATTGCCACATTTGCATGCACACTATTTGCATTTTCTATTTCTGTTTTTTTGTACCATTCTTTATTGTTATCAGAACCTTGAATATAAAGTCTGCCTTCTTCCATTGAAAAAGTGTTTTCAAAAGTAAGCATCACTTCTTTTCCATTCACACTTCCTTTTAAATGCTGGTCAGGAGAAGTATTTTCAAAAGTATCTTGATCCGTTTGCTGTGCATATGCACCGGCAATAAACATTGAACAAACTAAAAGATAAAGTATTGGTTTCATGTTATTTAAATATAGTTTTTAGGTAAATTTTATCTTTCTATATCTAAAAAACCAATATTTTCTCTTAATAGTTTATAATTGAATTCTAACAAGAGGTAACATCATTATTCCTCTAGTTTTTTTATCATTTCTAATATACGTTTTGCTCTAATTTCCTCATCTTTAGTATTATATATCCAATTCATATAATACTTCTTTTTCTCCTCTGATAATTGATCAAAATGCTGTTGAACATCCTTAGACTCTAATGCCAAGCAAGCCTTAATTTCTTCAGGTAGAACAACGCTAGCTTCATCAAGGTAGAGCTTTATAAAAACTTCATCCCCTTCCTCTTTCTTTATCTTCTTTCTAATTTGAGTTTTTACGGGCAAAAACAGATTTCCATTACCCATGGGCATTAATTTATAATTTTCAAGAGCATAATCATCTATCAAACCATTTACTCTCACCCAGCCAAAAGGGTTGTTTTTATCCATTGGAATAGTAGGCAGTTCAGCATAAGTCCATCCACCTTTTCCTGGAAACTTTTCTAATGTGTACTTCCCTTCCGCTAATAGTTTCATTTATCTGTAGTTATAATTAAAGCCGTAAACTTTCAATTCTTCCTTTTCGATATCCAATTTTTCATCTCTTGTGAAACCAAGTCTTTCATACATTTCCCAAGCAAGTTTCATTGGTTTTGTGGAATGAATGATCAATCGATCTCTATTTAAGTTCTGTCCTTTTTGCAAACAGAATTCAACTAGTTTTTTACCAATTCCTTTGCCTTGATGTCTATGATCAACCGTTAATAATCTAAACCCACACGCATTTGATATCGATGTGGCTATTCCTTCGGATCCATAATCAACCATGTCTTTTACAAATACTACAGCGCCTGCAATTAACTCATTCTCTATTGCAACATAAATTGTAATATTTTCTTTAGTTGTGAGATCTCCAACATTCAAGAGCATTTCATAATAATCAGGCATCTCTTCCCTTTGAGGAAACCCTTCCAATGAAGAATAAACCTCTACCATCATTTCTCCTATTGCTGAATACTCACCTGGAAATGCTTCTCTAATCACTATATTATTCATTATTGATCTGTTAATCTTTTTGTTGGAAGTGAGAGTAATTCATCTTTCGTTTTAAATTCTTTCCCTTCAACATAAATACTCCCCCCTGTTTTTAATGCTAAATCAACATAATCTTTTAAAACAATGGGAAATCCTTTGTAGTTCAACTCAGCTTTATTGAGAATGATTTCGATAGGTTTATTGATTTTTGACACTAAAGAAAGATCCCGAATAACGGAATTATTGTCCGCTACAAGTATGAATGTATTTCCTTCTTTAAATTCTTTTTGAGCAGATAAAATTGCCTCAATATCATTTTCAGGAAGGTCTCCTCCATCTCCATTGTTTTTCACTTTTGTCATCAAGTTGAAAACTGGAATTACTCTGCTGTCTTTAATGGAATATATACCGCCAGTAGATCCGATACTTTTTTGTGACGTAACTTTTGTATCTCCATCATTAAAAAAGACGAAACCTATCACTTGATCTTGAGCTCTTTCCTTAATCAGCCAGGATAATAAATCGATAGTGTAAGGATACATACTCCCAGTCCAGTCGCTGATAATAACAGCTCGATTCCAATTGTCTCTGTTTTTTTCAAAAACTTCAGATGTAATATGAATTAACTCATCCTCTACCTTCAATTTTTTCTTGACAAGGTGTTCGAATTTTTTATCAATATTTTTCTTTCTGATGACTTCCTGCTCGGGTAATAGCGGTTTTCTTGGGCGTAAACTATAATAAGCAATGATACCATGAAACATTGCTTCAAAGTCTGCTTTGGATTCTCCCTTTGTTTGACGGATTATTCTCCATCGGATAATTGGGTCATCTATTGACCCCTCAAACCAATGTGTGAATTGTTCTATTCTATTGGTATTGAGTTCTGAGAAATCAAAATCTTTGGGATGATTGGTGTAAACCAATTGTACAGAGTCGATTTGTAGACGGTCAATTTCTTGTGCTTCTGGCAATTCATTGATTTCAAATTGACCATAGTTCATTGGGAGGGTAAAGAAATGTTTTGTAGAATCGAAATGCACTTGATCTACATCGCGGTATGATGCACGAAAATACAGTTGACGGGCAGACTGTGCCCACCCATCAACGGTAAAAAATAATATAAAAACTATTAGCCATTGGCTATTTCGTCTAATTCCATCCATCGCATCATCTTATCATCTGCTTCTTCCATCACAACGCCGAGTCTTTCAGAAATCTCTCTGATCTCATCAACATCAGTCACTGAACCATCTGATAATTTACTTTCTAAATTTTCCTTTTCCTCTTCAAGTACTTCAATTTCCTTTTCTAAGGCTTCGTATTCTTGTCTTTCTTTAAATGAAAGCTTCTTAGTGGTTGTTTTTGGACGTTCTTTCTTTTCTTGCTGTTGCTTTTTCTCTTTTTCTTCACGAGCAGCAATCTTTTTCAAACGCTCCTGTTCATCCATATAAGCTCTGTATTCAGAATACTTGCCATTAAAATCTTTGATCACTCCATTGCCCTCAAAAACAAATAAATGATCGACCAATTTATCCATAAAGTACCTGTCGTGTGTTACAACTATAACACATCCTTGGAACTCTTCCAAAAAGTCTTCCAAAACACTTAAAGTAGGGATATCCAAGTCATTGGTAGGCTCGTCAAGTATTAAAAAGTTAGGATTTCGTAATAAAATGGTGCACAAGTACAATCTTTTACGCTCTCCACCACTCAAAGTCGAAATATAAGAATGCTGTTTTTCAGGTGTGAAAAGGAATCGATTCAATAACTGAAGAGGTGTTAAAGTGGTACCGTCTGACATCGCATGATTTTCTGTGATATCACGAACTACATCAATTACTTTAATGTCCTCATCAAAAGAAAGTCCTTTCTGAGTATAGTAACCGTAAACAATCGTCTCACCTTTGGTAATTGTTCCTGAATCGATTGACTCACTTCCTGTCAACATATTTAAGAAAGTAGATTTACCTACCCCATTATTGCCGACAATCCCGACACGTTCTTTACGCTTGAAGATATAAGAGAAATCATCTACGATTTTCTTGTCACCAAATGCTTTATTGACACCTTCAAACTCTAAGATTTTCTTCCCTAAACGAGACATATTCACAGCAATTTCAGCTTTCTCTTCTGTCTTTCCGCTCTTTGCCGTTTTCTTCAAATCATGGAAAGCATCCATTCTGAATTTCTGCTTTGTCCCTCTCGCTTTTGGCATTCTTCTTACCCAATCGAGCTCTTTACGCATCAAGTTTTTTGCCTTATCTACTGTTGCAGCATGATTGGCTTCCCTCTCTGCTTTTTTCTCGATATAGTAAGAATAATTTCCTTTATGATTGTAGATTACACCGTCTTCTAATTCTAAGATTTCATTACAAATACGGTCTAAGAAATATCTATCGTGAGTCACTAAAAGAATAGACAATTTAGCTCTTGTCAGATACTCTTCCAGCCATTCGATCATATCTAAGTCAAGGTGGTTGGTAGGCTCATCCAAAATCAATAAACCAGGCTCTTCAATTAAGATTTTACTTAATGCCACCCTTTTTTGCTGACCACCCGAAAGTGATTTCATTGGAGCCGAAAGATCTTCAATTTTAAAAGCAGTAAGAATTTGCTTCACTCTCGCTTCCGCATCCCACGCTTTCAATTCCTCCATCTTTTGTGTAGCCTTATCCAATTGCTTTAAAGTAGCATCTGAATAATCTGCACCACTATCTGCTAACGCTTTTTCGTAATCACGAACAGCTGTAATAATTGGTGAATCACTTGAAAGCACATAATCCAAAACGGATTGTTCCGGTTCAAATTGAGGCTCCTGTTCAAGTAATCCAACGGTAATATCTTTATTGATAGCTATCGTCCCACTATCTAAGGATTCATTTCCAACAATGGCATTGAGCAAAGTGGATTTACCTCCACCATTTTTTGCTACTAACGCTACTTTTTGTCCTTTTTGAATCCCAAAGCTTATATTTTCATAAAGAGGTTTTTCTCCCCAATATTTAGTTGCACTATCAACTGATATTAAATTCATCTTTCTCTGCTAATTTTTTTCGCAAATTAGTAAAAAACACTCAATCTAACACTCGAATTATGTTTATGATTGTTTGTTGTTTTACAAAATCTCAAACTCAATCCTTCTATTCTCTTTTCTACCCAATTCGGTATTGTTATCAGCTATAGGTTTCTTTTCCCCATATCCTACCGCTTTCAATCGACTGGCATCAATCCCATTCTTTATAAGATAATTTGTCACAGCCTCTGCTCTTTTTTGAGAGAGGTCTAAATTATACTCTTGAGAACCTATGTTATCGGTGTGGCCTGAAATTTCCACATTCAAACTTGGATTTAACACCAAGAAATCTTTGACTTTATTTAATTCTACATTACTCTTTTTCTGTAAAACATACTCATTAGAATTAAAGAAAATATTGCTCAAAGTAATGTTTGTTCCTTGATCTACTCTTTGAAGGAAAACATCTAAAGTTACACCTTCAACACCTGCATTATGCATATCAAAAGTCAGACTTTGGAATAAATATCCTGGTTTTGAGATATACAAAGCATACTCTTCATTTTGATTGAGTACAATTAGGTATTTTCCTGTTTCTCCATCAGATAGTACTTTTGATTCTGTTTCTATTCTATCCAAAAGTTTTAATTCCAGCTGTGCTTTGATAGGCTTTTTCGTGATAGCATCATAAACAACTCCTTTCAAATAAGTACTTAATGATTGCGGTATTATTTCCTTCGGTAAATCAAAGGAGACAATTTTTGATGTCCTTTGATTTCCGTCTATATGTTCTTTAGAAAAATAACCTTTCGAACCGTCTGCAGAAACAACCAAAGACACTTGATCTGAATGATCATTTATCGGATAACCTAAATTTTGAGGCGTTGACCAACTTCCGGATGCTTTTTCAGATTTGAATAAATCCAGACCTCCAAAACCTAAATGACCTTCGGATGAGAAATAGAGTGTATGACCATTAGAATGTATATAAGGTGAAAGGTCGTCATCTGCAGTGTTGATCGTTTCTCCAAGGTTTTCTGCTAGAGTCCATTGATTATGCTCATTAAGATAAGAAACCCAAATATCCTTTTTACCTTGACCTCCTCTTCGGTCTGAAACGAAGTAAAGTGTTCTCCCATCAGCAGATAAAGAAGGCTGAGACTCCCAATCTCTTGAGTTAATATTAGGACCTAAGTTTTTGGGTTTTGACCATTTATCACCTACTTTTTGAGTGATAAACAAATCACAACTTCCATAACCTGCTCGATCCCTTGTCGATTCACAAGAAGTGAAAATCATGATCGTACCATCCGCTGAAATACTGCATGTTCCTTCATTAAATTGAGTATTCAATTCCTCAACCTCTTCAGGTGAAGACCACTCGGCATTAAAATAACTTGTTTTGAAAATATTCTCGTTGTCTCTCTCATCACGAGCTGTGAAATAAAGTTCTTTACCATCTGCAGTAATCGCAGGAAAATATTGCTGTGCTTTTACATTGACTTTTTCACCAATGCTTTCATAAGAATAAGGCAATACATTATCAATGTTTTCCAATGCGTAGTTTGACGAAGCCAGAATCTTGTTCGCTCTTCTTATTTCTCTGTACTTTTTTCTTCCCGGATTAAAGGCTAAAAACGAATTAGCAAAACCAATAGCTTTTTTATAATTCCCCAAAGACCATTCATATTCTGCAAGTGAAAGGTGGGCCAGCATAAACTTTGCGTCTTTACTACAACATTTCATCAGTTCTCTGTAAAGCTGCCTGGCCTTTTCATAATCCTTGTCTAATATATTAAGATAAGCCAACAGATAATAGCTATTACCATTGGTGCTATCTTCTGCAATTGATTTTTCTAAATAAGCTTTAGCTTCGCCAAAATTTCTTTCAGCGACTGCTTTTTCTCCTTTTTCAAAAAATTTCACTGATCTGGATGATTGTCCAAATACGAGTGACGAAAAAATCAGAATAAACGGTAAAAATACTAAACTTCGTTTCATTAAATCTAAGTAAATAACTTTTCTGCCATTTCAGCTACGGTCCCAACAGGAACTACTTTTATCTTGTACTTTTTAAGATCAAGACCTTTTATGTTGTATTTCGAAATATACATTTCCTTGAAACCCAACTTCTCCGCTTCCACAATCCTATTTTCAATTCTTGAAACGGCTCTCACTTCACCTCCTAAACCTACTTCGGCGGCCAAACAAGTTGTTGATTCAATAGAGATGTCTTCAAATGAGGAGATCAAAGAGGCCACCACTGCTAAATCAATTGCAGGATCTTCCACTCTAAGCCCTCCAGCTACATTGAGGAAAACATCTGAAAAATTTAATTTGTATCCGCTTCTTTTTTCCAGCACTGCCAAAAGCATATTTAATCTTTTAGAATCATACCCTGTAGGGCTCCTTTGCGGATTACCATAAACGGATGGTGTAACAAGTGATTGAATTTCGACTAACAATGGTCTATTACCTTCCATAACTGTACCAATTGCCACACCACTCAGACCGTCATCTCTTTGCGAAAGTAGAATTTCAGAAGGATTGCTGACTTCTCTTAATCCACTTGCTATCATTTCATAAATCCCTAATTCCGAAGTTGAGCCAAATCTATTTTTGATCGTTCTTAGAATTCTATAACTCATATGTCGATCACCTTCAAACTGCAATACAGTATCAACCATATGTTCAAGCACTTTTGGCCCTGCCAAACTTCCCTCTTTTGTGATATGACCAATCATCAGCACAGGCGTTCCTGTATCTTTTGCAAAACGGATCATCTCCGCAGCACATTCCTTTACTTGAGAAACACTTCCTGCCGCCGCTTCCAACAATGGAGAAACTAACGTTTGAATGGAGTCTATAACCATCACATCCGGTGTCATTTTCTCTACATGAGCAAAGATTTTTGAAGTATCCGTCTCAGTTAATACATAAGTTTCTTCGGAAGAAAAAGGCAGTCTTTCCGCTCTCTGTCTAATCTGCTGTCCGCTCTCTTCACCTGAAACATATAGTACCTGTTTATCTTTTAAAGAAAGAGCAATCTGAAGCATCAAGGTCGATTTGCCTATACCTGGCTCACCACCAATCATCACGGCAGAACCTTGTACTATACCTCCACCTAATACTCTATTCAGCTCCTCATCTTGAGTGACAATACGACCTTCTTTTTCGTATTTCACCTCATTTATTTTTATGGGTTTTGATGTTTCTTGCTTAGAATTTACATACCCTCCACTTCTATCATCACCGGAAGTCATTTTCCAACTTCCCTTCTTTGGCGTTTCGTCCTGAATTACTTCCTCTACAAATGAATTCCATTCATTACACGACGGGCATTTCCCTTGCCATTTTGGTGATTCAAAACCACAATGCTGACAGAAATAAGCCGTCTTTACTTTCTTTGCCATTGCTCTACTTAATTTTTTACTTTAATCTCTCCGAAGTTAATTATTAAAAAAGGAAATATTAGAATTATTCTATTCCCAATATTCTTTTTTTCAAAAAAAGAGAGCACTTTTGCGTTTATATTCATAAATAAGGTAACTTCGATAAAGTTGACTTTTTGAATTCCATTTTTTTGAAATAATCTTACAGACGAATGCTTGAATTGGTTACCTATTCAGAAAATAGCCCATTACTTTTTACACAAGTCATTTTTTGGGTACTTTTTGGAACGATCATCATCACTTATCAGTTTATCTATAAAAATATAACTGCCAGGAATTTCTTATTGCTGTGTGCTAGTTTGTATTTTTATTATATGTCAAGTGGCTTCTACTTTGTCTTATTAATATTTTCAACAATAGTGGATTACTATATTGGAGAGGCAATTTTCAATTCAACAAACCCATCCAAAAGAAAAAAATTAGTCTTCTTGAGTGCACTGATTAACCTCAGTTTGCTAGCCTATTTTAAATATACTTTCTTCTTTACAGAAGGCGTTAATGAATTATTTCACCTCGATTTAGAACAAGAAAATTACCTGGCTGTTTTCCTTAATTCTGTTTTTGGAACGGCTATGGACACTACCAATATCTTCCTTCCAATTGGAATTTCTTTCTATACTTTTCAAACCATCAGTTATTCTGTTGATATCTATAGAGGCGATATAAAGCCAGTGGATTCCATTTGGGACTTTGCTCTTTTTGTAAGTTTCTTCCCCCAGCTTGTTGCTGGCCCCATTGTTAGAGCCTCAGAATTTATTCCTCAGATTTATACACCTTATAAAGTTAGGGAAAGTGAATTCGGTCATGCTCTTTTTTTAATTGCTGGAGGTTTGATAAAGAAAATTCTAATTTCTGATTATATCTCTATCAATTTTGTAGATAGGATTTTCGAATCCCCTTGGTCTTACTCAGGGTTTGAAAATTTAATGGCGGCCTATGGTTACGCTATTCAAATTTACTGTGACTTCAGTGGTTATACAGATATTGCAATTGGTGTTGCCGTACTATTAGGCTTTAGACTTCCATTAAACTTTAACTCTCCTTATAAAGCAACAGATATCACTGACTTTTGGAGAAGGTGGCACATTTCCCTTTCTTCTTTTTTAAGAGATTACCTTTACATTCCCTTGGGTGGTAATAGAAAAGGAAAAATCAGAACTTACATCAACCTGATCATTACAATGGTGTTAGGTGGTTTATGGCATGGCGCTCACTTTCGTTTTATCTATTGGGGAATCTTGCATGGAGTGGGCTTGGCGGTGCACAAACTATGGAAAGAAACAACAAAGAACAAGATTCCAAATACTCCAATCACAACAGCTATAAGTGGTTTTGTGACCTTTCATTTTGTGTGTTATGCGTGGATATATTTTAGAGCTGAAGATATGCAACATGCCGAAAGTATGATCAATCAGATCTTGACCAATATTGATCTTTCAATAGCTTGGGAAGTTATTGTAGCCTACAAGCAAGTATTTGGAGTGATGGTATTAGGTTTCTTTTTACATTGGATGCCTCAAAAGTGGAAAGATAAAATTGCTATTGAATTTATTGCGATGCCTGATTTTGCAAAAGCATCATTTCTATTCTTTATTGGGTTTATTCTTTTCCAAAGTAGATCTTCAGAAATCCAGCCTTTTATTTACTTCCAATTTTAAGATAAACATTACTTTTCTACAGTAAATTCATTCTTTTCGATTTGATATAGATGAATAATATGAGGGTTATAGCTATCAAGGAAAAAATCACTTTAGAAATGTAATCAGCTTCAACCATTTCAATTGAGAATAACAATGCTAATAAAATTCCTAAAAGCGTAATTACAATTTCTACTTTATTAAAAATGGACAAAGTAGATTTAGAAATAAAAAAACTAATAAAACCGTAAACTAAATAACTTACAAAAGTTGTAATGGCAGCACCCATAATACCGAAAATGGGTAAAAGGACCAAGTTGCAGGTCACATTCAAAACAGTAATTCCAATAGATAATTTAGAGAGAAAGGCCGTTTTTTCTTTGTATTCTAAAATAGAAGTACTCAATAGAAAATAGGGCCTGTAATTCATTGAAATAATAATAACAATAGCTATGGGATAGACATCATTCAGATTATCATTTCTCACTAAAAGTAAAAAAAGTTCTTTAGTCCAGATACTTACACATACAGTACTTAAAATATAAATCACAGTCAGGTATCTGATAATATTTTGTGCTTCTTTTATTTTATCCTTTTTAAATAAATCAATAATCACTGGAACTACTGCTTGCCCTACTCCACGGCTCAATTGAAAGACTCTATCACCTATTGAATAAGATAAATTATACCTTCCTATTGCCTTCACAGGAATATTAGACAGTTCCATTAGTACACGGTCAGAATAATCTAAAATATAATTAGACAAGTGATGAGGTATTGTAGAAACGCCCAACTTGATCATTGGTTTTATTTTTGAGAACGGACGAAAAATTGGGTATAATTTAATCTTGAAGAATAGATGAACATAAGTAAGCCCCATTAAAATACTGCCGATTGCATTGGCATAAAACCATCCCATATAACCCATTCTAAAAAAGACAATAAAACCGTAATTCATAATTGCCACACTCGCTCCTATTATCAACGTTCTGTAAAATAACGGTTTAGCTTCTAGTCGTAATTGATAATAAGTAGAACCTATAAAAGTAAATGTAGCATTGAACAACACGGGCAATGCCGCCAAAACGATAATTATAGATCTGTCAGCTAAAGCATCATAAGGTATCACCCAATAAAGAACAATACTTTGAAGCAAAATAAACGGTACATTCCAAAGGGGTAAAACTCCCAATACTTTTCTCCAAATCCATATATATTTTTGAGGGTAATGATAAAAGGCATTTATAACTACTATTGTTAGCCCTAAAAACTGAAGCATCCCCAGCCCTGCCATATACGCATTGACCACACCGTAAAGACCGTAATCAAAAGCGGTTAAGTGAGGCGTTATCAATGGAAGAAGCAACATATTGACAAAACCAATAAGCTGTGGTGCAACCCCGTAGATAAAAGAATTAGATAGTACTTTTTGAAGCATAGTTTAAAGTTGATACTCCAGCAAATTAAATAGGAATAATAATTGTATTCAACGTTTATTACAAATTATATGGATTTCTGATGACAGTATTATATAAAAATTCAAAGTGCTGTATTATACTTTTCCCATTTATTCATATTTTTGTTTTTTAATTATTTAAAGAGAATGAATAAATCTACTTATATTACAAAAGAAGGAATGGAATCTCTGCAAAACGAAGTGCAGGAGATTTGGGAAGAAAGAAAAGTGGTAACCCAAGCTGTAAGTGACGCCGCCGCTATGGGCGACCGTTCTGAAAACGCTGAGTATATTTATGGTAAGAAAAAACTCCGCGAGATAGATGGACGTTTAACTTACTTAAGAAGAAGAATCAATACATTGAAGGTTTTTGATCAGAAAGTTGACGACACAAGAGCGATGTTCAGTGCCTATGTTACTTTCAAGGATCAGACAAACCGTGAGATGACATTAAGATTGGTTGGCCCTGATGAGGCTGATATCAAAAAACAAAGTATCAGTATTGCTTCCCCAATCGGTAAATCACTATTGAATCAATCTGTGGGTGATGCTATTGAAGTGATTACTCCAGCAGGAAAAAAGGTATTTACTATTCTGAAGGTTAAATATTAATCGTATATAAGTACAATGATGAACTTTATGACTAAAAGATTTTTTTTAAGTACATTGATTACACTGTTAATCTCTCACTTAACATTTGCCCAGGATCTTTACGTTTTACATGTTAGTGGTAACATACTCAATACTGCCAATAATGCAAACCTTAAAGTTGGCGACATGATCAGTCAAGATGCCTCTCTTTCATTTGGCACCAACAATGCAAAAGCGATCGTAATTGGTAAAAGCACTGGCAAAATGCTGTTAGACGGAAGTAAAAGTAAAAAATCTCCTTCTGGAGAATTTATGAGCTTGGTCTCTGAGGTGCTATTCCCTATCCAGTCTAACAAGCAAATGAGTACTCGTAGTGTACTTTTTGAATCTGTGGCTGACATCACTGATTATTTTAATGGAGATGCTTATGTCTTTATCACAGATTCCATTGTATTAGATATCAATCAGGAAAAATATCCTTTAAATGATGAAAATCAAATGGCCTTAAGGTTTACTTCTGGAGAAGAGATTTTCAACAGATGGATCCCTAACTATGACGGCAATAAGTTGTTACTCGAAAAAGATCGTTTATTCGAGGGAGCAAGTTTAGATGAAATTGAAACAGTAGACGTTTACTATGTAGTAAAAGCTACTCGCAAAATAGATCATATTGGAAGCTTCAACCCGATTTTCGTGAATCAAGAACAATTGAAAGAAGAATTGATTTCTTTAAAATCTTTCTTGAGCACTAATCAGACTTCAAAAACAGAAGAAATCCAAGCTGAACTTTATCAATATGTATTAGATATTTATGGTCAGACTGACTTTGAAATGTTTAATGCATGGATTAAAACAGAAGGAATTATTTAATCAAAAATATTTTAAGTACTAAGCCAAAATGAATTACCAATTATTTTTGACGTAGCACTTTTCCAAAAAAAGCAAGGCATTATTATTGTCTTGCTTTTTTTATGATTTCAGATTTTTAATTGTACAACATGACTTCCGAAAAAAAAGACAACCGGTTAATTTTTAGAATGCAACGGAATAAGTCTCTGATGTGGGGATTATCTTCCATAAATGCAGTCATAATGATGGTGGGACTATTATTCTACATGACCATCGTATATGTAATGCCTGATGAAATTCTATTGATAGAATTAATGTCTGCCACAAAAAATGCCTTATTCAAAGCCGAAGAAAAACCACCAAAGGACCGTTTCTTGTTTGTGAACTGTTCTTGGGAAAAAGACCTTACGGCCAAAGTGGACACCAATAACTTTGTGATTGGAAACGTTGACATTACCAATAGAAAATCCATCACAAAATTCCTTTCCCTGCTGAATCAAAAGCCAGACAATCATGAATTCTTATTAGTCGATATCCGTTTTTATGACAAATCGGAAGATGATAGCCTGATGGAGGCCGAATTCCAAAAGGCAAAAAATACGATTGTCTCCTACCATAAAGGAGCTAACAATGCTCCAAAATATCCTGTAGTTGATGTTCCTTTAGGACTTTCTGATTTACAGGTACAAGAACTGAATCATGAAGAAACCATTACATTGAAATACCACTTGATGCAGGGAGACTCCTTAAAAACTACTCCTTTGCTTATTGCAGAGCAGATTTATGGAGACACCTTAGAAAGAGGTTATTTCTTCAGTAAGTTTAGAGGAAATTATATGCTCAACGGGTATATTTTGGACTACCCTATCCGTCCTTATGACTTGTTCGTAGCTAATAATTATACTTACATTCAGATGCATGAATTATTAAGCATGCCTCCTTTCTTAGTAGAAGATTTCACAAAAGATAGAATAATAGTATTAGGAGATTTTGAAGACCGAGATATTCACAAGACTATTTATGGATTTATGCCAGGTCCGCTGATTCTTACAAATGCCTTTATCACTTTGGAAAAAGGATATAATAAAATTACAATCGGCTTCTTCATTTTCATATTTATCTGTTTTACTTTTATCTCTCACAAAGCATTAACGTTCAGAGATCCGATCACTGTTTTCATGCAGAAATTCTTTGATTCTGATCATTTCCTTGTAGAGCTGTTACAAGATTCACTCTTCTACCTCCTCTATTTTGCAGTAATGTCAGTGATTTCATATACGTTATTCAATATTCACCTTACCATTCTCGTACTTTCATTCTACATGTATGCCTTAGAACAAGGACTGCTATTCTATAAAGAATGGATTGAAGAAAAAGATGCAGAGGCTGAAAAAGAGGTTGATAGTGAAGAACTTCAAGAGGATTAGTGATTATAGTAATATAGATCATTCAATTTTATTAAAATAGTATTGTATTTTGGAGCATGTTTTGAGGAAGTACTCAAAGCATGCTCTTTTTAATGGGCTAAATCAAATAAACTCGATACTTAATAATATGCATACTGAATTCAAAAAAGTAGCAATGATTGCTCACGACGGTAAGAAAGCAGAAATGGTGGGCTTTTTCAAAGATCACATGGATGTACTTGAAAACATGAAAATTGTGGCAACAGGTACAACAGGTAGTCATTTAGTTAAAGCAGGCTTAGAAGTAGATTGTAAACTTTCTGGACCAAAAGGCGGTGATGCTCAAATTGCAGCATTAGTAGCTGAAGGTGATGTTGATGCAGTATTCTTCTTCAGAGATCCACTAGGAAAACACCCACACGAACCAGATGTGCAAATGTTGATGAGAGTTTGTGACTTGTATGATGTGCCATTAGCAACAAACCCTGCTTCTGGAAAATTATTGATGGAAGGTATTAGAAAATTTTCAAAGTAGTTTTTAAAAACACTTTACAAAAGAAAGTCACCATAAAATTAATTATGGTGACTTTTTGCATTATAAATAAGTTGAATCTTTAAAAATGAAATCTCTTCGATTTATTATTCAACATACATTAGACTTGTATTACGGTTTCCAGAGTCATCCGTATACCAATTTTTCTTATTCACACCTGCACTTTCAACAAAGTTTCTAAAATTGACATAAGCATTAGTGATATCAATACTTTCTTTTGGCGGATGGAATTTATGAGCAATATGTAATCCCCAAGGATGCCCTTCAGTTGTTTTATAATTACCGCTATCCTCACCGGCCGTTCTTAATGATTGATCATATTTCTCTGTAGGTGTGCCATTTGCTAAATGTAATTCATTTGATCTTACCTGATTAATAAAGATAAATGGATTGAAATCCTCAACAGGGAATGAACTCATTTCCACTGGAGTAACAAACGTAGTTTCAATCACAAATTCATCACTCTTTTTAATATTTCCATTTCCTTTCACTAACCCAAAATGATTATCAAAAACAATCATAACTGGAGCTGAAGGATCTATCCCCGTTTCCAATCCTTTTGTATCTAAAGAAACTACACCTGTCAGTATTTTGGCTCCAGTTACACTTGCAATTGAATCTGCGTGAATCGGCAATTGATAAGCAAAACCACATGGCAAGTCAGATCGTACAGATTTCACAACAAAAGTAGAATACACTTTCACTACTTTATTCTGTCCATTGGCCACAAAATTATGTCTGTACTGCACCATGATATCATTAAAGTCATAATCACCTTTTTGCGGGTATAAATCTTCAAAAGCGAAAGTACCAAATCCATTTTCACCAGGAGTGTAGTTATCGAAAGCTTTGTTAGGATCATCAGGATAATTATCAAATCCATCTACTACCCCATCATTATCTGAATCTTCACCTTCAAAGTCACTTTCTCTACATCTAAATGAAGTAAGATCATTCATTTTTCTACCCATTGTAGCTACTTCAATGTATGAACCGTCTTTCACATCCATGTAAATCAATTTACTGTCACTATGATTTGTTGATGCATAGATATAATCGAAACGATCAATAGTAACACCAGTGAGATAGTGAGGGAAATTATCAGCACTAATTCTAGTAGCATCCAAGTTTGTACTATCCTCATTCACAGCTAAACGGAATAAGCCTCCAGAACATGCCTGATAAATCGTACCATCAGAAGCAAAGGTTAAATCCCCTCCTCCATTTTGATTATTCGCTATTCCTGTTCCGGTTAATGTTTTCACAACACTTCCGTCACTTGGATCAATCATAGCGTAATTGTTACTGTTACCAATATAAAGTAAACCATCCCATTTATTAAAAGCCATTCTTGGATAACCATTATCCAGTCCACCTATTCCGGTTGTCAACTTTTTAATTTGAGTTGTTGTCTGTGTTTCTTTATTATATGAAAACAAAGTACCCTTTACATCATAATAAAAAATATTATTGTCTTGATCATAAGCCATAGCATATCCGCCTGTATTGATAGTACCATAATCAGTTTGATCATACCCATCTTTTTCTATGGCAATACTAAAAAATGCTCCTTGATGATTCATGGCGTAAACATAATCCTCACAACTAGCTAATGCTCTTCTACCAGAAGATGTCATTTCTTGAGCAAGTTTATCAAAATCAACTTCTAACTCATTACTTGTCACGGAGGCTAATTTATACCATTCTTTTCCCATTAATCGCTTTACGATATAAAGACGTTCCACATAAGAAGGCAAAGTAACTCTATAATTCGAAAGACCTTGATCATTCGAAATAGAATTACCTAGTTTAGTATAGTTGCCTTGGTCATCAATCATATAGATAGAATACAAAGCTTTTCCAGTGAATGCTGAAGAGGTGATTTTAATATTAAAAGACTGTGTTACATCGTAGTTAAAATCAGTAGGTACATCTATATCGTCGACACTGCTGTTTCCTTGTGTGGTTGGGTCATTACCTGAAGGATCATTGATGATTTCATCATCGGTTTTGGTACATGAAGCTATTACTCCTATCAAAGTCAGTATCAACCCCATTTTTTTTAAAAACTGAAAAGACATTTATTTCAATAATTAGGTTACAAACGCATTTAAATAACATACAAATAGTGCTATTCATTCCAATTATGTAACATTCATCGGGTTATACCAAAATAATATAATCTAAACAGCTATTTTCATAAAATATACATACGCATATCTACAAATAATTCAATTCAAATATTTAAAGTAGTGACATTTTGCTTATCTCAAGAGCAAAAAAATATCAAACATATCCAATACATCACATCACCCTGAAGAAGCCTCAAAAAAATTACAATCAAGTAGGGTAAATATGGAATAAGTCTACGTCTATCCCATATTTATCCCTCTCACAGAACCGTGCGTAC
>NZ_JABANE010000147.1 GCF_012844305.1 Flammeovirga aprica JL-4
GGAAGTTTTTTTAATTCTGGATTATTACTTAATGATAATCCTTCTAAATTTTTCAGATTACTAATCTCATTTGGTAATTCTTCAATCAAATTATAAGATATAGTAAATTCTACTAAAGAAGTAATATCTCCTATCTCCTTAGGTATTTTTTTTATATGGTTCGAACTTAATTTTAAGTGTATTAGTTTATCTAATTTATTTATTTCTTTAGGTATAACAGAAATATTATTAAATTTTAAATTAAGGTTCTCAAGGGATTGAAATTTAAATATAAAAGAAGGAATCTCCTTGAGATTACATTCATTGATAATAAGTGTTTCAAGTTTTTTAAATTTTTTCAAATGAGATATTTCTGTTGAAATTTTATCATAATATCTAAAAGATATTTTGTTGATAGAGTCTTCTTTATCTTCAACATAATGAAACCAATTATCAAGTGAATCCCTTTGTCCCCAAAAAGATAACCAATACATTCCACTATCATCAACTCCAATATTTGCATTTGGATATTTATTTTTGATTCTCTCCATAAATGGAGTCTTAACATCATGATTTTCTGCACTTTTAATTTCACACGAGACTAAAAGTAAAAATAATATTATTAAGATTTGGCTATTTCCAATAATCTGACGCATGGCTTCTGTTTTCTAAGTAATTTTTAAATAAGACTAATTCTTCAAATTCTTTAAGATTCATTTTTAGTAATACTTTTCCAGACTCATCTCCAAATCTAGCAGTTGTTAATGAATTTGTTATCTCTTCTTTAGTTCTACCAAAATGTCTAAGAATATTAAAGCCCATTATTGTATGGGGCATTTCATCATATTCCATCTTTAATTTCACCCAATGTTTATTGAATTTTTCTAAGAAGTTATTCTTTATTCCTTCAATTGCAGAGGAATGAGAGTTTTTGTAACCCTCCCAATCACCACAGCTATAATAATTTGTGTTTGCTCTTAAAGCAATTAATTTTGTTGTGATTAAGCTATCATACTTTTTGTAACTCTCTTCGTCCTCAAGCCTTTCTTTCTTTGAAGCTTTAAGAAGGTCCTCAAGATCTTTTTGTTTTTCGGGGTCTCTTGCCTCCCACATCATTTGATTATATACTGTACTAATGTAGCTGAGTGTGTCTTCCATTACAATTTCACCAAAAGTGATTCTGCTAGTACCTGTAACCGCAGCTTTAACTTTATTAGCATTATTCTGACCTTTTTCATCTTTGCTTGAAGAGGCTGAAGCTTCATTATTTAACCAAAACCTAATATATTGAAGATTCAAATCACCATTTTCAACAACACTATTGATTTCAACAGTTACACTTGTTTTTTGTTTTATTAGCTGCTCAACATAACCATCAGTTTCTTTTTTGTGATAAAATGCAGCGGTAAGAACGGTACTTAGTTGATTTGTCAAGGCTGAGGCCCCTTGTTTGACCCCTCTTAGAGCATTACCTAACGTATCTTTATGTTTTATTAAACTATTAATGAAAGTAGTTGTTTCGTTAGTTATTTCAATTGCTTCCTTGCCCTTTCCAACGTATTTAGGGTCTCTCCTTATTTTTTCATATTTTTCACTAGCTATTGGAAGTTCAATCTGAAGGTTCCAATATTCACCATCGTTATCTTTATTTGCGTCATTGACAACCTTTAAATATTCTAAAGAGGAGTTTACTGAGAAGCCCTTAAATATAGGAATAGAAAGATTTACTCCGCCTGACCATTCATATACATCCTCACTATTATTTTTTTTGCTTAAATAATCATGATCTATTTCATCCGTATTTTCAGATTGTCTCTGTCCAATTTTATTTATTCCTTTCTTTCTGGTTCTTGTTATATTTACTTTTTTCAATTCACCTCCAATACCTAATTTATCATCACCAATACCTAATTCAGCATCAAAACTTCCTGCTATATGATTTTTGTCAACTGAAGTGTATCCTTTGGATAGTTCTTTTTTAGCACTGCTCCAATATGATGAGTTATTATCTAAACCAAAGCGTTTGGGATCTAATTCGTTATCATCAATTAGTATTCTTAAACTATTATGAAAATGGGCTAAAAAATGTTCAATAGATTCAAAGCTAGCACTTAATTGATCAAATAAACCGATGGACCCTCCAATTTTCAACCCCACATTGGCATTTGCAACACCAACATCTAAACCTCCTTTCACTCCCACTTCCCAATTTAAAGAGGTAGTAAACCTTCTGTCATCAGTAACATTTCCAGACAATCCAAACCCTCCTTGCACTCCAACAGTAAAAATGATATTAAACCTTTGATTAATTTCAACCTCTATCTTCATGCTTGCTTCCGATACTGCCTTGTTACTTTTTTCATCAGGAAATAATGCCTGAAACATATCCACAGTCATTTCAGGATTATAAGGCTGTATCTTAGTCGGGGCTGCAGGATCAAAATCACTATAGATTTTAAATTTTTTAGCAATATTTAGTTGCTCCAAGAAGTATTTTCTTTTGGAACCATCCTGAATATAATTACTTATATTACTATCAAACTTTCCTTGACTAGAATTAGATTCCTTTGCTATTTCATTAATATTTCCAAATGATATTATTTCTGGATTTGAGTTCATCCCCCCATTCATCGAAAACAAATAAGCTACAGTTGTTTTAAACTTATCTGCAACCATTTGATAGGATTCATTTTTCTTAGGAAAGTAAGTAACATAATGGTTTTCAAAATAACATTGTCCTTTATTGTATTTTGTGTTATAAATAGGACCATTATCATCTAATGCATGCTCTAAATTTAAATCCTTTACTCCAGTATCGATATTATTATAATCAAATTGATGATCATCTTCTTCATACTCAGAATAATGTTGCTTTTCTTTATTCATAAGAAATAGTTTTTTTGCTTGTGATTAAACTTGAAAATATGTGTTGAACAATTTACATTCTCATGCCACTATGAACTGAACTACGTCCTAACCTCTGCTCCATTAATGCAGCACCTGGGGCATTATCTGGACAAATTCTATAACTTGAATCCCTCTTATAAAATTCTTTTTTGAGATAAGGTTCGATTATTTCAAATGAGAGCTCTGTTTTTCCTTCATCAATTAACTTAATCAGAACTTCAGATATAATAGAACTAATATTAGCACCTGATAATTGATAATTTGAAGCTAGTTTTTCCAATACGCCTTCTCCATACACAAAGCCATCAGGTAATGAAGTTTGCCATAGTTTTAACCTTTCTTTTGTAAGTGGAAATGGAAATTCTATTATATGGTTCACTCTACGTAACATGGCTTTGTCTACATGATTTCTTATATCAGTGACATTACTGGCTAAAATTACAATTCCGTCAAAAGTCTCTAATCTTTAAAGCAAATAAGACATTTCTTGATTGCTATATTTATCTTTAGCCTCATTTTCATTTCTTTTTGTGAAAATGGAATCAGCTTCAACAATATACAATTGTGGCCATCTAGTCGTGTAAAAACTTTTTACATAGCCTTCTCAAAATCACCGACATACCTAGAAACAACTCGAGAAATATCAAGTGTGTAGGTTGGAACATTGTACTTTTGACCTAATGTAGTTGCAGTTAGTGATTTACCAGTACCAGGAGAGCCTGTAAAGACAAAAATTTGATTGGTTTTGATAAAGCTTTTTAGATCCTTCCTTTGTTTTAATTGAGGTTTAAGCTTAAGTAATAATTCTAAAGAACCCAATTCTTCTTTTGTCTCTATGGGGAGTATAACTTTATCAAATGATAATTTTGTCTTTGCCAACGTCGCCGGAAAGTCAAATTCATGATCTAGTCTAGGTGCTGTTCCACCTAGCAAGTACTCAATAAAGTTATTGGATATTTTAGGTATACGATCTAGTAAATTATCATTGCTTTTAGAATAATGGTTAAAGTTTAATATACCATCTTTGACTAAGACAAAGGACTTATCAGTGACTTTTAGAAGAAACTCTGTTCTATCCTTTTTGGGTAGACAAACCATTAAGAAGGTTTTAAGAGTAGGGGTGAAAAATTCTCTCTCCTTCTCTAGATATCCTCCAAATTTTGTTCTAAAGTTTACTTGTTTAAAACCTTCAATGAATTCTAGAAAGTATTCTGGATGATATTCGCTTGCATAAGCAAATATGATTAACAATTCTTCTTCAAAAGATAGATTATAATTGTGAGATAGCTTACCTAAGTTGCTACTTAAATTTAAAGGTGAAATATCGATTGAATAGTTCCTTTTTGAAAAAAGATTTGAAATTACTTTCTTCAAAATTTCACATCTTTCATGAAGTATTTCTTCATGAATACTTAGTTTGTTTTGTATAGTCTGCATATAAAATTAGTCAGATTTATGGTTTAGTTATATTGTTTGTTTACTTAAGCTATTAATTTAGTTATACAAAAATACAATTCTTTCCTTGAAATGAAAGACGTTGAATGTATATTTTTCAGATATAGGTCACTTCATATTGCGAACGAGGTAAGCTAAATTACATCAGGTACCATTTACTTTCTAAAAACCTTCAGTTATATTGGCAGGTTGATTTTTTATTCTTTTCAACATTAAATTCTCAGCCTTTAAGTCCTAAAAAAATCTAATTCATAAAATCTCACCTTTCTTTTTATCTCTACAACGGTGTTTATTTCAAAAAAGACGAAGCAGGTTACCTAATCATGAACAAATACATAATGTTATTAAAGGGAATTAAAAGTCTACTATTGCGTTTTACTTTACTGACAACATAATCATTATTAGTAATGTACTACAGTTTATTCCTCTATATTGATTAGAGTCAATAAGAGTTGAAGGTCTAATTTCTAAAAGAGGGATTGGAGTCCTTTTTATGAAATGAACACCAAACACATCTCCTTTCTAAAGGGATAAAATAATTACCAAAAAGCTTCATTTTATATTATTTATGTAAATTTTAAAGCTTCTTCAAAGGTCATCTGATAGTGTGTAACCTACTATTTCAATTTCATCTAAATTAAGATTAAAAATAGCCAACGAGTTTAAACATAAACATTGAGTTCACATTGTGAGTATTGTTTTGCGACCGAAATAAAAATTTAACCTAAATACATTTTCAATCGTAACTACAATGTTTAAAAAGAATACAACTTTTATTGTAGCTTTATTAATGCTATTATCTTGTGCTGTTTCTGCGCAAACAATCATTAAAGGAAAGCTTGTTGATGCATCAAATAATGAACCTGTTATTGGTGCCAATGTATCTATAGTGAATACAACAACTGGAGCTATTTCAGATTATGAAGGTCGCTTCTCCTTTCAAACCGATAAGGCAGGAAATCATGCCCTGTTGATTTCGTTTGTCGGAATGCAATCTGTTGAAAAAAATGTCACTTTAAATGGACAGCCTATTGACTTGGGAACGATCAAAATGGAATCAGATGCTATTGGTCTCGAAGAGGTTGAAGTACTTGCTTCTATTGCCATCGATCGTAAAACTCCTGTTGCGGCCGCTTCTATTTCTGCTGAAGATATTGAAACCAAAGTGGGTAATCAAGATTTCCCTCAAGTCTTAAAATCTACACCTGGAGTATATGTTTCGAGTGTAGGCGGCGGTTTTGGTGACTCAAGGATTTCCCTTCGTGGTTTTGATTCTGAAAATGTAGCGGTGATGATCAATGGTGTCCCTGTCAATGATATGGAAAATGGTAAAGTGTATTGGTCAAACTGGGCAGGTCTTAACGATGTGACTAAAACAATGCAAGTGCAAAGAGGATTGGGTGCTTCGAAATTGGCTGTTCCATCTGTTGGCGGTACTATCAATATTATTACCAAAGCAACAGATGCTAAAAAAGGGGGCAATGTTTTTATGGGCCTCGGAAATGATGGTTACTTCAAAACGGGTGTCACATTATCTACTGGCCTGATGAAAAATGGCTGGGCAGTTACAACATCCCTCTCAAGAACATCCGGCAATGGCTATGTAAATGGAACTCCTTTTGAAGGTTATTCTTACTTTTTAAATATTGCGAAGAAAATTAACGATAAACACACCCTATCTTTTACCACTTTCGGAGCTCCTCAAAAGCACGGTCAAAGAAGAACTTATCTTACAGATGAGCAGTACAATACTTATGGAAGAAGATACAATGCTGACTGGGGTTACAGGAATGGTGAAGCGGTCAATATGAATGTCAATTCGTACCATAAACCTCAAATGTCATTGAACTGGTACTGGACCATTAATGAGAAAACAGATCTAGCTACAACGGCTTATGTTTCTATAGGTCAAGGAGGTGGAACGGGAATTACATCAAATGCTCCTTATGGCAAAAGATTAAATATTAATGACTTTAGAAATAGTGATGGCCTCATCGATTTCGACCGTTTCGAGAAAGCAAATCAGGAGCAGTTTAATAATTCTAACGGTGAATATTCTAGTGTTTTTTATAAATCAAATAACAATCACTTATGGACGGGCGCGGTTTCTACTTTAACGCACAGAGTGAACGATCACTGGACAATTACTGGAGGTTTGGATTTACGTTATTATCGAGGTCAACATTATCAAACTGTTGAGGATTTAATGGGAAATTCGTACTATTTAGACCGTTCTAATCAATCTACTGGACCTAGAAAACTAGGTGTTGGAGACAAGATGGGGTACGATAATGATGGAATTGTACAATGGCAAGGTTTATTCGGTCAAGTTGAATACTCTAAAGACAAATTAACGTGGTTTATGTCTGCCGCCGCCTCTCATCAGGCATATAAAAGAATTGACTACTTCAAGTATAAAAATGGACCGAATGAGACAGACTGGCAAAGCTTTTTTGGCGGATCTATTAAGACTGGTGCTAACTACAATATTAATGACAAACATAATGTCTTTATCAACGGTGGATTTATTTCTCGTCAACCCTTTATGAATGCCGTCTTTTTGAATTATAAAAACGATATCAACAAAAAAGCTCAAAATGAAAAAATACTTTCTGGTGAAATCGGATATGGTTTTAGAACAAGAGGCTTTAAGGTAAATGTCAATGCCTACTACACTTTATGGAAGGACAAAGCTTTCACCAAAACAGTGTATGATGCTAATGGACAGTCTTACACTGCCAACCTCTTAGGAGTGGATGCCTTGCATAAAGGAATTGAGCTGGATGCGGTTTGGCAACCTACGCGTAAACTGACTATTACAGGTATGGTTTCAGTAGGTGACTGGAAATGGTTGAATAATCTTGAGAATGTAAAAATTTATGATGATCAACAAAATGAAATAGATGAAGTAAATGTGTTCATGAAGAATAAACATGTTGGCAATTCTGCTCAAACAACTGCCGCAATTGGGGTGACTTATGAACTTTTGCCAAGGTTAAGAATAATGGGAGATTGGAACTTCTACGGTGACTTGTATGCAGATTATGATGTTACAAAACTAAATGATCCAGCTTATAAAAATGCAACTATGTATAAGATGCCCAATTATGATTTGCTCGACCTTGGAGCCACTTATGGTTTTAAGCTAGGTAAATTTAATGGCTTGCTAACTTTTAAAGTAAACAATGTATTTGACACTGAATATGCGGTGCAAGGTCGTCAAGGAAGCTTAAACAGTTTAGGGAAACCAACCTTAAACGGGTACTATATGGGTATTGGCAGAACTTACTCTATTGGCATTAAAATGAGCTTTTAGTATAGAAATAGTAAGGTGTAAATCAAAAAGCGTATCTTCTTTTAAAAAAAGGTACGCTTTTTTACATTTTTCATAAAATAAGGCAGATGTAAGTTTTTCGCCTAATATTAAAAATAGTCAATAAAATTCTCATTTCGGAAACAAAATAAAGACTTCATAAAAGTACAAAAGACCTCTCATATATTCTTTTATTCATATACTTACCTAGTATAAATTATATTATTAAGTTATTTTCACGAAATAATATTACATACCTTTTGATTTTATAATTATTTAATTTACATTGAAAATCAACAATAACAATCAATTAGTTACCCTTACACATGAGAATCATTACCCCCTTTACTGTATTTGTGATACTTTCTATTTTTGCCATGGGATTCCACCTCTCTCCACTAGTTGCAGGAACTGAAACTGAGACTGTAATCAGTACTAAAAACAACACTCCAGAAGAGGTTGTCCTTAAAATCAACAAACGATTGAGAGACAATCACCAACGTCATTTACATTGTGTATATAAAAACGGAGACATTCTAATAGAGAATAAAACTGAGGTTTTATACACCGTAACTTACAATAAAGATTATAAGTACTCTACAGGTTTTGATAGACACCACAACTTGAAATACTTATATATCACGCATGGAACTAAGATTGTTGAATACCATCAATTTGTAAAGTAGAAAAAATTAGAGAATCAAGAAGAGTCATTCAATTTCAAAAAGAAGTTGGATGACTTTTTTATTTGTCGATAAAAAACATAACCTTAAAAATCGCAATGCACGCTTTCTTCATTCTTCATTCTTCATTCTTCATTCTTCATTCTTCATTCAAAACTACCTTTATTATATAATTCACTGGGTAAATACCCATATTTCTTTTTGAAGATTTTCCCAAAGTGAGTGATGCTCGAAAAACCTAAATTATAGGTACATTCAGTAACATTATACTTTTCAGACTTCAACCATTGATGTGCTTTCGTTAGTTTACTGTTGTTGATTGCTTCTAAAAGTGTATCTCCCGTTATCTCCTTATATAGTTTTCTGATTTTGCTATAACTACAGTTGGCTTGTTCTGCAATTTCTTTAGGGGAAATAGTCATTTCACTGCAGTTCTCTTCTATAAACTCCTTCACTTTGAACACTCTTTCTAAATCAATTTCCGAGTAGGTTTGAGGTAAAGTTTGAATGCCAAACCGGTGGATTACTTTACTCGCAAAAATATAAAGCAATTGATACGTTAGATAATCCAGTTTCAGCAGATCCAACTCATTATGGAAATCACAATTCATGATTTCTTCTAAAACTTTTGAAGATTGTAACGAGATGGTTTCATAAATAATGAAAGGCTCCTGAGTTTCGATCAACTGACTGATAAAAGAGTGATTGTTGATATTGTACTTCTCCAAAAAAGATGTTGAATGTTTGATTGTAACAAATCGGACAGGAATATTTGCATCAAAATAAAATACCTCATCACGCTTCAGATTGGACCAGTATTTTTTAGGCTGAATGGTAAAAGCGTTATCACTGATTTCTTTGGTAAGGCTAAATGGCGTCAAAAAGAATACAACTACATAAGCATTTTCCTTCTGTTGTTTTCGGATCAACTTCAACGGTTTAGAAAGAAAACCTTCGAAATAAGTAATCTCTAATTCATCATTAATTTGATACCCTTTGGCTTCGATACTCCCTCCCTCGTTCTTTATCTTAATTTGATTTTTATCTTGTCCATAACCCTCAATACTACTAAGATCTTCAAATATTTGTTTGAAGTTATTGGAATAAATATGTAGTTCCTCCAAAGCTTCTATTTAATTATGATTAACACTAAACAAGTTAAATATAACATAAAAAAGCCCTTTTATATCTTTTAAATCTTTCAATTATAGTTTAACATCTATCTTTTATTCTTTTTAACAGCATAATATCAAAATGAGATAATCTTGTATCAAAAATCATGATTCTTTTCCATGATGATTAAACACCTTTGTAAAGTCAACAAAACAAAAACATCATGATTGAAACAGTAATAAATGCGACTAAAAAAACGCAAGCGAGGATTGTCACCTTTCAAAAACAATTAGAACAAATAAAAGAAAAACTGGACGATAAAAAACAAGACCTTCAAGCTGAGTCTTCTCTGAAGATTAATGATTTTATTTTACAGAGAGAAATTAATGCATTAGAAAATTTATCTGAAATGGATGTAAAGTCAGAAGAGTTAATTGATCATTTGACGGTCATTAATAAATCTATTTTAGAGTTTACAGATGAAAATAATGAGAAGGTGCTTCAAGTGCTAAAACAGCACGTTGATCAAAAAAATGAGGCGGAAGAAAATGGAATTCCTGAAACGAATAACCTGTATGAAAATACAATTCATAAGGTGAGTGAGTTACATGAAAATTTAGGAATTCTAATTCAGATGGGGAAAAATAAACTAGACGATCTGAATCAGACTTCTAAAGAAAATATGAATAAAAATAGTCAACACATAGAAAACATCATATCAAGAACTGGAGACTTAGCCGAGAACTTCACCAACAAAGTGATATATTCTGGATAGTATTTTTTTGACATATTATATTAAATTAGATGAAAGCTTCTAGTGCAGAACTTGTTCCCAATTCTGTGCTAGTTTTTTTTTAATTGACAATTTTTTCAACTTGAATAAATAAAAAAAGGAATACAAAGTATCCCTTCTTTACCCCTTAATTAAAAGGTTATAAAAACCAATTATTAATTTTACTCTCGAATTATTTGTAGTAATTCGAAAAAGAGGTATGCGGTAAAACTGTATACCTCTCCTATTGTATATCCTATATTTAATAGACTTCATTTAAGTACTAGAACAAAAGAAATGAAACATTAATCTCGTGTACCATGACTGAAGTCATGGGCTGTTGATATTGACTCCGACAACACTAAAGTATTGCCTCCGTTATCAACCTTCAAGACTTTAGTCTTGAGTTAGGTTGAAGTATCACCTACCCATAGTTTTAACTATGGTGTGCGAAACACTCGATTATTCCTGTCCTAGTACTTACCAAAAAGCAGGTGTAAAACGCCCTACATTTTGTCAGGAAACATACATTTCCCTTTATGACTATAAATTGTTTACTACATATTTTGAGTTTGGAAAATAGTAGCAGAGCAAAACCCTGCCACTATAAAATCAAATCTTGAAAAATCTCTACTTTACATCTACTTGATTTATTATGAATTACGTTACTACTAATATTTCAATTCAAATTCTTTTACTCTCAATTCACTCCCTACTCCACCTCTAAAATTGGCCCCATCAAAACTCGATGAATACACGACAATAATATGTGTAGGTTCTTGGTCAGAAGGAGCAAACCCATGTTCCGGCATCCTTTCATTGGAAGAAGAAGGCATCATAAAAGGTTCTAAATCGTTATGATTACCATAAAGGAATGGCATCTTGATGGTTTCAAAAGCACTCATGGTTTCATCCGTTCTATACCAAGCGGTAGCTAAACGATAACGTTTTTCGTCATCTCCACTACCTTCTCTCACCTGAAGCAATACATATACATCACATTGATCCATATTCCCGTCATACAGTGCCGGCATATATTGGATGGAAGTTTCAAAACTTTTGGGTTTATCCGTAAATGGTATTCCAAAATCTGTCCTTACATTGGTCAATCCACTCCCTTGAATGTCCCCTACGAAAAGAGAACCTGCAGCCACTACTCCTAAAGCTGAAGTGGTTTTTAAGGTAGTGTATTCATATTCCTCTTCCGAAGGTGACGGGTATACTGTTCTTACACCTGTCGGGATAATCAAATCTGCCGCCCCAACATCACCGGTTCTCCAAGGTGTTCCTTCAAAATTTTCACCAGGTAAAAAGAATTTTCTACTATTGTTCGATTCATTTGATTTACGACCACCATAATACCAAGTCATAAAATCTGAGTACAAAATCTGATCACCTATTCTTTCAGTTTCTCCATCCTGATAAGTGACCTTCACAGTCCATTCTATCTCATCAAAAATGAAAACAACTTCTGATGAAAAATCTCTCACATCAAATGGGTAAGGAACAACTGCGACTTCATATGGAGAATAATCAAACGTCTTTATCGTAAGATTACGAATATCCATCTCGTCAGCTATAATAACATCAATGGTATGATTACTCTGATCGATAGCAGCACTTATCTGTCCTTCAATCTCAAAGGCATTGAAAATAATATCAAAATCCTCTTCTATTACGGAAACTGTCCATTCATAATCTTGATAAGTTGATACTGTAAAGACCACATCTTCCGTATAATCCGTCACTTCAAAAGGATCTGGAGTTATTGTTGCATCTTCCGTCATTTCGATGGTTTTCAGATGCAATGCTGAGCGGTCAGTTCCAAAAGGCACCCTGATTTCTACTGTCTGATTTTCTTCCGATATTATTGCATTACCATTTTGCTCTTCCAATTGAAAGGACATGATTTCACCAAAAACATAAGGATAGGGAATATCATTTTTGATACAGGCACTTAAGCCTAAAGTGACAATTAATAGTAGAATAATGTTTTTCATAGGATTAGATAAATAAAGTTAGACCAATGTTTAATGAGAAGATATCCAAATCGAAATTGGCACTGCTGGTGGTACGGGAACCTGTGCTGACTTGGTTTTCCACCTGCTCTGTATTCTTGAAGTTGAAGCCAATGACATCCATCTTTACTTCCAAAGCCAAGTTGTTATTTAGAAAAGCAACCATACCCGGTGAAATACCAATATTAAATTCGTGCAAAGTGGAATGTACCCCCACAATATCGTGTGGAGCGTTCTCCACATTCAAACTTTTAGATTGCCCATAACCATAAGATAAACTCACTTCATTAAATAACCCAAAGCGATTTCCTTTACCCAAACTGATATAGTTTCTCATAAAGAATGTAGTGTAAACCATATGGGAAACGTCACTCATTCCTTCTATTGATAAATTGATATCATCACCAAGATCCAAGTTTAGATTATCAATGCTCAAACCCTTTCTTGCGTAAGTTACACGCCCGCCTAATGCAAGGTCATCTTTCACGAAATAACCAAAGAAAGGACTGACTCTAAGGTTGTAGCCGCTTCCGTCCCATTCGTCAAGGACTAGAAACTGATAATTGTCGTTATAATGCTGTGAGTAATTAAATGAGGCACCCACCATCCATTGTCCTTTGGGAATAAAAGTTCTCTTTGTTATACCTCTATCATAAGGTTCCTTTTCTTTTGGTTCAGCATAAGAGATCAGGGTCAAAAATAGCATTAATGACGTTAGATAAATTGATTTAAGATTCATGATTTTTGATATTTAGATTGTAGCTTTTTCTTTAAAATATTTGATTTGTTCTTTGTGATATTGTTTCAGTTCCTTCCATTCATTTCCTTTTAAGCAGTATTGAAAATCAACTTTTTTCAATCTACTCACGGCTTGAACTAATGGAATTGGTGAAACTACGAGTATCAGGGGTGCCACAGTAGCTCCTACACAAACAGCACCTACTCCCAACACTTGAGAAAACCTTCCCTGTTTGTGCTTTTTAGTGTGATAATACTGTTTTGCCTCTTCCTTTAGAGGTTGGATCTTGGCATATTCTTCCATAAAATCAACGGTCTTGTTGTGTGTTTTTACAGATTCATAGCGTATAGATTCGATATTCTCTTTTTCGATGACATATAACTTTTTGTCACGCATATAGACTAAAGTTGATTCATCACTAAAACGTTTTCCTCTCTTCCATTCCTTCTTGGTAATGGAAACCACTTCCCCATCATGAAGATGGATATTAATATTATCCATTTCTGTAGGAATAGATATAGCAGAGGCGATAGCTTGAATGACAATGATTGACATAGGAATAGCAATTGATATTAGGTAATTACAGTTAGTCTACAGAATCTTCCGTCTCGAAAAGTAATTCAATAAAAGACTTGTTGTTTCCAGAATTTAACTTGTTGTTTGTTGCATTTTGTTCAACAGTATCTTTTATGATTTGAAAACCTGCTTTGGTTTGTTCTTGTGTCATTAAAATGAAACTGTAGGTAACTATAAATAGGATAAATAGAATATTTTTCATGTTTTGATTGGTTTGGTTTCCCTAAAAGGAAACTAATTAAGCAATAAGTAACTACCTCATGTCTATAAATAACATGAGTTATTTGATAATATGATTCGTTATTATTTCAATTAACTCGTAATGGTAATTGAAATTACCCAAGTTATTATCAATTGAATAAAACGTTTCATTAGAAGTAAAATCTCATTTTTCATATTGTAACTTTTTAAAGTTTCCTTTAATGGAAACTAGTTAATTACAGCAATTGATTAATAATGTTTTTATAAAACAAAATCTTAAGGATCTAGATTGTTATTATAATTTTTCAAACGGTTAAATTTACTTTTGGTTTCCTTAATTAGAAACTATTAACTTTCAACGTGATCGAATAATTTTCTTTAATTTCGTTATGAATAAAAAGGTATTTATTTTTCGTTGAATTAACTTAACAATACAAATATGGTATTTTGTTTCCTTATTTGGAAACTTATAAAAGTTCATTAACATTAAAATCTTAAATTACTTTTTTTAAATAATTTAGACCTCTTGAAATCAGTAAATAATCAACCTTTTTGAACAAAAATAAGAAGCCTTACTTTTCCGTTTCAATTAGTTCAAAGATGTATGAATAATCTTTCTAATCATTTCTCAATACCCACTAAAATCTTTCAAAAAGTTGCTTTAATAGGTCGCTTAACAATTAAGTTCCCCAACTTTCGTAAACATTTTCAAATTATCATTAATTTTACCCTAATTTTTACTAATTACTTTTGACACCTTCCTGTCTAAATGGAAACTTAGATTTTTTTCTAATAGTAGAAAGGTGTCCTATTTTTATGATGTTATGCGACTACCACTTATTAAATTATTTATTGTTTTACTTTCTTGTATAACCTTTTCTTCTTATTCTCAAATCTCTATGGGAATAAAAACCGATGTCAATGGATTGCCTCTGAATGGTACCATTACAGACTTTAACTTTTCACCTAAGAAAAAATTAGTCTTGAAGACCGATGTTCAGGAATTTGCAAAGGGAAAAATTAGGCTGAAAGATGAGAAAATCATCTCAGGATACATCAAAAACATCAATGGAAATTTTCACTTTAAGGAGAAGATTGACGACTTAGAAGTGAGCGTTATCAATGGAAGACAAATCAACAGTGTTACTATTGGGGAAGATTCTACCAAAATTGTTTACAGTGCATATGTTCAAGGAAAAATGACCAAAAGAAGATATTCTATTGTTTCAACTATGAACCATGGTGATTTTGCTTTCGGAGAACAAATTGCAAACAGATCTGACGGCAAAAAAGAGGAGCTTTTCTTTTATAAAAAAGATACCGATAACTATTGGTCTACTTATAATACCGCTGCACTAGAGGATGTTTTCATCAGTGATTCTATCTATTCTCCTTCTGAAATCACTCTGCTCAATCAAAAGAGATTAAATTTCACGAAGGGCATCATTACTTATAACAACGGTAAAGTAGATACTGTCTTCTATCATATCAGCAATAAAAAAATAGAGTATAAAAAGCGATTGGACTCTGAGTATATCACGGCACTAATTCCACAGAATTTTAAAACATTAGTCTCCGTTCAAGATTCCATTTTTACGGTAAAATCTATCATTGAAAAAGGAAAAGTGGTAAAGAAGCCTTTAGTTTTAAGTTATAAATTTAAGGTCAATAACCTTGATGAATACGCACAGAATATTGGGGTAACACGTCCTCGTAATTACATTTACAATACAGAACATGAATTATGGGAAGCGGTTAATCAATATAAAGAACTGAACGACAATGCTGTTTTCAGTTATCATAAAAGGTCCACATTTTTGGGCAGAATGATTAAAGGTTTAATGACTTATCAAGTGGAAGATAAAGCGATTACAAATGCTAACCCTTCAGCTTTCCATGGTCAGTTAAGCAACTTAGAACTTAGACGAGAGAAAGGTCAGTTTACCGCTGATAAGATGCATCGTTTTTTCAAAATGAAGGGCTACTATGATAGTTACACTAAAAATCAACCTTTCTACTTTACAAAAACATGGCATCCCACTTCTAAAAGAACCGGTTATAAAGGACTTATCACCGCATTTAATAATCGCTTTTTTACGATAGCTTATTATCAAGACAATAAGAAAATTGCTGAAATCAATTATGGCTCTAATTTAGAAGAACTATACATCAAAACGGGTACATCTTCTTTCTATTCTAATGGTAAACTTGTAGCTCAATACCAATATGATTTAAAAGGAAATGTAATGAGCTATAATGTATTTTATCCTGGAACTGATCAGATTTTCTATAGCTATCATATTGTAGAAATGTTGATTGAGAGGTACAACAAGAATTTCTACTACCCTAACTTTGATGTTTTCAATGAAACGAATGGTACTCCTATTGAGTTTGAAAATCAAGGTTTTTCAATTAAAGATCCTTATACTCAGAGTGAAACTTATATTCAATTCTCTTATGAGAAATTGATTTTTTTAAGCAGAATGGATAACGGTCAAAAGATCTACTCTTACACGGATCAAATTCAAGAATTAGATTTTTCTCCAATTCAAAAAATCATTGATAAGTATGTTATGGAAAATGCTCCTGCTCTTCAAGAAAGCATTGACAACAACTGTAATGGTCATTATTTCCTTTCTATGATTTTAAATGAAAAAGGCAGGTTTGATAAAATAGAAATCATTGGTTCTGTTAATAAAGATGTGGATGAAGCGGTGAAAAATCTGACTGCACTTATACAGAAGAAAGTAAAGCTTACGCCTTATATGATTCATCAGGAACCAGTAAAAACTGAGCTTATTATTCCTTTGGTTACGGATTTAAAAAACGAGTATACAGTTCACAGCAATAGCGTTGCAAGACCGGATATGAATTATGCTTATGAACATAAGGACCCCGCTGATATTTCTGAATATATTGAGTACGAGGAGTTTTAAAATCTTGACTGTTTTTTATAAAAAAGAACGCACAAGGTACCTTAATTTGATGGTGTCTTGTGCGTTTTTATTCTTTTCGGTTATTAAGTACTGTGACAGAAGAAAAGGGATGATTTTAGTTTAATATTTTTTATTCTAATCAAGGCAGATTTGCAGAGCATAGCCTTAGTTACGCGATAAAAACC
>NZ_JABANE010000148.1 GCF_012844305.1 Flammeovirga aprica JL-4
TCTTTTACTTGCCTCCTTATTCGCCACACTTAAATATTATTGAAAGGCTTTGGAAAGAAATGAAACAATCTCAAAACTCAAAAGGGACCTCAAAATGCTAACGCCTGGTATAATTATTACAAGGCAATGCGTGCTTTTTACCAAAGAGATGATATGTCAACTTGGAACAACGACAGAGGGGCAATATTTGCAAAACTTCAGCCCATTATCAATACATCAAAAAAGCATATCGGTCAGAAGTACGAGTATTTCTTGATGGAAAGTGTCAATACTGATGATGGAGAAAAAGCTTTTAATTACCTTAAAAAGGCATATGTGACCAATCCAGAGAGAATAGAAACTTATGAGGGTTTATTGACAAGGTATATTATTGATCAAGAGTGGAGTGAGGCGAAAGAAGTGGCTTTGAGGATTTATGAAAGTAATCTTTATTCAAATCAAGCTTATTTATGGAATCATAATGTGCTTATGTCTACACGAGGTAAATCAATTGTTTTTTCACATGGAGACATGGATACTTTACCAAGGCATGTATTACAACTGGCAAAAGGAGTTGGTGATAATGCTTTTATAATTAATGAGTGGCTGTTGGGTTATCATGAAAAATACCGCAATAAGGTATGTCAGTATTTAGGAATCAGAAATTACTCTAAGAAGCTGAGTGATTTTGCTGATATGGCTACTTTCAAAAATGCAATTGTTGCTTATATCATTGAGCAGTCAAAGAGTACTTATCAAATTTATTTTGGATGTGGAACAGATATTCAACTCTTTGAAAAATTGGGAGTCAAAGAGAATATGTACCTGACGGGAGTTGTATTTCAATACAGTGAGGAAGCTTTGGATAATCTATCTTTGACCATTGATAACTTTGAAAATAGATATAATCTTGATTATCTGAAGACAAATTACCAATTTCATCCGCATGATGCTATTATTCAAAAATACCTCAATGCAACCTATATTCCAGGAATGAACAAATTGAAAAAGCATTACGCAACAGTTGAAGATCAAAGGAAGGTAGAAAAGTACAATCAACTGATGCATCAGATAGCGGTTAATAGTGGCAGACAAGCAGAAATTGAAGCGTGGTATAAATAAGTATTTAAGAATGGAAAACTTAACAGACGAAGAGCTGATGATGCAATTTCTGGAGTCTGATAATCAAAAAGCTTTTGAAGTTTTATATCATAAGTATTTTGTTCTTCTTTCAAAATATCTAGGTTGGATGTCGGGAAGTATGGAACAAGGAAGGGAAATAGCACAGCACACTTTCGTGAAATTACTGCATAAGTCTTATACTTTTAACGCTAAAAAAAGTTTTAAAGTCTGGCTTTATGTGATAGGTAAGAATCATTGGTTGAATGAGAAAAGAAAGTTAGATCGTTTTACAAATCATGCGCCTGCAGTGGTACAGGAAGAGGGGAAAGAGGATGGAAGTCAGACTTTTCAGCTTCAAAAAATGCAAATGGTATTGAGTACGTTGAGTGCCTTGCATAGGGAAACATTTGTTTTGAAGTATCTGGATAATTTGAGTATTCAGGAAATTGCAGAAACCATGCAATGCAGTGAAGGTACAGTGAAGTCCAGACTTTTCTATGCGATGAAAAATATGAGGTCTAAAATGAAAGAATTTAAAACGGAATACAATGGAAAATTTTGAAGATAGATTGTTTGATTTGTTCTCTCAGAAAAGCTTTGAGGAACTTACTTCTGAAGAGCAGGAGTTAGTATTAAAAAATATGACGGAGGAGGAGTATCAGGAAAACTATGCTATGATACATGAATTTAAAGAAGTAGATGCTTCTATAACTATAGCAACAACTTCTTTGGCGACTGAAAAAGGAAAGACTATCAACTATTTTTATCAATCTATACCTGTTTACAAAGCTGTGGCAGGGATTGTATTGGCTGTTTTACTGAGTTTTATTTTACAGTTTTATGTGTTTCAAAATGAAAAAAAAATTACTGTAAAAGACGATGTGTCACCTCAAAGTACTCCACTTACAGAGGAAAATTATCCTAGCAGTTTAGTAGTAAATCTTTGATTGAAAAGATCTTCAAAACGCTTTATTTGAGTTGATATTTTTGGCAGTTCGTGGTGAGTTTTTAATTTTCTTTTAGAGAGCATTGGAATCTCAATGAAATCACTTTTTAGCTCCAAAACTCTCAACTCTTCATTCAAATTCCCCAATTAAATCATGCACATTTACCAAAAATAGATTAGATTCAAGTTGTGTTAATCATTTTTCATTAAATCTTATCTCATTTTGAGTAAATCAACGGTTTTATTGCCATTAATTGGCTTTGAACATAAAAATATACTTTCACTAGAAGGGCAATTGCTCATTTTTAAAACAGGTTTGTTGGATCTTTCTCAGAAACCGGAAGGATTTAGAAGACATGTATCACGTTTATGGAAGTTGTACAATCAAAATCCGATTACTCAAGCTCATATTTATGCAAAAATAGAGGAGGAGGTTTTTGAAATTGATTTAGATGAAAATGGGTATTTCAGATCTGAGTTTACATTAACGAAAAATTATACGGATAAGGAACTGAACACTTCTTTGAAATTTTACTTGGATAAAGCTTTAACGCAGAAGATCAAACTGCCAAGTATTTCGAAAGGAGGTATCAAAAGGATTTCTGAACATAGGAAATATATGGTCATTTCTGATATCGATGATACCGTATTGATTACACACGCCACTTCATTTTTGAAACGTATTCCTCAGACCATTGTAAAGCATGCTTTCAAAAGAAAAGAAGTGAAGGCAATGAGTAAGTTTTACAATGAGATGAAAGCCCAGGGAGCATCATTTTTCTATGTTTCCAATAGCGAAATGAACCTTTTCTGGGTGATAAAACTTTTTCTATCCACCAGAGAATTTCCTAAAGGTCCGATCTATTTGAGGTATCACAAAAACTGGAAAGATTTTATTTCGAATAGAAAAAATATAGGCTTAGGACTTCAAAAGTCACAGCATAAAATCGATAGAATTTCTTATTTGATTGATAAGTTCCCGAAGAGTAAATTTCTGTTGATTGGTGACAGTGGACAGAGAGACCCGTATACCTATAAATTTATTGCTGAGAAATTTCCAGATAATATTTCAGGGATTATGATACGCGATGTTTCTTCTGGAAAAAAAGATGTGGAAATGCTCAAGATCAAAAAAGAGTTGATGCCTTTGGATATTCCATTCCATATCTTTCATGATCCCAAAGAAGCGATACGACTGGAAAGAAGGTGGTATAATAAATTGAACCTGAAAGATGAAAATTTCCTAGCTTAAGAATAAGCGATGGCAATTTTTATAGTTTGAAGTTCCTCCAGCTTCAGTTTGAATTCCACAAATTCTTTATCAATTTCTTTGATTTTGACGGTGTGAGGAACGGAATGATGGAATTCCGTTTTTATTTGACTTTTGAACTCAATATTTAATTTTCCAAAAGCTTTATAAACTGCTTCTTTTATGGTCCATATTTGTGTGGCATTTGAAGGGTTTTCCTCTGTGTTTTGAGCAAAAGCTAACTCTTCTTCATTGGCAAAGCGTGGAATCAAACGAAGCACTTTAGGGTGGATGTTTTCTATGTCAATCCCTACATTTTTTTTTGAACGGTCAATAATGGCGGCTGCAAAACCTTTAGAATGAGAAAGGGAAATGCCATATTCATCATGCAGAAGAGAAGGTTTACCACTTTCCTCTTTTTTTATTCCCTTAAATTCCACCGGGCTATCTTCCAATAAATGCTGTAAAGCCACTCTTGCCGCTATGCTTTCCAAGCGCACTTTCTGATTTTTGATATGCTCAAAATTACAGTCTGTATTCTCAAGAAAAGGCAGTAATTCTTCTTCACTTTCCTCTATAGCCCACACCAAATAGGAGATGTTTTCTGTAAGATGTTGATGTTTTACAATTCCCATGAAGCAAAGATAAAGTAAGGGAATTGAATAAATGAAACAAAAAAGTAAGATATTTGTTATCACAATTAAATTTCGAAATGAGACAGATATTAGAAGTAGAAAAATTGGCCACTTTTGGAGGCCATAAAGATGGTTTATACAGTGTAGTACACTTTGATGATAAAGGGAAATTTTATACTGCAGGATCTGACGGTTTTGTTGTGGAATGGCAATTAGATGATCCTGATAAAGGAAAATTAGTAGCCAAAGTTCCTTCTACAGTTTATGCAATGTGTGCATTGAAAGAAGAAAACCTGCTTGTGGTAGGCCAAAATGGCGATGGTATACACTTATTGGATATTACCTCAGGTAAAGAATTAAAATCCCTGAAATTAACTGATCAGGCTGTATTTGGTATTGAAAGATTTGAGAACGAATTGTTCATAGGTACAGGTGATGGCTGGTTGTTTGTTGTCGATTTGCAGTCTTGGAGCGTTACTAAAAAGGTAAAAGCTTCTGAGAATTCCATACGTTCAGTAGCGGTAGATACCCAAAGAAAAAATGTTTGGGTAGGTTGCAGTGATCATACAATCAAAGGATATTCTATGGAAAGTCTAGCAGAAATCAGAGAATTGATCGGTCATGCCAATAGTGTTTTTGCACTCACACTCACTCCGGATCAACAGTATCTCGTTAGCGGAAGCAGAGATGCCCACATGCGTGTATGGAACTTAGATGGTTTTGTAGAAACCCAACAAGATATCGTAGCCCATATGTATACCATCAATGATATTGTATTCAGAAAAGATGGAAAGTACTTTGCGACTTGCAGTAAAGATAAATCCGTGAAAATTTGGAGAACTGAAGACTGGAGATTGCTTAAAGTAGTGGACAAAGCAAGGTATGCTGGACATGGTACATCTGTCAACCGATTGGCATGGATAGGGGAAGATGTGGTGGTTTCAGTCTCTGATGATCACTCTGCATCAGCATGGAAAGTTCAAGGTTTGTAAGAAATAATGCATTTTTATCGAAAAAAGATGCAAAAATACCTCTTTATGGGTATTGATTTCCCTTTAGAGAGTCTCTACTTTTACGTAACAATATTCTAATTAAGAGAAATAGTAAAATTTATACAGCAAATAATTACTTACTCTAAGTAAAAAAGAATTTTAATTAAAAGTAAAGCTTTTAATTATTTTGAGCGAAAAATAATAAACGCCCTGGTGTTGCCGGGGCGTTTTTTTATGCACGATTTTCATAAAAAAGCCACAACCCTATAAATTTAGAATTGTGGCTCCTCTTATTTAAAACAGAATTGATCAACTAGAAATCAAGGTCCATCTTAACACCTGCTCTTGCCCATCTTCCTGGCATAGGGATGTTACCAATATCATGATATTCTACATCAAATAAGTTGGAAGCTTCCACGTAGATGTTGAATCTTTTGATATTGTAGTTCACTTTTGCGTCCATCACAAAGAATGGTTTGTAATCCACTTCTCCTTTCTCAAAGTCATTGTAACCACCATTTCTATTTTGATGCGTTAATTGCCAGTTGGCAGAAAGACCTTTTACAAAAAGTGAGTGAGTGATACCCAACGTTTCTTTACTGTTTAAGTAATCCAAAACATAACGAGAATTGGTGCCTAAATCATTGGCATTTTGATCAGCAGCTAAATAAGCGGCAGAAAATTGAATGGAATGTAAGAAGGCTTCAGGGTGGAGGATACGTCTGAAATCTAATGAGGCATTAAAAGTAATACCGTTCATTGTTAACTCATTGTAGTTTTGAGGTTGGAAAATACTTTTCCCTTCTGCAGTTGTGTCCACTTGTACCCAGTCGATAATGTTTGTTCCCCATCTTCTAAACGCTGAAACACTTGCATTAACACCGTTTTTCTCATATTTCAGACCAAGCTCTAAAGTCGTAGCTCTTTCTTCTTTTAAGTTAGGGTTACCGATGTTATTTCTTCCTGCATAATATAAATCCGTGTAAGTAGGAAGACGCATTGAGGTGTTAAGTGTAGTGAATACTCTAAGTGAATTTGAAAGCTCATAAGACATATCAATACCAGGGAAAACATTGAAGCCATTGCTTGATGAATCAGCGGCAATTTGTGTGTTATAGTTCAACATAATACCCGCTGAAGCAGTGAATTTACCTAAAATGATGTTGTGCTCTAAAAATAAGCTGTAGTTAAATCTTTCATCTCCTTTTTTATAAGTAACACTATTGTCATAAGGTACTTCAATAGGGTTGATGTCTTTACCCAAACTTGTACTTAAAATCCCTTCATATTTCACATCTGCACCAATTGAAGTTTTACCCAATTTCCATGGAATGATGGTGTTTAGGTTAAAACCTGCCACGTCTACTTTGTGGTGGTTGTCTGCAACTGGATTATCTTTCCACCATTGGTAATGATCATACGTTCTGTTCCAGTAAACCATTGGAGATACTTTAATTTTACCATTATTAGTATATCTCAATGAACCATGCATTAACCTTACTCTCTCATGTTGTGTGTCAGAATCACCATAGAAAGCATTGGCGTCAAAGTCTTTATCAACAATACCCGCTGTTAGGTCAAATGTACCTCCTTTAACATCATAGGCACCATGGTAATAGGCATTTGCACGTTCAAAAGCGGTGTTTTTAGTATATCCGTCACTTTTATTGTAAGATGCGTTGATCATATGTCTTGTTTTGCCCGAAGTAAGATTTACTCTACCTACATATTTCTGTAGGTTAAAATCACCAAACATTGCGTGAGCATAGATATTATTTTTATCCATAGGCTTTGTCTGTACGTTGACAGCTCCCGTAAAAGCATTGGCTCCGAAAACTCTAGAAGCAGGACCTTCCAATACCTCAATCGCATTAACCGCTTCCATATCTACTGGTAAGAATAAGTTATGGTGACCTGTTTGAGGGTTATTCATATTCACACCGTTCAGTAATACTAATGATTGATCAAAAGTACCACCACGAATAATTACATCACCTTGAATATCAAGAGGACCTCTAGATTTTAAATCTACAGAAGCTACATATTTCAAGATCTGATCAAAACTTTGTGCAGGCATTTTTTGAATATCTTCTGCACCGATATAAGTAATAATACGAGCTTGTTCAGAGTATAATTGAGGAACACGACCTGAGCTTACTGCCACTTCTTCCAAATAGTATGAAGAGATCTTAGAACTGTCTTGTTCCATTTTTTCTTGAGCGAAACCTAAGGTTCCAATCGTGAAGAATAGTAAGAATGCAACTAAATTTGAGTAGTGTTTTTTCATGTCTAAAAATAGAAAAAGCACTGAATGTTAGATGTTTACATCTATACTCAGTGCTTTATTGTATTGAAATATTACAAAGTTACGGTTCAAAGGTCCCAATTTGGGAGTTTTGTTCACAATAACTTCATTAAAAACTAAAATTGAATTAAAATCAGGAGTTGATTCTGAAGAAATAGCTTGATAATCAGTTTCTTCATCAACCATGAATAAGGTTCTCGCAATACGACCTTCCATGATAATTTGAGGAAACTGAAAATGGAGTTGAATATTGAGCATACCGATCTTGATCTCTTTTTTCAAAGAGTTAAAGGCGGCATAGCCTTTTCTGCTCCATCTATTAAAAAACATTCCTTCTCCCATGATCTTGAATTACATCACAAAGGAGGAGAAAAAAGTGTTATAATAATATAATATTGATCAACTAATAACACACATTAACAATGACTTTGCAACGTTATTAGTGTTACATAAGTGGTGTTATCTGAAATATTTTTTAAGATATACAGAAACGAAATTTTCTATTTTAAAGCTATTGTTTTTGATAAGTTCTACAGTTTCAACACCATCACAAGTTGATTTTTGAGCTCCGTGGTATTGGATGGTCTTGAAGTCTTGTCCGGTTTCAGTATCAAGAAGATGTTGCATTTGAGCAACGATCAGTTTAATGTTAGATTGAGATTTTACAGCATTCTTTTTAAAAGAATCAATGCAAAGGTCTCCCATTCTATTTAAAGAAGAATCCGGTGTGTTTTCGATTAGTGAAAAGATACCGTTTTGTGTTTTAGTTCTGAATTTTTGAAAAGATTCAGAAGAAGAAATAGATGCTTCTTGGGCAAATACCCCCGTACAAAGCATGCTTAGTATAGAAAACAAAATTAGGCGATTCATTGTATTAGGTAAAATAAGTTTTTTCATTTAGTTTCGATACTCAAAATTAAGAAATATAGACCACTTGGCATTACATGTTTTGACTTGTTATGTTAAAAGTTGGAACTTATACAAATAGAAAGTATTTAAAATCAGATTATTATGATCGTTGTAACAGGAGGAACAAAAGGTATTGGTAGAGCAATCATTGAGAAATTTGCTCAAGAAGGAAAAAATATAGTAGTATGTGCTAGAAACAAAGAAGATCTTTCCTCTTTGAAAGAGGCAGTTGAAAATGCACACAATGTTAAAGTGGCAACATTTTCAGCAGATGTTTCCAAAAAAGAAGAATGTAAAGCTTTTGTTGATTTTGTAAATGCACAAGCGGAAGATATCGAAGTATTGGTCAATAATGCAGGTGTATTTGTTCCGGGCTCAATTCATGATGAAGATGAAGGGGCTTTTGAAATGATGATGCAAACCAATATGTACTCTACTTATTATATCACAAGAGGGTTGATCAAAACAATGATCGATAATAAGAAAGGATATATCTTCAACATTGCTTCAGTAGCTTCTTTTATGGCTTATGCCAATGGCGGTTCTTATTCTATCTCAAAACATGCGATGCTTGGTTTTTCAAAATGCTTGAGAGAAGAAATGAAACCTTATAATGTAAAAGTCACTTCTGTGATGCCGGGTGCTACTTACACTAATAGCTGGGCAGGGGTAGATTTACCTGAAGAGCGTTTTATGAAATCAGAAGATATTGCAGACCTAGTAATGTCAGCTTATAAACTTTCTGATAGTGCGGTAGTGGAAGATTTAGTGGTGAGACCTCAACTAGGAGATATCTAAAAACAAGTATAATAGGCTTTTATTAAGGCAGTGTGAAGAGAGGTAACTGAAAAAGTTGACCTCTCTTTTTTTAAGTAAAAAGTTTTAGCGAATAAACGTAAAGACAGTCAACCAAAAATGATAAAAATAGTATTTGATCTATGACATTAATAGAAGTCAAAAGAGAATTGAAATCAAATATTGTATTTCGATAAATAATAAGCTGTCCAAACGAAAGCAATTACTGTGTTTTAATGCCCTCTGAAATATTGATGTCGTGTTACTTTTATTGTTTTACTATGATGAAAGCTGTACGATTTTTATTAGCAGTAGTATATTCATTACAAATGACTTATGCCCAAACGGGACCGGGCGGTGTAGGTTCCACAGATGGTTCTTCTAACCTAAAATATTGGTTAAATGCGAGTGAAGGGATCATTAGTGAAAATAAAATTATTTCGATTGAAGATTTATCGGGTAACTCGGTAAAAAATATTATTACAGGAGGAATTAAAATCAATCCTTCTTCAATCAATGGCTATGATGCAATTACTTTTGATGGTATTAGATCTGGCAAAAATAAGTATGACCAAATAGTTACAGATCTATCCATCAATAACGGTCTTCATCCAAACATCACAATTATTGCTGTTTACATACCTGCAAGTGAAAATTCGGGTGGTGTATGGGGAGATAAAAAAGTGAATGGCGGACGCTACATTATGGATAATGGTGGTTATTATAGTGATGTAGTTGGGAGTGGTGCTGGGACATTAATAGGTGTTGGAGATATCTTCCCAGAAAATACACCTGTGATTACTTCAGTTGCCTTTCAAAATAGTAGTTCCTCGCTTTCTTATGTTTTTAAGGATGCTGGAATAGAAACCACATTCACTTCTTTTTCAAGTGGTGTAAACTCTTCCAATTTTACAATAGGTACAATTGGCCACGGACATAATAGTAATACTTTTCATGGAGATATTGCGGAGGTGATTGTTTATGAGGAAGTAAGTGTATTTAATCTCTATTTTATTCATAATTACCTTGGTGCGAAATATGGGATTGAGCTTTCCTCTATTTTTGATCTTTATACTCAGGATAACCCTGAAAATGGAGATTTTGATCATGATGTAGCAGGTATTGGAAGAGTACTTCTTGATGTAAATGATGATGCTCAAGGTACGGGGGTGGTTAGAATATCCAATCCATCTAATTTGGGTAATAATGAGTTTATGTTTTGGGGACACAATAATGGTAGCCTTGAAATGATAGATGATATGGATATGCCTTCTGACCTCACTGCTCGTTTAGAAAGAGAATGGAGAGTGAGTGAAGTCAACATCATCAAAAGGTCGATTGATGTAGGGCCGATTGATATTCAGTTTGATTTATCAGAAATGGAAGCCCTCGAACCTTCAGACTTGAGACTATTAGTAGACACAAATAATGATGGAAGTTTTGACGATGAAACTGGCATAGATGGAGCTGTAAAAGTGGGTGAGGGTATTTATCAATTTACCAATGTCAGCGAGATTACAGACAATGCTAGATTTACTTTAGGAACTGTGCAGGAATTAGTTGACTTACCAATTGTATTAAGCTATTTCACAGCAGAAGTGACATCAAGCGGACAAGTGTATTTGGAATGGGAAACAGCTTCTGAAATCAACAACGATTATTTTACAGTTTACCGCTCAAGAGATGGAAGAGCATGGGAGGAAATAGGTCGTATAGATGGAGCCGGAAACTCCTCTGTAGCATTAAGATATTCAATGATAGATTATTCGCCTTTAGAAGGGACATCCTTCTACTATTTAAAACAAACGGATTTTGATGGAAAGTACGAATACAGTGAAACGGCTAAAGTTACAGTCGGACGGACTTTAGCGTTGCAGGTAAATGTCTTCCCAAATCCAGTGACTAGCGAAGTGTGTGTTGAAGGTTCGGCGTTAGAAAGAGATCAATTGAGAATTTATAATTCCGTTGGTCAAGAGGTTACACTTTCCGCCAACCTTATTAGTAAGAATGAATATTTCTCGGTTTTTGACTTCACTAATTTTAAACAAGGTATGTATTATATCAAGACGAGAAGCGTAACGAAGAAGGTATTCAAAAAGTAATAGGATTATAGTATAGCAAGATTTAAACACTAGCTTGATTCAGGCTGGTGTTTTTTCATTTAAATGGATGAAATTAATTGTTGCATTCTTGAATTGAAATAGGGTAGGTATTTGTTCGAATTATTAGATGTGTTAGCTTTGTGTTGTTGATTATAGAAAAATGTAATTGGTTTAAAATTAATTTATTCGAGATGGAAAACAGAAACTTAATTCGATTTGATTGGGCTATGAAGCGGTTACTACGTAATAAAGCTGATTACTCGGTATTAGAAGGTTTTCTATCTGAATTAATGAAAGAGGATGTAAGCATCGAAAGTATTCTTGAAAGTGAAAGTAATCAACAAATAGAGGTTGATAAATACAACCGAGTTGATATATTAGTGAAAAATGAGAAAGGTGAATTAGTCATCATTGAGATTCAAAACCAATTAGAGTATGATTATTTTCAAAGGATGATTTATGGAACCTCAAAAGCAGTAACCGAGTATATTGCTTTGGGAGAGTCATACAAACAAGTGAAAAAAGTTTATTCCGTAAATATTGTATATTTTGATCTAGGACAAGGTGAAGATTATGTTTATCATGGAAGAACTTATTTTGAAGGAATTCATAAAAAAGATCAATTAACACTTTCTGCTAAACAGAAAATTTTGATGTCTGGAAAAAGTACACCTTCAGATTTATTTCCAGAGTTTTATGTTATCAAAGTAAACCAATTCAACGATATTGCTCAAGATAGTTTAGATGAGTGGATTTATTATTTTAAGAATAATGAAATAAAAGAAACCTTTAAAGCAAAAGGGTTATTAAAAGCAAAAGAACTTTTAAGGGTTGACCAATTATCTACAGAAGAACAAGCAAAATATAAGCTACATCTTAAAAACTTAAGAGATGAAGCTAGTAGATTATTTACCCTTAAGGCAGATGCTGAGTTTGAGGTAGAGAATAGAAAGGCCTTACAAATAGCAAAAACGCTTAAGGATGATGGATTTCCTCTAGAAGCAATAGCTAAGAGTACAGGTTTAACAATTGATGAAATTAACGAACTATAAAGACAGAATATTCTTTATTTCTTTCTAAATTTGTGTACTTCCAAAATCGTATTTAGTTAAGCTAGACAAGTCACTTTCTTTACAATGTTAGAGAAGGGTGCTTTGTTGCAATTTTTTTGAAATGAAATCTACTTTTAGACGACTCATACATTTTTTATTGTTAGCCCTTATAGTGTCAAATAGTATTTGGGCCAATGAGGTATTGAACTTTAGAACCCTAAATCCTGAAAAAGGGCTGTCGCATATTAATGTTACTTCCATTTTACAGGACAAACATGGGTATATATGGCTTGGGACGAACAACGGTATTAATCAATACGATGGTTTTACAGTAAAGAACTATTACAGTAGTCTTTCAGAAAAAGTGGGGTTGAGCAGTAATCGAATTTCCACGATGTATGAAAGTAAAGCAGGTGACCTCTGGGTGGGGACTAGAGATGCCGGTTTGAATAAATTTATTTCACAATCTTATGGTTTTGAGCAGTATACTACCGGTCAGGCTTTTAATATTACAAGTATTAATGAGGACATGAACGGTAATATATGGTTTGGCGAATTACGAAAGGGTTTAGGGCTTTTGGATATAGAGAAAAAGAAAGTAGCTTTTTTTCAGCCGATGGATGCTAAGGTGATTATCTCAGAAATTCTTCCTTTGCCCTCAGGTGATTTTTTAATAGGAACAAGAGGAAGTGGTCTTTATTTCTTTGATCTTAATACTAGGAAATTCACTAAAGTTATTGGTCATGAGTTTTTAGAAGAAGGATCTATTAGAGGTCTTATACTAACAGGAACTTCTGTTTTTGTGGCCACTTATAATTCAATATATGAATTGGAAATCGATGAAAATCAGGTTTCAACGATAAAAAAACTGCCAGTAGATGAATCAATTACAGCAATATCTTCGATTTGTTTGAAGGAAAATCAGCTTTGGGTAGGTACCAAAAGTGGTTTATTTCATGTATCACTCTTGGAGGATTATAAGACAACCTCCATTGTGAGTGAGAAAAATGTATTGAACAGTTTGGTGAGTAATAATATCAACTCACTCTTAATTGATAAATCAAATATTCTCTGGGTAGGAACTTCATCAGGTAGCAGTTATGTTAACCTTCAATCACTTTCCTTGCGAACAGTACATTTAAGTGCTTTGCAAAAAGAAAATGTCAATGTAGTCTATGAAGACCGATTAGGGCAGACTTGGTTTGGCTTGAAAAGCGGTAAATTGGTGAAATATGCCAATAATAATACCGTAGAATATTCCTCTGATTCAAAATCAAATTACAACTTGAATGCTTACGGAGGGGTAGAAGCACTTTGTGAAGATGATTTCGGTAACTTATGGATCGGTAGCTGGGGAGGTGGACTTCATTCTATTTCTCTAAAAGAAGAAAAGGCAGGGAAAGCGTATTTTAAGAGAATTGATAATAAGTATCTGACATCCAAAACCATTACATCTCTAGCCTTTTATGATAATGCTCTTTTTGTAGGCACTTTCCGAAAAGGATTAAATAAGCTTTCCATTGATAAAAAAGGGAACGTACTGAAATCAAAACAATATTGGAGAAAGAGTGAGGAGTTGCCTCTTATGAGCAATACTATTAATTATATGTATGTCGATCCTTTCGAAAAATGTTTATGGACGAGTACACCTAGTGGATTGGCAAAAATCAAAAGAAAAGGCAAAAAACTGACTTACAAAGTGTATAATGTGATCAATATTGATGGAAAGGTCAACTCCGCTTTTTGTTGGGAAATCTGCAGGTCTTCAAGGTCTACACTATGGGTTGGAACCATTGAGAAAGGGCTTTCTAAGCTTACTTTTGATCCAAAATCACTTCAATTAGTAGACATCAAAACCTATACAACAAAAGACGGATTACCTTCTAATTCCATTCAATCCCTTGTATTTGATTCATTGAGTAATTATTTGTGGGTAGGTGGTAAAAGCCTGACGGCATTTGATACAGAAAATGAAATCACTCATGTTTTTAATACGGATGATGGTATTGAAGGAGGTTATTTTAGAGTGAACTGTGCTACTCAATTAGCGGATGGAAGCCTTTGTTTTGCTTCCGATAAAGCTTTGAACTATATTCTTGCGGGAAAAATATTAGAAAATAAACACCTTCCACATACCATTATTAATTCACTTTATGTTTTTGGTCAGCCTATTGAGCAAGGACAAGCCTTGGATAGTGAAATATTACTTGAAAAGCCTTTGGAGGAAACTAAAGAAATAACTTTCCAGCATTTTCAGAATAATATTGAAATTGGTTTTAATGCCATGCACTTCGGAAATCCAGAGAAAAACAGCTATCAGTATAAGATGGAAGGCTTTGATAAAAAATGGATGACTACAGATAGAAGGAGTGTGGTGTATTCCAATCTTCCTTTCGGAAATTATGTATTTAAAGTGAAATCTGCCAACAGTGATGGCGTTTGGGAAGAAACAGGGCAAGAAATCAAAATTACGGTTTTAACGCCTTGGTGGAGAACGAAGCTGGCTTATTTGATATACCTTTTGATTATTGTGGCTATTGTGTATAAAATCAATAGAATGGTGATCAATAAACATAAGTTGGAGCAAAGTCTTGAGCTGGAACGCTATAAAATAGAGAAGAATGAAGAACTCACTTTAATGAAGATTCGTTTCTTCGTGAATATTTCTCATGAATTAAGAACACCTCTTACTTTGATTTCAAGTCCTTTGGAGACCTTATTGAAAAACACTTCTCTGGAAAGTAATGTAACAGAGTACCTCAATATCATGAAGCGTAATTCTGATCGACTTTTAGTATTGTTCGATCAGTTATTAGATTTTAGAAAAATCGAAACAGGTAACCATAAAGTGAAGTTTAAACATACAGATATCGTTAACTTTACACGCTTGGTCGCTTCCTCATTCAATACCTTGGCCAAGGACAATGATATCAATTATTCCTTCCATTCATTTATTGATTTTCAAGAGGCTTGGATAGATGAAGATATAATAGAAAAAGTAGTGTACAATCTAGTTTCAAACTCTTTTAAAAACACCAGTGAAGGAGGGAATATTCTAGTGGAACTCTCTTCTAAAAACGAAAATCACTATCAAATAGCCATTACGGATACAGGAAAGGGTATTCCGGCAGAAGAACAAGAACATATTTTCGAAGAATTCTATCAAACCCAAAATAAGACGGATAGAGGCACAGGGCTTGGTTTATCTTTGGTGAAAAGGTTGATTGATGCACATTATGGTACGATTACTTTTGAGAGTAAAGAAGGAGAAGGAACCCGTTTTGTGGTTACACTGCCATTGAGTGATGACTTTATGAAGCCTGAAGAGAAAGTGGTGGAAGAGGTGATCAATGAGGTCAGTGATGAAGCTGAAGTGAAAACAAAAGAAGATCACCGTCCAAAAATTCTAATTGTAGAAGATAATCTTGATATCGCTCATTACTTGAAAAAAGAATTGGAGCATTTATTCTCCGTTACATTAGCCCACAATGGAAAAGAAGGTTATCAGCAAGTGGTGAAAATGAAGCCTGATGTGGTGATTTCAGATATTATGATGGCTGAAATGAATGGTATTGAACTCTGTAAAGAGATCAAGAAAAACCCACATCTCAACCATATTCCTGTAATTTTATTGACCGCCAAAAGTGCAGATGAAGACCGTTTGGAAGGTATAGAAAGTGGTGCGGATGCGTATATTATCAAGCCTTTCAAAACGGAGTTCTTATTGGCCAAAGTGATGAATTTGATTGAGGAAAGGAAGCTGACCAAACAGTTTTATGCTTCTAAGAAAGATGAAAATGTCACACAGGAAGATCCAGAAAAAGATTCTTTTATCAAGAAAGCCAAAAAGGTGATTGAAGATAATTTGTTGAATGAAGGTTTTGACTCTAAAGCTTTCGCTAAAGAAATGGGATTGACCTATGCCACGCTTTACAATAGATTGAAGAAGTACGAAAACGAATCTGCCACGGGTTATATCCGTAAAATCAGGTTGGAAAAAGCGGCCGAATTGATAGCGAATTCAGATCATTCTATCAAAGAAATTCAATTCTTAGTAGGCTTCAATGATGCCAAATATTTCAGAACGAACTTCAAAAAACTATTTGATATTACTCCTTCTGACTATATGAAAAAGTACAGAAAAGTGGATTTAAAGTCAGATTTATAGGCATTTAGTACATTGTAAACTCAGCAGATTTCTAATGATTTGTAGGGCACGAATGATACTTTCACTTAACATTCGTGCCAGTGGGGTTTCCACCGAATTCGTTTGGTAGTACTTCCCCGGCCTTGAAGGGAAAAGCGTTAAGAATTTCATGGATTGAGCCGTTAAAAATGATTTTCTTGTTTGAGCTTTAGCGAGTTTAAAATCATTTAGGCGAGAGAAATGAAATTTAGCTTTAGCCTTCAAAGCCTTGACTTTTTTGCTTCGTTTTTGTGTTAAGACAAAACCTTAGATTTATAGTGTTGTATTTATCTAAGATGGTAAATTGCTTTTTAAAACTAGGGTAAA
>NZ_JABANE010000149.1 GCF_012844305.1 Flammeovirga aprica JL-4
CTATAACTTTTGTTTTACGACCCATAATTAGGGTATAAATATAGCTTATATTTTAATTTGTCTCAGTACTTAGGAATATTGAGAGGTGATGTAACAAAGGAGTACCCGTATCGCAAATTGATGGTTATAATATCTATTTTGAATGTGGTTTTACTGATGGCAAGCAGTATTGGATTAATGGTGAAAAATTCAACGCTATTAGAGTTATCTCCAAATCTAATATACCTGTCAGTTCTGATGTTATCAGTATATTCAGTACTGTTTCTCTTATCTATTTTTAAAGGTCAAAACAAACTTTACATTTCAGCAGATGCTGTTTTATTAATTATTCCATGCGTACTGCTCTTTAGCTTTGCTGAAGAATTAAATAAAAAGAATAAGCCGAAAACTGATTATGTTAAGTTGATGAACCTGTCAAATGGAGCTTATGTAAATCTAGATTTATATTTTGAAGGTAAAAGAAATCCTAATTTTAAAGCCTTTCACGAAGAGCTTCTAAAAGTTGAGCAAGAGCTTATGCAGTTTGGGACTGGAAATGATATTAAGGTTTCGAATCGGTTTTTGTTTGAGAGAAATAATTATCAGCGTATTGAGAAAATGGCACAAAAGTTCTTTCTCTCATTAAATGGAAATAAAGAACATGAAAAAATGTTCTCATTAATATATGAAGGGCATTTTGATAAGGAAATAGTAAAGAACAATAGTGTAGTGGAACTGAATTACAGATTAAAGATATTGTCGATTCAGCTTAAAAATCTTGAGATGCAAATTTATGCTGATAGCCAAAATTAATAATAGACTAAAAATGTTGATATATATTCAGAAGATACAAACAAATTGGACAAAGCGTAGCAGGGGATTTCCAAATGCAAGTTTTAGAAATAAGGTTCCTGAAAAGCTACCTATTGAAATGGAAATTACTTCCGATGCAGTATTATTGCAAGAAACTGTCTTTGCAGAAGGATGTTTTGATGAGCCAATTAGGAAGGGTATTCAAGAACTGAATGAAACACAATTAAGAGAGCAACGGCTAGAATTTGAAAAACAAAATGAAGAACTTGAAATACATTTCTGGAATGAAGATAAGATAAAGAAGAAGGTGGGGATTTTACCAATAAACTCATGGTGCCAAATTAAGACAAACCGTCGGTTTCCTATGGAGTATACTTGGGGATATTACAAGATTGTGTATAATATTTTTTTGGTGATTCAAGTAAGGCTATGGATGTGATGAACTTTGATGAAAAGTCTTTTGAAAAAGATTTTCAGTCTCTACTGAAATAAGAACATGTTTAATACATGCTCTTAAAATACAAGTGCTTTCAACCTTTTTCATTTACCCTCTGTCAGAATAATAAGCAAGCTGATGTAAACATAACATCATCGAGTTATAAGCAAAAACTGTAAATACACTTAAAATGAAAAAACTATTAATTCTGACTTTTACTTTATTGTCATGCAAACTATTTGCTCAAAAAGAAATCAAAGAATACATCCGGACGGATGCTTGTGAAATCAAATCTATGGATATCAATCATCAAGACAATGAGGATTTGAAAGCAATCAAAAGAGCTATTGGTGATTCAAGAATTGTTCTGTTGGGAGAACAAGATCATGGTGATGCACCTACCTTTCTAATGAAGGCGAGGCTTGTGAAATACTTGCATGAAGAGTGTGGGTTTGATGTTATCGCTTTTGAAAGTAACTTTTATGATTTACAAGGAGCTTTTGAAAGAGATTCCCTCAATTTTGAAGATGCACATAAGGGTATCTTCCCAATTTGGAGTCAATGTAGTGAGTGTGATCCACTATTCTCATATTTGGAAAATACATTGAAAACAAAAAATCCACTTTATATTTCAGGCTTTGATATGCAACTTTTTTTTATTGAAAATTATAGAAATGAATTTAGAGCATTTTTAAAGGATAATAACCTTAAAGTTTCAAATGATGAACGATTCTTCAAAGTGTTTGATGTGTTGGTGAAAGATAATAAGGCATATGATTTAGATGAAGAAGAATTGAGTTTTTATTTCAAAGAACTCGAACAACTATATACTTCTTATCCTAAAGATGATTTTAGGAAGCAAGAATTGCATAGCTTGATCGGTCACTCAAAGATGAGAACTGCTTCAAATATTAGAGAAACACTAAATATTCGTGATAAGTACATGGCAGATAATTTACTTTGGCTGTCTAATCAGCGTTTTAAGGATAAAAAAATCATAGTGTGGGCGCATAATTTTCATATTGCTAGAAATACAAGTAAGAAAGTGGTGAGTCTTGGAGGTGAGGTACATAAAGCACTTGGAAGTCAAATTTACAGTTTAGGATTTACTTCATTTAGTGGAAGTACAGGCTGGGCAAATCAAACAGATGCTCTTCATAATTATGATATAGAAGAGCCTCATAGAAGCAGTATTGAAAACGATTTTAAAGCTCTAGGTTACAAGCAAGCTTTCCTTGATTTTAGATCATATTCTGGTAAGAAAAAAAACTTCAGCATGAAAGGGCTTAGACATAGGGTAGAAGTCAGAGATTGGATGAATATCCTTGACGGAGTAATTTATATTGAGGAAATGAAGCCCTGTACAAAGAAGGAAGGTTCCTTGGAAACACAATAGTCATTTTACATTCCTCTTGCGATTAGATTTAATGGTAAGAGGAATTGTTTTTTTATTGCTGAAGTAAAAATTACTTTGTGGAAGCAAATAATCATAAGTGGCGTTATTAATTGTGTTGATACTTATACTTTCTAGTAGTATTATTGTCTGATAGCAATCTATAGAAAAAATAAGCACATGTTTTTTGTGTAAATACAATTATATTACCTTAATTGTAGTGTCCTCTAGCATGGCATTAGTGTTCGTTTACACAACAAAAATCCTGAGTGTTCATTTGAATTGTAATACAAATTACTTAATTAGTGTTCTATTTTTTGATGACTAACAACACTTAACTAGTGTGCTACCTTCAACTGACACTCCCAAACTCCCTTCAACCTGATACTTCCACTCTCAGCTCAGTCATATCCTACATAACAATTGAATTTAATATCTATTTGTTTTTCAACCTTAGTAATTATTACTTTTAATCATTGTTAATTTTACTTTCAAGTTTTCTGGAGTCATTGTAAAATCAAATTTTTCTGAAATTTCAAATTCGGGAACTGAAAGTTCAATTTCATAGTTTTTGATTAGTTTAATGATAAATACTATCATTTCAATTTCAGCTAGATATTTGCCTGGGCAATATCTCGGACCTGCCCCAAAAGTAAGTATTACATCTTCTTTGTGTTTCCCTTCAAAGGGGCATTTACTTTCTTTTTGCATCCATCTTTCAGGGATAATCTGATTTGGTTTAGAAAAGTATTTTTCATCTATTCCTCCGTAGCGTAATAAAGTAATAAAGAAAGTGTTTTTTGGAAATAAAGTATCCTTTAAAATTACATCTTCGTTACTTTGTAAATAAAGTATTGGGGCAACTGGTTTTAGTCTTAGTACTTCCTTAATTGTGGCAGTAAGATATTTGAATTTTTTTGTATCTCCTATTTCTTTAATATCAAATTCTTCTCCAAGTACCTCATGAATTTCATTACGGATTTTATATTGAATGGATTTATTAGTAGCCATATAATATGAAAACCAAGCTAATGAATTTGCAGTGGTGTCCTCACCTGTTAATAACATAGTGAATATATTTCCATATATTTCTTCCCAAGAGAAAGGATTTTCTTTATCCTGAGATACAAGTAAAGCTTCTAAAAAATTTGTAGGTTGTTTTTTTCTTTCAGGAAACCTTTTAAGGTTATCAATATTATTTTCTATGAATAAACTGATTATATCCTTTATAGTTTTCATGGATTTATCAAAATCTCTATCAGAAGCTGTTTTTATATATCTCCATAGAGGAAATGGAGAAACAATCCTTTCATTTAGTTTAGGTACAACTTTAGAAATATGTTGTTGTGTTATTTCTTTTTGTTTATAAACCGTATTTAGATCACAGCCAAAGGCAAGGTTTGTTGTTATATCAATTGTTGCATTCATGAAGTCTTGAGAAATTTCATAATTATCAAGATATTTATTACCATTAAATTTATTTGCCCAAAACTCTTCTAATCTATTCCCAATTTTTAGAATTAGAGGAAAATAGTTCTCCACATTTTTATGACTTAAAGCTTGCTGTGTCACCTTTCTATGTTTTTTCCATTCTTCTCCTTCTGAAGAAAGAGTACCATAAAAACCCATTTCTTCAAGGACTTTTTTCATTTTAGAAAGACGACGAAATTTATTGGGACGGTTATTTAATATTTCGTTTACATAGTAAGGGTTGGAAACGACAACGATCTTTAAACCTGGAAAGTTAATTTTATAAAAGTCTCCATACTTTTTTGCCCACTGTTCTAGATTTTGATGTAATTTTTCTTTATTTATTTGTAATAAGTTACCAATAAATGGGATCCCTTTTGGCCCTTTTAAATTATTTATGGACTTTGAGTAGTTTAGTTTTTTCATTTGTTATCTATAAGAATTAGATTAAGTAATTGAACATAAAAAGTTGAGATAGTGAATTATATAATTATTATTTTAAAACTGTACTGTAGAATGAATATTTGAGTTAATATAATACTCCTCTATCTAGCCCAAATTAGATGTAAAGAAAATCCAAGACATCAGATTTTTGTAAGTCCAAATACTTAATTTTAGTTTTTAATATCGTAAACTTTTACTCTTTGAAAGTGTATTTTATAGTGTCACATGTATACTTTACAAGGGATTTCTCATTGTCTACACAGTAAGTTTTCTAATGATGTTCTTGTTGGATTATATTTATTATTCCTTGAAATATAATTCCCTCTATTATTTATTAGGACATTGGGGTTAAGTCCACAGTAGTTTGAGAGTTGTCTATTATTTTCAAAAGTAATATCTCCAACTATAGTTTCTAGGTTTTCTAATCCAGACAATTTTACAATTTGGTTATTCAGAATTTTCAAATCACCACCAACGTATTTTAAATTATGAATAAATTCAAGGTTATTGATGATTTCAGCTGGAATACTACTCAAATAGACGTCACCCATAACTGAATCTAAGGCTACAAAATACAAAAATGAATTTAGTTTAGTTTGATAACTTGTAGAAATCCTTAGGTTGTTTCCAATTTTTTTAAGATTCTGAAAACCATTTAAATTGACAACACTACCTAAGCCGGTTAAACTTACATTACCTGTTACCTCTTTTAAAGTTGATAATCTGCTTAAATCTGTTATTTCTATTGTATTAACAGTGAGGTTGCCATCTATTTTAGTAATACCTAATTCTACAAAGTTATCAAGTCCAATTTTACTTGAAATATAAACATCATCAGGAAATACTGTTTCTATAGAATCAATGATTACAGGATTTTCAGGAATTATATACCCATCATTTAAAGGTAAGTTAAATTCCATATCAATAATATCTTCTTCTTCAATCACTAAATTAATATCAGCCCCTTGTTTAATTGTTGATAAAGTTATTTTGTAGAAATCATTAGCTCTTACATTGGGTATTTGAAATGTTAACCAATTTTCCTGAGGGTTATTTTCATAGTTTACATCAAAATATAAATGTTGTGGTATAACATATAAAATGTTATTATTATCTCTTCTTAAGGTAATAGATTTACCACTGTCAGATCTTATCGTAACGTTTATATTAGGATATAATATTTGAAGAGTATCAGAAAAATTAACCTGTATTTTAGCATTAATTAATGCAACTGATAAATCTAACTGTGTAAATTGATCCGGATATATTTCAAAATTAGCTTCTCCATAATAAACTGGGGTGTTAAATGAAAAGTCATTCAATTTACCGCTATACGCTTTAATTATATACTCTCCTCCATTAAGAAGTATACCATTGGCAATTTCACTGTAATAAGTATTTTCAATTACTGTAGAAGAATCTTTAGTTAAAATAGTAATTAAAAATTCTTCTAAAGGTAGGTTGAATGTTCTTGAACTACTTTTTCCAATAATCACTTCATCAATCAATGAAAGGTTTAACTGAAATTGTCCATCTACTTTAAAACCTATCTTTTCTGTTGTTGAACATGAAAATAAAATAAAGCAAAAGAATGAAATTTTAATAAATAGTTTTTTCATCTAATAATTTGTTTAAGGGTGTAAGTATGTTTTTGAATTCAGTGATTCACTTTAATTATTAGATGAAAAAATGAGTATTTTACAATCAGCAACGGTGTTAATATATATCAATATATGTGTTAATAAAATTCAATATAAATAAACTGTCTAGACTTTTTTTGGTTTTCAAATCAAAATTTAAAGAAGAAGTCCTTAAAAAGTCTAAATATATTTAATATAAAAGCATTTGTTAAAGTCTAACTGATTTAAAATGAGGTGAATGTGTTATGCGTTAGAGTGTAAGAACATGAAAGATATCTAATTTGGCTTTTTGGAGTTGATTTTACCTAAATTTGAGTTACTTCTTTCACTTCTCAAAAAGTTTGTAGAATATCCTGACTCAATAGTAAAGACAAACTAGCCTTTTCAATTTTTTCTAGTATTGACAGATAGGTAAGTCTTTTACAAGATTCCCTATTTTATACTTTACTAAAAAATAATTACCCCAATATACTTAAAATCAAATATATAAATTAAAACGCTTCTCCTAATGTAAGATACAATCCAGAACTTCCGCCAGGTCCTAATCCGTAATCGGCTCTCAAAGTTGCTCTATCATTTTTATTTATAAGCAGCCTGAATCCTGCCCCTCCAGCAAGTTTAAATTGCCTAATTTGAAAAGAGTCCCAATTTGCTCCAACTTGTGCTAATGAGAAAAAAGCTGTTGCACCTATCCTCCAGAACAGGTGCTGTCTGAGTTCACTTTGAAAAGCCATCATATTATTGTCTCTAAACCTCCCTTGATAAACTCCTCTCATCATAACAAACCCTCCCATTAGAGATAATTCCCTAAAAGGAATATTACCATTTCGCTGATTTAATATACCTTGAAATGCAAGAATTGTATTATTCGGTTTTCTTGTGTTAAGCGAAAAATATTTCCTCATATCAAGTTCAATAGTATTGAATTGATAACCGCTTCCCAACCAACTAGTATAAGTTACAGCTCTCAATTCAATGAAAAGCCCTTTTGTAGGAGCAAGTACATAATTTCTTTTATCCCATTTATATACTACTCCTAAACCAGAGTTCACTCCACCTTGATAACCTGGTATTTCTTCTAAACTCCCTGTGCCATCAGCTCGACTCTCTACACTAATTTCCCAAAAATTAACTAACCTGTATTGTAAACCTAAAAACATCTGGTCATGAAGTTTTTTTAGGAGTTGTTGTCTGAACTCTATCTTTGACCAACTCATTAGTTGTTCATTATTTGTAGGTGTATTATTACCTACACCATAGTATTTCTCTGGATATTTGGCATAATCTGCCAATCCTTCAAATACCCAATTCTCATCTTTTGTAAATATTGTATGCCTAAGTCTAATGCGCATCTGGTTTTCTAATGTATAAAAACCAACGAAGTCAAGATTAGAAGGCCTTGTATTGAAAGTAGCATTAGCTAACTTAAATTGATAAATACCTACAGCTCCAAATTCCCAACTTGTTTCTTGAGCATAAGCCGGATAAGGGAATGCTGTAAATTGATGTTTGTAAATAGTATCTGTTTCTGATTGTGCGTTACATTTTACGAAAAAAAACAGTAATAATATTATAAAGGAGAATAGTTTGGAATTCATTTTTTTTTAAAATTTATTGGTAATATTTTCAGGTGATTTTTAGTGGATAGATTAAAAAATGTTGGTTTAATTAAGGTGAAATTATTAATATTTTTCACTGTGATAATATGTAATGAAAGCATTCTTTTGTTTTATTAAATCCCTAGTTTTTTACTCCATAAAATTGTAGTAGAGATACTTCAATTTTTTGTACCTCTACTACTAATGTTATAATTATCAGAATGCAAACTAAATTATCCTTAACTTTCAATCGAATTTCTGCAAGCTTTTTATGATCTACTCTAGCTACCTTCTTTTTCATTTTTGTCTTAACACAAAAGCGAAGCAAAAAAGTCAAGGTTTTCTCTTACTTAAATGATTTTAAAATCGCTAAAGCTCAAACAATAAATTCTTAACGCTTTTCCTTTTAAGGTCGGTGGAGTGCTACCAAACGTGTTACTTAGAAAACCCACTGGTGCGAATGTTAAGGGTAAGTGTCATTCGTGTCCTTAAAATCATCATAAATCTCCTGATTTCTAACACTATAAACATTCTACTCTGTAGTTTACAGATTATTTATTCTTTCATAAATTTTATCACTGAAACTTTTCCTGAACTATCAAAAATTCTCAATATACCTGACTTTTTATTTAGATTTTGTAGTTCATCCCATTCTAATGTTTGTCCTCTTTGAAGAGTAGATGATCCTTTTTCAATTAATTTACCCGTAAAATTATATAATTCCCACTCTATATGTCCGGAAAATTTTAATTTACTTTGGTTCAACTTATTATCTAATAATAATTGATTAATTGTTTTTCTTGAATTGGAACAAGTTTTTCCACCATCAGTAATAACCCAATGATAGATTTGCCTTAATTTATCTTTTCCAATCTCTCCACCACAAAAAGTAGATGAAACATCCAATTGAACACCTTCCATAACTTTTTTTTCGCTCCAAGTATTCAGAAGTTTATCATAGTTAGTTGACGATAACCCACTATTTGTCAACATTCTTCTCATATCAGTTACCAAGGTAATGTCCCATTCACTTAAATCACCATCAAAAGATTTCGCCCCATGAAACATTTCATCCATTGTTTCAACCTTAGAAACATCCCAGTTACTAACATCTCCATTAAAAGATTCAACTCTAGCAAACATCCCAGACATATTTGTTACAGAACCAACATCCCAATTACTAACATCTCCATTAAAAGATGATAAATAAAACATTGATCTCATATTTGTTACTGAGTCAACTTCCCAATCACTAATATTACCGTTAAAAGCTTTTGCTCCTGAAAACATCCTAAACATATCTTGAACTTTAGAAACATCCCAATCGTTCAAATGTCTATTAAAGGATGAAGCTTGAGAAAACATTGATCTCATATTTGTTACAGAACCAACATCCCAGCCACTAATGTTACCATTGAAGGCTTTTGCATTTCTAAACATAGAAACCATGAAGGTAACATTGGATACATCCCAGTCACTCAAATTTCCATTAAAGCTTATAGCACTATCAAACATCCATCCCATATCATTTACAGAAGATACGTCCCAGCCACTTATATCTCCATCAAATGAATCTGCATAAAAAAACATTCCTCTCATATTTTTAACAGACGAAACATCCCAGTTGTTCAAATCTTTATTAAAGGAAGAAGCATTATAAAACATAGACCTCATACTCTCCACAGCGGAAACATTCCAGTTACTTATATCTCCATTGAAAGATTCTGCATCACAAAATAATGTTCTCATATTTACTATAGATGAGACATCCCAATCACTAATATCTCCATCAAAGGAAGTTGCCCCGTAAAATGCACTTTCCATGTCTAATACAGAAGATAAATTAGGGGTATCTAACGCTGTGAATTTTTCTAGTTTATCACATTTTTCAAAAACTCTATTGAAATATTTAAAATTCGAATGCCCCCATTGAACAACATCGACTATACTAGGTGGAGCCATGAAATATTTCAAATCTGCCCTTAAACGAATTGTATCAGGAAGAGAAACTTGAAATGTATGAGAAATGTATTTCCCTCTCAATTGATCATAATCAAGGCTACTATTTTCAATAGAGACCCAATTACCATTATTATTCCAATCAATCTCAATTGAACCTGTATTAGCTTCTAAATAAACAGTAATATTAGTTTCGTTACCATCCACAACAAAGACAAGATCTCCTTTTGATATCTCATTACTACAAGAGCCTGCGTCACTAATTTTCCAACCGTAATCCTTTATTAAAATTTGCTTCTCTTCGGATGATTGACATGATTCCACTGACACATCTAATTGGACATTATTTTTAACTGTTAATTTACTCCAGTTTTTCAGCAACTTATCATAATTCTCAGGGGAAAGACCACTATCTATAAATATATTTTGCATGTTTTTTACAGAAGTAACATCCCAACTACTAAGGTCAGAATTAAACTTCGAAGCTTTTTCAAACATATACCTCATATTATTTACCTGAGATACCTTCCAATTACTCAAATCACAATCAAAATTCACTGCATTATAAAAAGTAGACCGCATTGTTTGAACAAACGATACATCCCATTCACTCAGATTGCCATTAAATAACTTGCAACCACTAAAAGTAAAGTTCATATTAGTAACATCCTTTAAATTCGGCGTGTCATGAGCAGAAAAAGATTTGAGAAGCAGACACTTATTAAATGTTTTATCTAAGCTTAGAAAATGAACATCCCCCCATTGTAAAACATCGACGATTTTTTTTGGGGCATGAAAATGGTTCAATTCTCCTCTTATCCGAATTGTATCTAAGACACCTTCAAATTCATAGGAAATTTCTTCCAATCCAGAAGTTCTGATTTCTTCCCAATCGCCATCATTATGCCAGTCTATCTCAAAGGATGAAAGGGTGTTTGCATTAAAGGTTATAGGAGACTGCTTTTGTTGAACAACAAAAATAAATTCAGAACTACTCTCTTGAGCACTTATAAACTTTGGAACTAGAAGTAATAATAGGACAAAAAATAAATTCATAATTATTGATAGTTTTTATGTTTTTAGTTAGAGTTTATCACGACTATTTTGTAAAGAATTATCGAGTCTACATAACTCGATAAAAGTAACATCAAAAGTCACTTCTATTTATTAAGTAAAGTACTAAGTGAAAAATGTTTGATAAGTGTTTCTTTTGATCATTTTTTTGGCAGTATAATCAAAAAAAGTTTTATCATATTACTTGGCATAAACAGAGATTACTCTAAAATTAGAAAAATTGTAATCATAAAGAGTGAAACATATTTCACGTATATAATTACAGTAATTAGACCTGTACTATGTTATTGTCCACCATCCCTAAGTGTTAATAAAAATCAATCATATTCTTGTTTGGATTTGCAATCTTTTTTCGGTTAATAAATTAAGACAACTTTTGGTTATATAATTCTAGAATGTCAGGAAACATGAACATCTTCCTTTCCCAAAAGATTTACCTTATTTCCACAGGGTGAGAAGTTTTATTTTTAAACCCAATAACCCAAAGAAGTTTTACATAAATGACAATGACTTCGAGTTATTTCTAAATTTAGAAGAATTGGTATTGAGCAAGTTGAATATGTTTGAATTCAAGTTAAACGAAAAGTCTATCAAAGCTTTATCCAATTTGAACAAACTTGATTTAAGTAAAAACAATTTAACGGATGAAAACTTCTGTTACGATGTAAAACACCTTAAGTCTCTAAAGGTCTTAGACCTAAGAGGAAATAAAATCACAAAAATCCCTGAAGATGTAAGGGATGCATTACAGGGATGTGAGATGCTTTTGTAATGAAGTTAAAAACAACAAAAACAACTTTCTGGAAATTATTGGCAACTATCTTTGTTTGATTTTTGAAGCCAATTAATATTTAAGAAAAGTTGAAATGATAGCAGTAATTTTTGAAGTATTACCAAAGGAAGAAAATAAACAAGAGTATTTAGAAATAGCATCAAAGCTTAAACCGATGCTAGAAGGAATGGAAGGTTTTATTTCTATTGAAAGATTCCAAAGTCTTCAAAACCCCAACAAGATGCTTTCACTTTCTTATTGGGAAGATGAAAAAGCTATTGAGCATTGGAGAAATAACATGTTGCATCGAAAGGGACAAGCTTCAGGTAAAAAGCATATATTCTCTGATTATAGCATTAGAGTTGGTCAAATAATTAGAGACTATGGACTGGATGAACGTGATGATGCACCAGTAGACAGCAATAGTTATCACCAATAAAATAATGAAGCATGTTTGGAATCTGTGATGAAGATCTTATGATTCCAAACATGCTTTGAGTGTAAATATTCAACTTTTGATATTTGATATAAACCGTTGAATTTTGATGGAAATAGTTGAGGTTTTATTAAAATTGATAGCCATTGACAGATAGCCTTATTTTTCTGTTTTTTCGTTTTTTTTGGAAAAATACTTTGTCAATACCATATAAAACTCCTGCACTAATTGCACCTCTTGAAGCTGTTTTCCATAGATCAATTTGACAAAATTTATTTCCCTCTTCAGTCATGTCTAAAAGTTCTTTTGAAGTAGCTACTAAAGTTGTTGTTGCTATAGAAATTATTAATTTTTCTTCTGGGGTAATATTTGGTATAATTGATAGGGTGAGGTATGATCCAGCTCCAATAGTATAACCAACGGCTTTATGTAGAGATTTATCAGGTGTTCTCCACTCAGAAGTTTGTGCAAAAGATTGAATAGAAATTAATGTAAATAGGATGATAAAGAACTTTTTCATGATAATAGATTTGATTTTTTAAACGAAGCGTATTAAATGCTCTTCTCTTTTTACAGATAAAGGTATAATCAATGGAAATAGCTGAAGAAGCTTTTAAACGTAGCTTATTGATTTGAGAAATTTATTTTTAAAGACGAATTAATTAATATTCTTCTTCATCGAAGTGTATAGCTTTTATAACAAATTGGATATTTCTATTTCCATCAGGTGTATCTATCCATTCAAAATGCTCATGATTAAGGTCTGAAATATTTAAGTCAGCATTTTTTACCAGTTGTAAAAGAGTGATTCCAGCAACATTGTATTCTATCTCTTTTCCTTTTCCATTATTTATATAAACAGCAGCATATTCAATATCGTCATGAATTCTGAACTGTTCTAAATCTGATTCTGTTACACTTTCATTTATTTGATAAATTGTTACCTGTCGTGTGCCTTTTGAGTCTTCGGTAGAACAGTGTTCAATTGCTGTAATAGATTGATTACTTGGAGTAAGTATCATTCTGCTACCACAGCTTGAAAAGATTAAACTTACTACTGATAATACTAAAATTGTAATTGTCTTTTTCATTTTCTTTTAAATTAAAATTGTTTAGATGTCTGAGATGATTATGAGTTATTATTTCTCATTATGATTTGAAATAACTTTTTTTGCCATTTTTTGGAAGATTTCTGAAACTGTACTTCTCTTTTTCCAGGCAATTTCTTTCAGAGTCTCAAATTCATGCTGAGTTACTCTAAATTGAATTGTTTTATTTTTCAAATTCTTCATATTTTTTCGTTTGATGTGATGCAAATGTATTGCAATGTTACAGCGTTACAAAACAACTTAACTTTCATTAGGTAACAATGTTACTATTTTTGATTTTAGATCAGAGTAATATTATTATTCTGTTTTTAAATAGTATATTTCTAATAGGAAATCCTCCTGCTTTTCAAGAAAAAGTTTTAGAATTTAAGATTAAGATTAGGTAAAGAGGGTATGATTAATGTATTTATAATCCTAAACCCCTCAAGGGATAATATCAATAACTTTATTTTTTGAAAATGAACAAACAAATTCTTCTGACACTCAGTGCTTCTTTCCTAATCTATGCTTGTGGAGATCTGAAAAAGGAAACTTCAACTAATGAAAAAGTTGAGATGCTTACAGAAGAAAACAACAGCTCAAGTTCTACATTAAATTGAACCTCAAAATCGAATTGGTTAGCTTTTCATCAGATATCAGAATCTATTTTTCCAAATGCAGGTACGCCATTAACATCTAATCCAAACTTGGTGAGATATGGTTTGTTTGAAGAGGATAAGCTACTATTTGAAAAAACATTTATGTATTCACCTGACTCCACTTATTATATTGATATGGATAGTTATGGATTGGAGATTTTAGAATACAAGGATGGAAGCTTGGAGTATATGGGAAGGGAAGTTGATATAAAAGTATATCTTGTAAAAGCGGCGGAGGAAGATTCTTCAGCGATTGAATTAATGATGTGTGGCACATCTTGTTTTCCGGAAGAAGCATATTGGGAGGATAAATCGACTGTTTCAATTTTAGGAATGTCTTATAATGACAGAACAGAAAAAGTGTATCCAACCCTTTGGAAATACAATATTAAAACAAACTCTTTTGTAAAGTTCTTAGCTCAACAGGATGTCAATAACACAGGAGATGAGAACTATTTTGAGAAATATAGATTGCAGAAAATTCTATCTTCAAAATAGATTAGTAAGATAGGTTCACTAGAAACTTATCTCAATTCTAACAAATAGGATCAAGCATTTCTTTTTAGAGGCAACCTTGATCCTTTTTTATTAAAAAATCATTTTGAGGGAGATTAATACGAAATACATATTTTGAATATGTGCTCACTTTCATTAAATTAAGCTATGATTTTTAAATAGTTGTGTGTCCTATTTTATTATTTATAAAATATCAATTGGTTTTTTTATAAATATCGAAAACAAGCAAGCAGTACTAACAAAAACTTATACGAAGATGAAATATCAAGAAATTAGAGCAGTCTATGACAAAGAAACTATTACAGTTTATCAAGCCTATAATAAGTCAATAGCACTGCCAGCGATAAAAAATCAAAAATTTGAATCTCCTTTTTCATTTAATAGAATGACCTGGGTTAAACCTTCTTTTTTATGGCTGATGGAAAGGAGTAATTGGGGAACTAAATCTAATCAAGAATATATCTTAGGTATTAAGATAAAGAGAGAATACTGGGAAAAGGTATTATCATTAGGTGTGTTGACCGACCCCGATAAAGATACTTACAAGAGCGGTTATGAATGGGAAAAGCTATTTAAAGATGCAAAAGTCCATATTCAATGGGACCCTGAAAGAACTTTAAAAGGAGGGAAGTTAACAGAAAGAACAATACAGGTAGGGATAAGTAGGTTTTTAATTGAAGAGTACAATCAAGAGTGGATTGATGAGATTGTTGATATGACTCCTTTAGTGAAGAAAATGAATCTTCTACGTAAATCAGGGAAGCATAAAGAATTGAAACGTTTCTTGCCAATCGAAAAGCTATATCCTTTACCAGTTACGATAGAGAAGAAAATCGGTATAAAATAAAAAAGACTATTATCAGAATGACTATTAATGATTTGCCTAATTTAATGATCAATTTAAAATGAAACTATTAACTGTTATCTTATTTTTATTCACTTTTACTGCTAACAGAATAAACGAAACTAATGATGAATTAGCGAAGAAACTTATCGAAGAAATAAGATTTGTAAAGTATAATGATGAGTTTGATAAAGATGATTTTTTTCGAGTGAATAATCTCCTTGTTGAATATGAAATTGCGGGCCGTTTTGACTTTTTGAAAAATAGTCATGAATACAAAGAGTTAATCCACGATCTATTTAATTCTACGAATGAAACGAAAAGAGTATTTGCATATAGGCTGATTGGCATTATACAAGATGCTGATTTTAATGATGAGCTAATTGATAGAATCAATTCAGATGAACCTACATTGCTAAAGACTTGGAGTACTATGGCTGTAATGGCCAATAAAGTCTCTAGTGCATCTGATGATTTATTTCGAATTTTATCATCCTCTTCAAGCGGATTGCCATTGGATATTTTGATCGATAAATATGTTGCCTATGATACAAAAGCTGTGAAGTCATCTTGTTGGAAGTTTATAGATTCAAAAGACATCAGTGAACAGATCATGGCAATACAGATTTTAGCTAATTTTGAACAAGATGTCAATCTTCAGAAAAAACTAATAGAATTCGTTGAACAGTGGAAGGATGAATACAAAGGTTGGGTGATTTCTTCAATGGCACTTCAAAAAATGAGTCAATTAAAACCGATTCTGTCGAAGTACTACGAAATTGAATTTTTGAAAGAAATAATTATCGAAGCATTGGAAATTAGTCCTTCAGAAGAAGATAATAATTATGCTGAAGCATTAAAAAGTAAAATGGATTGATTTTATAATATCAGAATTGTAACGATTAGGGTAGGGTGCTACCATTAAAAATTTCATGAGTAATTTGAACTTGATCCTTCAGTTTTCTAATTTGTTTTATCAATCCCAATTCAAAAATGGGTTTATTATTTTCCAAAACCAGAGTTACTAATGAATACAATAAAAACGATCCTACTTACAATTTCAATTATGATGATAGGCTTTTCTTGTGCTAAAAATGACATGAATTCAGATGGTATTGAATTGACAGGAGTAATTAAAGAACAAGGTATAACGACTTATCAATATGGTACACATACATTATCGGGGTATGCTTTGAGAAGTACTGCTGTAAATTTGAATGATTATATCGATAAAACTGTTACGATTATTGGACATAAAGTGGAGGGGTATCCTGTTGATGGAGGTCCTGACTTTATTGAAGTTGAAAAAATTAAATAGGTATATAAACTTACGTCGCCCAATCACAAAGCTGTTTTTGGGTGACATGAATTGAAGAAACCATCCGT
>NZ_JABANE010000015.1 GCF_012844305.1 Flammeovirga aprica JL-4
AACTCCTCGAAAATCCAAAATATTATTCTGAGGAGTTTTATTTCCTTTTGACAATGCTAAGTTAGTACGCTGTCGCTTAACACTTGAAACAGGGAAAAGTTAAGTGGTCCGTATTGTGGTTCAATGGACGTTGCAGTGCAACATCCCTACATTTATCGAATATGTAAATTGAAAGGGTACCACTCTGTAGAGCCACAACAAGAACCATTTTACAGGTAATAACACGGTTCATTTTCTTCTTAATTCTTCACTGAAATATCCCATTAACTTCTACCCTAGTACTTAAGTATCAAAACAAAATAACGTGCACCATGACTGAAGTCATGGGCAAGTGATATTGACTCCACCAACACTAAAGTTTTGTCTTCGTTATCAGCCTTCAAGATTCTAATCATGATAAGTTTGGCTATTACCTGCCCATAGTTTTAACTATGGTGTACAAAAATCCCCTTTAAATAGAAAAAAAAGAAACTACAAATAACAAAGTATAAGATTTAGGTTTTGGAGGAACAAGAATCAGATTAAATGGATTAGAATAAAGCAAGATTAAAGGTTTATAAATTTCTATTGTCTAAAAACTTTAATATGTTTGTAATACATAAAATCAGTTATTAAATACACTTTTCCAGCAAATTAACTAACTACAAAACTTCAATCTAAATACTAAATAAGATGATTTGGTGATTTTTTAATGAGTCTGGGAATAAACTAATTAAAATGCAAACCATCAATATACAACCCGAAGGAATAACTACAGAGGATTTATCAGAAGCTTTAAAAGCTTGTGTTGATGTTCTAAGTATGCACATTCGATACACCATTGATCAATATTCTGTAGAGAAAGAGGCAAATGATCAAGACGTGCAATTTGCCACACCAGACATTGATCATTTTGAAGCCATTACCCATCAATTTCCGGGTAGTTATTTGTTTCAGCTTGATAAAAAACTCAACCTCAATAAAGATGACCTCATATTATTGATATTTGCTTATGCTTGGGAATATAAACACGAAATATTCACTCCATTTTTTATTTCATCAGACGATATCAATCTCATCAATGACTTTCCAGGTGGTTTAGATCAAGAAAAGAAAAGGTTCACTCCTTTTTTTAGGGCATTTTTAAATCTTTACTTTCCAGAAGCTACGGAGCAAATGTTCTTATATTTCACAAGTGAAGATCACCCTTTTATCAAAAATGATGTTATTTCATTTGAATACCTTTTCTCGAAGGATAAGATTTATGGAAAGATGTCTTCTGTGATCAAAATAACAGAACATTTTGTTGTGTTTTTACATGGTGGTAAATATCCTCCTTTGGATAGTGAAATTGGCTTTCCTGCAAAATTAGCCACTTCTTCCATGGAATTTGATGAAGTGGTACTCACCAACGGTACAAAAGAAAGTTTAGATCCCTTTATTACTTGGTTGAGAATTCAAGATAAGGTAAAAGGGCAAAAAGAACAGCCGTTTTATAAGAAAATCAAGACCAATAAAATGTATGTTTTTGCAGGCCCTCCTGGTACTGGTAAAACACTTACGGCTACAACGCTTGGTAAAAGATATGGTTTATCTACCTACACTTTAGATATCTCAAGGGTTGTTTCTAAATATATTGGTGAATTTGAGAAAGCCATGGAGAGAGTTTTTCAAAAACTTGATGGACAAGACGCTATTTTATTTATTGACGAAGCTGATGCGCTGTTCACCAAAAGAAGTGAGAACATCAATGACGCTAAGGATAAATACTCAAATCAAGAAATGTCTTACCTGCTACAAAGGGTAGAGCGTTTTGATGGAATAGTTATTCTTGCTACTAACGTTAGGGATATCCGTACACACTTTGACAAAGCGATGCTACGAAGAATATCCGAAATTATTGAATTTGGTTTTCCACTTCAATCAGAGAGACTACAGCTTTGGTCGAATGCAATCACTCCACCTTTTAATTTCAAAGAAGGTATTCTTGAGAAACTTTCAGAAGAATTTCAAGTTACGGGTGCTAACATCGCCTCCGCAATGTCCAATGTTATTATTGAGTGTATTGATAAAGACATTTATGAAATAGATCAGACTCTTATTGAAAAGCATTTACAAAAAGAATATTTCAAACGAGATTCGAAATTCGGTATTTGCAGAGATTCAGCCCCTGCAGGACTTCTAATGGAACAACGTTTAGGTAGAACGGCTGTACATACAGGAAGTCGAATGTAATACTCCAAAAATGATATAAGAGCAGGGAACACCGAAATCATTGATGATAAAAATTCCTCACCTGGAATAGCTGAACTTTTATCTACATTGGTAGAGGTCGGTTGGCTTAATTTCAATAAACCACCTGATGATAAAAAAATACAATATGAAATTTCAAAAGATTATCATGGTGCAGAAAACATAAAACCTGGGGATACTATTTATTATAAAGAAGTACGTCCCGGTGTTTATATGCCTAGAAAGAAGAAGTAAGATGAGAGATTTATTTAAATTTTTATTTTTAGTTTTTATTCTCAACTCTTGTACTAAGAGTTCACCAAAAAATGATCTGGTACTTGAAAGAGATGATAACGGTTTAACTCTTTTATATGCTTTTAAAAAAGATGGTTATCTTGATTCGATTTATTTACATTTTTATGAGGAATACTATATAAGAGATAATGAAGGACATATAGTAGGGCATCCCTTCAAAACTTTTAAATACTTTTCAAAAAGAGAAGAAATTCTAACGGTAAGTTATGATTCTACGGATTTGATATCAACATATAAGGGTACACCATTTTTAGATTTTTCAGTTATAAAAGAAAAGAATGGATTTAAATTGTATTCAAAACTTGTTAATATACCTAGAACACGAGTGTCTAGGGTTTCTTATTATATTAATAATGAAACAGATATATCATTACTTTCTGCAGGTACTATTGATTCTTTACACGGTGAGAATAATTTTTATGTCATTGATAAAGAATTTAAATTTTCTGATTTTGATTGTGATATGGAATACCTTTTTAATGTCAATGTAACTTATTATGATATAGGAATAGATGGTAAAGAAAATATTTTTTTCTCAAAACATAAAGATCTTTGATCTCATTGTTCCCCACTGTTCTTAGTGTTAAGACGTCAGATCAAGACGGAAGTCTTTTTAAAAAATAAGCCAATAAAAGCATCATTAAGAAAAGGTTGGTATACCGTTGGTAGTAATTGGTTTCTAACATACGAAAAAGATATTACAATTTTTGAAAAGTACAGATGTTTGTAATTATGAATACAAATCAAAGCTTCTTAATAAAAACCGAAACTAGCCTTAGTAATACCTTTCTAAGAGAATTAGGTCTTATTAAAAATAAGTTGATACAATGAAATTTATCTGTCTTTTATTGAAAAGAATATTTCAAACGAGATTCCAAATTTGGTATTTGCAGAGATTCAGCCCCTGCAGGAATTCTAATGGAACAACGCTTAGGTAGAACGGCTGTACATACAGGAAGTCGAATGTAATATTCCCAAAAACAAATAAACTAAATAGTCATGATAAGAAATAAGCAATATGACCAGCGTCAAGAACATTTACAGTTATCTGAGGAGGAAGAAACTCAACAACATGTGAGTACATTAACGCAAGAACAGAAAGAGAACGCCCTAAAAAATTATGATCAAAAAAATAAAGAAAACTGGAAACGGGTTTCTCAGCAATTAAAAAATTCAACAGATCAATCGAAAAAAGAGGAGACCGCTCCTACTCAAATTACCTTGACCTCAAGTGTTGGTGCTGGAGGGGCAAATTTAGTGTCTGATGTCAAAAAAATTCAAAAGAAATTAATGAACTTGGGCTTCCTTTCTGAAGGTTGTTTTGATGAAGAAAGCGTAGATTTATTCAAGGAGAAAAAAGATACTGATAAAGTTAAGGATACAGATATTCCTCATACAATTGAAGCTATAAAAAGTTATGAAGCTACAGTAGAATATGTGGGTTATGCAGACAGCAGAAAAAAGCCTTCCGGAAAAGTCACTCCTGCTGGCAAGACTTTACAGCTGATGAATATTCAAAAAGCATCAGTAAGCGAAACTCAACTCAACGCTATCAAACAAAAAAGAAACTCGATAAACATAGATGTTTCTGAAGAAATTGACTTGAGTAAGATTGAAGGGAATGTGGGTGATATTGATGATGGTAACAAAGTCGAAGACATCACCCTTGTTCAAGATGCACTGATTGAATTAGGCATTTTAAAGTTTGATGAGGAAAACTCTGAAAGAAGTGATGCTATCTTCAAAAAACACCCTGATAGTTATTTACAAGGAAAAGAATCACTCAAGAAAGAGCACTTAAAACTGACCATTAAAGCCATTGAAGTTTTCCAAAATTGGAAAAAAATAAAGCATTGGAGAACCAAAAAAGTGCATCCTAAGTTCAAAGAAAATGCGAATGAACAATGGAAAAAAAATGGCAGAAAAAAGAAAGAAAACTTTCTTGAAAATACCGGTTTTACTAAAGGTGTGGTCAATAAAGGGGACTCTACTTATTTACTATTAGACGCTTACAAAAAGTTTAAATTATCTTTTAAGGCAAATGGCAAAACACAATCTTACTCATTCAGTAATCTTGTAAGAAGTGGTGATGCTGTAAATATGGATGGGCTTTCGATTATGGGTAAGGCAAAAGCACAAGGAGTAGATCTTGCTACCATTAAAAAATTTGGATTAACAGACATACAAGCCAAGGCTTTAAAATATGTCTCCACGCATGAAGGTAATTTTGATGCAATCAACTCCTATGATCAGGCTGTTATTTCCTATGGCTTTATTCAATTTGCTGGCGGTGGTAGAAGTTTCAATTCATTGCTTGCACTTATGAAGAAAGATTACCCTTCTACTTTTAAAACTTATTTCCAGGATTACGGTATTGATGTAGAATACCTTGAGAAAAATGGTAAAATAGTAAAAAGTACCATCGTTGCTGTAGATGAGATAACAGGAGATAAATTAAGAGGAATCACCGCTGAAGACTACATTAGAAGTAATGAAAAATTGATTGGAAGTTTAATTATGGCAGGACATGATACAAAAGTGCAGGAGGCTCAGATTAAACTTGCAGCGAATATGTACGTGAAGCCCGCGGCAAAACTCAGTTTTAGAAGCACAGCAAATGTCCCACATCTTAAAGTAGTCAAAAAGTTAACGGACGGAAAAACAAAACAATCGACATTTCTTGGTAAAAAAGAGATCGATACTTATAAAAAATCAGCTGATTATAAGGCCATCAAAAATGATTCGAAGCTGGGGAGCCTAACAGAAGGAAGTCTAAACTTGTCTGGTAAAAAAGTAAATACAGTGCTTACTTCTGCAAAGTCTACCACTTCATTAATTAATATGGCCATCAATGATGGTATTGGTGGTGCGGGTGTAAAAGTCTCCAAAGGAGTACGAGATTATATCATTGAAAAGAAAATTTGTACACTTGATGAAATAAAAAGTGCTTCAGAAGTAGAAATTCTTAAGAAAGTAAAAAAACATGTATTCAAACCAAAACGTATTCAGGCCATCATCGATGAAAGTTCTATTTAATACTATTCTTCTTTTGATCATCATTAGTTGTAATCAGGTAAAGAGTCAAAATAATAACCATTCAAAACAAACAATAACTGTGGAAACAATATACTGGGAGCCAGAGCCTGAAGAGGCTAATGGAATTAATTGTAGCATATCTATAGAATACCCTATTCTAAATGGTGAAGGAGCATTGATTTCAGAAATTAATCATCAAATCAAAACACAAATATCAGAAGATTTGGAAGAGTCGAAAGACTTGTGCAGTGTAGAGGATATTGAACTAGAAGATTTACCACGACGTGATAACGAATTAAACATCTCTTTTGAAGGGGGGAGTAACTCACATATAATTTCTTTAGTTATAAGGAAATACGTCCGACCTTTAGGTGGTGCCTACGCCATGAAAATGCTTAAGTATTATAATTACAAGTTGAGTAATGAAAGTCCATTATATCTTGATGAGGTAGTAGATATAGAAAAGATTAAGGAATTATGTTGGGAGCGTGCTTTGGAAAACAATTATGAGGATAGTTTTACACAAAATGATTTGTACAATTATTTAAGTACAACTCACAACTCCAACTTTGTAATTACAAATGAGGGACTAGACATTGACCTATTACCTCTAGACGAAGACTCATATAAAGTGGGAGAAGAGATCTCTATTAGCCTACCTATTGATGATATTGAAGATGCACTCAAAATTGATTCTTCATTATTGCCATAATATTGGAGCTTTCTACTAAGCACTAAGGCAAAAGTAAACAGGTGTTTCGTAGACCCATAATTGAAATTATAGGCTTTGGGAAGACAACTCATTGATCAACATCTTATTAAAATATTTAGCTTCCCATAAGCCCATGACATCTATTCATGGTGTACGGTATTTTAACTTTTCCTTTAGTCCTAGTACTTAAAAAACCACCACAAAAAAAGGGCTGCAAAATCAATTACAGCCCTAGTTTTTTATCGTTCTAATATTGTTATTTACTCGATTTCTTCCCCACCAATTTCACCGTTTTCACCAATGGTTTTGAAGCTCCAAGTTCCACACTTCTTTCTGAAGGCAATGCATTTGAAATCATGATATCATACGCTCCTCTTAACCATTCTTTCTCTCCTTGATCATTAAATAATTTGAAATCATCAGATGCTAATTCAAAATTATAGGTTTTCGTTTCTCCTGCTTTTAAGGCGATTCTTTGGAAGCCTTGTAGGATGTATTGTGGTGTTAATTCCTCTTGGTTTTTTGGAGAAATATAAAGTTGAATTACCTCTTCACTGTCCACTTTTCCGGTATTGCTTACTGTGAAAGTGAGTTGCAATTTGTCTTTTTGTTTTAATGTTGACGATGAAAGTTCTAATTGATCCAATGCAATGTCTGTGTAAGTCAAACCGAACCCGAATGGGAATAAAGGCTCTTCTTTCATAAACTTATACGTTCTTCCTTTCATCGAATAATCATCGTAAGAAGGCAATTGATCGATGCTTTTAGGGAATGTGATTGGTAGTTTTCCGGATGGTGAAACGTCACCGAATAAAATATCAGCTACTGCGTTTCCTCCTTGTTCACCAGGGTACCAGATATGTAAAATTGCATCACAATGTTCTTCAATTCCTTCTAATGAAACTGGACTTCCACTTGCTACCACTAACACCAATGGTCCTTTTTTACTTTCAATAATTTCCTTTACATAATTGAGCTGGTTTTCTGGCAACTTCAAATCTTTACGGTCACCAATATTTTCTGAGGCAATCGCATCGACTTCCTCTCCTTCCATATCTGCTGTGATACCAACTACACAAATGGTAACGTCTGACTCTGCCGCTACTTTTGGTGCCCAGTTTTTAGGATTTAAGTTCTTTTGGAAGGGTAATGCTCCACTTCTGTAATTTAAAGAAGTTCCTAAAGAAACTTTATCAGCGATACCTTCTAGAATAGTGACTAAATTAGGACTAATACCATAATAACTACCCATTAACATATCTGCTGAATTGGCAAATGGACCTGTTACGTATGGTACTTTGATGTCTTTTGGAAGCGGTAAAATATTGTCTTTGTTTTTTAATAAAACGATCGACTTCTGCGCTGCTTTTCTTGCTAATGCCACATGATCATCACTGTGTATATGTTCTTTTTTCACATTAAAGTAAGGGTGATTACTGTCTTTGTTAAACACCCCTAAACGGAATCTTGTTTTGAATAACTGTACAGCACTTGCATGGATTTCCTCTTCTGTGATTAAGCCTTCCTCCACTGCTTTTTTCAATTTCAAATACGTTCTACCACAATTCAAATTGACCCCAGCTTTTAATCCAGTTGCCGCCGCTTCAGGAGCACTTTTCACATATTTCATCTTATAGAACATACCATTTATTGCTCCACAGTCTGAAGTAACATAACCATCAAAACCCCATTGCTCTTTTAAAATATCCTCTAATAAAAATGTGCTTGCACAAGATGGCACGCCGTACACAGCATTGTAAGCTCCCATTACACCTTCCACTTTTCCTTCTACTACCAAGGCTTCAAAGGCAGGCAAGTACGTTTCATATAAATCTTTCTTTGTAGGTTGAGCGTCGAAAGTATGTCTTACGCTTTCTGGCCCTGAGTGCACTGCAAAGTGCTTGGCACATGCCGCTGTTTTTAAGATTTCACTGTCAGTTCCTTGCAAACCTTTTACAAATGACAAACCGATTTTTGAAGTCAAGAAAGGATCTTCACCATACGTTTCCTGTCCTCTTCCCCAACGTGGATCACGGAAGATATTGACATTGGGCGTCCAGAAAGTAAGGCCTGCATATTTGCTTGTATTTCCCATCTCTTGGGAGATCTTAAACTTCGCTCTTGCTTCCGTAGAAATCGCATCTGCCACTTGAAATACCAATGAAGTATCAAATGTTGCCGCCATGCCTATTCCTTGAGGGAAAATCGTGGCTTTACCGTTTCTTGCTACTCCATGCAGTGCCTCGTTCCACCAATCGTATGCGGGAACATTCAGCCTTGGAATTGTCGGCGTGCTATTTAGTAATTGTTCTATTTTCTCTTCCAAAGTCATTTGACTGACCAAAATTTCTGCTCTTTCTTCCAGTGGTAAAGAGGCGTCAAAATAAGAGAAGTTCACTTCCTGTGCGTGAAGTGTACCTATCAATGATAGTAGTAATAATATTGTTGTAAACTTAGCTTTCATTTCATTCATTATTTAATTATTAATATCAGGTTTTTCTATTTGGAAATTATTCCACGTTCTTATAATAGTCCCAAAAGTCAAAACCATAACCTACTTTTTCCTTATAATCTTCTTCTTTAAGAGCAACCTGTGCGATTTCAGATTGCATTTGTTTTAGTGTATTTTGATGTTCTGGAAAGAACGATAAGTCTTGTGTTTCCCAAGGGTCATTTTTAATGTTGAAAAGTTGCGTTACCCTTGATCCCCTTACCGAATGACCGTCCTTTTTTGAAAAGTCAGGAGCCCTTACGTATTCAATCAGTTTATAATCTCCCTTTCTATACGCTCTCTGAAATTGACGGTACGCATGATATGTATATTCTCTGATCTGCTTCTTTTGTTGGTTGATGACCGGCAGTAAACTTTTCCCTTTTACAGAGGCAGGGATTTTCACGTTGGCCAAATCACAAATGGTGGGGTAAATATCATGTGTATAGCAGAAGGCATTATTACGTTGTCGTTTTTTGATGGCACCTCCACTGATGATAAAAGGGATATGCAACCCATCTTCATCATACACATTTTGTTTCCCCATCAGACCATGATTTCCTACCGCCAAACCACTGTCACCTGCCAAAACGATAATGGTATTTTCATACTGCCCACTTGCTTTCAGAGAAGCTATTACTTTACCTATTTGTTCATCTAAATGTGTGATAATGGCATAATAATCGGAAAGCTCTTTTTGGGAAACGGCCTCCGTTCTTGGCCATACCGCAAGTGCTTCGTCTCTGAGGAACATATGTCCATTATCAAAAGGGTGCTGTGGCAGATAGGAAGGAGGAAGCTCGATTTTTCCCTCTGGATACATTTTTTTAAAACGCTTCGGGGCTTGTCTTGGATCATGTGGGGCATGAAAAGCCAAGTACATAAAAAATGGATTGTCCTTTTTATAATTTTCAATAAAATCAATAGCGTCTTCTGCAAAAATCTCAGAGGTATGCGGACCATTTTCTTCTGTTCCGAAAGGACCTTTCTCTCTCTTTTCTGCTGTAAAACTTTCCTTTATTCTATTCTGTTTTTTATCATAAGAAATCAGATAAGCATCACTTTTTGGAAACTTACCTTGATCGTTCCATTGCCAAAGAGGCATTCTATAATGGTCCACCAAATAGGCTCCCAGCCCCATCACTTGTCCACCCGAATCAAACGCTCTTGATACCGACGCTTTGTCTTGATGCCACTTCCCAACGATATGGGAATGATAACCGGCATTATGAAATGCTTCCGCAATGGTGGTGTGCTCTTTTGGGATTTGGTGCCCTACTCCTTTCAGGTGAAAAAGAGGACGACCCGAAAGCAACATTGCTCTGCTTGGAATACATGTCGCTCCTGCAAAAGAACCCATCAAATAGGCGTTATCAAATACTACTCCCTCTTCAGAAAGCTGGTCCATATGAGGCGTTTTTACCGCCTGACCTCCTAATGCATGAATACCACTGTAGCGGTGATCATCGGTATAAATCAATACTACATTAGGTTGTTGACCAAAGGCTTTTCCACCAAAAAGGAGCAGTAGAAATACTATTTTATAAATCTTTTTCGGTATCAGAGTTTGCATAGTGGATCGTTACTTTATCATTGTTTACTTTAAGGTTTTTAGAAGTATTATGTTCTACATTAGAAAACAAAATAGGGAACCTCTTATCCTGCCCTTCTTGATAAAAATGAAGGTTTTTAAGAGTTATATTTTTAATATTTCTAGCATACATTCCATACGCTGGCAAAACTCCAAAAGGAATGTATTCCGGGTATTTTCTCTCCAAAGTGGGCACTTCCGTATTCACCTCTAATTGCTCACTTTCACTCTTGATTTTGATTTCAATTTTCTCTAAATGAAAGTCCTCAATTTTATGCTGATCTGTACCCGTTATTAAAATACCACTAGGTACTTTTACCCTCGTTTTTTCTTGAGGTAAAACTTCCGCATAGATGTTCTTTAATAGGATATTTTTCATACTTCCCACTTCTTCTTGAGGTGCATTTCTATACGTTCTTAAGCGTTCTCCCAAACGAACAAAAATTGGCATATCTACACCGTACATTTTGATGTTTTCAATGATCACATTTTCAATATTAGCTCCATCCACACTTAAGATTTTAATTCCCCCTCCAAGCGTTTCCTTAATCACACAATCACGAATATGGATATTTTTAAAATCACCCATTGATTCCGTTCCGAACTTGATCGCTCCCCAATCACTTTTCAAAATACAGTCTTGCACATCTACATTTTGCGTAGGCAGTGGACTTGTTGCTTTTATACACACAGCATCATCACCCGCATCAATCTTAGCGTTTTTGATCGTAATATCTGTGCTTGAGTCTATATCAATTCCATCATTATTGCGGTGGGCATGACTGTAAATATTAATAGCATCTACCTCAGCATTTTTGCATTGAAAAAAGTGTAAAGTCCATGCTGAAGATTGTCTTAAAGTGATTTGATGAATTTTGATGTCTTCACACCCTACCAATCTCACTAAAAAAGGACGATCTGCAATTAACTGTTTTCTTTTTTCCTTCGGCACACCTAATTCCTTCAAAGTGGCATTCATAGGTTCATATAAAAAGTTTTCACCCTGACCATCAATCACCCCTTTTCCGTAAATAGCAATACCTTTCGCTTTTTCAGCACCGATCAAACATTTTCCTCTCGGTTGTCCTGTGGCATCCACAAAAGGAGCAATACTTTTATAATCAAAAGGGTTTTCACTCCCTATGATTTTTGCTCCTTCGGACACCCACAGCTTTACATTATCCTTTAGAAAAATAGTCCCTATCCGAAACACTCCCCTATCAACTTTTACAATTCCACCACCCTCTTTCTCACAAGCATCAATGGCCTGTTGAAAATAAACGGTGTTCAATGTTGTACTATCTCCCTTTGCGCCAAAGTCAGTAACTTTTAGTACTTTTTCTTGAGCAAAAAGTGATAAAGAGAATAAGTAAGTGATCAAAAAGAAGACGTTATTTTTCATGTCATTTATTATTTTCTATCATCACAAGCCCACGACTTAAGTCGTGGGCTTGTGATGATTAGTGAGTCGATTTAAGATTAATAGTTTGATCAGGATATCCCTCCGCTTTGGCGGTTATTTTAATATCGCCTGCTTCTTTGGTAGTTTGAATGATGGTCAAGGCTCTCCCTTGGGAAGTGGTTAAAGTATTCGATTGGAAATCTTGAATATTTGTCCAAGCGCCATTGTCTACTCCTAATAGTTTGGCATTTCCTTCTACTTCAAAAGTCACCCTCACATCCTCTGTCTTCACTGGAATTCCTTCTTTATCTTTTAACTGAAATACAATATGTGATACATCATAAGCATCTGCTTTCAATTGTTTTTTATCTGCTGAGATAGTGAATTGAGAAGGTTTTCCAGCCGACTTTAATGTAGCTACTGTTTCTTCCTTTCCGAATTTTGCTCTTGCTACCAACTCTCCTTCTTCAAAAGGCACTACCCAACGCATAATTCTACCCGGACTATCTGACATACTTCTGTAGCCCAATGATTTTCCATTCAATAGCAACTCTACCGTAGCATAATTGGAAGTCACTTCCACCAATACTTTTTCTCCTTTTTTATAATTCCAATGCCAGTTACTATTTCTCCATTTGTATGAACCTTTGTTCTTCGCTACGGGCAACCCAGACATTTCATGTGCTTTAAAACCAGATTTTTTCAATGGTAAAGTGCCAATGGAAATGTGTGGTTCGTCTTTCCAGATGCTCTTAAAATAATTCCACCCCGTTACTTTAAAACCTGCCAAGTCCAACATATCACCCCAAGCACTTTTCTCTGGCCAACGTTCATTTCTTTCCCCGATATAATCAATACCCGTCCACATAAAAATACTGAATACGCCAGGGTACTCTAATACCTGCTTCCAATCGTCCCATGTACCAGGGCATTCGTTGGTAGTCACTTGTGTATTCGGGAAATATTTTTTCGTCCAAGGGAAAATCACGTTTCTGTAACTATAACCGGGAATATCTACGGCATCCGCATAACCACTAACATGACTTACTTGCGGAATAATCAAGTTGGCCGTAGTAGGACGAGTATCATCCATTTCTTTCACCCAATCATTTAGTTTTTTGGCTGTTTCAGCAAGGATATATTCCCCTTTTTCCCAATTGTCATATCTCACCTTTAACTCTTCAGGTGTAAACATTGGTGGTTTGCCAAAAAATCCTTTGTTCTTATTCGGATTCTTAGGATCAGTGTAAAACCCTGTGATATATCTATAATGTAAATACGTCCATTCTATCTCATTACCGATACTCCATTGGAATACAGACGGGTGATTACGATCTCTACGCATCGTTCTTTGTAAATCACTCTTCGCCCATTGCTGAAAATGCTCATCATATCCTCTTGTGGCATAATCTGAATGACGATCATGGAAATTTTGTCGCTTATCTTTTGCGTAATCAAACTCATCAAATAGCTCATGCTGAACAAGGAAACCCATACGGTCACAAAGGTCTAAGAATTCTTTGGAGAAAGGATTGTGAGAAGTACGGATTGCATTCACTCCACCTTCTTTCAAAAGCTTCAATCTACGTTCCCAAATACCCAAAGGCACTGCCGTTCCTACAAGACCCGCATCGTGATGCAAACAAACGCCTTTTACCAATGTATTTTCACCATTTAAATAAAAACCTTCATCTACCTTAAATTCAATTGTACGAATACCAAAAGGTGTGCTGTATTCATCCACTACTTTGCCATCTACTTTCAATTGTGTCAATGCACTATAAAGCGTAGGTGATTCCGGTGACCATAACTTCGGCGATTTTACTGTAAAGTCTTGAGTGATTTTATTTCTTTGATTCGATTTTAGAGAAGTGTTTGAAGTTGCTTTTGAAAGTTCAGTTCCTTTTGCATCTACTATGCTTGTCACTACTTCTACATTTTGATCCGTAGTGTAATTATTTTCCAGTTCGATTTGAAGATGCACTTTCGAGGCCTCTTTCGTTACTTCAGGCGTTGTGATAAAAGTACCCCAAATTGGAATATGTAATTTATCTACCGTAATCAATTTTACATTTCTATAGATCCCACTTCCGGTATACCATCTGCTATCCGCAAAACGAGAATGATCTACATGAACGGTAATACTATTTTCTTCTCCATTGGTTTTGAGGTAACTTGATAAGTCGTAATAAACGGGTGAGTAACCATAAGGATTGACTCCTAATTTTTTGCCATTGATCCAAAAAGTGGCATTGTTATACACACCATCAAAAAGGACAAAGACATTTTGTTTTTCTAAATCAACCGGCGTTTTAAAATGTTTTTGGTAAACACCTACACCGCCAGGTAAATACCCCACACATCCTTCTAAAGTGGAATCAAAAGAAGCTTCTACACTCCAGTCATGAGGCAGTCTGATATCCCTCCAATCTTGATCTGCTAAGGGCACATTGTTAGGAGGCAATGTATCTTCGACCAATGTAAATTTCCAATCAAAGTTAAAGTCTATTTCTCTTTGTAAGTTTGCTTGTTGTTGGGAGCACGACATCATCCAAAGTCCCAATAGTAATACAATTATTCTTTTCATTTCTTCTGTTGTTAACGTCTAGTTTAAGACAAAGAAATGAAGGAAGCATAAGATTGTTCGTTTAAAATATATCAATTTGAAATATTATAAATTTATCCCCCCTTTAATGATTTTTTTCAACCCCCTCTAATTTAAAAAAGAAACACACAATCAGTTTATTAAATACACACATTTAACCTCGTTTCATGTACTCTCGATTGACTCTGTAATACTCTCTCCAGTCAATCCCAAGGTATTTTGTGATCTTCTGAGTGGTTTCTTGTTGGATAGATTTGACTAATAAAGTCGTTTCTTCTGAGGTCAAAGTTCCCTCTTGTTTTCTTTTGAAGTAATAAGATCGAAAGGCCAAAAAGTTAAGGTAGTAATTGTAAACTTCTTCTTTCTGAACTTCTGTAAGGTTCCATTCTTTGCTTGCAAATTCTATATAATGCTCTGCACTTTTCTTTACCCACTCTCCTGGGGTTGGGGTGGTTTGTGCAAATGAAAAAATGGAGGAAAATAATAGGATAGATAGGATAATGATCTTTTTCATGATTTAATTAGATTATTTATTTCAATGAGATTGTAATTTTTTTGTGAATTAATTTAGCGTCAGCTTTCAATGGAGGTTTCTGCAAGTCTTTGATGTTTTTCTAAAACTGGTTCAAGTCTTAAGCTGAAAGCTTTACTTGGACCTATATCTAGAAAAAGTCTGAAGACTTTTAGAACTATTTGACTTTCCTATAAGTCTACAGACTTATAGCAGTTACAAGCACAAGTGACACTTCGTTTAACACTTGCGCTAGTTGTAGACTTTTTTGTACTTATAAAAAGAGAAACCCGATACACAAATCTGATGTAAAAGAATACTGAATCATTACTACCTGCGATTTAATTTATCTTAAGTACAAATTCAAAATTATCTCATACTAATTCTATTTATTGTTTTGCGATTACTTCCTTCAAAAAACTTTTAATAGAACCACTATTAATACGTTTTTTAGCGTTGTACTCACAAAAAATAAATTAGAATTAACTATGATTTATTTTTGACTTTGTACTTAAACAATACTCTTTTTACATTTTCAATGTATAGCAGGTTTCTCTTCTGATTTAAATTCATCTATATCGAAAGTTGGTGTTGCGTACACCACGACTGAAGTCATGGGCTAGTGATACTGACTCCAACAACACTGAAGTGATGTTTTCCTTCAAGACTATTTGTTGAGGTTGCTTGATCTCTTGCCCATAATTTTAACTATGGTGCACGAACCACATTCTTTATATGCTTATTTACTTTTCTGCGCCTTCTTTGCTTTTTGAGCTTCGTTAAAAGCCTTGTCCACTCTGTAGTACTCTTTCCATTTGATGTTTAAGTATTTGGTGAACTTTTGAGAAGCTTCTTTCTGAATAGCTTGAATTTTTGTTTTCGCTTCTTCTTGCGTCAATTCTCCCTCTTTCTTTTGCTTGTAAACTTGTGAGCGTTTCACCATTAAATCCAATCGGTAATCATAAATCACCTCTTGTTGTTCTTTTGATAGCTTCCACTCTTTTGTAGCAAACTCGACGTAGTTTTCAGCATTATTTTTCACCCACTTTGGAACAGGAGTGTTTTGAGCAAATGCTACTACTGACATAAGGACTAATACCGATAAAGCGATAATCTTTTTCATAATTTACGTTGTTTAGTTAACTGAATTTGATTTTAAATTTGAAATTATAAGTATCACATCTGCCTCCCCTTTCCATGGTCTTTCATACCAAAAATCGAAAGGTTCAGTGTTGTAATTTTCCTTTTCTGAATATTCACCCGTCAGTGTATTAAACCACTGTTGTTGGGCTTTTGAATAGTCAAAATTTTTCTTTAGAACTTTATGCACCCCAATCCACTGATTTTCCTTTGGGGTGTACATCATCACCACACCATCTTTTTTGTTGGTGAGATTAAACCCGCTAGAATTGTGATGAGAGAGAGGTACAAAATTTTCAAAATTATAGTGTTCAAAAAGTGTTCTCATATGCTTGAAGTATTCAAAATGAGGCTTTTTGAAATGGGCTGGCTGTTCAAATGGATTATGAATGACCACATTCCATGAAGCACCCTGCCAATAATAAGTTGTGTAACCTCCTGCAAAAAGGCATTGATAGTTTCTTCTTAAACATGCCTCAGCGTTAATATATGCTCCTGGAAAAACACGGAATGGACTTTCTTCGTAGCCTCCATGTTCAATGTTAAAGACAGGTTTTTCTTTAAAGTCGTTTCTTGCTTGAAGCATATTCTGATAAAGGGTATGTTGCCAATTTTGCATGGATATAAAATCCACTTTCTCTTTGTTTCTTTTACAAAATCCAAAGTCATGAACAGAGATCAGACGGTTATATGCATCCAGATTTCTAGCTCTATCAATTCTTTCGTTGATGTATTCTTCAGTTGCCCTTCCGTATAAAAGTGCTTCTTTTGAAACATCCCAAATGATGTTTGGAAAGGCTTGATATCTTTTGATGACATAGTCGTAATACAAGTTATCAGAAGCTGAATTCATTTCTGGCCAATTCACCATTTTATTCCATACATAGATCATCAAGTGAGAAACGATTTCTTTGTCGTGCATTTCTGAGATTACTTGATCAAAATGTTGAAAAAACTCAAGATTTAACGTGCTAAAATCCGGTTGAGAGTTGGAGCCTAAAAAGGGATAAATGTCTTCTCTTCCTCCGTATTCAAACTCAGGAAAATCCGCTAATTTGGGGTCTTTTTTCCATTTTACATCATAAGAATAAACGTTCATCACCACCTGATTGAATTGGTAATCTTCCAATACATTCAAGAGATGCTTGGTCTTTGGCAAATCCTCTTTTCCATAATCCAAAGCAAAAAGCCAATCACATTCAAAAGCCATATTGAAGTAATGCTTTCCATCTTCATAGAAGAAATGTTGAGGGTTGTCTTTATGTAAAACAACACCTCCATGACGGCCCTCTTTTTCATTTTTAGTGACCGTAATCTGCCCTTTCTTTCCTTCAAATTCTTTCAATTCTGAAGTCAGGACATAAGTTTTCACCCCTTCCACTGCACTTGAATAGCGAAAGACCCACTCATTATTTCCATTATAAAACAAAGGTATTTTTTGAGTGTTCTCACCCTCTCCCTTCACCAAAGCATAAATCTCTTTTTTGAGGGGATCATTTACCTTCCTTTTACTTTTGAAGATAATGTCATTCACACCCCATTGAGGAGTGTGAATTTGTTGTTTTTCTTTTTTGGTTTTCCAAATTTTAATTTGACCATAACTTAACGGCATAAACACCACTAAACAGATCAAGGTTAAAAAGTAAGTTTTCATAAGCTAATTATTCTATCAGTAACTTAAAGACCGCACTGCCTTTTGCTACCTGTATTTGTACTAAATAGAATCCCGCTGGCAGATCAGAGATATCATTCTGAACATTGGAAACAAACGTTCCTTGTTTCATCAGTTTACCGTTTATATCCATAATGCTGAATGCACCTGATGCATTTTCATATGAACGGATATTGAACGCCCCGCTTGCTGGATTCGGATATAGTGTAGTTCCCGTGAGAACTTGATTATTTATGCTTGTAACTGGAGGCGTTTCCTCACCGCCTTCTTCCTCTTTTTCTTCTCCTTTAATGATCTGAATTGGCTGTACTCCTACATTCTTTTTTATACCGCTTGAAGTCGTCATCTGTACAAAAAGATAGTAGAACTCGTTAGACGCAATTTCAGTGATGGGCTTGATATCTGCCAATGGAATTTCTGTTTCTACCACACCTTCTACCGTACCTATATAATCTTCCAGATCCACTGAAATATCACTGATCACTTGCCATCCTCCATCACTTTTGATATATCGTAATTTTAGTTTGATGGATTCACCCACTGTTTCACCTGTTCCTGCGTGATATTCAAATTTCACAGGCATGGCACTTCCGATCTCATATTGAGTAGTTAATAACTCATCTGAATCCGTGAACTCGATAAAGCTTTCCACATATTGCCCCACCGTAATATCTACCTCTGTTGATATTTCATTATTTTCTTTTGATTTCACCACCAAAGTTGTCTGTCCTTCGGCAACGCCTGTTATGACTCCATTTTCATCAATTGTGGCAATAGATGTATCTTTTATTTCCCATTCCACTTCTGGATTATCGGCTCCAAAAGGAAGAACGTTGAAAGTAACAGGAAGTGTTTTAGTCGCTGAAACCACAATAGGATTAGGGTTCACTTCAATACTTTCTACTGCCAAAGCATACCATTCTTCAATTGTCAAAGTAAAGCTTTCAGATATTCCGTTAGTGGTGGTCACTGTAATCGTTGCTGATGCTCCTACCTCACCTACAGCGGTGACATTTCCATTTTCTACTGTCAAAACAGCCTCATCAGATGAAACCCAAGTCACTTCTTTTTGTGTGTTGACCGGCTGTAAATCTACATCAAACTGCAATGATGCTCCTTTACGGACTTTTGTAATATCTGCTGGTAAAATAGAAATACCCGTTGGAGTTACAAAAGGTCTGTATTCCTCTGGAAACTGCAGTGCTAGATCTTGATTGCCAATTGCTTTTGGAGGGTTATCCAAATAGAAAAGAATATAATCAATGCTCGCTCCGGCTGATCTTCCGGACATCACCAAAGTATATTCCTCCCCTTCTATTAAACCATAAGTAGCATGAGCGTGTGAACCAATTTCCAAGCTGTGGCAAGTTCCCCAAACTCTTACACCTCTTCCCCAGAATTTATGGTCTTTTTCTAGTTCTGATTTCGGTTTGGTCGTAGCACTGGTATAATTTCCTTCCAAACGAACAAACATGTCGTTTTTCTGATCCCCTTTTTCATCTTCTGTCAAGGGTTGATACAAACGCATCAACATTCTATAATCACCTGATTTTTTACAAGTGAATTTGTACGTCAAAGGAGATTCTTTAGAAGCCCAGGCTCCTGTAAACTCAATGTAAGTTTGGTTGAGTGCTTCAATTCCATCTCCTTTATAGTAGAGCGGATCTTCTGGTGTTCTCAGCTTCCATTTTCCCAATGGAGAGTCCGTATCTTCCGCTTCAAAAGCAATGAAATCTTCCCCATAGTGGATGTTTTTCTGGCTGAAACCAAAATTTGAAACACAGATTAAAAGTAATGTTAGAATGGTAAATTTTGTACTTCTCATAATTAAAATTGTTAACGTTATTTTTTGAGTAATTTGATTGTATAAATAGTGTTGTTTTGGGAGAACTTACAGATATACACACCTGTATGTAATGCATTTAAATTGATATTCTCTTCAGGTAGAATATTCTTATTTAAAATCAAGTTTCCTGTTGTTGTGTAGATATATATAGTTGTTGGTTGTGTCAATGATTTTATTTTCATTACCCTGTCAATAGGCTGAGGGTAAACTTGATAGTTCGTTTTAGAAGTGGGATCAATAGAGGTTGGTACTTCTTCTTCAGGGTTTTCTTCCTCCTCTTCGTTTCCCCCTTCTTCTCCTTCATTTTCTTCCTCTTCTTCGCCCTCTGAAGCGTCATCCTCAGTTACTGTGAGTAATACATAATCAGAATATTGCCCATCATTTGAAGTCACCCAAACCTTCACTAAACCGATAGATTTTGCTTCAATTTCTCCTGCTGTCGAAACAGTAGCTATTTCGTCATTGGCCGACTTGTACAGCAAAGTGTTTTGATCGAGTCCATCAGTCGCAACATTCATTTGATGATTTGTATCCAGTTTTAATTTTAAGGTTTGCTTTTCTACAGTGATTTTACGACTAGCTTTACCATCAGCATATTTTCCCTCCAGAAAACCACTTCCTAGTACAGTCATGATGATACGGTCAGGAATCTGAACATCAAATGCGATATCAGTGATCTTGTCAGGCTGTCCGATCGTCAAGTTATTTTTAGTCCAATGCAAACCTCTGTCCTCACTTAAATACACTCCTGGGTTTAGTGATTTATCGCCATTGATCAATACTAAGCAGTTGTGATCGAAGGGTGAAACATCAAACTGAAAACCGTATTCACCTGTAAAAATCTGTGTCCATGTTGTTCCAAAATCATCCGAGTACCAAGCTCCTCCATTATCAAAAGCTCCATCTTCACGACCTCCTGTAATGTAGATTCTCTGTGTATGATCAAATGTGATGCTATTTACTCCTTCAATTTGTGATGGAATTGTAATTTGTGTCCACGACTCCCCTCTGTTATTACTGAAGAAAAGCCCACCTTTCTCTTTTCCTTTTTCCTTATTGTATTGGCAAGCCACAAAAAGGGACGCATAAGAATTATCTCTAGGATCAAATTCTATATCCACTACTTTTGGCCATGTTGGCAGGCCATTATTTCTTCTATTAAACTGCTTACCTCCATCTGTAGAAGCAAAGAAACCACCTTGTTTCTGTAAGTCTACTTCTTTATTGATATTCACCCCAAAGTACATAAACTCAGGTTGACGAGGATCTATGGTCAACTGATTCGTACGCATATACCATTCTCCATCGGTAGCATTTCCCCATACTTCCCAAGTCTTTCCTGCATCTTCAGAACGCATGATATTTTCCATATGCTTTTGACGCATAGAAGTAGTAAATACAATATTTTCATCCAATGGGTGAGTAGTCACCGCAAAGACAGTTTCAGCAGATTCTTCTAAAAATTCTACCGCTATTTTATCATCTAAACGTTTGTCTGTGGTTTTCCAAAGTTGATGTTCTCCAGAACCCAAATACATGATTCCCTCACCTAAACGCTTGTCTTGATGAATCACTGAACCCGGATGATTAGAGTTTCCTCTTCCTACCAAATAACCTTCTACTGTATAATCTTCATCCACTTGCTTCCAAGTGGCACCTTTATCTGTGCTTAAAAAGGTATTATGAGAGAACAATAACATCACATCTCCACGTTTGTTGACAGAGCAATAACGCATCGATCGTAAAGGGTAATTGTCTTTGAATTGTTGTGAGGTTATCAAATGCCCTTCTTCCATATTATCATCAAAAGGGTTGTTTCTTTTGGTCCAGAAATCTTTATCATTTTCCCAAGCTGTTTGAAAATCACGTGCTACATTGATCCATGTTTCCCCTCGGTTTTCAGTTTTCCAAAGCCTTCCCGGAAGAATTGAATACTGTGTTTGTGCATCGTAAAAGCCAACATACAAAGTGTTAGGATCACTAGGATCTACATTGATGGAATTGAAAAACTGCAGTGCTTTTGTAGGCAATTGTGGATAGGCTTTCTGTGCATCTTGTGTAGTAGAAAACTGAAACCATTTCTGGATGTATTGATAGTAATTCCAACTTACACCACCGGTCAACTCGTTTAAATCAAGGTACAAGTTGCCATTGCTCTTTACCCAAGTATCACCATTATCTTCCGACTTGAAGATACCTCCTGTGTTTCTAGTTGTAGTGCCATCAGCAAAATAACGTACTTGATCTATTACATACAGAACAAATTCTTTCGTTTCAGCATTGAAATAATAATCCATATCCATCATGGTATTATTATCAAATGCATCTACACCAATTTGTGACCAAGTTGTTCCTTTATCCGATGATTTATACAAACCATAATTTGAAGCGGCAAAGACGATATTATTGTCATTGGGATGGACAATGATTCTACAAAACTGTGCTTTCTCATTAATTCCAGAAGTCAGTTCCGTCCAGCTTTGACCTGCATTTTCTGTTCTCCAGATCTTCCCTTGAAATTCTTTTTTATAATGAATATTCTCTCTTCCTCTAGGAGTGGCTTGATTAATTTTTGTCATGGTATTCCACCCTAAATGCGACTGTCCTCTAGGGTGAGCCCCTGCTCCTACCAACCATACTTTTTCATCTTGAGGATCTAAACCAATCGCTGAAACTTTGGCGTACCAGCCTTTCTTATCAAAACCTTGATTATCGTTATCATACCATGGACAATTGTTTTGATATTGCCAGCTTTTACCGGTATCATTTGTCGTAAAACAACGTGACCCTTCTATGGCTAATCCAAATTTCGGTTCCTTTTCTGAATAGTACATATCGGCCAATCTCCTCACATAAAGACCTGTTCCATCAGGATCTTTTACCGTGTACCATGTTTTACCATTGTCCTCCGTCTGATAAGTATTGTGCATATCTGGAGAAGTCAGACAAATATCTGGATTGGTAGGGTGATACCTTAAAAAATTGACATAACCTGCGTTTCCAGGGCCAAACTGACTCCAAGTGATCTTGTTACTTGAAGTCATTCTTTCATTTTTCAATGTAGAAAAGAAAGCTGGATCTTGTGCCCATCCTAGGAAAGGCAGTAAGCTTAAAAAAATCAGAGTAGTAGTTGTTCTTTGCATAGATAGTGTGCTCTATTAAAGTGTAAAAGGGAAAAAGCGAAGTCTACTTGTGTAAACTTTTGTAATTAAAATTGAAGTGTGAGTGAAGCTGACTATTGAGTGAGCCAGCCTTTTTCGTCGTTATTGAGGTACGTAATAAACCATCCACATCCCCATGATGCACACCAAAGTACATTCTCATTATAAGGGTCAGGTTTTACGTCTACTATTTTGTTAGGTTGTCCGAGTCCTTTGTTAATTTTATTCCAAGTCTTTCCTCCATTTTGAGATAAATAGACTCCTGGATTTTTAAATTTTCCTTTCTGATCACCCGCCTGTCCAGCTACACTGATCACTATTAAATCAGGATTGACCGGTGAAGTTTCTGCTTGCCATACAAAAGATGCTTTGAAGATCTTCTTCCATGTTTTTCCTTTATTCTCACTTTTCCAAAGTCCACCTTCGTTGTACTCTCCCGTTCTTCTTCCAGCACTTATATAAATGTGTTTTGTATTGCGATCTATAAAAACATTATTGACGGCTTTTATTTCTGATGGAATACGCATCTTTTTCCACTGACTGCCTTTATCTGTAGATTTAAACAAACCTCCATTATTGTCATTTACGGCGGCATATAAAGTAGTTGGATTTTCAGGGTCCATGATGATTCTTCTGATACTTGCCCCTTTATGATCCATTCCATTATTACTCACTTCCCATGTATAACCTCCATCTTGCGAACGATAAAAACCATATTGCCCTTTTGTCAACTTTGGTCCTCTACCTCCACTTACTTCAGAAATCATTTGATAAGTGGCACAGAAATACATATTCTGAGGGTTTTCAGGATCAATAATCAATGCGTTCTGAGCGGCTAACTTTTTATGGAGCGGACTGTCCACATCAAAAATAGTGGCGATGTTTTCCCATGTTTTCCCACCATCATTTGATCGGCGAAGTTTCCCTCTATGACTTTGACGCCACCCCAAAATATAAATGATATTGGGGTCTTTAGGATGTACAGCCACCGTAGAGACAGAGTGCATTCCAAAATGATTTACCTGCCCTTCTAACTGTTGAACAGCCACTGCCTGAGGATCTTTCCAATTACCAATACTTGCAGTTTCCCAAAGCCCATGTTCACCACTGCAAAGTAATCTTCGTTCAGGAATACCCGTTTCTAACAACATAAATCTACCGGGTAAATTGCTTCCTCCTCTTCCTATCCATTTTTGGCTTCCAGCAGCAGTCTCGTCGTCATCAATTTGGATCCAGCTGTAGCCATGATCTGTAGATTTTAATGTTTGTTGGTCTATCCCTATAAACAACTCTCCTTTTGCATTGACCGCCAACATTCTATTGCCAGAACGAGCAGGTTCTAAATCCATATAATATTGTAAATGAGCAAATTTAATATTGCTTCCTGTATCATTGTTTCTTTGTTTCCAATACGCTGTATCCTTATTTTCCAACCAATACTTTCCTTGTCTTGCTGTCACTTTCCATGTTTTACCGCCATCTCTTGTTGACCATAAATCTCCGGGGCCAAATGTAAAATCATGCTTTTTATTAAAAGCCACATGAATCTCATTGGGATCTAAAGGATTTACGACAATGCGATTGAAAACGGAAAGTGTTTTTTGTGGCAACTGAGTAAATTTCCCTTTCGCTTCTTTTTTTGAAATACCAAACCAATAGCCCATCGTTCTGTAAAAACGATCATGTTCAGCAGTAAAATGTATTTGACTTAAATCGAAGTAAAGATTTCCAGTAATGTCATTCCAGCTTTCCCCTAAATCATCGCTTCTAAAAACACCACCTTTGGCTGTTACAGACTTTCCTTCTTCTTTATAATAAGTTTGCTCCACAAGGTATAACGAGAATTTTTCATTTTTCTCATCAAAGTAAGATACCATATCTCTTGGCAAATTATTCGGTAATCCTTCTGCACAAGCCTTCCAGCTTTTTCCTTCATTTTTACTCTTAAATACACCATGATTGGTGGCTATCCAAATTAAATTGGGTTGAGAAGGATGGATGATAATTCTTCCTATATCTAAATCGTCTGCAATTCCTGTCGCTATTCTCTTGAAGGATTTTCCAGCATTTGTGGTCTTTAATATATATCCATAATTAGCTCTCTTGTGCTGAATGCCATTTAGATTTTTGAGTGAACGGTGATTATTTTTTACATTCCAAAAATCACCTGCACCAATGTACCAAGTCTTATCGTCCTTTGGATGAATTGCCAATTTTGTATGTGCCTTATCTATATCGGCTACTTGTTTCCAAGATCTTCCTCTATCTTCTGAAGTATATACTCCTCCTTCTCTTTCTATCGCTACTCCAAAATCAGGGTTGTTCTTTGAAAATTGAATATCATGAGTCCTCTCCAAATCATATCCCAAGCCATCTGAATCTTTTACAGTTTGCCATGATTGACCGCCATCCCATGTACCAAAAGTAACATGCATATCGGGTCCCATAAACATCACATTTGTATCTGTAGGGTGGCACCAAAACTCCTCACAATAGCCCGACATTCCAGGGCCGAAGTTCTTCCATACAATAGAAGTATCAGAAATTACTTTCTCATTTCTTATTTTATTAAAATAGGAATTATCAATGCTTTGTCCCCAAAGTAAACAAGGCAAAAAAAGGGATAATAGTAAACTAAAAAGTTTCTTAGGAGTAGTGTCTGTCTTCATAGATCTCATTTCATTTCGCATCAAAAATAGAAGACGAAAGAATGGAGATCAGATAAAAAAAACGTCAATAGAACGATTAAAAAATTACTCCCACTAAATAGAAAAATTTTCACCCCTTTATGCATAAAAAAATGGCTCATACTATGTCAGCAAGACACAATATGAACCACATTAACTTTCAATAAGTATTTCAACAAACTTTCTATGATCTACTTTCAAGCTTCACTCTTCCTCATTTTTCCATTGATGAAAAACGAAACAAAAAATCTAGGCTTTTAAGCCAAAGCCAGGGAAGTAATTCTAAACGAATAGTATAGAGAGCCCACTGACACATATAAATAGTGTTGTTTGGTTTACTAAGAGATAAAACGACTTGATATTTTCTCCATGAAGGATAGTTTTTTTATCCCCTGTTCATAATAGATTTTTTCAAGCACACTACGTGCCATCAGTTTTGTTTTCAAGGGACCATTATTGGCAAGGTGGAGTACTCTTTTGATCCACTTTTCTGATCTCTCAAAACCTTTAAACTCAGAAAAATCAGGAGCCACCGCTAAAAATGATATCAAACTAAGAAAACCTAAATTATATTTTTCTGATCTCTTTAAATCCAGACAGGCGGTAACATGTTCCAACATTTGATTATATAAATCATGGTCATCGTAATAAATATCAAATGTGAAAATACCATTGAGACAATCTAATGCATCAATGGTGACAGTATGAGTATTGACAAGTTTTACTACTCGTTTAATTTCCTCAAAAAGAAAAGGATACCATGTTGACCCCTCCTTATACGTCATAGCTCTATATACATAATAATTGCTTGAAACATAATTCAAAATAATATTGCTCCTGACGTATTTTTTGATTGCTTCAGGGTTTTGATTTGCAAAGTGTAATACTTCCTCTACAAGGGTATCTTCCAGCTTATCGTCAAAATCATCATCAAAATAAGATTGATCATTTGCCTGATGATAATTTAACTGCTCAATAATACCTAATTTAGTTTGCTCTTCTGTTGCCATAGTATCGTTATTTACATTGTATTTTGTGATGCACAAAATAATAGATCTAATTAAATTATTGGTATAACTTCACATAATTTAATGAGGATTAGTATTGAATAAAAAAATCACATGACTGCAACTTTATAATGCGGTATTCTCTTTTGTTATACTGTTCATTTACAAAAATCCTGTTCTTGTCATTAATGTAAACATCAACCTACAAAAAATCAGTTCTACCCTCATGATAAAACTGATTCCTCCTTACTTATATCAAACAATTATCAAATAGGTTTATCTACTCTATAACTAGATAAAACCTCTGTTACTTTAATAATTATACTCTTCTTCTCCTCTTGCAGGACAAAATTCTTTATGTGCCGGCTCACTTGAGCAATCTCCAAGTTCCTCATAGCACTGTGAGCAAATTACAGATTCACAATTATCACAAGATGATAACCCTAGGGCAACTAATACAGCAATGATTAGGTTCTTTTTCATATCTATATATTTCGATTAGGTAGTGATATGTAACAATATTACATATTTAGTAAAACAATAAAGAGCGGTTACGTACTCTTTAGCGCTTGAAGACTTTACCTCTACTTACGCAATATATACTGACAGTTAAATAACGAAAATAGTCATCCTGTTTTAAATTATATAACAATGTACTTTCGTTATTTCACATATAAACAACTCAAAATAAATACTGTAACAATACATGTTTATTGTTACTTTAACGTTTCTGTATTTATTCTAAGTTATATAAGTACCTGTTCAAAATTATCTATAGCTTAAATGCATTTGAATTAAACTCAGGTTTCGTTAAAATTTTTCGCCTTAGCTATGGCTAGGACTGTAAATTTTGCCTTACCTGAGATCAATTCATTCTACATTAATAAACTATATTTAATTATGATCAGCTACTTATTGAACTATCAAAAGGTCTACGAAGGTTAGATCCGACTACTCATGCACCTCAGCTTACTTCTAGTTATAAACCCCTTCTTTCTTATGGATTTTAATCTGATTTAAATCGTCGTAAACAGTTTGAGTTATTTCCTCACAGAATTTCTTTTCTCTGATTTCTCTTTTTGCAATAGATGCAATTTTCTTTTTCCTGAAATCAGATTTGATCTTTATTATATCCCTGATGATTTTCTTTTGTCGCATTAATTCCTCATTCTCATCAATTATTGCATCATTACTCCACACCAATGCTTCATACTCTTCTTCTCTTGCTTTAATCTGATTTTCAAAAACTTCTTTGAGACTTTCGTTTACCTTATCGTATTCTTTTTTGTAAGCCGTTTCTGCATTTGACACGATGTAAAGCCCACGATACAAGCTTAGTTTAGTGTTCATCTGCTTCTTTAACTCAGAAATATTTTTAGACAGCTCTAGTTTATTGGATACCAAATCTTTATCAATGGATTTTATAGATTTCACCAATACATCTATACTATTATCTACTCTTGTAATCTGACTAGATTGATGCCCTAATACTTGCAATGTAACATCTACTTGAAGCAGTAATTTGAATTGCTGTAGATAGCTAGTTTGAGAATAGTTCAACGACTTTTTTACCAGGATCTGCTCTCTCTTTTTATCGATTAAGATCTTATTGATTGATTTCAGATTGGCTATTTTAAGCTCCAGTTCTTGTATGATAGAATCTGCTTCTTCTATCTGTTGCAAGTTCACTTTAAAATATAAAGGATCTTGTTCTGATTTTCTTCTTGGTTTTTTGAGTGAAGCATAGTTCTTTTTAGAAACCTTATCCTTGAAATGTTTCAGATTATTTTCTAGGTTTTTCTCCTGCAATTCCTTTTTCACAATGTTATGCTTATCAAAAGAAAAACGGTCGATGTATTTTGTTCTTTTAGCAATAGGTCCACTTATGTTATGTCTAATCCACAAAACAAGTGCTTCTTTTTCGACTTTCGAATATAAGGATACGTTACTGCTGTATGAGGATGCAGAAGAAGATGCTTCGTGATAGTAAATCTGTTTCTTCTGAAAGAACAAGTCTTTTTCCTTTTGAGTTGCTTTTACATCAAATACCAGATTTTTTCCTTTTTCTAAACTAGACACAGCAAGTTGTCTATGATTTTTAGAGTTATGAACAAAAGCGTTTTTTGAACTTAGATAGAGGTAATCAGAACATTCTAAAGTAGCATATTCATCCAATATTTCATTTCTCAGTTTTGAATTGGTTACTCCTGAAAAGTCATTTTGAATAAATTCTTTGGATGTAATACTATTTTCCAGCAATTGCCAGTTAGGGTCAGCGGGAAAATGTGTTTTGATTAGGTCTTGAGGTGCTGGACAGAAATAGGTTTCTGCTTCTTTCCCTTTTTTTAATTCATAGTTGACAGAATTGCCATTAATATCAAAAGTAAGTTTCTTTAAACGTCCATAATTACTTCCCCACAGACAGTCTACTTGATACCACTTTTTATCTATCAGAATGGCATTCCAATAGTGATTAGGCTGATACAGCACTTTGATGATCGGTTTATTTTCTGTGAAGGTATACCCCACGATCTGCTTGCTAACCAGCCCAGACCTGTGGCAAAGAGAATCAAATAAATTAGAAAATTCTTCTGCTGTTCCCCTTCTTCTTTTCAAAATTTGCTGGATAGAATACCTTTTGATTTTATACCTCTCTTCCAATAGGAAGTTATTGGTAATCCAGTCGTAAATGTTTTTGGCTTTTTGGTAATCAGAGTTTTCATTTGAAGTCAAATATTTACTCAGTTCATTTAAAGATTGTTCAGCATATCGTGGCACAAAAACAGTGGAGGACGCATTGTTTTGTGAAAATACTGTGGTACAACCTAAGGATAATAATGTTAAGAGCAATAAACGTGTGTAGATAGATCGAGAGTTCATCATAACCGAAGACAATAGTTGCCCCAATGTTCAAAAGCACACTTAGGACATCAATTCGTTTTTATTTAGTTACAGTCAAAAAAGTATAATAATAATAATCAAAAGACAGAAGAGTTCACTCTGCCATATCATTTCATAACATTAAGTTAACGAAAAATTTACAAAAGTATTATGCGTATATTTAACTTTTATTAAAAAAAGGATTGAAATCATCAATCCTTTTCCATTTATTTTTTTATTCGATAATTCTAAATCACAACTAAAGTGTTGGAGATAAGCCAGTTGTCCAGTTTAATTCGGCAACAGACTTGGCATATTCCGCTTTCATTTTAAAAAGCTTCGTTTGTGCTTCCAATAATTTTCCTTCACGGACATTCATATAGAAAACAGAACTTTCTCCAGCATCAAATTTTTCAGTTTCGCCTTGCAATAAAATCTCATAATTCTGAGACATTTCGCTTTGCATATCCGTCAGTTCCACATAGTTCTGAACGGCTAGAAAGGCTTTTCTGATGTTGTTTTCAACTTCTCTCTTTGTCATAATCAACTGCAGGTCGTTGTCTTGCAACTTCAACTTTGTCATCTGCAATTTCGCTCTTTCTTTTCTTAAGAAAATAGGCATAGAGAAAGAGGCACCAAACTTATAATTTTCATCTAAACCATACTCCCATCCACTTACTGGAGTGGTTCCTAGATAATTGTATTTTAAATTCAGCTCAGGTTTTACCGCTTCTTTGGCTAAACGCTGATCTACTTTCAAGATTGTCGTTTTGGTTTGAATCTTAACGATGTCCGGATGTTTCACAGACGCTTCAGTCAGTAAATTCTCCAATACCGGCAATACTTCAACACCCAACTCTTCTGGAAGAACGTTATCAAGAAGTTCCAGAGGTTTTCCTTCTTCATTCCATAAATGATTAGAAAGAACAAGACGTGCCTTCTGTAATTCCAGTTTGGCTAATTTAAGATTGATTTCTCTATCCTGAATTGTAATTAGTGCTTCTACACCGTCTACATTGGCCAAATCACCCTGACGAATTCTTTCATCAACAGCTTCTTTTCTGAAAATAGCAAGATCATATCCTTCTTCGGCTAAACGGTATTGATGATACGAGAAATACCATGTCCAATAATCCTTAGCTACCTGAAGAATCAATTTGTTGATTTGCTTGATCTGATCCGCTTCCGTCATCTGCTGCATAGCGTAACCTTTTTTGAGCATTGCTCTACGTTCGTCCATCAGCAAACCCTTCAAGACCGGAAGTTCCAAGCCAACATACATCAGACCCTTACCACCATTGGTGTCATTTTCAGGGTTGAGATTAATGCCGTCATTTCTTTCATAACCTACATTAATCGAACCTGCCCAAACGGGAATTTTAGCATAGCTATTCCACTTTGTATAATAATCTTTGGTTTTAAAAACCTTCTGATCATACTTAGAATAAATCTTGGGGTCTGAATAACCTTTACCCAATCGCACCTGCATTTGACCTTGCTCAGAGAGTAGGGCAATTTGCTGGGCAACGGGATGATATACCATTACAATTTCATACAAATCATCTAAAGAAAGAATACTTTCCGTAGAGTCATTTTCTGAAATTTCCTGTGCATACAGCAGATTACAGAAACTGAGGTGCAATAACAACCCCATTAAAACTACTCTCATATTATTTCTTTTTTCCTTTTGCAGATGTATCATAATTTTTCAAACTAGGCGGGAAACCATTGATCTGACGCCAAAGTTCGTACCATATTGGCACTTCTTCAAGCATTACCCAGCCAAATACACCAGTACCCATTCTGAGTTCTACTGGCCATTCATCATCTTTTTCTTTTAAATCTTGTGTAATTAAGATTCTAAAAGTACCGTCAGCTTGATTTACAAAATCGACTACTTCCACTTTACCACCAAATGTACCCACTGATACACTCGGCCATCCTGAGAACTGAATTGAAGGCCATCCATCAAATCTCGAACGAACATGTCTTCCTTCCTCAATCAATGGAACATCCATCGTTTTCACATAAATAGCCGCTGCTAAATGTGGATTTTCAGGCATCAATGTCATCAATACCTGACCGCTTTTCACGTTTTCACCAATACCACTGCTCAACGCTTGTACTACAATACCTTTCTGAGGAGCACGGATCACACGCATACCAGCACGTACTTCCATACTTGAAAGCTCGTTTCTAGCCTTTGCTAAAGCACCTTCACTATCTGCAATATCAGACAGGGTTGTACTTAATTCTGAATCCGTTTTTGCAATTTTGTCCAACATTTCGTTTCTAGTGACATTCTTACCAAGAATTGCATTTTGGTATTCGTTGATTGCCATTTCGAACTTAGTTCTTGCTCCAACTTCTTTTGAAACTGACTGCTGATATTTACTTCTTACGCCTTCTAGTTTAGTTAAAGAGATCAAGCCCTTATTATAAAGTTCCTGATTGGCATTGTACTGACGGTCGGCGTTTTTAAGGTCTACCTTAGCCGCTTGCCAGGCGATACTATCACTTTCAACTTTTAGTAGACTTTGTTGAATTTTGTTATCAAACTGTTTTAATTTGATGATCAAACCTTCTTCCAAAGCTCTTAATTGACGCTCTTTGGCTTGTACTTTATCTCTTTTGGCTTCAATAGCCTCACCTTTAGCCATAATACCTTCTTCCAAACGAAGAATCATATCTGGGTCAATGTACTTATCTTTTACTTCGGCAATAGTCAATAACACCTGACCCGAATCCACTTCTTGACCTTCTGCAACATTCCATTTAGCAATTGTACCGTCAATTGGACACTGAATTTTCTGTGGTCTGTCTTGTGGCATTAATGCCGTCATTTCACCTCTTGCTCTGATGTTCTGCTGCCATGGCAAAAACATTACTACAAAAAAGATAGCGATAATAGCCATGATCCACTGTGCAATTTTCTTTGCCTCAGAGGGTGTATTTAATGTATTTAGAGAACCAAATCTTCTGTCAAATTCCTGCTGATCAGAAGAGTTTTTTGGAGTGATATTTAACATAACTTTCTGATTTAAGCGTTATTTGTTGGTGGTAAAATACAATTCTGGAAACTCGGGTGTCCCTTCACTTCATCTAGTGTACCTATTGTCTCTAATTTACCTTGCGACATAATCGCCACTCGGTCACATAAGTTTGAAAGAATAGGGTCATTACCAACAAATACCAATGTCCAAGGGTTTTCTTTATCAATCAAGAATGAAAGTACTTTCAATCTCACATGACTGTCCAACTCACGGAATGTCTTGTTTAGAATCAATAATTTCGGACGGTCCACAATACATCTCGCTAGTAAGAAACGCATTGTTACGCTTTCAGGGAAGACCTTGCCTCCTGCTGTGATCAATGTATTTAAACCTTGAGGCTGTTTATTGACAAAATCAAGTAATTCTACATTCTTTAATGCCCACAATACATCATCGTAAGTCACACCTTCTCTACCCATAGAAATGTTTTCGAGGATAGTGCCATCAAAAAGCTCTTCTTCTGAGAGGTTCTTTGAAATCTGATTTCTTATACTGTTAAGATCGACATCTTTTAATGAGTAGTCATCATAAGTAATCGCACCTTTATAGTCATTCAGCATACTTGACAATGCCAGCATCATCGCATCTTTCCCTGAGAAATTATAACCTAGCAAGCATAATCTTTCTCCTTGATTAATATGCAAATTCACACCATTCAAAGCCTTTCTACCATTAGGGTATGTAAAGTGTAAATCTTTTACCTTCACCTCAAAACCTTTGCTATCTCTTACAGGCATTACCACCCCGTTTTTCTTTTCTAATGGTAAATCTGTTACATGAGCAATTTTATCTACAGCTGTCAGCATATCATAAGCTACTTCCATAGACAATACCAACTTCTCTGATGCTGAAAGTACCAATACAATCACAATCTCAGAGGCAACGAACTGACCTAAGTTGATTTCTCTGTTAATCACTAACCAAGAACCAATAATTAATAAACCACCGGTTACTAAGGTTTTAAAGATATATACATAAAGGAACTGATTGATCACTACGTTGAATTGCTTTTCTCTGTAATGCAAATAGTGATTCGTCAAGTTTTCTGTTCTTTCTAATGGCAATGATGTACCCCCTGCAATTTTGAAAGACAACAGCGTTCTCGCCATTTCTTCCAGCCAATGTACTACCTTATATTTATATTTTGACTCTACCATATTGGCATCCAATGCTTTTGGACCTGTGTAGTAAAACAAGATCACCAAAAGGGAAATCAATACAATACCGAATACAATAAATAATGGGTGATAGAAAGAAAGAAGAATCATACCGAAAAGAATCTGCAAGATTGCTCCTGATAAATCAATCAGGAATTTCGGTAAACTCTTCTGGATGGTCAGCACATCAAAGAAACGGTTCATCAGTTCTGGTGCATAACTTCCCATCAATGACTCCAGCTTGATTCTCGGTAAACGGAAAGCAAACTCAAAGGCCGCTTTCACGAAAACTCTTCTTTGCAAGGTCTCCACCAGTTTCAGCTGCATAATTTGTAGCCCACCCGTAAACATGGTCACTACAATCACCAAACCAATCATGACGGTGATGGAGTCAATTACCACACCACCTGCTATAAGTTCGATCACAGTCTGTACACCTAACGGAAGCACTAAACCAAACAATGAAATCAGTAATGCATAAATATAAATGTAGGCAATGTCTTTTTTCTCCGCAGAAAGCAATCTGTAAAGACGAGAAATAGAATTGCTCTTTTCCTTCGTTGTAGAGTCAGATATAATAGGGTTATTTGAAATTGGAATAGCGTATTCAATTTCACCCGATTCTAACCTGATAAGGTTTTCTAAAGCAATGGTAAGGTTAATTTCTGTCTCCTGTCCTAAAACATCTACTACAGCAGCTAGTGTTTTACCACTTTCGTTTACATAAAAAATAACAGGAAGTGTAGAGCCTTCAAGCTTACAAAGTGCCACAAATGGCGTAATGCTCTTTTCCAGATGTTGGGCCAATGAAGTGATTGTCCCTTTATTTTTTATAATAGCCAGATTCATACCATCAGCATATCGCACAAGATTACCCCAAAAATCCGTTTCCTGGCTTGGGTCTAGAATTGGCTCTATTACATCTCCTTCGACTTGATGTTGTATATGTTTAGATAGTAAATGACTAAGTTTTTTATATCCTTTATTTGTCATAAAAACAGAAGTTGTTTCGTAGTGTTAAGTCTTGAACACAAAACTACATTAAATGTTTTATGAATTAATAAGGTGAAAGTAAATATTTCAAAATTTAAGATTTATAAAACTTTCCCCTTTCAACTCCTAATAAATGTAAAGTTAAGCAACATTCCTTAAACAAGTAGGGTAAAATATGTTATGTGTGTATTATTTAAGAAATAATAAAAAAAACACTGTTACAGTGTTTAAAGATATACTTTTAATCCACCAACTATTTTCACAAACTGTTTGTTTTAACAGGCACTCTTGTAAGAGAGTGTTAAATAAGGGGCCAATTTGGCCCCTTATTTTTTTATCAATGAATGAGTTGTTATTCACAATAAATAAGAATAATTTTGTAAAAAAGACAGATCTATGAAACCACTCATCAAATTACTTTCAACTACCGCACCCAATGTTGTGGTAAATATTGCCTACAAAAAAATTCTAAAACCTCAGGTCTTTAAGCTTCGTCCTCATGAAATTGAAGTATTAGAACAAGCTAAAAAAGATAAGGTTCAAATTAATGGGATTGGCATTCAAACTTATAAATGGGGCAATGGCTCCAAAAAAGTCCTTCTTGTGCATGGATGGGAAGGTCAGGCAGGCAACTTCTCTGACATTATTCCAAGCTTGATTGATAACGACTATACGGTTTATGCTTTTGACGCTCCTTCTCATGGGTTTAGTGAGCAAGGCAGAACTACCATGTTTGACTTCAGTAATATCATACAATATATGCTGGAAAAGTATGAAATGCATCAGATCATTTCTCACTCTTTTGGCAGTGTAGGTACTACGCACTGTTTAGCGAATCACGAAAATATCCAAATTTCAAAATATGTAATGCTTACTACTCCTGACCGCTTTGAACAGCGTTTGGATGATGTTGCAGCATTTGTAGGAATCACTAACAAAGTAAAAACAAGGCTTGTCAATAAATTAGAATCTGAATTTAATTTAAAAGTTAAAGATCAAAATGTTTCTGATTTCGTCAAAAAATCCAATGTAAAAAAGGCGTTGATTTTACACGATATAAATGATAAAGTTGTCAACATTGAACAATCGGAAAGTGTAGCGAAAGCGTGGGGAGATGTTTGCGAGTTGAGACGTATAGAAAACACTGGTCATTTTCGCATACTAAGAACTCAATCTATTGTAGATCAAATAGTTACATTTTTAGATTAAAGCACAAAAAAACCCGAATAATATACTAATAATACTATTCGGGCCACTTAATTCTTAATAGAAATTATATTCAAAATTAAGAAATTTTTATGACATTTCATCTGTCTTTTTTTGTTGCAACTAGAAGAATTTTTCAGAATCTTCGATTCAAGAACGTTAGCCAAGATTTTTATTAAGAAAAAATTAAAATTATTTTCAATTTGTAAGAAATTTTGGTTTCATTTTCTCAAAAAATCATCCTTTTATTTTCAATTTCTTTTCTTTTTGTTCAAAAATCTAAAGCACAAAATAAGTCAATAAAGGTTTTTGAGCTCTTTCTCAGATTTTCAGAAAAAAAGAAAGGTTAAGTCATCACAACTCAACCCTTCCTATGGAATAATTAACTATTTATTCAAGGCAATTAATCGCATCACAATTTATTTTCTTTAAAACGAATCTTTCAAAGCTGTAAAGTGAGATAGTAAAGCGTCTTCTTGTCCTTCCACTAGTAATGCTTTAGGAAACAAAGAACCACCCATCCCTACTCCATAAGCTCCTGCTTTGAAGAATGATTGAATATTTTTACTGTCTACTCCACCTGTTGGTAAAACTTTGATCTCATTGAGTGGTGCTTTAATGTCTTTTACGTAATTAGCACCAAACTGAGAACAAGGAAATATTTTTACTGCAGTCGCACCTGCTTTCCAAGCCGTGTAGATTTCTGTTGGCGTCAATGCTCCTGAGAAAACAGGAATCTCAAGACTTTTACATTTTGCGATGACCTCTTGGTCTACAATAGGCGTGACAATGAACTGTGCTCCTGCTTCCAGTGCTTTGTCTAAACCTTCAAGGTCACAAACTGTACCTGCCCCAACGTTTAGATCAGGATAAGCGGCAGATAGTTTTTCAATAAACGCTAATGCATTTGGAGTGTTTAGCGTGATCTCAATTGTACTTAAACCTGCCTGTACATAAATGGGGATAATACGTTCCAAAGTGGTTTCGTCTACCCCTCTAAGAATACCGACAATTGGAGCATCATGGAATTTAGTCCATGAAAACTCCTTGACTTTACACACACTCATATTGTTGTTCTAAGATTTTTTTCTGTCCAATTAATAATGCTTTTTCAAGAACATCCTCCTCAAAAAAGACCAATCTGTTTCTATCTTCTACTACCACTTCTAATGCTAACTGATATAACTCATTCAGCATACCTGAAGCAGCAATACAAACTTTTGGGTTTTGATCTTTCAAGTAGGCCAACTCATCACCGATCAGTAATCCACTGAGGTAATAATAGCTTTCTACCTTATCTCTATTATCTAAAAGCGCTTTAGCCCTTACCTTAAATAAGTTCTTACTGATACCTTCAGCCACTGCTTTTTGGACTCCTTCCTGAAATGCCTTTTTGTTGGTTTCATTGAATTCTCCTTTGGCAATGGAGTTGGAGAGAATACTGTGCTTGGTCAGCATATCGAATATTTCTCCGGTCATGAAAGTGTCTAGTTTATGGAAGGTATTTTCCTGAAAAGTAAGGTGCTTGCTGTGCGTGCCTGGCAATAACAAAACACCTTCACTGATACCTTCAAGATATTCCGTCAGCCCCAGTGCTTGCACTTCTTCACCACGCATTACATCATCACCTTGTTTTACTCCTGAAATCATCAGAACAGAAAGGTCCTTTGAAATAGAAATCACTTTACTGAAAATTTCCTTGCCCTGTGCTGAAAACGGCATAGAAGTATAGCCAAGTTCACACATCCCCATTGATGATGTAATCATACCTGAGGCTACAATGATATTTTTCTGATTGAGGTCAGTAATGTCCTGAAGCTTTTGTTCTAGAAAGTTAGAATAGTAACTGTGCTTATCCAGAAGATCTTGCTCCGAATAATTTTTATACAATTCCTTCACTCCTTGATTGGAAGAAAATTCTTTCATTACGTCCAAGGTAGCAGTGTTAATCACTCTCAACCTCAAATTGGTAGTACCCCAATCACAACTTATAAATGTTTCGGGTAAACTCATGATTAAAGCTTTTTGCTGATACGTTTTAAAATCAAGTAATCATCCAAGGCAAATTTTGAACAGTCCATGCTAATACCACTGTTCTTCACGCCCAAGTGAGGAAGATTAATATCGTATTTCACACCATTCTGCTGTACTTCACCAAACTCTAATTCCATGGCTACCGTCTCCAATAACTCTTCATTTTCTGAGAAAACGTAAGATGCCAGACCTGCTGTTGAATCATTGGCATATTCTAATACCTCTTCTAAAGTTGAGAACTTCATGATCACACACACAGGACCAAAAACTTCATGCTGAAGGATATCGGCTTTATGGTTTTCTAATTCAATCACAGTTGGCTCGAAATAACAGCCCTCTCCTTCTACTTTTTTACCGCCTGTAAGGATCTTACCTCCTTGCTCTACGCATTGATTCACAAAATGGCTTACTGACTCAATTTGTGATGCATTGGCCAAAGGTCCCATATTGATACCTTGCTCTTTGAAGAAGCCTAATTTGGTACCTTTCGCCGCTTCTACCAACTGTAAAAGGAATTGATCATAAACACTTTCGTGAATATAAAAACGGTTGGGTGCCACACATACCTGACCTGCATTACCACCAAACTTGATGGCTTTTGTGATCGCTAAGGCATCTTCCATATTACCGTCTTCGAAAAGAATAAATGGTGCATTACCACCACATTCCATTGAATATCTTTTGATGGAAGTCTTTACAGATTGCTCAATTAGTTTTTGTGCTGTAAAAGTAGAACCAATCATAGTGACTAGTTTTGGAATAGTGCTTTCACATAATGGCACCCCTACATTTTGACGGTTACCGCACAACACTGTAATCACTCCTTTCGGGAAATTAATTTGATGTGCAAATTCAGCAATCATCAAAGAAGAGATACATGAAGATTCTGAGGCTTTAATCACAATAGAACAACCTGCTGCAAGTGCTGGACCTAGTTTGAATCCAAGGTTCAATAATGGGAAGTTCCATGCTAAAAAGGCTGTTACCACTCCCAAAGGCTGATAGACCATACGGTGAGTATGTGTTCCTTGACGGTCCTCAATAGCAAACTCAGACTTCACTCTCATTTCCTCACTGTAAAAAGCCAATGAATCAGCGATACTTGTAAGATCTTCTACAGATGCATCCCAAGTTTTACCCATTTCATGACATACAGCTTCTCTCAACTGATCACCGTTTTCAATGATTTTATCACGTAATTTCTTGATCCACTCTAAACGTTCTTCCAACGGTAACTTTGACCATTTCAAGAAACCTTCATGGGCAGATTGCAAAGCAAACTCTGTATCTTCTTTTGTAGCCTGTGCTACTTCACAAATTGGCTGTTGATCATGAGGACAAGTTGCAAAAGTAGTTGCGTTAGTAGCTCCATTTACAAATTCTCCGTTGATATATAACTTTTTACTGCCAAACTTCAAGGCTTTGTTTTGAACTATTGTCTCCATATTTATTTAGATATTTTTGGTTTACTTCAATTCCTAGTCCTGGTAATTCAGGTACTTTGATTTCTCCATTGATGACTTCAATATGATGCTCGATCACATCGTCTCTCAATGGATTTTCTGTTCTGTCCAATTCAATCATTGGGGCATTTCTGAACATACGTCCAGGGTTCTGATCCAAATTGGCTACAAAATGAATGGCCGCACTGATGGCAATCCAAGTTCCCCACGAATGAGGCACTATGTCTTTATGGTAGCTTTGTGCTAGAGTGGCTATTCTTTTTACTTCAGTTAGACCGCCTGTAGCACAAATATCTGGCTGAGCGATGTCTACACTGTCGTTTTCAAAAAGCCTTTTAAAACCATGCTTCAAGTACTCACACTCTCCTCCTGCAATTGGAATATGTGTATTCTCACGCAATGCTTTATACCCTTTAAAATCCTCAGGGTGAACAGGTTCTTCAAACCAACCGATATTCAAATGCTCTATTCTTTTACACAATTCCAACGCTTCTCTATAATTGTAAGCATGATTAGAATCGATCATTAATTTGACATCATCACCAAGGGCATTTTTCAATAGGTTGACATAATAAACGTCTTTTTCTATGCCTAAACCGACTTTCATTTTAGCCGCTCTAAACCCTTGTTCCTTGTAATAGTTCGCTTCTTTAATTAGATCGTCTTCTAAAGTTGGCGAATCCGTAAAGTAAAAACCTGTGGCATAAGGATGGATAATTGGGTTTTTCACCCCTCCTAATAAAACGGAAACAGGCTGTTGCAATACTTTTCCTTTACAATCCCAACACGCAACATCAATGGCACTGATAGCTGAATTAAAAATACCACTTCTACCAAAGTCCAATGTTCTGAGATACATGATCTGCCAGATCTTTTCGTTTTCCAAAACATTCTCACCAATGATGAATCCTTTGAGAAAATCAATCCCTGTTTTGATCATATCTGCAGGACCGTATCCTTCTCCCCAACCGTACGTACCATCTTCCAGTGTCACTTTCACCAAACATATTTTTCTAGAGGCATAGTGCCATTGGGAAAAATAAAAAGGTGTTTCTAGTTCCTGTGATAATACGTAAGGCGTTATATCTACAATTTTCATTTTCTTTTTTGATTTAAGCATTAGCGAAGCCCAATAGACAAATCGCAAATATTAATACTGCTAGTCCTCCTAATAAAATTTTGAATGATGAGGATGCATTTTTCCACTCTCCTGATCTATATCCCCACACATTACTCACAATCAATGAAATACCAAGCATCATTGGCCATCCTAAAACGGGACCTAAGTCTCCCATCAAAGCAGCTCCTTGTCCATAAATACCCAAGGCGCCAAACCAAAATACACCTGCTAAAACTGACCATAAATAGGCTTTTGAGCTTCCTGCTACCGCAAAACCTCCCCATGATTTATTTTGGATCATTTTGAAAAGGGCAAAGCCGAAGTTCATTAAATATGCACCCATTAATACCACTACCCATGCTACTAAACTTGCGTCTGTTGGGTTAGTGCCATAATTTTGAACTGCATTATCGGCTACGGGTAAGGCATTTGTAAAGCCAACGTTCAATAGTGCTGAAAGCACACCACTTGTAACCGCTATCAAGACTCCTGTTTGAATTGATTTTTTCGGTTGAACTGCCACTACAGGTTCAGCGACTAATACATCACCATCTTCTTCAAACTCTTGCTCTGCATTTAATACATTATTTTGAGCTTTATCTCTTTTCACTCCTGCTACTGCAGTAATACCTACTCCTACTAAAAGCAAGCCCACTCCGCTCAATACCAAATTCATATTTTCTGGTAAAGTTTCCATTTGGAAAAGTGGCACTAAAGAACCCATTGAAGCGGCTAAACCCATCACAATTCCGTAGGTGATACTCACCCCTGTATACTCCACACTCACTCCAAAAAGAATACCTCCTATTCCCCATAAAAAGCCAAAAAGCATTGCCATGAAAAGAACAGATTGATCGATATCAGCTATAATTGAAAAAGTATTAGGTTCTACAAATAGTGCCCAGGCAATGGGTAGGATAATCATAGCGGTAGTGGCATGTACCAACCACCAATTCTCCCATTTTAAAGGAGCAATATGCTTCATTCCAAGGCCAAAAGTCCCCTGAAAAAAACTAGCACATAATATTAAAAAAATTGCGAATAAATCCATTCTATCGTTCGTTTATTAAGACTAGAAAAGCAAGGAGAACATCGTCTCCTTGCTGGGGCTTTTATAAATTATTCCAGATGACTGGCATAAATACGGTCATTTCTGCTTCACCTCTGTTATTCCAAGTGAAATAAGGTACAAGTTGTATCGATGACTCATCAAACTTAGGTACATCTACTGTTGAGTACATGTCTTCTTTTGCTTGATCTTTTCTGATTAAAATTGGTGCTTCAATTGTTGCTACACCACCTAAAAGGTCTTTGTTGTAATTTACTTTTAACGGTGCTCCTCCTTTGAAGTACACATCCAAAATCTTTGCATCTTTCGGTAAATCTGGTGTTTCTACACAGTATACAATAGGACCTCTCTTTACCGCTACTTGGTTTCTTGCTTCCTCTACTAATGGATTTGCTTCTACAAGTTTCACTTCCATTGGCATGTCCAGAGTGACAATATCACCCTTTTTCCACTTTCTGTTGATTGTTGCAAACTCTCCTTCTACCACTTTTACATCCACTGCTTCGTTGTTCACTTTAACAGTTGAACCTACTGCCCAGTTTGGAATTCTAAGCATAACGTCAAATGGCTGTTTTTTCGCTTTTTCAACAGTAATATTTACTGTACCTTCCCATGGATAATTCGTTACTTGATTTAAAATAACTGTAGAACCATCCTGTAATTTTGTCTCTAGTCTGTTACTTCCGTAAAGGTTTACTGCTACACCATTTTTTGATAAACTATAAGCCCAGTTCGATGATTTTGCAATTGTACGTACAATGTTTGGAGGACAGCAGAAACACTCCAAGTAAGGCTCTCTAACTGGCGTTTCTGTGTTGTGTTTCGAATAATCTCTAGATCCATGCACCATTCTCAATGGGTTAGAATAGAAATAATCTTTACCTTCTAATGAAATACCTGATAAACCACTGTTGTACAATACTAACTCCATGATATCAGCATATTTTGATTCCCCATGTAATCCTAACATTCTGTATGAGAACATTGAGTTACAAACGTTGGCACAAGTTTCATTATAAGCCGTCATGTTTGGCATCATGTAAGCATCAATAAAACCTTCTTCAATCTTATCACGGTTTGTTGATGCTCCATAATGCGCTTGTCCTACCGCACCAGTAACATACATTTTCTTATTTGTCACATTGTCCCAAAGTCTGTCCAATGCGTCTACCAATGCTTTTTCTCCTGTTTCAGATGCTACATCCGCTGCACCTGCATAGTAATACAATGCTAAAACGGCGTGTCCAACTGCCTCATCCGACTCTCTCAATGGCACTCTTTCCTGCACCATATCACCAATTGGATAACCTTGTGTTTCAGGTGTTTCCTCTACTTCATATTTACCTCTGTTATTGATAAATCTTTCTGCAAGGTCCAAGTAGTTTTTATTTCCTGTAGTTCTGTACATCTCTACCAATCCCATGATTTGTGTTTGGTTAAAACCAAAACGTCCGTATCGAGGATCATCAGTATTGAATGTTTTATATAAGAAATCCGCATGTTTCACAGCAATATCCAAGAAGTTGGACTGTCCTGTAACTCTGTGATGTATACAAGCAGAAGTCAATAAGTGACCTGTGTTGTACATCTCATGAAACTTACGGTTTTCATAACGGTCTACATTGTTTCTCAGCTGAACTTGCGTCTGAATATAACCGTCCTCTTCTTGAGCTTCACCAATAATTTTGATGTAACCGTCGATCTCTTCCAACAATGCTTTATCGCCATTCTGAGCATATACATACATTGAAGCTTCAATCCACTTATAGAAGTCACCATCGTGCCAGTGCATCCCTTGGTGTTTTCCTTCTTTTAAACCTGCCGCAATTTTGAAGTTGTTCAAAGCATGTCCCACATCACCAGTCAATACTTCGCCCATATAAGGCACCATAGATGTTTCTGCGACTTCAAATTTGTCTGCCCAGAAACCTTCCGTCCACTTACAATCTCCTAAATTGATACTTTTCAATGCTACATTAGGGGTGTTTGCTTGCCCTAAAACGCCTCTCTCCTGTGCTACACCTACCTGAGTCATCAGAGCAGCACAAGCCATTACAAATAACTTTTTCATTTAATATATAGTCTTAAACTTTTCTTGAGTAATTAGCTTGATTAACCAAAGATTGAAGAGTTCCTTATTTCAAGTCTTTGATCATAATGTAAAATTAGAGGGTAAGCAGGGGAATGAATTCTTAAAAATTATCCATTCTCGGTAAAAAATTAGCATAATGGTTATTATTGGTTAGACACAAGTATTATAACTATCATAGATTCATAATATGATTAGGCATCAAAATATCCCATTTTGGGATTTTGTTAATTTTCAGTATATTTGTCATATGAGAATCATTGCATTTAGAACTATTCGTGAGTTTTTTGAAAAACCAGAATATTCAGATTCTGAATCCTCATTGAGAGCTTGGTACCATGATGTAAAAGTGGCGAAATGGGAAAGTTCTAATGATTTGAAGAGTCAATATAAACATGCTAGTATAGTTGGCGACGGTAGAGTTGTTTTTAATATTAAAGGCAATGATTATAGACTAGTTGTTGAAATTGAATATGAATTTCAAGTTGTTTTCGTACGGTTTATTGGAACACATAAACAATATGATAAAATTGATGTAAAAACGATTTAATTATGAATATTAAACCCATAAAATCAGAGCTTGATTATAATGAAGCATTAGAAAGAATAGAAGAACTCTGGGGAGCCAAAAAAGATACTCCTGAAGGAGATGAATTTGATTTGTTAGTCACTTTAGTAGAGTCTTACGAGATGAAACATTATCCTATAGCCCCTCCTGACCCCATTGATGCTATAAAATTCCGTATGGAACAAATGGGTATGACAAAAGCTGATATGGTTCAATACCTTGGATCACAAAGCAGAGTCAGTGAAGTGCTTAATCGTAAAAGAAATTTGAGCCTCAAAATGATAAAATCATTATATAAGGATTTAAAAATTCCTGCAGAAATACTATTAGCATAATAAACCTTTTAACTTAAAAAAAAGGCTGACAATCATGCCAGCCTTTAGTAAGTGTGTTAATTACAAATTGTCCGTGTTGTAGCAGTGCCGTCTTTTGTGACTATTTGGAAAATTAATAAACCAGAATGGTTCATCAATTCATCGTGTTTAAGAACTATTTGGTTTACCTCGTTGAAGGTTTTGTTTATAAATTCTCTTCCACCAACATCATACACTCTTAGCGTACCGCTATTTATTTTATTGAGGTTGATGTATAGGTTCCCGAAATTATAAGGATTGGGATATACTTTTATTTCTTGCTCAAGCTTCAATTGCTGTGTAGAAGTTACTCTTGAAGATGAGCCGTTTTGAAAAGTAAATTTTGTAGCATTTGATGCATTCGATTGATTAGCAACTAAAGCATCAGAACTGTTTGTACTGATGTATTGACCATTGATTTTTCCTTTCAAGATCAAATAACCATCTGACGTCAATTCAAAAGTTAATTTCTGTCTTTCAAAAATACCTGTTGCTCCACATTTGACAGTATTGTCAGATGCTACAGTTACGTATTTATTAGTAGCAACAGATTGCAATGCGAAATAACCGTCTGCATCTAATACTGTAAACTCTTCAAAACTTGATACTGATGATTTTGTCGCTTGTAAAGCTGTTCCTTGAGAAGTGTTGACCGTTACATAATCATCTGAAAGCGTTTTCAACCAGATTACACTCCCTACAGTTGGTAAACTTCCACTACCTCCGCCACCACCTGACGTTACTGTTACTGTGCATTCTGCTTTGAAGTTACCGTCTCTTGTGGTTACTGTAATTTTTGTAGTACCAGCTCCTACTCCTGTTACATTACCATTTGAAACCGTTGCTACTGATGCATTAGCTGTAGACCAAGAAACTGTTTTGTCAGTGGCATTGGAGGGAGAAACTGAAGCACTTAATTGCACTTGCTCTCCCACTCCAATACTTGATGTGTTTTTGTTTAAAGACACTCCATTTACATCCACATCAGCTGGAGGCGTACCATCTGTTCCAATTGTGAAATTATCACAGTATGCCTCACCATCTGAATAATACCAAACTCTGTACTTGTGTTCTGAAGCACCCGTAGTGATGGAAATACTTTTGTTTTCAAAAGAAGTAGAACTGAATTCCTGATTAGTGATAAAATCACCCGATACAGCATCTGTAATGCCTAAAAATGCACTTGTTCCATTAGATCCTACTTTACCATCTACAGAGATAGTGTAAGTAGTATTGGCTGCTAAAGTGATCACTTGTGCTACATTACCGTTGTTCACTTTTGCACCATAAGAACCTGATGATTTTGTATTGCTTACTACTTCTTGTAGACCAATACTTGCAGACCAATAAGAAAGGTCGCCTTCTTCAAAACTTGGGTTGCCAATTTCTCCTACGTCAACAGTTGGAGGAGCTGGAGTAGTGGATTTCTCCCATACTCTTACATAATCAACATACATTGTTGTTGGCATACCTGGCAGTAGTGCTTTGGCTTCTGGATCTGTCTCTGGATTGACTGCGTTGTTTCTGTTGTTGTAGAATTCCACAAAGGGTTTTCTTAACCCCAATGACAAAGTTACATTCATTGGGCGGTACCAGTAGGTATTCGGTTTTCTCGCCACCTCAATACCATCTACATACCAGATAATTTCATTTTCATTCACTTCACACCCATAGATATGGTAATCTTTTGTGGGGTCCCAAGGAGCTCTGTATTTGTTCAATTGCTCGTTAGGATGTTGTTTTGGTCTTCTCCAGACACCTGTTCCATTTTCCATTACTACTGCATGAAGGTTGTGATCCATGTCATAAATGTCATCTTGATGACCTTCATACCAGTCAAACTGTTGTAATTCCACTACATCAATCTCACTGTAAACCGTTTTGCCGTTTCCAACAGAATAATCAAAATTGGAGAAAAGCCAGAAAGACGGACAAACGCCCTCTCCTATGTCGGCTCCTTTGATCTTGGCTTCGTAGTATCCATACGTAAACGTTTGGTACGATTTCAGAATTCCTGACTTAAAATAAGTCCCTCCATCTGAAGCATTGTTAGCGTTTTGACGCATGGTCAACGCCGCCACTCCATTTTCAATTTTCACATTGTCATCGTTGTTCCACTTCCAAGCCGTGGTGTTAGGGAGATTGCCGGTCTTGATCCATTTCGACCAGTCTGGAGTAGCTCCATTGAATTCATCAGAGGCACTCCATCGAATTTCCCATACATCCGAAGGGTTAGAAGTTGTTGTTGGTTGTTGTGCTAACACACTCTCCGAGAAAAGAGTGAAAAACAACAGTGAGAGTAGTAGCTTCGTAGTTTGGGAATAGTTTAATTGTAAATGTTTCATTATTTAAACTAAGGTTATAAATGCTTTCAGATAGGCTGGTACTATCTTACATAAATCGACAAAAACACCTAATAAACAGTCGTTCTCATTTCATTACTAAGCATTTTGTGAATTAATTTATTTATTTCACCTCAATTTACACTTTAGACACAACAACAACTTCCTAATAATTACCTCTTTATGGCGCATATTTAACCTTAATTAGGGAATCTTGGTAAATAGATCCCATCACCCACTAAAAAAGATAGAATACTTCTATTTTAGTGGGTGATTTTATATAGAATTCACTCAAAAACTCAATCATTTCTAAAAGGTCAGCTTGTTTAAATACAAAACTCAAAAAAATACCCTATTTAAGAACTGTATGGACACATTTATCCAAGGGACATTGGGAAAATGACTTTTTAGACTGCTAATTTTAGTTGTCTTCCTTGTGCTGTTTCAGGTAGTTTCGTTTCCTTTTTCTTCGCCAATAAAACAGCATTTGAAGTAAGAATACCAAACACGATCCATAGTTTTTCATTTGCTTCTGTTCTCGCTTTTATCTTACCGAGTCCATAACTTCTTTTATGGGTTCCAAAAATCCCTTCCATACGAGTCGATCTTTCTTTTGCTATGATTTCAACCATACTATTTTCTTCTTTCGTGTAGGGTTTTGGACCTTTCTTTTTAAAGTTTGAGTACAGCAAGGAACGCTTTCTTTTTCTTGTCAGTTTGTATCCTTTTCTTCTCCTCTTAAAGTAAGTCAAATATTTTCTCTTTTGCTCTACATATTTACTTCTGGGACGTTTTATTTTTAATTCTTCACAGCACCTGAAAAGCAGTTTTTCAAAAATATAATGGCAACTTTCCCATAATAATTTTACATCTGTAGGGTACCTGACATCACTTTCATAACAGGTAGCATCCATCAGTAATAGGTTAGAAAATTCAATAGCTCCTTTCCAGTGTTTTAATAAGGAAAATTGAAGTTCTTCGACATCAATAATTGATGAAATGTAAGAACGCGTTGTACTGGGGAGAGTAATGTCTTTTATTGTTTCATCAACTTTTAAAAAGCGAAAGCAAAACATCTGATAAGCCCAATCTGTATTCAGTCTATCAATTAATTTTTCATCACTTAAACCGGAATAAGACTTGAGGAACATAAGAGCTAACTTTCCCCTGTTATTAAACCATGATTTCCTTCCTGCCTTTTTTGAAATAGAAGGTAATAATTGCTCCAATTCTTCCCAGGGAATACAAGAATGAATTTTTCCTAACTCAGAATTCTTGAATTTATAATATTTAAGGGGTTGAGCTTGTTCTGACTTGAATATTTCGAATTGCATACTATATTTGAGCTTGGTTTGTACCTATTTTTTTGTGTCGTAACTCAAATTTAGGCAAGCTAAAACCCCGAAAAAAGCCAAATTGGACATTTTTCGGGGTTTTTATTTGCTTTTTTATTCAGAAAACATCTTGTTATCAGATAGTTAACCTTTTACCAAGACTCCCTAATTAAGAGAGCGGTTTTAATATAATTCCACCATATTCTAAATAAGTTTCATAGTGTTTTCCATTCTGGGTTTTGAATCACAAAACTCACTCCATTCCAAGAAAGAAACAAACACCCCTCTTTACTCAAATTAGAATAAAAAGAAGGAAGCCCAAGATATTTCAATCATAAGCTTCCTTCAAAAGGAATCAATAACAAAGATGTTTTAATTAATCAACAATTAAGTATCAAAATCACTCTTTATTCTTAATTCAGCATTCTTCATCCTTAAGGTCTAGGATAGTATCTTTTCAATCTGATATTATCAATGTAAAGTGTAGCTGGCTCACTACCTGTGTTTACAATCTTCATGATCAAGTTGTACTCAGCAATTACATTTTTCACATCAATTACATTTGAGAATGTCAACCACTTACCTTCTTCAGCTTTAGCAAAACCATGTGCCATTTCTTGCCAGTCAGAACCTTTATTACTTAAGTGGAAACGGATATTTGAGTCGAATGTAGCATTAGGATGTCTATCACCGCCGTTGTTTTCGATGTAAATATCAAATTCTAATCTCAACTTATTGTTTTCGTTTTCAGTGAATCCAAACTTGTGTAATGCACCGTTCAAGTACGTTTGAATTGCTGAAGGCATCACTGCTCTAGAATCAGTTGCTGCAGGAATAGATACTTTCAAACTGTGATTACCATCTGATTTTTGTTCAGTTGACTGCTCCAAGATTTCTGGAACAACATTACCTAACCATGCAGGATCAGCACCTTTGTGTGTCATTGCTGAATTTTCATAGCTGTAATCATAATCCGATGCTTTCAATAGATCTTCCTCTGAACCTACCAACATTTCGTTTGTAAATTGAGGAGCAATTGCTGCATCTTGAGACTCTAATGAGTTTCCGGTGTAGGTCACTTTTACAACATCATTACTGTATACTAACTCATCTCCAATTTCAAGTACTAAGTAGCTTGCATTTGCAGGGTTTACATACGCACCAGTCACTGCAGGTGTTAGCGTTTCTCCTTTTGCTGTAGTAATTGAAACAGAATAATCTGAAGCTTTTACTGAGTTCGCATTCAAACCTCTTGAGTACACTAAGTTAATTTTCTTATCAGCATCAGCAGTTACGTTTTCTAAAAGCAATGGCTCATCAGAACGTACACACTTCACTAAGTCAAGTACTAATAAAGAGTCTGCACTGTAGGGCTTAGGTCTTACGAAAACAGGTGCAAAACTGTATACTTTATCCAATGTTACATACTTCACATCAAACGTGTTGTTACTTGGGCTTTCAGCTACTAGCTCAGCTCCGTGAAGTGTTCCCTGAATTTTTGAAGGAGAACCTGTTGCATCATAAGTGAAACGTAAAATACTACCAAATGGAATTTCTGTAGGTGTTTCAGGCGCCATTGGAATCTCATCACCAAGTGTACCGTCTGCCAATAATAAGTTTGCCTTAATGCTGTTCAATTTCACAGCTGGCATTACCGTTACCACAAATGTAGTATCAATTTTATTTGTTTCTCTCGCTACAGTTTCTGAACCTACAAAAGCGTTGTTCTGGAATACTTGGCTCAATGTCACTTCCCATTTTCCTTCTTTATGGAAAGTACCTCTTACTTGAGCATCTTGTGGATTACCATCTACTGTTACGTTAGAATCTGGGAAAATCCATTGTCTGCTCTCAATGCCTTGAGAAACATCTGCAAAATCAATATGCTGATTGATGTTGATGACATTATCATTGCCTACTTGAGACACTCTCACAACACTATGACTCGGTGTCATTACTGTTGGATTGTTCAACTCCTCACCACATGCCCCTAATAATAGGGCAAGTGATGAAAGAATGAATAACTTTATATATTTCATATTTATCATGATAGATCTCTTTTAAATTGCTTCGTTTGCTTGAACTTCAGCAGATGGAATTGGGAAGTAATCGTGTTTGCCAGAAGTATAGAAGTTCCAGTTATTCACAAAATCAGGACGTACTCTACCTTCAATGTATAATGGAGGCAATGGCGCTGGAGTTGGTAATTCATTTTCCTTCGCGTCGTCAATTCTCTTCTGGAACCTTTCGATTCTTATCAATTCATCATTATGGTGTGATGTGAATACATCTTTTACCATACCCCATCTTACTAAGTCTCTCCATCTTGTGTTTTCGAACGCTAACTCAGTAGGACGTTCTACCATACGAAGGTGAGTTCTGATGTTATCAATTGTAGCTGGTACAATAGGATGAGCACCATGTATTTCTTGAGAGATGTGCAACTGAGGAATACCGCCATCGTTGTTGATATAATCCTGGATTGTCACTACACCTGCACGAGATCTTACTTTATCGATGTACTCGATTGCTGTGCTTAAGTCTCCTTCACCTTCTAAAACAGCCTCTGCATACATCAAGAAAACGTCTGCCAATCTCATATGCTTGTAATTGATTGATGATCTGTTCTCAATGTTTTCAAGATCCATATGATACCAGTTCGCATATTTTTTCACGTAAGATGATTCACCATTACCCCATCTTCTAGGCACTTCTGTTTTTAAATCTGCTGGAGTTTTGTTGTAATACAATCCTTCAGCGTCACGTCCTGCAAGAGTGGCGTTGTATCTTGATGAGTGAGCATTTGAACCTGCTACTGAATCAGCAACCATTAATTCATGTGCCCAGTAAGTAGGCATCATTCCTTGCCATCCACCTAAAGAATAAGGACCATACCAACGTGCTAGTTTTGTAGACTCACCACCTGAAACATCTCCACTGTCATCCACATTACTTGCATCTTGTGCACCTGAGTTTATTGAACCGTCAAATGGCACTTCCATAATCGATTCAGAATTGTAAAGCACATCGTGTCTGAAGTTTTCAGCATAGTTTGAAGACAACTGATAAAGACCTGAGTCAATTACTTTCTTAAACTCTACTGCTGCCTTTGTCCACTCTTTGTTGTATAAGTATACTTTACCAAGTAATGTAGTAGCCATACCCCAAGTTGATCTTCCTAAATCAGCTGATGCTCTAGTCAGTGGCAAGTGCTCCATAGCATATTCCAAATCTCCTAGAATCACTTGGTTTGTCACCTCAGTTGCATCAGAAAAAGGAATATTATGATCTGTAATTTTAGAAGAAGTTTTGATCACACCTCCACCAAAAGTATGCACTAGTTCGAAGTAGAAGAAAGCTCTTAAAAAACGTGCTTGTGATAAGATTTCAGTTTTTCTTTCTTCAGAAAGTACTTCCATTGTCGGTATGTTATCAATTACCTGATTGGCTCTAAAAATACCATTGTAACACTCTGCCCATTTGTTGAAAACAGGTCTACTGTTATCAGGAATGATCAACTCAGTGTATGGGAAGTGTTTTACCCAGTCGTTCGTTCCTCCTAAATCACCTCTGATCATTTCATAAGTCAAGTGACCTCCACTTATTGATTGATACTGCAGTGCGGCGTATACTGTTGTTAAAGCAGCTTCAGCGTCTGATTCACTTTGCCAGAACGTTTGTTCCGTAATAGCGTTAGGATTGTCTCGGGTTAAAAAGTCATCATGATTACATGATGTCATAAAGAACATCCCTGCTAGTAATTTTACGATTAATATCTTCTTTAAAGCATTCATTGTAATACTTTTTTAAATTAAAAACTAAGTTGAGCACCAATTAAGAACTGTCTTGATACAGGGTAGTTACCTCTATCTACACCTCTCATCTGAAGTCTTTCTCCACCTACTTCAGGGTCATAGCCTCTGTACTTTGTGAAAGTGAATGGATTCACCGCAGAGATATAAACTCTTGCTTTTGAAATACCTGCTTCTTGACCGATCACATTTGTCAAATCATAACCTAAAGTGATTGTTCTGATTCTGAAGTAAGTACCGTCCTCTAACCATAAGTCTGATTGAGATCTTATGTTTTCACTTTGCAATGATGTCACTAATGGAATGTCTGAAGTAGGGTTTTGCGGGCTCCACATGCCCACTAAATCAGTGTGTCTACTGTGTGAGTAAGCAAATAGTCTAGAACCGTTATAGATTTTTGCTCCATGTGAATAGTAACCTTGAACAAAGAAGTCAAAACCTTTGTAACCTAATGAAGCTATAATACCTGATTCAAAGTCCGGCATGCCAGAACCTGCATACACTCTATCATTATCTGTGATGGCACCGTCTCCATCTTGATCAACATATCTTACATCTCCTAAACGAGCCGTAGGGTTAAGTTCTTCCTGGTACTTTTTCAATTCCTCTTCTGTTCTGATAATACCATCTGTTTGAACTAAGAAGAACGACGCTGCTTCATGACCAACTGCCATAAATGTTGTATTGTCCATTGAACCAATAGTCAGTGATGGGCGACCGTCACCATAACCTCTTTCAATACCGTTCAAGTTTGTAACTTCATTCACATTTTTCGTGAATGTCAAACCAATGTTATAGTTCAAACCGAATTTTGTTTGGTTCTTGTAGTTCAATGCCAATTCAATACCTGTATTTGTCATATCACCAGCATTCAGTGTCAACGTTCTATACTCAAGAGACTCGTTGTTCTCTCTCGTTAAGTTTGTACCTGCTGATGGCGGTAAGTGCTGACCAAGAATCATGTTTTGCTTCTGGTTTTTATAAACATCTGCAGTAAATTGAATTCTGTCATTCCACATCGTTAAATCAACACCGATGTTTTGTGCAATTGATGTCTCCCATGAAATATCAGGGTTAGCAAATCTTCTTTGCGTTAAACCTGGCGTCAATTCTTTGTCGTATCCGTATAAGTAATTCACACCTTGCTCAATTACTCTTGAAGCGATATAAGGGTTTGGACCAATTCTGTTGTTACCTAGTTCTGCATAACTTGCTCTCACTTTCAATCCGCTGATGAAATCAACATTCCAGAAGCTTTCTTGATCCACATTCCAACCTAATGAAATACCAGGGAAAACATCGAATCTATTTTCAGGTCTAAACTGTGATGTACCGTCTCTTCTCAATGAAACTGATAATAAATATCTACTATCATAGCTATACTGAAGTCTACCCATCATACCGATTAAAGCAGTTTCATTAATTTCACCAAGTGGATTTGAGATAGAAACCGCAGCATCTGGCACTTGAATAGCGTTGTTTCCATTTTCAGCAAATGACATCAAAAGTCCTGTTTGTCTGTTTTTATACTGCTCTAATGTATAGGCACCTGTGAAATTCAAATTGTGTTTTCCGAACGACTTATTGTAAGTCAAAATATTTTCTAAAGTATATCTTTCATCCCATACGTAATCTTCGTTTGATCTTGCTTGCGGTCTTGAGGCCGCCGCTACATAATTACCATTTGCGTCGAGAATAGTATATTTTGGTTGGAAACGATTTCTTGTTGAGTTTAAATAGTTAGCACCTGCTCTTATTTGATAAGTTAAACCTTTTAAGATCTCATAAGAAGCACTGAATGCTAAATTGAATCTCTTTGTGTTTTGCTCATCTGTATTGGCCATGATTCCTGATAAATAACTGTATGTAATCTCGTTTTGATCTGGAATCTGAATAATATCACCATTTGTTGGCAGTTCTTCAAGTGGTGTACTCCATGGTTTTTGCGTTACCGCTCTTTCATAAATTGCCCATGGCTCTCTTCTTCTGTTTTCATTTTGGAAACCAACTGAAGCAAACATCTTAAACTTCTTCTTGTTCATCGAACCCGTTAAACGAGTAGCTAAACGATCAAAACCAGAGTTGATAATTACACCTTCCTGATTGAAGTAGTTTACATTGGCGTTGATTTGTAAATCACCTTTACCTGAAGCTACATTCAATTCATAGTTTTGAATCGAAGCATTATCGTTTTGAATTGCTCCTACAAAGTCTGAATTATTTTCTAAAGCTCTTGGGTTTTCAGATAAAACTGATGAAGGAATACCTGTTGCATCTGCTCTTAATTGATCATGATAAAACTGCTGATGCGTATCCATTAATGGTGTTCCTGATGTGATATTTTGGAAACCTCCCCATGCTGTAAAATCTACTTTTACTTTTCCTGGATCACCTGTTTTAGTTGTGATCAAGATGACACCGTTTGATGCTCTTACACCATAAATCGCCGCCGATGCACCATCTTTCAAAATGTCAACTGACTTGATTTGCGAAGGAGCAATGTTCGGGTTGCTTTGGTAAGGAATACCATCCACAATATATAAAGGTTCTGTTGAACCGATGATTGAACCTACACCTCTAATCTGAATGTTAGCCGGAGCACCTGGAGCACCACTTGATGCTTGTACGTTTACACCTGCCACTTGTCCTTGTAATGCTGTTCCTAAATCTGGAGTAGGCATCTTCTCTAAAGCTTCAGAACCTACATTGTTTACAGCACCTGTAACTTCCTTTTTCTTCTGAACACCGTAACCTACTACAACTACTTCATCTAGTAATTCAAGGTCTTCTTTTAAATCGATGTCAAAATTTGTTGTGCTTCCTACTGGATGCTCTTGACCTACATAACCGATGTAATTAAAAACTAATACATCTTCTTTCAATACATTGATGCTGAACTTACCATCAAAATCGGTTACTGTACCTTTTGTCGTACCTTTCACCACTATGTTCACACCGGGCAGTGGATCACCACTATCTAACACACGGCCTGAAACAACAACTTCTTGAGCAAGAGAAATAGTTGTATAAAAAATCATTAAGAAGAAGGTCATAAAACCCGCTTTTGGTATCACTTTCCGATTCATACTAAGTTTACTTAAGAATAACATAACTTTATGATTAATGAACAGATATTGAAAGAGTGAGTTGAACACACTTTCTCTGAAAAAAATTAATGTAGATGAACGTTGCTATCTTACATTACAATATTAATCAAGACTAGAGAGAGCTTATGTGTAAGAATTACCCTTTACTTACACTTTTTTAACATCTTCGGCGGGAAGGGTAAAAAGGAGTTAGTTTTGGTTAGGTTTGGATAGTTTTGGGGGTAAAAAAGTGCTGTTTTAGGGGTAATTTTTGAATAAAAACAACTATAGGACGTTATGTAAAGAATTTGCATCAAGAATAATTGAATCGTGATATGCACACTGTAAACTAAATTAACGTCAACTTTCAATCAATTTTTCTGCAAGCTTTTTATGTTCTACTTCCAAGCTACCTTCTTCTTCATTTTTGTCTTAACACATAAACGAAGCAAAAAAGTCAAGGCTTTGAAGTCAAGTCCAGAGGAGCACGAGCACTACCCAATAAATAGAATTAGTATTAGATAATTTTGAATTTGTACTTACTTACAATAAAAAACTCCTAAGTAATCGTACTTAGGAGTTAGTGTCAATGAAATGAAATGAAATTTTTACATCAAAATCTATCATAGGTACTAAAAGCCTGTCTACACTTAAGACTTTTATGGAATTGATCGTTTTTAACTAAGCATTACACTATTTATTTATTATTAAACTACTTATACAAGAATAAATAATGGTTGATTTTTCAGTAAAGAGGGCAGACACAAAGGAACTACCCCCCTTATTTTACCTCATTACGACCATTTGTTTTTCTAGTATTGAATATCTTTTTTCAGGTATTCACCCTGAATACTAAAGCTTAAACTATAGGTCTTTTTAGCCATTCTGTACTGTGGCTGAGTGACTGATAAAGTACCACCCAATCCAGCTTGTTCAGCGGTAACATTCACTGTGAAATAATCGTCTTCCACTAGCTCATACTGATGTTTGGCTCTTTTAATTTTTTCAGGAGAATAAGGCCAGATAGAAAAATTAAAAGAGGAATTACTGTTCAGTTTCAATTGATTGTCTTCACTGCTCAAACTCACCCATTTTGTATCTGTTCGGTTGCCTGTCTCCTGAGGTTTGATATATGGGAAATATAAATCTTTCGTCTCCATTGCATAGACATTCATCAAATTGCTTCTCTTTCTGTCTTCATAGGACTCATAAGGGCCATTACCATAATACGCTACATGATTGTAGGTTTTTGGAATACCAAATTGAACACCAAATGCAATAAGGTTAGGCACTTCACATAATCTTGTCAGCTCTGAAGTCACATCAATCGCATCGTCTGAAACCGTATAAGATACAACTACTTCAACACTGTCTTTTAAGACTTTCTTCACATCAATTTGAAGCGCATTCTCTCCAACTTTTTTAGACTTCACTTTCACAGTGGTCCATCTTTGATCAATGTCCTTCCAAAACTTAGCAGACTTTCCAATGGGTCCAGCACTTATGCCTCTTACATCATTATCTACAGAAGGTCTCCAGAAGTTCAGTTGCATAGGCTTACTCAACAGGTCTTTTCCATTATAAGTAAATGATTTAAGATCACCTGTTTTCGCATCAATCTCTACAGTACTTTTCTCTCCCTTCAGTACAAAAAGAGATGCAGTCTTTTTTACTTCTACTTTACCTGAAGCAACTTCTTGTGATGCGACCTCTTCACTTGCTTTCAACTGCAACTGCTCATAAGCCACCAGATTCCCCTTCTTCCACCACAACTGATCTTTCCCTTCCTTCATTTCAATATTGATCCAATATTCTTTTTGAGGATTCCATTGAATACCTTCCATTGGGATATTGATTTTTGTAGCAGTGAGAGGTGTACAACTGATGGATGAAAGCTGCCCTTCTTTTATGTTTTTTCCTTCTTCCTGAATAGAATATTCAAAAGTATAACCGGAAAGATCAGTGAAAGAGAAACGATTCTTAATCTCAATTTCTTGCTGTTCTTTATTTGACCATTGAATGCTTACAGGTTGAAAAACATATCTCGCTTCATATGCATGTGGATTAGGTGATAAATCTGGAGCAAAAACACCATTGATGCAGAAATTTTGATCGTTTGGAACATCGCCAAAATCACCTCCATAAGCATAATACTCTTCACCTTTCTCATTTTTATGCACTAAGCCTTGATCTCTGAAATCCCAGATAAAACCACCCATTACATTAGGAGTTGCTCTGATATAATCCCAGTATTCACCAAGTCCTCCCATAGAATTACCCATAGCGTGCATGTACTCACACAAAACGATAGGTCTTGTAATATTTTTATTTTTTGAAAGATGTACCACTTGAGCATAATTCGGGTACATTCTACTCACTACATCTACATAAAAAGCATCTCTAGGATTGGCCATTGATTCCCAATTTTGAGAAGTGTAACCCACATTATCCCCTTCTTTGTAATCAGGATGAGTTGGGTCTCCCTGTGCTCCTTCATAATGAATGAAACGTGTAGGGTCAAAATCTTTTATCCAAGATGCAGCTGCCGCGAATGCCGGTCCAGTACCCGATTCATTGCCCAATGACCATGAAATCACACAAGGCTGATTTTTGTCTCTCTCCACCATTCTTGTTACTCTACTCATCATAGAAGCCACCCATGAAGGCTGATTAGGAATATAACTTCCTAAGTGATGGCATTCAATATTGGCCTCATCCATCACATACAAACCGTACTTATTACAAAGCTCTAGAAAATACGGATCATTCGGGTAATGTGACGTTCTGACTGCGTTGAAGTTATATTGTTTCAGAAGCTGTACTTCTTCTTCCATATCTTCACGACTGATTGCTTTCCCTTTGGTAGGATGATGATCATGTCTGTTCACTCCCATTATTTTCACTGGAGTTTGATTCACCAAAAGAGCATTATTTTCATCAAAAGTAATAGTTCTGAAGCCCAACGTATGTGATCTCGCTTCCACAACTTTTCCATTTTGATCCTCAATCCACAATACCAATTGATAAAGGTTTGGTGTTTCTGCCGACCAAAGTTTCGGGTTTTTAAAATCAGCTTCCAACAAACCGAACTTAGGCATATCTCTTGGAGGCCAACGCTGTTCAAATACTTTTTTCAAACCTACTTGCATTGGCTTCGTTAAAACTGCATTGTCCTGACCGTCATAAAGCATTCCTTTCAGCTTCAATTGAGGTAATTTTTTTACATCACCTTCCATCCATAAAGCAGGTCTGATTCTCAGTTTTACAGCAGATAAATCATCATTGAAATCTGTCTTTACATAAAAATCATTCAATGCAATTTTAGGTTGAGCAATCAGCATCACATCTCTGTGTATACCGCTCAATCGCCACATATCTTGATCCTCTAAATAACTTCCATCACTATAACGGAATACCTGTACTGCTAGCTTATTTTTTCCTGATTGCACAAAGTCTGTAATATCAAACTCTGCTGCCAAACAACTTCCTTGGCTGTAGCCTACTTTTTCACCATTCACCCATAAGTAAAACGCTGAAGTGACACCTCCAAAATGAAGAATAATAGATTGGTCAGCTTTCCAAGATACAGGTATTTCAAATTCTTTAAGGTAAGAACCAACAGGATTGTCTCTATAAATTTTGGGAGGCAATGGAGGTTGAGGTCCTTTCCAATTGTATACCAATGTAGTATCCAGAATATTTGGTGTAAACGGGTACGTAATATTTGTATAAATCGGTTGACCATACCCCAACATTTCCCAGTTGGAAGGCACTGCTATTTGATCCCATTTGGAAGCATCAAAATCAGCTTTCATAAAGTCTTGAGAGCGGAGTTCTTCTTTAGGAACAAACTCAAAATGCCACTTCCCATTTAATGAAATATATCTTGATTTTTCTCTATCCCCTTCCAATGCTTTTTCTACAGAGGAATAAGAATAAGAGGCCACTCTAGGTGCTAATTTATTTATTTCAAATACATGCTCATTTTCCCAGTCTTTTTGTGCAAAAGAAGACAGTACTGAAAATAGGAGTATTGAAAAAAGGATGATTTTTTTATGCATTACGATAAGTCTTTTCGGATTATTTACCATCTCTCTCTGAATCCTCATCATAAGCCCACCATTTACAAGCAGGCTTATGATAAAGAGATTTAAAGTTTCACAAATCGCTTTGTTACAACCACACCATTGTGACTAACCTTTGCTAAGTAAACACCATTAACCCATTTACTTACATCAATAGTCTCTTTTGGATCAATGTTCTTTTCCATCATTACTTCACCTGCAATATTTAAAATAGTTACGGGTGTAGTTTTTTGAAGACCTTTGATTTTGATAGACTCCAAGGCAGGATTCGGGTAGATTTCAATGTTACTGCCCAATCCTTTACCCAATGAAGTCACCTCGTCCACTACTAAAATATTTTTAATCGGTGTCAATTCAACCGTCTCATTTTCTTTAGAAGAAGTGAAACGTGCATTGATTTCGTAATAATGTCCTGCTTCCAGATCAGATGAAAGTGCGACCCCTTGAAGGTTGAAGAAGACTGAAGTTTGTCCCGCTGCTTTACCTTTTATTACTGCTTGTGAAGTCGCTGCTACTTTTACAGTTTCACCTGAAGCATTTTTCTCCACCAAGTCTACCTCCATTTCTGATGTAGATCTAAAACCACTACCTGCATCAAAATAGCTATTGAAAGTCAAGCCTTTATTTTTTCCGAACTCCACATTTTCATAATCACTTTCTGTGGCTTGAATTTGTGGAACTGCTTTCCAAACTCTTACATATTGGCATGCCATTTCTGTCGGGAAACCTTCAGTAGTTGTTGAATCTGCTACTGGGTAACGTACTCCGTCTACATATTTCACAAATGGATTTCTTAATCCCATTGACACTGTAATATGCATTGGCAAATGCCAGTATAAATTTTCTTTGCGCCCTCTCTCTATACCATCCACATACCAGAAAATTGAATCTGCTCTACTCAACACTCCATAGGTATGATAATCTTCTCGCGGATCAAAGTCTGCATACCATTTGTTTTGAGCAATTTCTGGTTTACCATGTGGTCTGATCTGAACCAACTGTCCATTTTCTCTTGCCACAGCGTGCAAGTTCATATCAATTGCCTCAGGACCTTCCCACTCATTTTTATCAAAATCCCATTCTTTCTGAGTCAATTCTACGACATCAATCTCACTGTACTTTGCCTGTCCATCTTCTGTTGGATCAGGTTGATTGATACTGTACAACCAGAAAGCTGGAGATACACCAGGAAATCGATCAGCTCCTTTTATTTTCGCTTCAAAATAACCGTAAGTAATCGTTTGGTTATTTCTGATAATGCCTGATTTATAGTATAATTCTTCATTCTGACCATAGTTCGTATTACGTCTATGCGTCTCCTGAATCATCTTGATTTTCAATTCATTGTTCTCCACATAAGCCAATGAAGGCTCCCATGACCAAACACCCCAGTCGTTAGGATCATTCTCCCACTTCTGTGTATCTAAAGTTTCAAATTCATCTGAATGTGCTTCCTCTTTTTCCCATTTTAAATTTGGGTGAGAAACGGGTGTTTGTGCAGTGACGTTGTTTGTAAATACAGCTGCTAAAAATAACAGCTGTATTAGTTTAGTTATTTTGTTCATTACCTAGTTTATATTTGTCCATTCTATCGTTATCATACTTTTCAAACTGTCTCTTCAGCTGCCATAAAGGACGCTCCAATGTCAATTCCCACTCATACAATAGTTTAAAAAGTTCTTTTACTTTGTCCGTTTCTTTGTAAGCCAGATTATTTAACTCCGACTCATCTTTTTCAATATTATAAAGCTCTGCCGGACGATCAGAATAACGGATCAATTTCCAATCACCACTTCTTACAGCCGCTCTAGTTTCTTTTTTCCAGAATAATGTTTCATGAGGTCTTCCTTTGACATCTCCTTTGATATAAGGCATCAAATCCACACCATCCACATCTTTCAATTTTGACACATCACCACCACCTGCAGCATAAAAAGTAGGCAGTAAATCAAATGTACTTACAGGGAAATCAAATTTCGATTTTTTAGAGATCTGCCCTTTCCAAGTCATTGTAAAAGGAACTCTGATACCACCTTCTAAATGGTTTGACTTAGTACCTGCTAACGGCAAGTTGATTGATCCATTTTTATCCGAAGGACCTCCGTTATCATTCGTAAAGACAATCAAAGTATTATCATCTAACCCTAGCTCTTCTAATTTTTGTAATACATTTCCTGAAGCTCTGTCCATCGCCCATGTCATTGCCGCTAATTCTTTTCTTCTACCTTCCAACTCTGGAAACAATGCCAAATCTTCTTCAGTCGTTTCTATTGGTGTGTGCACCGCGTTATAAGAAAGGAAAATAAAGAAAGGTTCATCTTTATGCTTCTCTATAAACTTGATTGTTTCCTCTGCAAAAACGTCTGTAGCATACTTATTAGGCTCTTCAAAGTTATTCATGTTTCTCTCCATTCTCTTATCAGGGTGAGGGAATTTCTCGTAAGCAAAGTAGCTTCTATCTCCTCCTCTGAAACCGTAAAATTCATCAAAACCACGTTTGGTTGGGTGAAATTTATCAGCATCACCTAAGTGCCATTTACCATAAAAGGCGGTAGCATAACCCAATTCTTTCATATAATCACCCATCGTTTTTATATCCGTAGGCAATCCCATATCCACATCCAAAAGCTTTGAAGACTCACTCATATAACCCGGTACGTTGTTTTCTTCGTAACCAAATTTCTGTTGATATTGTCCTGTAATCAAACCAGCTCTTGACGGCCCGCAAACTGACGCTGTTACATATCCTTGAGAGAATACCAAACCAGCATTTGCCAACTTGTCCAATTGTGGTGTTTTGATTTCTTTACTTCCCTGGAAACCAAAATCCGCATATCCTCCATCATCTGTAAAGAATAAAATGATATTAGGTTGTTTTGTTTTTTTGTTTCCTTTTTGAGCGAAAAGTTGAAAACATGGAATTAAAAAAATTAGGAGGTATACTATCCCTTTCATAATTGTAGGTATTGCTTTTAAAAAATATTACGTTGTAAATTTATATCTTGTAAGCGGTGCTTTTTTCGTTGTTTTTATCCAAAGGTTAACCAAAATTATCCTTCTGGTTTTTCTCCTTAAATGGCCATTCTAAATTCTCTTGGCGTCTTACCAATAATCATTTTGAACTGCTTATTGAAGTTGGTAATTGAATTAAACCCTACCTCATAACAAACATCTGAGATCTGATAGTTCTCTTGAACCAATAATCTGCTGGCATTTCGTATCCTTACTTCATTAAGGTATTGTTTGAAAGACTTATTCGTTACTTTCTTGAAAAATCTACAGAACGAATTTGAAGTCAGGCATGCTATATCCGCTATTTCCTGCAAGTCAATATCTTTCTCGTAGTTGTCTGAAATGTATTTTAATACTCTGTCGATTCTATCAGAACTTGTATCTCCTTGTTGTCTCATATCTGAAGTAGACAACTTCTTTACTTCTCCAGTATTCGCTAAACGATTCAATAAACTCAACAAGAAAATCGATTGGTCAGCAGTTGATTTATCTAAACAACCCATCAATTCTTCTTCCAATGACAAGCCTAGTTCGTTAGAGAATGAAACGCCAAATTTTGACTTTTCTAATAGCTCCTTGATTTTAGAGAAAATTGGTTTATCAAAAGTCCCTTGTCCCATAAAGTTTTCATCAAACTTCATCACTAAAATGCTCACATCATCTTGCCCTTCATCATTACGCCATAAGTGCGGTAAATAAGGACCTACCATTACAAGATCTCCTTCAGAAAAAGAAGTCACATCATCTCCAACGAATCGGAGACCACTTCCTTTTTGAATAAAAATAAGTTCGTACTGTTGATGATAGTGCCATAGTGTGTCGTAACAAGGTGTTGTTTTTTGGGCAACTGTGATAGCCTTATTTTCTTTCGATTCAGTGTCTTTAAAAACCAATTTCATAATTCAGATAATTAAATTCTCAATCAAGAGAGCGTTAATAATTCATTTCATGTTGTACCTGCGTAGTGTATGAATAGAAGGTACAGATAGTGTAAAAAATGTCAGATAGATAATTTGTCTTTGCGATAGATTAATTCTCCATTGTTGACATCGTAAAATTCACACTTATTCTTAGAATTATGATTTTAAGGCGTATCAAATTTGTTGTTTTCAGTGTCATTTTGCGTCTCAAAACAGCCCTATACATATCATACACGCAATTTTACAAATGTGACACTAAAAAAGACATTGATTTTCTTGGGGAGTTGAGCAGTCACATAGGACTACCTCTACGATGGTGAATTTTTATTTATTTTCTCATTCGTCTCACTCGCATATTTACCAGGACTTACTCCAAAGTGATCCTTAAATAGCTTACTGAAATGTGTTCTATTTTTAAAGCCTGTCATGATGACTACATCATTTACTGTATTCTCTTTGATCAATAATAACTCCGCCGCTTTCTTTAATTTGAAGGTTCTGATGATATCATTCGGTGTAGAATTAGTGATGCTTTTGATTTTACGGAAGAATTGACTTCTACTCATATATAGTTCTTTAGAAAATTCCTGAAGGTCTATATTCTCATTAGATAAATTTTCATTCAATAGGTTGGTAAAGTCTTCCAAAAACTTCTTATCAGAATCAGAAAGAGCTTTCTTTTCTATAGGCAAAGGCACCTCCATTTGGAACCTATCTTGAAGGACTTTTCTGCTTTTCAAGATATTCTCAATTGTGGCTACCACTTGTTTGATCTCAAAAGGCTTAGTTAAGTAGGCATCAGCACCTACATTCATTCCTTCAATTTTTTCATCACTTGATGATTTTGAAGTCAGTAGTACAATTGGCAAATGACTTGTCTTTACATTACCTTTTACAATCTCACAAAGTTCCAAACCGTTCATAACCGGCATTAGAATATCACTTAATATAAGGTCAGGCCACTCCTTTTCTAAAGCATCTACACAAGCCTTTCCATGATCGAATGTTTTCACTTTATAATGCTGTGAAAGAATATTGGAAACAAAATTTCTCAAATCCACATTATCCTCAACATAATAAATCAAACTATTCTTAGAGTTACTATCTTTTGTTAGGAATGAAATGTCCACCATTTCTGTCAACGTTCTCTGACGCTGATCATGTGATTCTTCTTTAATGGATTCCTCTACTTTTATATCACTCAGTTCCTCTTTCACTTTAACATCAACGGGTAACTCAATAGTAAACTTCGTTCCTTTCCCCATTTCGCTCTCTACAGCAACTGTTCCGCCATGTAAATCAATGATCATTTTAGAAAGCTCCAATCCAATACCCGAACCTGCTGTATAAATATCTTTATTGTCTGACTGATAGAACCTCTTAAATATATTTTTCTGATTTTCCTCTGAAATACCCCTACCCGTATCTTCCACACTGAAAATCAAAGATTCTCCTTTATAATCATAAGTAATGGTAATTTCGTCTTTCTCTCCCGTAAATTTAAAAGCATTATTCAAGAGATTGTTGATGACAATTTCCAGTTTGCTCTCATCTGCATCTACCATCAATTGATGATCCGTCCCTACTAATTTTAATATCTTGTTTGATTTCTCAGCCAATTGATCAAAATCCTTTTTCACATCTGTAATAAGGTGGGTAAAATCAAAATGTTTCTTTTTCAATTTTAGAAGATTCTGATCGGCCTTTCTAATTTCATGTACCTGATCCACCAACTGAAGCATCTTTTTGGATTGTCTTTGTACCAAATCAATGTGTTCGAAAGCATCCTGATTGTTCTCAAACATGTTTTTCAGAAGTGTGATAGGGCCATTAATAAGCGTTAGAGGTGTTCTGAACTCATGCGAAATGTTCATAAACAGTTTGAGGCGTGCCGCGTCCAAATCTTTAAGCTTATTCTTTTCTAAATGCTCTAATTTCAGTTTATAGCTTAATGATTTGATACGAATAATCACCGTCATTACAATAATGATCACCACCAGAAATAAGAAGAGATAAAATAGTTTCGCCCAAAAAGTTTTCCACCAAGCTTCTAGAATATTAATTTTTATTGTCCGGCTTTCTGTCCATTCATTTTTAGAATTGGATGCCTGAACCTCAAAAGTATATTCACCTGCAGGAAGTAAATTATAAGAAGCAATTTTATTATTAGAGGTACTCGTATTCCAGTTTTTTTCTCTCGGAAGCAAGCGGTATCTTAATCCATAGGTATTTGCGTTTTCATAATGCAGAGAAATCAATTCAAAAGACAAGGAATTCTGATCATTTTCAAGCGTAATTTCTGAAGTCTCATTTAATACTTTAGTCAATACAGCCCCTTCCTTATCCTCTACATCAATCTTTTTATTATGGATTTTCAACTCTCCAAAGAGTAATGTAGGATTGTCAATTTTCGAGGATATTTGATTGGGATCGAAATAACACAAGCCATTATTACCCCCAAAAACCATCAAGCCATTTTGTAATTTAGTAGAAACCACTTCAAATGAAGCCGGTACAATACCATCACTTGTAGTATAATTGACGAATGTTTTTGTGGCAGGATCAAACTGATTAATACCTTTATTAGTGGCAATCCATAAACGGTTGAAAACGTCAAATTCAAAGGTCATCACGTCATTATCATCCAAGCCATCTTTCTCTGTAAAAGTTTCAAAACAGTAAGCATCTCCATTTTTCTCCATTTTAGAAATGCCACCTTCCAGCACACCAACCCATAACTCTTTGTTGGGCAATCTTTTGATACACGTAATAATTGAACCTTCTAAAGGACAGGAATCTGACATCTTTATCTTTTTACAATCCTGTTGACTTAGCGTATGATTTTCATTTAATACAACTTTATATAATCCATTTCCATTGGTGCCAATCCATATACAGTTTTCGACCTCATCATAATACATCACATTAATTCCTACATTGGCATCGTACTCCAAATTATCCAATTGATTCAATTGGTCTACTTTTTTAATTTCTCCATTATCATCCAAGCAGAACTTATACAAAGCATTCAAACCTGCTAACCATATATCTCCATTTCCATCTTCAATAATAGTCTGTGCTCCTTCTTCAAGAAAATCAGGATTATTTTTTATTTTCAGTTGTTCCCAGTTCGCATTAATATCCTTTTTTCTAAAAATTCCTTTTCTTCTACTCCCTCCCCAAATACTTTTATTTCTACCCACTAACACCTTAGATATCAATTGATTATTCACCTTAGGATGCTTGATATTTTTGATCGATAAGTCACTCAAATCAAACAACTTATTATCATTCACATTAAGAGTAACATATACTTTATCCGTAGAATAAGGGACAATATTAATGACTTGACTCGATTTATTCTCTTTATATTTTTCCTTTAACCCTGTATATTGAAAGAAGGGTTTTTCTGTTTTTATTTGAAATACTCCTTGATTAAAACTACCTGCCCATCCACCGAATTTACTGAGTGTAATACTGCTTAAACGGGTAAAATCATTCATAAAGTGATAATAGACAATATTTTGCTTGATATTTTTATAATAGTTTGGCTCTGTTATAAGTGCGATGGTATTATTATTCTTCAACAACCATAATTCTCCATTTAATCCTATTTTTAACTGAGAAAAATATTCATCCTTCAACATTGTAGTCACATAGTTTAATCTATTAGTAGCACTATCATATTGATAAATAAATACATCTGTATAGCTCAAAGCATAAACTGTTTTGTGGCCATCAAAAGCCACATCAACGCAATAATTAAAGTGCTCGTAGCTATTGTTTCTAAACGTTTTTCGATCAATATCATAAACAAGTAAACCTCTATTTGAAGCTATTAGCAATTGATTATTTACAAATTCTGAAATATGAAAGGCTTTAAAATTGTTATTGTATTGAGGTAAAGGAAACTGTTTATCTATGATCGAATAATCATCTTTATCCAATATAATTAGCCACCCTTTAGAAGTATTACAAACGATATATTTTTTAGTTTCAACAATATCGGTAATTGAAGCCACTTCATTTTTTCGAATGATACTTTCTGTCATGAATAAAGAATCAAACCGGTCTAACCGTTCTCTGTAAATTGAAAGGCCTTTCTCTGTTCCAATTAATATATTATCATGCTTATCTTTATGAAGAGAAGTAATTCTATTACTCAAAAGTGCAGGCGTATCTTGAAAGTAGTGGCTTTTGAATTCATAGCCATCATAAATATTCAATCCCTTAAAAGTACCCACCCAAAGCAGGCCATTTTTATCCAATTCCAATGAAGTCACCCCAAAATGAGACAGCCCTTCTTTATAGGTCAGCTGTTTTGTGACATTGATTTCAACAGTATTAGCACAAACTGAAAATGTGCTCCAAAGAAATAATAAGAAAAGTAAACAGTGTCTTCTAGAAAATAAAAAAAAGTAAAACTGATAGTTCATTCTATGTTAAAAAAGTGGTGATGTATTCTTCCAATATGACAAAGTATTTAAAGATAAGAAGTCTTCGCAAATTCTGCCAATAGTTAGGGAAAGAAGGTAATTGAAGGTAAGAAAGTTGATAATTTACATGAATTAACTCCATAAATAAGCCCGTAAATTAGTGGAAAATTATCTCGAATGTATAGGTCTATAACATGCAACATTTTTTCAACATAATAGTACTACTTATATTTTTATCCTCGTGTCAAAAGCAATTACCAAAAAAACCGCATATGACCATAAAAGAGGAAGAACATAAAATTATTCCCTTTTCAAAACAAAAAGTCGCTAATGATTGGACCTTAAGGGAGCAAATCAGCGACGAATTCAATACCAATAAAATAGATACTTCAAAATGGTTTGTGCAAGGACATAATAATAAATATCACCTCTGGAAAGGGGACGCTCCTTCACAATTTTTCAGTGAAAATATCAAACTTTCTAAACAGCAATTACATATTTCCTCAACGTGGAGACCTGATGCTCAATTTTCGAAAGAAAAATATAATGGAAAGGTTTACGAAAATGTTACGACAGGAGGAATAGTCAGCAAATATAAAATAGCCGGAGGGTACCTTGAAATTAAAGCTAAAGTGGCTAATTCTAGTATTCAAAGCAGTTTTGGTATACGAAATTCTTTATTTGAACTTCATCTCTTTGATATAGTGGGAAAACCCAGACGATATCAAAATAAGGAGAGAACTCCATTTCTTTTTAGCTATTATTCCATAGACACGGCTACTCAATTGAACCGAAAAAAACTCTTAAGGGTGCCATTACTCAATACTGCCGACCTCACCAGTGATTTCCATATATATGGTTTTGAGTGGGATCATCATTATTTAAAACTATTTCTAGATGGAAAAGAAATTTATTCCATTAACAATACACAGTTTGAGGTGGCTTGGCCAATTTCAAAAGAATCTTTTGAAGTTTGGGTAAATACGAGTCTAGCAAAGGAATACGGGTTACCAAAAGAAAATGAACTTCCCTCCCATTTTGCAATTGAATACATCAGAGTATGGGGAAAAGACGCAAATGAGAATGCCCTGTCTTATGAGAAATTAGAAGGCATATAAGCACCAAAGTTAATTACTATACAAATTCTCTCATTTTTTTAAATAATTGATAGAAAAGGCTTTCTGTCATATCAAGTTTGATGTGCAATACAGTGTGTTATCTACAAAGGAGAGAAGATGATAAGTTATTTGGGGTTAGTACTTTTTGGTTTTCTTTTAGTGTACAACCTCAATCAACGTTGACGCTTCTTTTGAGCCTTTTACTGTAAGTTCTGTCGTAGTGTTTTTGTATCCTAAACATGTGTTTTGGATAAATCCTTCTTCTTCAAGAATGTCTACGATTTCTCTGATTTCATCTTGGTTGGAAGATAAGCCTAAGTGTTGTGCGACTTCTTCGATTGTTCTTCCTTCATTGAGACACAGCCCAATTAATAGTTTTTTGACTTTAAAATTTGAATTATACATCGGAGTAAAAGTTTATGTGTGACTACATGCATCATAAAATGATGTAAGTAAAATTGTTTTAGTAAGGGTATTAAAGGCGAAAACTTAACCAAGCTTTCATTTTAGTAATTGGTTTTACTAAGCATATGCAATATATTTAAATCAGATTCATTTTTTGATGACAATCATCACTATCTCAAGCATTTAAACCGGTTGAAACGCAACTTAACACAAAATTCACACCAACGGCAAAACCATGTCTACATGCTGGATCCCCGTCTTTTTTGAAGGGTAAACCTCTCCTTCTTCTTTAAATCCTTTTTTGCTGTAAAAAGACTGTGCGGTTACTCTGGCGCTCAAACGGATTTTGTCTACGCCTAATGATTTACTTTTTAAAATCAGCTCATCCAATATCAGTCCTCCTATCCCTTGATTTTGGTAGATGGGGTTTATAGCCATTTGTGAAATAATTGCAGTAGTATTTTCTAAATTCAGTCTGCCCGTCCCTGTCACTTCACCTTTTTCATTAAGACTGACCAAATGAATCCCATTTTTTTCCGCAGAATCATTGATGAGTTGTTCAGCATTTTCATATCCTTCAAAAAAGCATTGGATACGGATTGACTTTGCTTTGTCATATAAGCCGTCTTCTAATGTGATATATTTACAGTTCATCTTATTTTTAAAAATAACTACTAAGCAAATTGTAAACTAAATTACCATCAACTTTCAATCAATTTTTCTGCAAGCTTTTTATATCCTACTTCCAAGCTACTTTCTTCTTCATTTTGTCTTGAAACAAAAACGAAGCAAAAAATTCAAGGCTTTGAAGTCAAAAGCTAAATTCCATTCCTCTCGCCTAAATGATTTTAAACTCGCTAAAGCTCAAACAGGAAAATCATTTTAAACGGCTCGATCCATGAAATTTTTAACGCTTTTCCCTTCAAGGCCGGGAAGCACTACCAAACTAAAATGATAGAAAGCCAACTGGCACGAATGTTAGGCGTTAGCTTCATTCGTGCCCTATATCATTAGAAATCACCTGATTTCTAAATGTTGAAAATTTAGTTTACAATGTACTAAGTCAAAAATAAACAACACTAATTCATCTTATTTTTGGCTTAGTACTTTAAAAGCAAATAAAAAACCACCTTTAATAAGGTGGCTTCAATTGGATATAAAAAGCAGCACTTTTTTATATTCTTTGTCTTTTGGTTGGCATCTTGTTTTTATCCTGACGCAAACCTTTCACAAGTGCTCGTGTTTTTCTTAAATTATTCTGAACAATTTTCCAGTCCGTAATATTACTATGTATTAATAATTGCTCAATTTCTTCAGCATCACCAAAGATCTTACACCCCACCCATTCTGATGCACACTCCAATGTAAATACCTTTCCGTCATAATCATAAACAGGCATTGTAGATGGTGTACAATCAACATAACTCTGCCTATCAAAATCATGATACGTATTGACTAAATAATCTTCTAAATGAATGAACAGATGTTCAAACGTAATTAGCATCATGCTCCTGTTATAGTAGTTATCTTTTGACAAATACTGTTCTACATTATTTTGAGCATTTTTACAGAAGGTTAGTAACTCCTGAATTTCTTTTTGATGTGACTGTTTTTGTATCATGTGGGTATCATTGTTTGTTGGTGAAGTAAGCATACTGCAATTTAAAAAGTATTCTGATGAAAACAAGGCGAAATTTCGCTGAATAGTGTATTTTCGACGCGTTAAATCTTATTTGTATTAATTTTAAATTAGTGTTGTTTGGACATTTATAAATAAATAACATTAGTCATAAAAATGTGTCTGAGAGTACGAAAAAAGCGTATTATAGACAGTTAATTGACTTTGATCATCTTTTTCATTGAGCACCATCATAACTCAACCCATTGCGTTAACCTACATTAGCGAATGAAAAGTAATCAAGGACCAATAACCACCAATCAAAATGATGATCAATTTAAAACCGCATTAGCGTTTCTATTCTCTCAGATGAATAGAATTCAATAAAAAATGATTCCAAAAGGCAATGTCAGGGCACTAACTTTTGAGCCGTAACCAATCCAAAATCTTCACTAAAAGACCGAAGTATGAAATAGATGAAGATCGTTCTTTCTTACTCTTGTGGCAGTCCATTAAATAATTGAAGTAAGCCATCTTCTGCCAATTAGAGTGCATTAATTATTAAGGTTACTCTTAAAGGAACTGAAACTAAGTGTTGATGCCATTTCAGCACTTATTGAAGTTAAGCCTATAAACAACAACTACTACTTGGAACATTTTTATGTAGAAGGAACTTCCTCCTACAGATCTTAGATTCAAGGTGTGCAAATATTCCAGGAAAGTGAAATAGATACCACCAACACTTTCTATACACAACTTCAAAAAATGAAATTTTGAGGATGGATTTGTACACCCTACAGAAAACGAAAAAATATATCATTAAGACTAAATCAACGATGAAGGACCACAAATCTTCAAAAGCGAAATACCCTGGAAAGCGTGTTGCAATGGATGGTAATACAGTAGCCATCATGTGTGAAAGAGAGTCTACAGATGCAGCTGGTGCATATCCAATTACACCATCAACTCAGATGGGTGAGTATTGGGCAGAAGAAGCTGCCAGAGGACATTTAAACATCTCTGATAAACCCTTAATTTTTATTGAACCGGAAGGTGAACATGCAGCAGCAGCTGTAACAGCAGGTCTGTCGATGACTGGACAGCGTGCTACCAACTTCTCTTCTGGACAAGGTATTGCTTACATGCACGAATCGCTTTATGCGGCGGTAGGTAAGCGTTTAACGTATGTATTGAACATCGGTGCTCGTGCCATGACAAAGTCTACATTGAATGTACATGCTGGACACGATGATTACCATGCAGTAGACGATACTGGGTTCTTCCAGTTGTTTGCCAAAAAGGCACAACACGTTGCTGATTTAAATATTATTTCCCATAAAATTGCCGAGCTGGCACTGACTCCTGGTATCATTGCTCAGGATGGTTTCTTAACGACTCACCTTATTGAGTCTCTGAGCCTTCCAGAAAGAGAACTGATCAAAGAGTACTTAGGTAGACCAGACGATATTATAGATACTCCTACTGAGGCACAACGCCTGATTTATGGAGACCAAAGAAGAAGAATTCCTGAAATCTGGGATGTGGATAATCCATTGATGGCAGGTTTGGTACAAAACCAAGATGCTTATATGCAGAGTGTTGCAGCACAGCGTCCATTCTTCTTTGATCATATTCAAGAAATTACAGACCAAGCATTCAAAGATTTTGCTGAATTGACGGGTCGTCTGTATGAGAGAGTAATGACTTACAAAATCGAAGATGCGGATTACTTGATCTTAGGTCAAGGTAGTGTGGTTTCTTCGGCAGAAGTAGTAGTTGATTACTTAAGAGAAACAAGAGGTCTTAAGATTGGTGTTGTTGATTTAGTGATGTTTAGACCATTCCCTGCGGATATGCTAGGTCATATCTTGAAGGGTAGAAAAGGTGTAGTTGTATTAGAACGTTTGGATCAGCCATTAGCAGAAGATCTTCCGATCATGAGAGAGATCAGATCTGTAGTGACGAAGTGTATCGAGAATGGTGCACACCGTAAGAATGTTCCTTATCCTACGTTGGCAAGCTATACGAAGCCAGAAGATTTCCCTGTATTGTACTCGGGGTCATTTGGTATGGGTAGTAGAGATTTACAACCGGAAGGAATTATCGGTGCGGTAGAAAACATGTTGCCTGACGGTGCTCAGAAGAAAATGTTCTACTTGTCGATTGATTTCTTAAAGGAAAATCCACTTTCTCCAAAACAAAGAGCATATCAGGAAAGCATCCAAAAGGCTTATCCTAATATTCAAGACTTGGCGGTTAGAGGTTCTGAAAATCCTAACTTGATGCCTAATGGTGCGGTAACGGTTCGTTTCCACTCCGTAGGTGGTTGGGGTGCCATTACTACAGGTAAGAACTTAGCCATGACATTATTCGATCTATTGGGGTATGATATTAAAGCCAACCCTAAATATGGATCGGAGAAAAAAGGTCAACCTACTACCTATTACTTAGCAGCAGCGCCGGAGCCAATTCGTATCAACTGCGAGTATTACTTCGTAGATGTGGTGCTTTCTCCAGATCCTAACGTATTCAAGCACACCAATGCGTTAGCAGGTTTGAAAAAAGGTGGTCATTTCATTATTCAAAGTGAAAAAGCAACGCCTGAAGAGGTATGGGCTGATATTCCAAAACAATATCAAAAACTGATCATCCAAAACGATATTCATATCTGGTATATCGATGGATTTAAGATCGCAAGAGAGGAAGCTACAGATCCAGAATTACAGCTTCGTATGCAAGGTATCGCCTTCCAAGGTGCCTTCTTCTCGGCTTCTCCATTAAAAGAAAAAGCAGGTCTTACTGATGAGACTTTATTGAAAGCCATTGAGGACCAATTACAATATAAATTCGGAGCCAAAGGACAACGTGTTGTAGATGACAACATGCGTGTGGTGAAGAGAGGTTTCACTGAAATTCATGAGATCACTAATAAGGAATTAACAACGACATCTCAGAAGAAAGATGCGGGTGCTGTTACAGTGCCGAAGATGTTGAAAGAACGTCCTGTCAGTGAGTCGAAATTGAGTGATGTACACCGTTTCTGGGAGCAAACAGGTAACTTCTACCAAAGAGGTATGGGTAATGATAACTTGACTGATCCATTTATCGGTTTGAGTTTGATGCCTGCTACAACTTCCCTATTCAGAGACATGACTGGTATTCGTTTTGAATATCCGGAGTGGGTGCCTGAAAATTGTACAGCTTGTGGTGACTGTTATACAGTTTGCCCTGATACAGCACTTCCAGGTTTAGTTTCTGAGCTTTCGTCAGTATTAGATACTGTAGTGAAGAGAGTGAAGAAAAATCATTTCGAAGTAACTGAACTTCCAAGAGCGATCCGTAAGATGGAAAGCCAAATTAGAGGTTTATTTAACGGGGAGAATGATGAAAAAATCTCAGTGAATCAGCAAATCCATCAAGTGATTGATGAGGCAATTGCTAACCCTGATACGGAAGCGAAATTAGTGGAAGAATTAGGATGGTTCAAAGAGGAATTAGGGGACTTCAAATTTGCTTTGACAAGACCTTACTACAACCTGAATGAGAAAAAACAAAAAAACAGTGGTGGTCTATTCAGTATCACATTAAACCCTGCGACTTGTAAAGGTTGTATGGAATGTGTGAAAGTTTGTAATGATGACGCCCTTAAAACTGTCATTCAAACAGAAGGTGCTGTTGCCAAACTACGCAGTGAGTGGGATCTATGGGAAGATCTTCCTACTACTCCTGAGAAGTACAACAGAATTGATGATCTGGAGGAGAAAATCGGACCTCTAGAAACATTGTTATTGAACAAGGACGCTTACGGTGCATTCGCATCAGGTGACGGTGCTTGTTTAGGTTGTTCGGAGAAAACAGTAGTTCACTTATTTACAGCTACAGTGGAGTCATTAATGAATCCAAGAGTTGAGAAGCATGTGAAATACTTAGACGAGTTGATCGGTAAGATGGAGAAACATCTTCAAACGAAACTTGTCGGTACTGTCAATCTGAATGATACAGATATGATGTCGAAAATTGTCACTGAAATGCAGGACAAAGATTTGACAATGGCGGATATCACTAACCGATTTGAAGAAGAAAAAGGCAGTGAGCCAATTGATCAAGAATGGCTAAGAAATACAAGTCAGCTGATTGCTCAATTGAAGCAACTGAAATGGAAATATACGCAAGGTACAACAGGTGAAGGTCGTTCGAATATGGGTATTTGTAATGCCACAGGTTGTACATCAGTTTGGGGTAGTACTTATCCTTACAACCCTTATCCATTCCCATGGGCCAACCATTTATTCCAAGATTCTACATCATTAGCAATGGGTGTATTTGAAGGACACATGGTGAAAATGGCTGAAGGATTTAAAGCGATCCGTAAAGCGGAATTGGAATTAAGCGGAGAGTACAATCCAGCAGAGCACGATGACTTCTTCACTTACTTCAACTGGGAGCAATTCTCAGACGATGAGTGGCACCTTTGCCCTCCTGTAGTGGCACTTGGTGGTGACGGTTCTATGTATGATATCGGTTTCCAAAACCTATCAAGAATGATGGCTTCGGGTAAACCAATCAAAGTAATCGTTGTAGATACACAAGTATACTCTAACACAGGTGGTCAAGCATGTACTTCAGGCTTTATCGGTCAAGTATCAGATATGGCACAGTACGGTAAGGTTTGGAAAGGTAAATCAGAGCCTCGTAAGGAGATCGGTTTATTAGCAATGGCACATAGAAATACGTATGTATTGCAAGGTACATTGGCGAATACTACTCAGATGATCGAAGGATTTATAGACGGTCTTCAAGCAAAACGCCCTGCCTTATTCAACTTGTATACAACATGTCAGCCGGAGCACGGTGTTGCGGATGATTTAGGAGCACACCAAGCGAAATTAGCCTTAGAGTCTCGTTCTTACCCAATCTTCAAGTACAACCCTGAAATGGGCAAAACTACGGAAGAGAACTTCGACTTAGCGGGTAACCCTGATATGGAGAAAAACTGGCCTTCATACACATTGAAGTACCTAGAGAATGAGCAAGAGAAGGAAATGGAATTGGATATGACATTTGCGGACTTTGCCTTGACTGAAGCTCGTTTCAGAAAGCACTTCAGACAAGTTCCTCGTGATGCTTGGAATGAGGATATGGTAGTGATCAGTAAGTACCTTGAAATGGACGCAGATGAAAGAGAAGGTAAATATCCATTCATCTGGGCTGTAGATAGAAAACAACACTTAAACAGAGTGTTAGTGGCTGATCCGATTGTGGAGTCTTGTGAAGAAAGAAGAGACTTCTGGATCATGCTGAAAGGTCTTGCAGGTGTGAAAGAACAACCTGAAGAAAATATCGAAGAGAAAATCAAAGCTGAAGTGGTTGGAAACATTGCTCAGGGATTGATGAAGTTAGCCGGTGGAGGTAACATGAACATGGAAAGTTTGGTAAACTCTACTGCCTCTTCTGACGCTGCATCATCTCCTGAGTCTCCAGCAGGTGGTGAAAATCCAGACTATATCGCTCCATGGTTAGAAACAGAAGAATGTACTTCTTGCGATGAGTGTATTAAAGTCAACAGCAAAATTTTCAGCTATAATTCAGATAAAAAAGCCTTTGTCAAAAACTCTGACGGCGGTACGTATCAAGACATTGTGAAAGCAGCAGAAAAATGTACTGCTGGAGTAATTCACCCAGGTACACCGGCTAATATGGCGGAGAAAGACGTGGAAAAATGGATGAAAAGAGGAGAGAAATTTAATTAAAGATTGAACCTATGAAAATGTTGAATATTCATAAGGATACGTTCAAACATGGGGTTCATCCACCGGAGTACAAAGAAGAGACCAATCACCTGCCGATTCGTCAATTTGATTTCGCTCCGGTGCTAATTATACCCATGGCACAGCACATTGGGTCTCCTTCAGAAATTGTAGTAAGAGAGGGTCAGGAAGTGGAAAGAGGTCAACTGCTTGCAAAGTCTACAGGCTATGTGTCAGTACCGATTCACGCTCCTGCTGCAGGGATCATCCGTAAGATTGCGAATGTCCCTACCATCTCAGGAAAAATGTCTCCAGGAATCTTCCTGGAGGTATTCCCTTTTTCTGGTCAAGAAGTAGCCGAAGGAATGCCCCTCGATCTAGAGACGGCAAGTGCAGATGAGATTTTGAAAGGTATTCAAGATGCAGGTATTGTTGGTTTGGGTGGAGCGGCTTTCCCGACTCACGTCAAGTTAAAAGTACCTGATGATAAGAATTGTGAAGTACTCTTGATCAACGGTATCGAATGTGAGCCTTATCTCACTACCGATCATAGAGTAATGTTAGAACAGACTGAGGATGTCATTCATGGTATTAAATACTTGATGAAAGCAACGGGTGCACCGAAAGCGATCATCGGTATTGAAGCCAACAAAATGGATGCTGCGGAACATTTGGAACGTTTTATTCCAAAAGATCTTCCTATCGAAGTGAAAGTCGTTCCGGTAAAATATCCTCAAGGTGCTGAGAAAATGTTGATCACGTCCATTATGGGGGTTGAAGTTCCTTCAGGTGGATTGCCTATTGATGTAGGTGCAGTGGTGGTCAATGTGGCAACAGCTGCAGAGATTGGGCGTCTTCTTCCGCACGGTTGGGGCATCCAAGAAAGAGTGGTCACGATCACGGGTCCAGGAGTAAAAAACAAAGGAAATTACCTTATTCCTATGGGAACTCCTTTACGTTACGTTTTGGATCAAGTGGGAATCAGTGACAACATCAGTGAGGTGTATATGGGTGGCCCAATGATGGGTATGGCCGTTTCCAACCTTGATATTTCAATTGTAAAAGGAACTTCTGGTATCCTAGTTTTCAATGATGAAGACGTGGTTTCCAGAAATGAAGAACACCCTTGTATCAAATGTGGTGCTTGTGTGGAAGCTTGTCCTTTATCCTTGAATCCATCAAGAATGGGTCTGATGGCAAAATTTAAAGCCTATGATCGAATGGCAGAGGAACAGAATTTATTGGACTGCTTCGAGTGTGGTTCATGTTCATTCGTTTGCCCTTCACATATCCCGCTGGTGCAATATTTCAGATTGTCAAAATCAATCGTTAGAAAACGAAAATCTGCGAAACAACATGCTTAATAAAACATTACATATCAGTACTTCTCCCCACATTGTAAAGGGGAATAGTACGCAAGTGATAATGAAAAATGTTGTGTATGCCTTAATTCCGGCAGCCTTATTTTCCGTTTTCACTTTTGGTTTATCCGCTTTATTGGTCTTGGGTACCGCAGTTGCTTCTTGTCTTATCACAGAGTACGCTTTGTGTAAAGTTTCAGGAAGAAAAGTGACCACTTCAGATTATTCTGCAGTGATCACAGGTTTACTGTTGGGAATGACCCTCCCTCCTGCCTTCCCATTATGGATGGTAGCTTGTGGAGGCTTCATTGCTATTGGCTTAGGAAAGTTTGTTTTTGGTGGATTAGGATACAATGTCTTTAATCCTGCCTTAGTAGGACGGGCTGTTCTGCAGGCGGCTTTCCCTGTAGCAATTACCACTTGGACAGATGCTTTATCCGCTGATCGTTTTACAAGTATTCCATCTTCCGTTTTGGCCTTGCCATTTATGGAACCTGTATACGATATCACATCGGGAGCGACACCATTATCCGCTTTTAAATTTGATCATCATATTACCCCTTCATTCGATCTTGCCTTTGGTATGATTGGAGGTTCATTGGGCGAAACAAGTAGCTTTTTGATCCTTGCAGGTGGTGTGTATTTGATGGTGAGAAAAATGGCGAACTGGAAGATTACAGCAAGTATTCTGACTTCAGTAATCGTTCTAAGTGGTGCCTTGCATTTGTTTAATGCAGAACTCTACCCTTCTCCATTGTTTATGTTATTCTCTGGAGGGTTAATGCTAGGTGCTTGTTTTATGGCAACTGACATGGTAGGATCTCCATTAACCACCAAAGGAATCATAGTTTACGGTGCTTTTATAGGAATCTTAGTCGTTGTAATCCGTATTTGGGGTGGACTCCCTGAAGGGGTAATGTACGCCATCTTACTCGGCAACGCATTATCTCCACAATTGGATCAATGGCTAAAACCTAGAGTTTACGGTACATCTAAAAAGAAAAAGTCATGAGTGCAACTATAGAACAACAGGAGCAACCAACATCCAACAGTAAGAAGATGTTGACGGCGATGGTCGGTATAGGAGCCTTGTGTGCTTTATTGATTGTACTGACTTATGAAGGAACCGCCGAAAGAATTGCTTTTCTAAAACAAGAAGCATTGCAAAATGCCATCTTCAAAGTACTTCCAGGCATTGAGAAAACAAGAGCTTTTTATTTGGACAAAGAGGGGCATTTCCAGCCTCTACCTGAAAATCAAAAAGAAGCGACGGTAGTCTATGCAGGATTTACAGGTCAAGGTGAATTGGCAGGAATTGCAATCCAAGGAGCCGGTCAAGGGTATGCTGATGTGATCAAGGTATTGTATGGTTACAATCCTCAGAAAGAAGAGATCGTGGGTTTCTATGTACTGGAAAGTAAAGAGACGCCTGGTTTGGGAGATAAAATCGAAAAAGATGAAATTTTCCTTGCCAACTTCGAAGCGATGGATGTAAAGCTGAATGCTGATAAATCACAGTTGATCAACCCTGTAACCACCGTAAAAAGTGGAGAAAAGAACAACTTATGGGAAGTAGACGGCATCACGGGTGCTACTATTTCATCAAGAGCCATTGGAAATATTCTGAATGAAAGTACTTCAGAAATGCTTCCAATTATACAGCGTAATATTTCGGAATTTAAAATACAATAACGATGAGTACAGTATTGGAAAAAGAACCTCCGAAAAAGAAAGACTTATCTACGGATGAGTTTATTAAAGGATTATGGAAAGAGAACCCTGTATTCGTACAGGTCTTGGGAATGTGTCCTGTTTTGGCTGTAACCAACACGGCAAGCAACGCCCTAGCAATGGGTTTAGCGACTGCCTTTGTATTACTAATGTCGAATATTTTAATCTCCGCATTACGTAATTTTATTCCAAAACAAGTAAGGATTTCCTCTTATATATTAATTATCGCCACTTTCGTAACAATCATCGATTATGTCATCCAAGCCATCAGTGTAGAACTACACAAAAGCTTGGGAGCATTTATCTCTCTGATTGTAGTGAATTGCTTGATTTTGAGTAGAGCAGAAGCATTTGCCTCTAAAAATACCATCGGCAAATCCATCATGGATGCCTTGGGTATGGGAGTAGGTTTCACTTTTGGTCTATTGTGCTTGGGCGTGGTGAGAGAATTACTAGGCAGTAAAAGTCTCTTTGGTTTTCAGGTATTCCCCGATCAGTTTCAAGACTGGATCGTGATGATTCTACCTGCAGGAGGATTCTTTACACTAGCATTTTGGCTTTTGGTATTTAATATTTTTAAATCTAAAAAGACATCATCATGAACAACGAACCTTTATGGGGCATTTTCTTAAATGCCTGTCTAATCAATAATTTTGTTTTAGCGTATTTTCTTGGAATTTGTCCTTTCCTTGGAGTTTCTGGAAAGGTGGATACGGCGACAAAAATGGGGGGAGCGGTGACATTCGTTATGCTGATAAGTGCAGTTTGTGGATACGGCATTCATAGTTTACTTGTATTTATCGACGCGCCCTTCCTCCAATTGATCAGCTACATTGTTGTGATTGCCTCTACGGTACAATTGGTGGAAATGATCATCAAAAAGATGAGTCCTTCACTCTTCCAGGCGTTGGGTATTTTCTTACCCTTGATCACGACAAACTGTGCCATTTTAGGTCTTGTATTATTCCAAACCAACAAAGGTTATGACCTTCTTCAAAGTGTATTCTACGCTTTAGGAGCAGGTGCTGGATTTACAATCGCCTTATTACTGATGGCCGGATTACGTGAACAAATGGAATTTGCTGAAGTACCCAATGTGGTCAAAGGAACAGTTTTAACGCTGTTGATCGGTGGTATTTTATCACTCACATTTATGGGATTTTCAGGACTAAATGGGTAATACTATGCTAATTAAATATTTCACAGCACTCTTAATTCTCGTTGTCATTTTAGTGGCATGGATCGTAGTTCAATCGCTTTGGGGACAACTTTTCAAAGAAGAACTGAACGACGAAGACGTGCTGAAGCATAGATCACAATGTGGAAGCTGTTCGTGTGGAGCAGTTTGCAAGAAGCAATTCAAAAAAGCGAATGTTTAAATTAAAAAAGATATTGATATGAGTTCATTAGCAGATTATAAAACAGAAACAACATATAAGGCGAAAGTGATTCTTAGTATTAGAGTTTCACCGTCTAAATCAGAAGAAGTTAGGGAAATTATTTTAGAAGTTGAAGATCCTAATTTCGAATGTAAAGTCAACCAAAGCTTTGGTGTTTTAGTAGAAAAAGAAGGCGATTTCGGTCAAAAATACCATCATAGATTATACAGCGTTTCTGATATTCCAGTGCGTGTAAATGGTAAGACTAGAATCACACTTTTGGTAAAGAGATGTAATTACGTTGATGCATTCAATGGTGAGCAATACAAAGGTGTATCTTCAAATTTCCTTTGTAGTAGAAAGGTATTGGATGAAGTAACTATCACTGGTCCTTTTGATTTAGCTTTCCAACTACCAAAAGACAAAACAGCCAATATGATTTTGATTGGTATGGGTACAGGTATTGCTCCATTTAGAGCATTTGTGAAGCATATTTACGAAAACGTCAAAGACTGGAAAGGTGCTGTAAGATTATTCTACGGTGCAAAAAGTGGTTTGGAAATGTTGTACATGAATGAGCAAAACGACGACTTGACACAATACTACGATAAAGCAACTTTCAAAGCATTCCAAGCGGTGACTTCTCATGGTCAATGGTCTGATACGATCACTTTGGATGCCACAATTGAAAGTAAAGCGGAGGAAGTATTGAAGTTGTTGAATCAAAACAATACCTATATCTACGTTGCTGGTCACGAGAAAATCAAAGAGAATTTAGACAAAGCTTTTGCTACAATTCTCGGAAGTGAGGAAGCGTGGTTAGTTCGTAAGGCAGAGTTGATTGCCGGTCACAAGTGGGCTGAGGTGATTTACTAAGGTCATAAAGATTTACTTTTTTTCACCTCTAAGGGGTGTACTTGGTGGTCCGTAGCGTCGAAACTTTGTTTTGGCGCTACTACATCATATTAGGGCTAGTTCATAAAATGCAATGAACTAGCGCAAGTGTTCAGCGAAGCGTCACTTGTGCTTGTAATTTCTATAAGTCTGAAGACTTATAGATGCATAAAAATAGAACTAAAAGTCTACAGACTTTTTACAATTGTAGGTCCAAGTCACACTTTCAGCTTAAGACTTGAGCCAGTGCTATTTTAGTGAAGAGGTCCTATTTTATTTAACAATAAAAAAAGAACAAGATATGACAATAATAACTGCACTTTTGGCTTTGGGAGGACTGACACTCCTACTCGCCATCATGCTGATTGTTGCCAACAAAAAGTTCTATGTCTACGAAGACCCAAGAATTGATGTTGTCAACGATCTACTACCGCAGGCCAATTGTGGTGCTTGTGGATTTCCAGGGTGTAAACCTTTTGCAGAAGCAGTTGTCAAAGGTGAAATATTACCTGGAAAATGTTCAGTAAATACAGAAGAAGGTCAGCAGGGTATTGCTTCTTACTTAGGGGTAGACTTGGGTAAAGAAGAAAAGCAAGTGGCTCGTCTCGCTTGTGGTGGTGGTACCAACGTTGCTGTCAATAGATCAAAATACGAGGGCCTCAAAACGTGCCAAGCTTCCTCATTGATTTCGGGAGGTGACAAAGGCTGTTTCTGGGGTTGTTTGGGTTTAGGAGATTGTGCCGTTTCTTGTGATTTCGATGCGATTTCACTTAATGAACATTCTCTTCCGGTAGTTGATGTAGACAAGTGTACGGCTTGTGGTGATTGTGTGGAAGCATGTCCGAAAGGGTTGTTCTCTATCCACCCTATCAGCCATCGCTTGTGGGTCAACTGTAAAAACCTTGAAAATGGTGATGCAGTGTTAGAAGAATGCCAAGTAGGTTGTTCGGCATGTGGAAAATGTGCCGTAGATGGAAAAGGCAACTTGATCCAAATGATCAATAATTTACCGGCGATTGACTACGATAAAGATCACAAGTCACAAGATGCTATCCAACGCTGTCCTACAGGGGCTATCGTTTGGTTAGATGATAAGAAAGGTATTGTAAAAGGTCCTGAAAGTAAAAAGATTATTCGCAAAGGAAAAAGAAGATTGGAAACTTCTTAATTTTTTAAAATACCAGCAATCCTTTATTACTAGCATGTGTATCAGGTAGGTATATCATAAAATGAATACTTTCCGAAGTACATTATCATTTGCTTTTTAAAATTAGTGTAAAGCGTATCAATCTCATTTCTTGTGAGTTATTGATACGTTTTTTTATTAAAAAATCAACTTCAGTACTAGGACAAAAGTAAAAGAATGTTTCTTGCACCATAGTTAAAACTACGGGCAGGTGATAGGGCAACCTAATCAAGACTAAAGTCTTGAAGGTTGGGAACGAAGACAACACTTTAGTGTTGTTGGAGTCAATATCACTAGCCCATGATTTCAGTCATGGTGCTCGTAATTCTTTGTTCCATTCCTCCTATTCTAGTACTTAACATTAAATACAATTATACTCAACCGAAATTAATTACAACAACCTTAGATTAATCCCAAAACAACTTTTAAATTGCAAATTGATTTCTGAATTACATTCTACTTCTCTACTATAAACTAAAATGCTTAAAACACTTACTATATTTCTTTTTTGTATTACTTACTCTTTACTTTTTTATACAAAATGCCACGGAACCCCAAATCAGTATACAATACAAACAACTGTATTATCATCTGATAGCTTGCCTTCATTTATACCTATAATTGAAGAAAAACCATTTATTGTTAAAAGCATAAAGTATGCTGAAATAAGAATTGATTCAAAAGTCAAAGGAGATCAAATTCTACATTTTTATAGCAATAGCACTCATGACATCAAATTTTGGGTGATAAAATCTGATACAATATCCAGGTATCTTCAGTTTGGTGATAATGTTCCTCACTTTGACCAAGATAGTAGTAATGGAATAAGTATTCCTCTTTCATTTAAAGCAGGTGAAACAAAAAAGATATATTACAGTATTTTTGATTTGGGGTTTGCCTACAATGACAGTTTTACCTTGGTCAGTCCTGAGGAATTAGATCAGCTATATGATTATGATAAAAAAGTAAGGATTGTATGCAGATCGATTATTGGAATATTCTTATTTATTGGTCTATACCTAGGAATCTACTTTCGTAAAAAAGTATTCTTCTATTACTTTTTCTGCTCCTTCACTGGCATTGCATTCGTAGAAGGTGAATTCAGTCATATTCTTCATTTTCTACCTGATAATGTAAATGGTAAATTCATGCAGTCGATTTACGCTCAACTCTATCACTGTTTTTACTTTTTCTTTTATTACTCACTGGTTTTTAATAGTAAAGGGTTAAAACCTTTCTTTAATAAAACGATGAAATCGTATCTCTATCTTACTGGTATTAATATTATTTTCATCTATGTACTTCAACAAAACAGCACATTTTTTTCTAACTATAACGTCGTGGTCAGTTTTACAAGTTTTATGTGCTGTTATATATTTATAATGTACCTGCTTTATAAAGGCTTTCAACTTAAAATACCAATAGTAAAACCCGTTGCCTTTATCTTCATGGTGAATTTCTTTGTTGTGATTATCTTCTCTGTCCTTACTAATCTAGGAATTATCTCAAAAGACAATCTCTCAAGGTATATCATTTATTATCTTTTCGCTTTTGATTCTACTTACTATATTTTTGTAATACTTTATAAGTACTACCAATTGACCAATGAAAAAAAGGCATTACTCATAAAATATAATATCCTGCAAAGGGATTATTCTTTAGCTCTGATGGAAGGGCAAGAGAATGAGAAAAATAAAATAGGGAGAGAATTACATGATCATATTGGAGGTAACCTTGCATTGTTAAACAAGAAGGATCTGCATTTTCAATATAATTCAGAAGATTTACTTCAGAATACCATCAATAGCCTTGAAGACATCATTAAAGGTTTGTCTAAAGAATCTAATAAAGAACATCATTTCAAATCAGAATTAGAACAACTATTTCAGCCTTATTCAAAAAATAATTTCAGAATACACCTCAAGCTCAATATCAAGAAGCTTCAATCACCTTATATTCAACGTCAGCTATATAGAATTTGTCAAGAATTACTTACGAATGCGATAAAACATAGTCAGGCAAAAAATGTTTATTTTCATTTCGATTATATTTCAGAGGCGAATGCAATTGACCTCCATTATGCAGATGATGGAATTGGTTTCAATAAGACCTCAGAAAATAAGGGAATTGGATTAAAAAACATGAAATATAGGGTTGAAAAATTAAAAGGGAAAATGGAGATTTTAGAGGTAGAAGAAGAAACTAAAATTGACTTCCTTCATATACAACTCGGTGAATAAATGGAGATAAAATTAGCCGGAAAATGAAACGGCAACGTTAATAGATGAGCATTTTTAGGTTTATCTAAGATATATTGTAACTTGTAGAAATTAAATATTATCTAAATTTTCCATCTACATTTAATTTAGTAGCTATGCTTACTAAAATTGTTACTAATTTTTATTTTTTACTCTTCTTTACTGCTTTTTTAACTGGATGTGACAGTAAAAGTTCAACTGATCAGATTATCATTCAAACCCATGAATTTGAAGCTGATGCACTTCCTTCGTTTATGCCCATTATTTCAGAAAGACCTTATTTAATTAAAAGCATCAAATACGCCTCTATCAGCCTGGAAGCGAAGGAAAAGACAGATCAAGTATTATTATTTAATGGAGCTACGTTCTATGACTTCCAAATATGGATTTCAGAAGGTGACACAATCGCTAAACATCTCCACTATGGTAACACAGTGCAAAATTTCCCAGAAGATAAAACGGAAGGTATTACTATTCCACTGTCATTTGAAAACGGTGAGAAAAAGATAATTTATTACAGTATTCATGATTTAGGGTATGCTTTCAATGATAGTTTTAGTGTGAAAAGCCCTGAAGAGTTGCAACAGCTTTATGTGTACGAGAAATATGTGAAAATTATATGCCGTTCCATTCTTGGTGTCTTTTTCTTTTTGGGCTTATTTCTTGGTTTCTATCTGAGAAAAAAAATATTTTTCTATTACATCCTTTATGCTGTCACTGGCTTAGGCTTTATAGAAGCAGAATATGGTTTTATTCTTCACCTTATACCAGACTCTTTTAACAGTAAGCTCGTACAAACAATTATCGTACAAGTACATCATCAATTTACTTTTTTCTTTTTCTACTCATTAATTTTTAATGGTAAAGGAATTGACAGAAGGTTTAATAAAACGATGAAAGCCTTTCTTTTCATTTGCTTTCTCAATTGTATTAGCTATTTCATATTTCCTCAAGACTCCCCTTTTATCAATGATTTTTTCATTCTAGTCGGTGGTGCCTCAAGTATGACTTTCGCTTATTTATCTGTTAGTTATATGCTTTATAAAGGAATCCAGCTCAAAATTCCAATTGCAAAACCTATCATCTATATCTTTGCTTTAAATCTGATCATTATCATGCTTTTTTCAGGGCTTGCCAACCTTGGTATGATGCAAAAAAATGAAACTTCAAGGACTATTTTTTATTATTTATTTACGTTCGATTCTTTCTATTATATCACTGTAATACTCTATAAATATTATAGTCTTATTCAAGAGCGAAAAGCACTCCTGATGAAATACAATGAGCTACAAAGAGAGTATTCGCTGGCACTTATGGAAGGACAAGAAAATGAGAAAAATAGAATCGGCAGAGAATTACATGATCATATAGGGGGAAATCTTGCAATGATTGATAAAATGGGAGTGGTGTTTAAATATAATGCTTCGGATATTTTGGCGGATACGATCAGCAGTCTGGATGATATGATTAAAGGACTAGCACCAAAATCTTCATTAAAAAATAACTTTAAGGAGGAATTAGAAAAGATATTCGAACAATACAAAACTACAGTGGTCATTCACTTTACCATCAATATTAATTCCTTGAATTCCCCTTTTATAGAAAGTCAGCTTTATAGAATTACACAAGAACTTCTTGCTAATGCTGTCAAACACGGTCAGGCTCAAAATATTTACTTCAATTTCAATTATATCCCCGCTCAAAATATCATTAACCTGCATTATTATAATGACGGTGTTGGAATAACTAAAAACACAGATAGTGAAGGGATTGGATTTAGAAATATGAAATACAGAGTGGAAAAATTAAAAGGAAAAATGGAAGTTGAAGAAGTTAAAGAAGGCTGTAAAATTAATTTTATCAATATTCCTCTTGACCGTTCTATCACACAAATTTCACCGGAAAAATAGTCTTAAGTACTGTGACAAAAGTAAACGAGTGTTTCGTGCACCATAGTTAAAACTATGGGCAGGTGATAAAACAATCTAATCAAGACTAAAGTCTTGAAGATTGATAACGTAAGCAACACTTTAGTGTTGGTGGAGTCAGTATCACCTGCCCATGACTTCAGTCATGGTGCACGTAATTATTATTCCATTTCTTCTGTTACAATACTTCATTTTACCCCAAAAAACAACTGCTCAATGTTACATGAATACATAAACAGCTACAAGTTGTTATTACTGTAAACTTCATTGGATTTCTTCTTGAATTAGTAGTAACTTTAATTAAAAATAACTCCGCCTCTTTTATCAAAATTATTCCATTTAGTATATATGCTTACTAAAAAAGCAGCTAATTTCTATTTTTTCATTTTTAACATCTTCTTGCTAACAGGATGTAACGCAGACAAATCTACCGATCATGTCCTTCAGTATCATGAACTGCAGGTTGATGCCCTACCCTCTTTTGTCCCGGTAATTCCCGATAAAGCATACCTATTTAAGAGTATTAAGTATGCGAAAGTCGATATTGTAGCAAAAGAAGACATCGAAAAAGTACTCTTCTTCAATGGATGCACCTTTTATGATTTTAAGCTTTGGGTGATGGAAGGAGATTCAATTTCACACCACCTTCATTATGGAAATACCGTTAAGAATTTCCCAAATGATAAATCAAAAGGAATCTTTATGACTCTAAGCTTTAGGGCTGGTAAAAAAAAGACTTTTTATGATTTAGGGTTTACTTATAATGACACCTTTAGCATTAAAAAAATAAGACACCCGATTGAGAACACTACAAAAGGATGTACAATTAGTTTTATCAACGCACAAATAAGTCAAAAGCAAACCAACGTATCATGAAATTATATTTACCCTTCTTTTTAGTACTTATTTCTTTTTGCTCTTGTCATACAAAAAATGATGAAAGCTTCACTTACGAAATATGCAACGTGTGTAAGTTTGATGAGGAAAACTTATCAAATGAGGTCGCATGTCAGGACACCACCTTTGGCGATGGAGATCTCTATTATTTTAAAGTGAAATTACACAGTAGTATAGATCAGGATTTAGTTTTGAAAATTAATAGCGTGATCGTAAAAAGCTTTAAAATATGGGTAGTGAGTGATCATCAATTACTTGATAAAATGCAATATGGATGGGAACACAAAAACATCCCAAAGGGAATTACATACAGCCTGGGTGAGACGATCCCAATTAAAGCCAATCAAGAAATTAGTGTATACTGCGAAATCTACGATGAACTATGGCCCGTAAACCAAAGTGTCAAAGTTTATCCTTTACAACAGTTTCAAGAGATCTATCAATTAGAACGGTCTGTAAAAATTATATGCAGGTCGTTAATTTTCCTGACCATACTTATAGGGTTACTATGTGTTGTTGTTCTTAAGCAAAGAGTTTTTGTGGTGTATGTGATTTGTGCCGTATTGTATGTTGCTTATCCTGAAACTGAATATGGTTCACTAGTGGATTATATTTCGTTAGGGATTGCCCCTTATAATAAATACTTTCTGCTTATCATTTCAAATGCATACCATTATTTTGCTTTAGAATTATACTCTTATATTCTTTTCCAAAGAAGTAACTATTTAGGAACATACGGTTTGATCTTGAAAAAATCAGTACTTCCTCTTATCGCTATTCATTTACTGTTTATGGTCTTCGGTGAATCTCAATTTGTGATAAACCTGCAACAGCACCTAGTTGATTTTGCAGTATTGATGGTGTTACTTTCGGATATTGGTATTATGCGTTTGCTCTATTTAGGTATCAAGGAAAAAAGAAGAGTTGTCTATTATGCTCTTGGAATCTTTATGATCACTGCCATGACAGTATTTGTATTTTCAGTCCTCCCCAACGCACATGTAGTTGAAAAAAGAGAGGTCAATAGATATATCTTCCATATCATTATCACTTTTGATATGATCGCTTATCTCTCCCTCCTATTTTACCAAACCTATTTAGTCTACAAGGAAAAAATGGCTTTGGAAAAACTACAATTTGAAATCAACCAAAAATATTCTTCTGCATTAATTGAAGGGCAAGAAGAGGAGAGAATACAAATAAGAACAAAGTTAGAGGAAGAAGTCAATCAAAAATTAGATCACATTCAGCAATCAGAAAACATCAATAATCCTTCGATTCTTTCCTCTATCAGTAAAACAATTTCAAAAGTAAGAACCATAAGTCACTATTTGGTTTCTCCTGATTTTGAAAATGAAACATTTTATGATGTAATAGAAGATTTGTGTCATCAGAAAAAATATAACCTAGCAAAGGTTCACCTTAGTATTCCTTCCGTTGAAATGGACATGGATCTACTGATCAAAAATCAGATCTATAGAATTATCCAAGCTTTATTGGACTTATCAATTGAGGATAATCAAAAGCAAACCATACACCTTAGCTTGCTTATGGAAGACCATAAAATCAATATCTATTTTGAAAATGATCTTCCTCTTCAACTTTCAAACTCCAAAGCTTTACAACAACTCAAAAACAGAGTGTATACCATTAATGGCATTATTGAAATCAATGCTTCTGAATTGGGTACGTATATTGGTATAGAGAGAATAAGAATTTGATTCATCTAAAAAATAAACCTCATGATACACATCATGAGGTTATCAACTATAACTATTATTCCTTGTCTTAAGGAAGTGAAATGAAGTACCTGTTAAACGTTAATCTCCGTCTGAATGAGAAGGTTTTTAGGTGCCAATTTCTCTTCTGGATCCATTAGTTTTTTCTTATCAAGTTGAGCATTTTGCTGGATCATTTTCATACCTACCACATAGGCCTTTGCATTGTTAATGGCATATACTGAGCGTATTTGATCTCCTTTGAAAAACCAAATCGACCATTTGTTTTCTGCTTCTCTTCTGATAATATGATTGTCTGAATCAATTGTAAGACCTACAATCTGTAATTTCACATCATACTGATCAGACCAGAACCAAGGCAAACTGTTATACGCTTCAGGGTTTCCTGTAATGGATTTAGCAACAATCTTTGCTTGATCTACTGCATTTTGTACGGATTCTAAACGAATCGATTGATCATAAATGGTATTATAATGAGTATTACAATCTCCTACTGCATAAATAGTATCTTCAGAAGTTTGACAATAGCCGTTCACCACAATTCCATTTTTGTAATCTAAGGCTAACTGATCACTCAGTGTTTGATTGACATAAACCCCTACTCCCATAATGATCATATCACATTCAAACGCATTACCTTGATCGGTGATGATCGTCTGTGTACTTCCCTCATTATTGATTTCAGATACACTTGCATTCAACTGAATCTGAACACCATTCTTTTGATGTAATTCAAATAAAAAGTCAGACAGTTCATCGGCATTCACTTTAGGTAAAAGCTTTTCTTCTCTTTCAAAAACAGTTACTTCTAGTCCTAATTTTCTTAGAGAAGAAGCTGTTTCTAAACCAATATAACCACCACCGATGATACCCACTTTCTGTACACCACTTTCTAATGCAGACTGAATCCCTTTTACATCTTGGATATTGCGCATTACAAAAAGGTTTTGAGCCGTATCGATTCCTTTAATTGGAGGAATAATTGGTGAAGCACCTGTCGCTAAAACCAAATAGTCATACGTGATTACATCATTGGAAGACAAATAAACAGATTGTGTAGTTTTATCCACTTTTACCACTTCCTTACCTAAAAGCAAGTCAATCCCTTCATTAGCATAACTCTGTTCTCCCTTCAACGGAATGTACCCACTTTCATCCTTTACTGTAAGATAAGTTTTTGAAAGTGGTGGTCTTTGGTAAGGCAAATTAGGGTCCTGATCGATGACCACAATCTTACCTTCCCAACCTTCTTTTCTCAAGGAGAAAGCCACGTTGATACCTCCGTGACTTCCACCAATGATTACACAGCATTTATTATTATCCATTTACTTCACTACATTAAGCACCAACCCATCAATCTCCTCTGTCACCTGCAATTGACAGCATAAACGGCTGTACTCATTCGCATCATCATCCAACTCCAACATATCCTGCTCGATCTCACTTGCTACCCCTAACTTATCGACTGTTGCCGGATCTACCTGCACATGACAAGTGGCACATGAACACACACCTCCACAGTCACCATCAATTCCTTTTACGTTATTTTGTACTGCCAATTCCATCACCGAACCCGCTGTTCCCTCTACTACAATTGACTCTTGCTCTTTTGTTATAAATGTTATTTTAGCCATTTCTATTCGTGTTATATTGGATGTCTCATCATTAGCCCACGACTTAAGTCGTGGGCTAGAAATGAGAATTAATTAAAACTTACAGTGATATTTTTAAACCCTACTTTACGTTTAAACTCTCCCCATTCTTCTATATTTTCCTTTGCGTCTTTGATTTCAATAGCATTCACTTTTTCCGCTAAAGAAGTCAACAAAATCTTCAAGATTTGACGAGCATGAGTAGCCCCTAGGCAGTTATGCGTACTAAAACCAAAACTTACGTGAGGGTTCACCTTACGATCTAAAACCACTTCATTTGGATTTTCAAAAACGGCTGAATCTCTATTGGCAGAAGCCCAACATAAGGATACTCTTGAATCATTTTTGATGGCATGCTCACACACTTGCGTATCTTCCGTCACCACTCTTCCCATATGTGTCAACGGTGCGAAATAACGTACTAACTCCTCCACTGCTCTACCCGTAATTTCAGGCTCCTGAGCAATTCGTTTTAAAGAATTTGGATGCTCGGCGAAATAAGCAATTGAGTTCGTTACGGCATTGATCACTGTATCTCTACCTCCAGCAAACGTCAAAATCATCACACCTTTCACCTCTTCTTTTGTCATTTTCTTACCGTCTACTACAGCAGAAAGTAATAATGAATAAAGATCATCACCTGGGTTCTTGCTCGCTTCCTCAATTTTCTCATCCAAGTAATCAAAAAGAATATTGGCTTTGCCTCCATCTAAATCAGTGTCTTCAGAACGGAAAACGTGTACGCCCCAATCAATCCAAGTCTCAGATTCTTTATAAGGTACATTCAATAAAGTCGTCAAAGCTCTTGATTGTAATTTCAATGAGAAATCCCCTACCACTTCAAACTGCTCTTTCGTCAATACCTCATCAATCAACTCATCAATAATCGTCTTCAATACTTTTTGATACTCCTCCTCCAACGGTCTTTTAAACCAAGGCTCTACCAAATCTCTATACGATTTATGCTCTGGCGGATCTACTTCAAATGGAATCTGACGAATATCTCTAATATGCACTTCAGAAGGTACAACAATACGTCCTGGCTCTGCTCCTGAAATAAACGTTTTCCAATTATGTGCTGTTTTACGTACATCTTTCAGACGCAATAACATTGTCACCGGATCATTCTGATCATCAATTTCACCATATCCTTTTTCAATTCTTGCTTGCTCAAAGGCATCTGGGAATTCGCTTAGTTTAGTTTTCTTATCTTCTTTCAAGTGTTCCATACTTTGTGTCGTTTGAGTGTAAAAAAATCAAGCATAAGAGCACTTTTTTAATGAAGAATTAAGAGTGAAGAATGAAGATTTGGGAAGTAATTTTGTTTCAATAAATCTCCCAATTTACCCCCATATTCTTTTTCCTTAATTCATTCTGTCAGACTTATTCGATTTTGAGTAATTTCTTAAAGTTATGATTTCTAATGCTTGAGTGATACCACAAAGTAATGGAGTTGAATCGGGGGAATCTTTCTGTTTTTTCGTTAATTAGTTATGTATTTTATCATTATTATGTTGAATTGATAATTTTTAAGGTAAAAAACAGAAATAAAGAAGGTGTTTTTTGAAATTTGAGCTATATCAGCTTAATTACATTCAACTAAACAGTATTATCATGAGCGTTATATCAAAAGCAAACAAAGGGACATCGATTTTAATCTTACTTCTAAATCTTTATTACATTCCAATGACACTGAAAATTATCATTGCAAGAGGTGGAACTTGGGGTTATGGTTTACTTGTATTACCTATTTTTTTAACTTTCAATCTATGCCTTATTTCTGCTTATCACGGATTTCGAGGTAAGAATTCTGAAAGTGTAGGGTTATTGATGTTTAATTTGATAGCTAGTCTTGTTGGAGCTTATATTTTATATGACCTCGCATTCAAGCTTTATTTTGAATAATAAGAACCGGTGTTTTTTATGGTTCCCGTGAGCCACAATGCATCCTCAGCCCACGACTTAAGTCGTGGGCTGAGGATGAAGATTAATGGATATTATACCAATCCACTTCTTCATAATCACCATCAAAATTACCTTTCGTAAAAATTCGATGACCTTTAAATTCCATTCCTGAAGGATCAACCGCTTTTACTTTGATAATATGACTGCCATCTTCAAAACCTTCTGGAAATTCCCCTACCCAAATATGTGATGGAATATTCTTAGGATAGCCAGGTCCAAGGTGAGATTTTTGATTGGAAATTTTTAATGAATCTCTCAAATAAATTCTTCTCGCTGTTGGATCCACTATTTTGTCTCTTCGCTCCAATTTTTGCCATTCCCCACCATCTATTTGAGCATAAGCTTCTGTATGAATCGATCCTGCCCAAATATTCGCTAAGAAGTTGTTTTCTGTCAGTCCCTCTGGAATATGTATCGTTGGATCTTTTTTTGCATTCAATGGTTGATACACCCAAATTTTCATTTGCTTTTCTTTGGGTTTACCCGATGCTTTATACTCCATATTGACTTTAGTACCATTGAAATGGGCTAAGTAATACCCTTTTGGAGAACCACATCCCATTACACCATTCGGGATGCCGTCAAGATCCAACTCTCCGCCCCACCATAATCCACAGACTGCACCTGTTACTACATCGTGTAGGACTTTATCTTCGCCATAAGGCAAATACAAATGTGTCATGGAGTGAAGATGACCTGAAAACGATTTTACATGAGGGAAATCTTTGATTACTTCCATCAGTTCGTCTCTACTTTCCTGCATCATATGTCCTAATGGAATATGTTGTAAAAAGACGATTAGTTTTTCTTTCGGCACTGTAGCTAAATCATTTTTGATCCATTCCATTCTGTTTTTAGGAATAAAATCTTTGTATTGAATACCTTTGATAGTCGTTACATTATTGATGGCAATAAAATGTACATCACCAATATTAAAAGAATACTGATCTGGTCCATAATACTTTTTAAAGCCACTAAAATCTTCCGTCAAATCTTCAATATCATAGTTTCTATCATGGTTCCCTGCCACCGGATAAACAGTAGTTGTAAATTGTTTAAAAAGCTCATTTAAAGCTGGAAAAATCATGGCATTATCATCTCCCATATCTCCTAACATTACAGCCCCTTTCAAATTAGGATATTGATATAATTCCTCTGCTACTTCATGAGCATAATTGACCTGATGTTGATAGCGAGCTTGAATATCACCAAGCATTGCCATTGTAAAAGTTTTAGGCTCTTCAATTTTTCTTAAAGGGAAATTCAATTGTGCAGGTACTTCCGCATTTTGTGCAACAGTTGGAGCATACGATTCGGAAGTGGGTTCAGGGTAGAAATGTAAAAAATCAGCCATGGTATGATAGCTGTTCTTTCTTAATTCATAGCCACTTGGTTTACTTACAAAAATGGTTTGTTTCGGTTGAAGGGGCAGTTCATAAAAACCTTTCTCGTTGGTCAATACCACTTCTAAACCATTCGAAACCGCCACTCCTTCTACAAGCGGTTCGCCTTTATCTAATAAGCCATTTTGATTAATATCTTCAAATACATATCCGCTGACTTTGGTGGGTAGTTTTTTGGAAAATGCTTCGGTATGAAGCCAGAATAATAACGGTAGTAATACAAAAAAATGTCTCATTGTTTGTTTAAGTTAATTGTCAAAATTTATTTAGATTAAAACACAATCTGCTACTTGCTAATCATTACTCGTGAAAAATCGAGTCTTATTTAATGGTATAAAGATAGACAATTATCGGTGTTATCAGACTAAATCTTCTTATATAATTTCCTAAATTCCAAAGGGCTGTAATTGTTTTACTTTTTAAATTGCAGATAAAAATGATAGACTCTCATTACCGTCTTTAGCTTCTCGTTTTCAATAATGTAATAATATATTTTAACATGCTTGGATTAGAAAACTGTCAATAAATAAAATATTTTTGTAATACTCTGATTGAAATGAAACAAGCAACTTTAAATTTCAATTATATATCGCTCTAAAAACTCACTTATTAATTTTTTAAATATTTAAAACCTAAGAGATATATTATGTTTCGAGACTATAAATTAACGACAACAAAAAAGTACCTTTATTTTCTGTTCCCTTTCCTAAGTTCACTTTTGTGCTTCTCCTGTTCAACAGAATCAGAAAATAAACCACCTAATGTTATCCTTATACAGGTTGATGATTTAGGGTTTGATGATTTAAGCCTTCATGGAAATTCGATAATTGAAACGCCGAATATCGACGCTTTGGGTGAAGCTTCCGTACAGTTTGATAATTTTTATTTGCAATCGGTTTGTGCACCATCAAGAGCCGCACTGTTAACCGGTAGAAACTTTTTGAAGACGGGCGTCACATCAGTACATAGTGGTAGGGATTATATGAATTTAGATGAAACCGTAATTTCTCAAGTATTCCAATCGAATGGTTATAAAACAGGCATGTGGGGGAAATGGCATAGTGGTAAAACGGATGGTTATTTGCCATGGGACAGAGGTTTTGATGAAGCCTATTATAGCTGTCTATATAATTATTTTGATAATACTGGACTGTTAAATGGGAAAGAAGTGAATACGAATGGATATACCACGGATGCTCTCACTGATATGGCCATTTCGTTTATTAAATCAAATAAAGATTTGCCTTTCTTTGCTTATATTTCTCATTTGGCACCACATAATCCATGGAGAGCTCCTCAAGAAAATGTAGATAAGTACTTGGAAAAAGGATTATCTGAACCAATGTCACTTCTGTATGGTATGATTGACAACCTTGATGAAAATATAGGGCGTGTTATGCAAACTGTAGAAGAACAAGGTTTAGCAGATAATACGATCATTGTTTTTCTTAGTGACAATGGTCCATGGACAAAAAGTTACCGTTTTGGACTAACAGAAGAAGAATGGAAATTGAGAAACCCATCTGCTTTTAGAGGGAATAAGGGAACGAACTGGGAGAATGGTGTGAAGTCACCTTTATTTATCAAATTTGGCAACCAACTGAAATCAACACACATTGATAGACTAACTAAGATTGAAGATCTTTTTCCTAGTTTAGTCGCAATGTGTCACCTTCCTTTACCTGATTCTCTGCAATTAGATGGTATTGATTTTTCACCGATTTTTGATAAAAAGGAAGTTCCTGACAGTGAATTAGTTTTTGCTAGTCATAGCCCTAAAGGCAATATTGGAACTGATAAAGCGGATAAAAATATGAGTACTCCTAGTGAGCCTTTAACCCCTCAATTTAAAGAGAGTTTCATTTTTGAAAATCAAGGATTGGCGTTCAGAAAGGGAGAATGGAAATTTATCCACAATCAAGACCAAAGTAAAAAAGAACTCTATCATGTAATTTCAGACCCCAGAGAAACGAAAAATCTAATAGGCGAGAAACCTGAAATTGCAAAACCTTTGGAAGAAGAATTGGAAAAATGGTATGACGATGTACTTGCTTCTAAGTCTTATAATATGCCTGTTTTCCAAATCGGTTTTAAAGGAAGAACCTCAACACAGATTTATACTTGTGGACCCTCAGCAATATCTCAAAATCTGAAAAACAATAACCATAATATAGAAAATTGGTCTGCAAAAGACGATCAAGCGACTTATGATATTAAAGTTCATACTGAAGGTACTTACAATGTTTTCTTAGTCCATGAAATTGAAGGCTTCCAAGATTACTCCTTTTCTTTATCCACCAATAATGCATCCACATCAGTAACCAGTTTAGAAGATAATGGAGGAAAAAACTTTGGGACTTTAATAGAAGGAGAAAGTGCGTATTGGGAAAATTTTGATTTGAAATCAACTTTTAGGAAAACAATCAAAAGGTCAAACTTAGGATCACTTCAATTGAAGAAAAATGACTCAAAGATTTATCTTAAGTTGAATGAAGTCACTGGCAATAAAAACCCAGAGAATGCCAAGATCATCGCCTTGCAATTGGAAAGAGTGAAAGATGAATAAGAACTAAAAGCTTTATGTGATAAGGGCTTTCGAAGTCACTTTAAGAAACGCCCTTATCACATAAAGGATTTAAATTTTCTTATATAATTTCCTAAATTCCAAAGGACTGTAATTCTTGAATTTTTTAAACTGCTGATAGAAAAACGGCAGACTTTCATAACCGCATCGATAACCAATTTCGGCCACTTGCATATCCGTTTCTAACAGCAAACGACTCACTCTATTGATTCTATATTCATTCAGAAAAACAAAGAAAGGACGTTGCATTGCTTTGCTGAAAAACCTAGAAAAAGACTGTTCTGTCATATTAAGTTCTTGGGCGATTTCAGCAAGTTTAATTTTTCTATCATAATGATCTGAAATAAAGTTCTGTACCCTTTCAATTCGATCATTGGTGGCACTCGATTCATCATAAGCATAAGAGGCCCCTGCCAAAAATTCTCTTTGATTTAATTGTACTAGATCTTTCAATAAGTCCACAAAATGAAGATACCTTTCGATGCCATTGGACTGAATGATTTTATTGATTTTCTCCTCCGCTTTAATTTTTTCAGGTTGATGGAAAAGAACACCTCTTTCTACCTTATTAAAAACGGACTTGATCTCATCAAAACCCATCAAAGGAGTAATCACCTCTTTGGGCCATTGTAAAACTAATGATTCCGCTCTTTCATCACTCTCTAAATCATTCTTCCAACAATGTGGTAAATTAGGCCCAAGCAATACCAATTCCCCCGGTTGATAGTCTGAGATATTGTTTCCCACATAGCGGTTGCCCACACTATTCAAAATAAATGTCAGTTCATATTCTGGATGAACGTGCCAAGGTGTATTAAACTCTTTCTGTGAATATTTAAATGCTCTGATATTTGAGGTGTCTTGGGTGACTACCTTCTCTAAAAAAGTCTTCATAGATTAAAAAGTGATGTATTTTAATCATCAAAATAACACATTTGACATATAAAATACAAAATAGATAACTTTTTAATCAAAATAGAGAATCAGATTCCACCTAAAACAAAAGAGATTTGCTTCCAACACACAAATAAAAGTACTGTGATAAATGAAAACTAGTGTTTCGTAGACCCATAATTGAAATTATGGGCTTTTGGGAAGACAACTCATTGATCAACTTTTGATTATAATATTTGACTTATCCGCATTTTAATGGGTAAAAACCTTTAAATCTTTGAGACATATCAAGTTTATAATGAAAGTTGAAAAATGGAACAGCTTCCCATAAGCCCATGACTTCAAGTCATGGTGCACGATATTTATTTGTTTTCTTCTGACCTAGTACTTATCTCAACTCCACAAACTTTTATTACACTATGGGAATACAATGCAAGGCCGCTATAGGTCATGGACAAGGAACATTTACGATTGAAACTATTGAAATAGGAGAACCACTGGAAGATGAAGTTGTGGTGAAAGTTTTAGCCGCTTCACTTTGTCATACAGATCATGATTCATTGAATTGGGGCAAAGACATTATTTTGGGGCATGAAGGAGCCGGAATAGTGGTTAAAACCGGTGCCAACATCACAAAATTTAAAGAGGGAGATTCCGTTATTTTAAACTGGGCTACTCCTTGTATGAAATGCAATCAGTGTCAAGATGGAAATCAACATATCTGCGATACCAACTCCCCTGTTGTCGCTGGAGGAAACGGACATACGCCAGGACATTCTCACTTGGAAGGTAACCTATGGAATGGAAAACCTATTGAAAGGTCATTTAACCTAGGAACATTTTCAGAATATACTTTGGTGAAAGAATCGGCTTGTGTAAAAATGGACAAGGATATTCCTATGGCTTCTGCAAGTTTGATCAGCTGTGGTGTGATGACAGGTTACGGTTCTGTGGTGAATGCCACTGATATTTCTGCCGGTGATACAGCCGTGGTTTTAGGAACTGGAGGTGTAGGACTTAATGCCATTCAAGGAGCAAAACTTTCTGGTGCAGAAAAGATTATTGCTATTGATATCAATATGGAGCGTTTACAAATGGCATTACAGTTTGGTGCCACACACACCATTTTGGCGGATAAAGAAGATAAAGGATTATTGAAAGCAGCACAGAAAGTCAAAGAAATGACAGGTGGAAGAGGTGCTGATTATGCTTTTGAATGTACAGCGATACCTGCTTTGGGAGCGGCTCCTTTAGCGATGATTCGTAATGCTGGTACTGCCGTACAGGTGAGTGGCATTGAGCAGGAAGTTTTAATAGATATGAGTCTTTTTGAATGGGATAAAATCTATATCAATCCTCTTTATGGAAAATGCCGTCCTGAGGTAGACTTCCCTAAGCTTGTCAACCTTTATAAGAAAGGTGATTTGATGCTTGATGAAATGGTGACAAGAACTTATCCGTTGGAAAGTTTAGAGCAAGCATTTGAGGATATGTTAAGTGGTAGAAACGCAAAAGGTGTAATTATTTTCGATCATGAGTAAATCAAAATTTAGAACTACAGAATTGTCCAACCCAAAATTTGAAATGGATGGACTTCGTTTTATCACAGTAAAAACGAACAACCTCAAAGGAAGAGGCGATATATGTGTTTTTGTGCCTGAAGGCGATCATAAAGATTTGCCTATCGTCACATTGCTTCATGGTGTATATGGAAGTGCCTGGATCTGGTGTATGATGGGTGGTGCTCATGTTACTGCCAACCGCTTAATCAAAGAAGGTAAAATAAAACCTGTGATTTTAGCCATGCCGTCAGATGGTTTATGGGGTGATGGTTCTGCTTACAATGATCATCACGGTTACAGTTTTGAAAAATGGATTGCCGAAGATGTGCCTCAAGCTGTACGAGAAAATATTCCTCAAACCAGTAAAGCCTCTCCTTTATTTATTTCAGGGCTTTCTATGGGAGGTTTTGGAGCATTGAGAATCGGAGCAAAATATAGTGCACAGTATGATGGTGTAAGTGGACATAGTTCGATCACTGAAATTCAGCAAATGGAATTATTTGTGGAAGAAAAGCTGGACAACTATGCTCAGGATAAACGTGAAGATGAAGATGTTTTAACCGCTGTTCTTCAGCATAAAGCAACCTTACCTCCTTTCCGTTTTGATTGTGGAAATACAGACGAGTTGATCACTTTCAACAGAGTATTGCATCAACAACTCAATGAAAATAATATTGAGCATGTGTATGAGGAATTTGAAGGAGGACATCAATGGGAATACTGGTACGAACACTTAGAAGATACACTTTTGTTTTTTGATAAAATCGAAAAACAGTCAATAAGTAGCTAGTCTTTACATTTTTGATTACTTTAAAGATCTAGTATTAAGACAAAAGAAATGAGATGTTTTTAAACTAGAAGTCAGAGACTTCTTATGATCTTTTAAACACAAATAACGCTTCGCTTAACATTTGCGCTAGAGGGCGGGATCAGAACCACTGGCGCGGATGTTAAGCGTCAGCGTCATCCGTGCCTTAGGATCAAAAGAAATCTCCCGATTTCTAAAAGCTGTTTATCTAATCCTATTTTGTTTAAACGGCAGGTTAAAGTGTCCATTTATTTCGTAATACTGACTATCAGAAAGGTCTATAAAAACACCTTCATGGACTTTTTCAAACACCCTCTATTACACTCACAACACTCAAATGGAAACCAAGAATAACAAACTCCAAACCATTGAAGAAGCAATTGGTCCTGTTGATTTTACGGGCTTAAAATTGACCGCTCCATCACAATATGCCGCCGGAGTACCTGCCGTAAAAATTGCTTTGGAGCATGCCATGAAGGAAATGGGATTGGCAAAATCGATTGCAACGCTCTCAAAATTAAATCAAAAAGAAGGAATAGATTGTCCGGGTTGTGCATGGCCTGATCCTGATAAAAGATCCAACTTAGGCGAATTCTGTGAAAATGGTGTGAAAGCCATTGCGGAAGAAGCCACCAACAAAAGAGTAACACCCGCTTTTTTTGAGCAGTATTCTGTAAAAGAAATGAGCGAGTGGTCTGATTTTAAAATTGGGAAAAGCGGTAGAATCACCCACCCTATGGTCTTAAGAAAAGGCACTTCCCATTACGTTCCTATTGAATGGGATGAAGCTTTTGAATTAATTGGACATCATTTGCATCTCTTGGATGACCCAAATCAAGCGGTATTTTATACTTCAGGAAGGTCAAGTAATGAAGCGGCATTTTTATATGGTCTTTTTGCAAGAAAATTAGGCACCAATAATATGCCCGACTGTTCCAATATGTGCCATGAATCTAGTGGAGCAGGCCTTTTCCAAACTTTAGGAATTGGCAAAGGCAGCGTTACTTTAGAAGATTTTCAATATGCGGATGTAGTTATGGTTATCGGTCAAAACCCCGGTACAAATCATCCCCGAATGCTAACGGCATTAGAAAAATGCAGACAACAAGGTGGTAAAGTTGTGAGTATAAATCCTTTAAAAGAAGCTGCCTTAGTACGCTTTAAAAACCCACAAGAGGTAAAGGGAATTGTAGGAAATGGAGCAGCAATTTCAGATCATTATCTTCAGGTAAAAATCAATCAAGATGTAGCACTATTAAAATACATCATGAAACGTTTGGTTGAACTAGACAGAGAAGAAGCGGGTGTGATTGATTGGGATTTCATAAAAGCCAATACCAACGGAGCAGGTGAACTATTGAAAGATCTTGACAGCTATTCAAAAAATGATTTGATCACGCAAACGGGACTTTCCCTAGATGAAGTTGAACCGATTGTAAAGTTATTGGCTGAAAGGAAAAAAGTGATTATTTGCTGGGCAATGGGTTTAACACAACATAAAAATGGTGTTGATAATATCCGTGAGTGTGTTAATCTTCTATTATTAAAAGGGAGTATTGGTATAAAAGGTGGCGGTACTTGCCCGGTGAGAGGCCACAGTAATGTTCAAGGTGACAGAACCGTAGGTATCACACATCACGTTTCCCCTAAATTAAATGCTTCTTTTGAAAGAACTTTCAATTTCAAACCACCAACAAAAGAAGGATTGGACGTGGTACATTGTATAAAAAGCATGTATGAAGGAGAGGCAAAAGTATTTATGGCATTGGGAGGCAATTTTCTTTCTGCTGCTTCTGATACAAATTACACTGCAAAGGCCCTTCAAAACTGTGAGCTAACCGTTTCTGTAAGTACAAAACTCAACAGAACTCATCTTATCACAGGAAAAACTTCTTTGATATTACCTACACTGGGACGTACTGAGAAAGACGAATCAGACGGTCAATCAAGGTTTGTAACCGTAGAAAATAGTATGGGCAGAGTGCACCGTTCTTTGGGTAGAATAGATCCTGCATCTGAGCATTTAATGAGTGAGCCTGAAATTGTCAGCCGTATTGCCAAAAGTTATTTTAAAGATGATTTTTCTATTCCATGGAACCGCCTTGGGACAGATTATGATTTTACCAGAAGTAAAATTGCGGAGGTCTTTGACGGTTTTAAGGACTACACTGAAAGGAGTAAAAAAGCGGGTTTTGATCTACCCAATCATGCTAGAAAAGGGGACTTCTCAAAACTCCCCGGAGGTGTGGCCAAGTTTTCGATTAATCAGCTTCCCGATCATGATTTAAAAGAAAACGAATTCTTGATGATGACGATCCGTTCTCATGATCAGTACAACACCACAATTTATGGTTTGGATGACCGCTATAGAGGCATTTATAATGAAAGAAGAGTGGTATTAATTCACCAGAATGATATTGAAAAATTAGGGTTAAAAGCGAATGAAGTAGTGGATTTAATCAGTGAATATAATGGTGTGGAACGAAAGGCAGAAAACTTTATCATTGTCCCATATGATATTCCTGAAGGCAATCTTGCCTCTTATTTCCCAGAGGCGAACGTTTTAATTCCTAATGATCAATTTGCTACATTGAGTAATACTCCTATTAGTAAATCTGTGAGGGTGAGTATTTTGAAAAAGAATTAATGGCAAAATACCGTGCACCATGACTCAAGTCATGGGCAGGTGATACCGACTCCACCAACACTGAAGTGTTGACTCCGTTTTTTTTAACCTTCAAGACTTCAGTCTTGATAAGGTTACAGTATCACCTGCCCATAGTTTTAACTATGGTGCACGGACCACCCAACTCCTACTACCCTTGAACTTATGCACCAAAACAAACTCCGCCACACCCAAAGCACTTTTACCGCCTTTTTCAGGTAAAAAAAAAAAATCCGTACCCTTGACCTTAAATTTCGAAGGATCAATCAAAGGAATATTCTGTTCTCTGATAAAGTTAATCAACTCGCCATAAAGGGTGTAAAAAAACAGGTTCATCCTTCTCTGACAAACCTGTTTCCAATCATACACTATTAGTACCTAGGTACAAAACGATCTTTTCCTTCTGGACCATCATAGTCCTGATCTTGCAACTTCCCATCTTCTTCTCTGATATAACCAAAGAATTTTCGCATCATCTCTAGATTTTCTTCCTTGGTCTTCTCGAAAGGATTGTCGTAAATCTGATAGTCGAAAATATGGTAAGGTTGCCCATCTATCCTTTTTTGGAGATGCCTTTTCTTAAAAGCAGGGGCATTCTCCAACATCTCTATAGTATAATCATCTTGAAACTCTAGTTGTCCTGTTAAATATTGCCAATAGACTGTTCCATAGGAAAGTCCTGTTTGAGGAATATCATACTTACTTTCAAAATCATATTGATCTGTTCCATAGTTAGGGTCGTCTTTTTCCTCATATTCTACTGAAGCTAAAAAAGAAATAGGATAGATGACCGCAGATAATTTACCTTTGACCATATCTGCAAACTTATTGGCTTTATTGCCTTTTAAATATTGTTCTTCTAACTTGAAGCTTGCCCCCAATTGAACATTTCTATTACCTTGTTTGGGCTCAAGTATAGAAAATACTAACCTGTTAGATCCTTCACCATATATTGATACTACACGATAAGCATCAAGATCAGTAAAAAAATGTTGGTGTATTCTCTTTAGATCAAAAGCTAATCCTTCCTCTGAAAGAATTTCATCATCGGTTTTTCGTTCAATAGTTAGCTCCATAGTTTTCCAATTAGTATAAAAAGGATTATTAATCAAGGAATCTATAATTTTTTTTAAATGCGGAACGTTTGTAGCCGTTTTCATAATCCCTGTAAATCCAACACTCAAAGTATTCATTGTTCTATTTTAAATTAACATTAGTTTATTAATTTTACCTCCTTCGTCCATATACCAGACTCTAAACTCTCCGTTTTCCAATAACTTATCTACCCTTGCTTCACCAAATTCGTTTCTTAAAACTTTAATTATTTGTTTCTTCGCCAACTTCGCCGCTCCCAAAGCACTTTTACCACCTGCTTCGGGTAAAAAAAGAAAATCCATACCCTTGACCTTAAATTTCGAAGGATCAATCAAAGGAATATTCTGCTCTCTGATAAAGTTAATCAACTCGCCATAAAGGGTGTAAAAAAACAGGTTCATCCTTCTCTGACAAACCTGTTTCCAATCATACACTATTAGTACCTAGGTACAAAACGGTCTTTTCCTTCTGGACCTTCATAACCTGCCTTCCTCAGCTTTATACGCTCTGCCCTAATATAACCAAAGAATTTCCGCATCATCTCTAGATTTTCTTCCTTGGTCTTTTCGAAAGGATTGTCATAAATCTGATAGTCGAAAATATGGTAGGGTTGTCCATCTATCCTTTTTTGGAGGTGCCTTTTCTTAAAAGCAGGGGCATTCTCCAATACCTCAACACTGTAATCATCTTGGAATTTCAATTGTCCTGTTAAATACTGCCAATATACTGTACCATAGGAAAGTCCAGTTTGTGGAATATCATACTTACTTTCAAAATCATATTGGTCTGTTCCATAGTCTGGATCGTCTTTTTCCTCATATTCTACTGAAGCTGAAAAAGAAATAGGATAGACGACTGCTGATAATTTACCTTTGACCATATCTGCAAACTGATTGACCTTTTTACCCTTCAAATATTGTTCTTCTAACTCGAAGCTTGCACCAAATTGGACATTTCTATTACCTTGTTTAGGCTCGAATATAGAAATTCCAAATCTATTTTCTCCTTCACCATACATATCTATATCTCGGTAAGCATCTAGATCAGTAAAAAAATGCTCATGTACTCTTTTTAAATCAAAAGCTACCCCTTCTTCTGAATGAATCTCATCATCAGTTTTTCGTTTAATAGTAAGCTCCATTGTTTTCCAATCACTATAAAAAGAGTTATTAATCAGGGAGTCAATAATTTTTTTTAAATTTGGCACATTAGTAGCCGTTTTCATGATCCCTGTAAATCCAATCATCAAAGTATTCATATTACTGTTTTATATTAAAGTTAATTTTTTTATTTCTCCTATATCATTCATAAACCATATTCTAAACTCCCCATTTTTTAACACCTCTCCTGCTGCTTCTCTCCCTAGCTCATTTCTTAATACATTACGGATCATTTTTTTCGCCAACTTCGCTGCCTCCAAAGCGCTTTTACCGCCTTTTTCAGGTAAAAAGAGAAAATCCATACCCTTGATCTTAAATTTCGAAGGATCAATCAAAGGGATATTCTGTTCTCTGATAAAGTTAATCAACTCGCCATAAAGGGTGTAATCAAGTAGGGTAAATATGGAATAAGTCTACGTCTATCCCATATTTATCCCTCTCACAGAACCGTGCGTAC
>NZ_JABANE010000150.1 GCF_012844305.1 Flammeovirga aprica JL-4
GAATTGCATGTTATATTTGAGTCAGACTTGTAATAGATTTTTTGTTGGAACTCAAATTTATGCAAGTTAAACCCCCGAAAAAAGCCTAATTCGACATTTTTCGGGGTCTTTTTTACATTTTAAAACAAGTAAATAACTCATTGCTAGTAGATTAAGTATTTACCAAGGTTCCCTATTTCTTTTTCCAAATGGACAATTATACTACCTCTGGAAAACATAATTCATATAACCATATACAAAAAACCTCCACTAGCATTTCACTATTGGAGGTTTTGTTTTTGAATCTAATACTTGTATTGTATCTATCTCACAAACCTTAAAGGAGATTTATGGTTTCTAAAAGAAAAAGATATAATTTTACAATTGTGCCTCCTTCTCATCATTAAAAGACTCAATAGAATAAGTAGCTGCAGGAAAATAAGGTCCTTTTCTAGCATCCTGGAAAGACTGAATACATTTAGGTAAGTTTTGCTTATTGTATACAAAACCCATCAATAAGCTTATTTTTACAAATTCTTGAGGGGAAACGTTAGAGTTGCTCAAAAGGTTGATGCCAGTATTGATAGCGTCTTCTCTTTGCCCTAATTTGTATTGAGCTACTAGTTTGTAGTATAAGATATTTCTAGCTCCTTGGAAATTGGCTAAGCATTCGTCTGCATATTTTAATGCCTTTTCGTATTTCTTTGAGCAGATCAGGATATCAATAAACTCGTCATAGGCTTTTAGATAGAGTTTATCGAAGCCTTTGTAGTCTTTCAAGCCTAGTTCGAAGAGATGAATACCTTTATGGTGGTGTTCTTCTCTTACAATGATATCTGCTAGAAGGATATTGGCTTTGATATAAGTTGGATCGATCTTCATGGCCTTTTCTAACATTGTTTTAGCTTGCTCGAAGTTGTAGATATCTTCATAAGCTGAAGCTACTGCAAAGAAGTAATCGGGCTTTAACTTTGTAATGAAAGGCTTGTATGGTCCTACATCTGCTTTGTTCAAAATTGGCATTGCACTATTATAGTCTTCCATAAGATAATAAGCCATACCTTTTTCATAAAAGTATTTAGCTGTTTGGTTGATAGGTGCATTCTCTGGGAACTGAGCTAGTATTTTATCTATTGTTGTGATGGACTCAGTATACTTTCCTAGATTGTTTGTGATTTGTGCATCTAAGTATAAAGATTCTACGTGGTCAGGAGCTATTTTTAATGCATTCTGTGAATAGATTCTTGCATCTTGGAAGCGATCTTGGTAGAAAAAGAAATTAGAGGTCTCTACACAAAGGTTGATTCTTTTGATTGGGTCTTTTTCTACTGAAAGCCACTGATCAACATTTTTCTTGTAAGCCACATATTCTTTCTGATTCTGATAAACTTTAGAAAGTGCGGGGTATACTGGCATATATTTATTGTCTAGAGCTATCACCTTTTGCCAGTCTTGTAATGCTCTTGTTGTATCCTTGATCATCAAGTTACACACACCTTTCCAATAATGTACTTTAGCTACTGTATCAGCTAAAGATATTGCTTGTTCATACTCCACAATCGCCCTATGATAGTCTTTTGCCACTCTGAATTTCTCAGCGTTTTTAAAGAACAATTCAATTGGGTTTTTTTCTTGAGCGAATACAGCAGTTGAAGTAAGAAATAAAAAAATTAAGAGTAGATTTTTCATGTCAGTTCGATATGAAAGATTTGAGGATTTTATGTAAAATTTAAATAGGGAAGCAACAGCTATCAGTATTATTTTGAAATTCCAAAATCGTGCTTAAGCTTTATTAACCAAAGATACGCATATTAAGTTACACTTAACTTAGAATAGTACATTTTTTTCTTTGCAAGAAACTGTTTTGCAACTATTTGTCCATCTCTTTCTAAAAAAATGTCTATTTTTTCCTTATCTCCTAATACATTTTCCCATGATGTCACCTTTTGTTGATCACAATATTTAAACACATCCCCTACCTGAATATCATCACTATTGTTATAAGCTACGTCTATTACTTCTCCTGAATTTGATAGTTTAATTCCGAAATCACTCATCCATCTACTTTCTGAATTTGTTTTCTCTACCTTCCACCCTAAGAACATTAGGCTTTCTTTTAATTTATCTTCAAGTGGTTCAATTCCATAAACAAAGTCATTAAAGAATGTACTAAAATCAGATCCGCTTACTTTGTTTACTATGGTTTGGAAATCGTCTGATGTATACCCTTTTTGATTTAAGCCATATTCTTGGTAGAAAATAGACATTACATCATCCAAGCTTTTTGCCTTATTGGTTATTCTTTGAATTTCACTGTCGAGCATCAAAGCAATCAATGCTCCTTTGACATAAATTGATGTTTTTCTTGATGGAATACCTTTTTCATAACCATCCACCCATAATTCTAATGACGAATCAGTCACTGATTTCACAAACCTTCCTTGATTCTCAAAATGACGATCTAATAAAGTGTTCAGCTCTTTCTTGTACTGTTTTTCACTGAAAACCCCTGCTCTATATAAACAAGCATCACCATAATAGGTTGTCATTCCTTCCGCTACATAGCCTGTATCAAAATAGGTTTCTTGAAAAAGGTTGTATGGCAATAATTCTGCAGGCCTGATTTGTTTGATGTTCCATACATGGAATAGTTCATGTGAACTGACCCCTAATAAATTATTATAGAAATCTTCATTATGAAATTCACTTGATGGGCCTAAAGTGATTACTGTATTCTTGTGATGTTCAACACCGTGATAGTGTTTGAAAATTGGCAATACGCAGAGGTAATGAAATTCTTTATGTGGAAAGAATTTAAAGATATCAAACTGAACTTTTGTATAGGCTTTGAAGTCTTTAATAATTTTCTTCCAATCAGGTTTCACATCTCCTTGCAACCATATATGATGTGTGGAATTATCATATTCGAAGCTTCCATGATGGAGTTGTTTTCCTAATAAAATTGGTGATTCTGTCAAGTCTTCAAAATCTTCAAAGACAAACTGACCTTTCTCCAGTTTTGCAGATGTAGCTATTTCATAAGATGAATCAAAATCTACAGCAACTGTTATTTTATCTTTTAATTTTGATACTGGTACTAAAGCACACCCGATAAAATTGATCAAACAGAATTGTTCACTTAACCATGTTCCTCCAGCATCTTGATGCCTAGCATAATAATTATAAGTGATTGCAACTTGATCACCTTTATCAATACCTGTCAATTTCCATTGGTTTCGCCCATTAACTTTCAACTGCCCTTTTGATGAAGAAATCTCTCTAATATTCTTTGCAAAGTTTTGGGCTTGATACCTACCAGGTCTCCATAAAGGTAATTTTAAGATTGCTTCTGATGTATCCGCTTCGAACGTCAGTTGAATTGTTAAGAAAAATTGATGTGATTCGTTTCTCTTTATCGAGTAATGCATAGTTGGTTTTATTTACTATATGATACAAAAAAGCTTTCTATCAGAAATTAACTAATAGAAAGCTTTTATGAAAGTTGGACTGCTTACTTTTTCAAAAGTACAGCCGCTTCTTTTGCGAAGTACGTTAAGATTGCACTTGCGCCAGCTCTTTTGATACTTAAGAGCATCTCCATCATTGTTTTATCATTTTCAAGCCAGCCATTTTGAGCTGCTGCTTTTAGCATTGCATATTCACCAGACACATTATAGGCTGTGATTGGAATATCAAAATTATCAGAAAGTGCTTTGATAATATCCAAGTAAGATAAAGCCGGCTTCACCATAAGGAAATCTGCCCCCTCTACATAATCAAGTTCAGCTTCAATAAGTGCTTCTTTCACATTTGCAGGATCCATTTGATAAGTCTTCTTGTCACCAAATTTTGGTGCAGAATTTAAGGCATCACGGAATGGGCCATAAAATGCTGAAGCATACTTAGCTGAATAAGCCATTATAGAAACATCTGTATATCCGTTATCATCTAATACTTCACGGATATACCCTATTCTACCGTCCATCATATCTGAAGGTCCTATAATATCAGCACCTGCTTTTGCCTGTGCTAAAGCCATTTTCCCAAGGACTTCCAACGATTCATCATTAAGGATTTTACCATCTTCTACAATGCCATCATGACCATCTGAACTGTAAGGGTCCATTGCTACATCAGTCATTAACATAGCTTCAGGATATTTCTCTTTGATTGAAGACAATGCTACTTGATAGATTCCCTCAGGGTTACTTCCTTCTGTAGCAGCCCTGTCCTTTTTATCTTCTTTTACTGAAGGGAAAAGGCAGAATGATTTAATTCCTAAATCTAAACACTCTCCTATTTCGACCATTAAATGATCCAATGTATATCTATAGATACCCGGCATTGAAGGTATCTCTTCTTTTATATTTTCTCCTTCAATTATAAATAAAGGGAAAATGAAGTCATCTACTGTCAATAAAGTTTCTTGAACCATTTGACGAATTACTGCTGACTTTCTGTTACGGCGTGGTCTTCTTGTTAACATAAGTTGATCAAATTTTTCACAATTTATTAGATGTAAATTCAAGAATCAAGTGATATTTTTTTTTATAAGTGAAAGATTTATATCAAATGTTAATGCCCTTATCTAAGTAGGTATCAAATACGTATTTAAATATATAATACACTAAATAACACACACTAAAATCAAAGTAACCATGAAAAAGTTTTTGCTATTTATCGTACCTACTATTTTCCTAGTCTTAGACTTTGGAGTAATTCAATCCGCTATTAATGCCGATACAAAAGTTGGCGTTATGATGGCATCAATTTCCGCGATTATGGTTTCAGCAGTCGCTGTATTATCTGTCCCTATGATTAAAAATAGTTAGGTTTATCCTAATCCATACCAATAATTACTTTGAAGAGATTGATGATAAATTAATCTCTTTTTTTATGTCCATAGTAAACGATCTCAATAAGTTAGATGGTTTTTCCATATCACATATCAGCTCTTTTCTTGTATTGTTTTTGGGTTGAAAAAGATTAGATGGAGTGTTTTCTTGTAAGGATTCATATTGCTCCAAACAAACAATACACCTATTAAACACACCGATGCTGTAAAACTCTAAAAAGGTATCAATTTTATTGAAAGATACGTGCTGAGATAACTGAAATACTTCTTTTATTAAATTCAAAAATATTTCTTTTACTTCTGTAATTGAAGTTGTTGTAGTCAAAAGCGTATCTACATTTTCTTGAATATCTTCATAAAGGTCAAAAATGTCATTACCGAACTGCGTGATCCCTCCTAATAAATAAAAGAATTTCTCATCTTGGGGTGTAATATTTTCGATATATAGCCTGACATAATATAAAAAAGACTCCCCTCCTTTTCTGATCGTAAGATCTAATAGTTCTTCTCTACTTTGTAATCCTTGTTGAAATTGCTTTTTACTATCTTCTTGCACCTGTAAAACCTGATCTAAGCTTTCAAGATACCCTTTTCTTGTTTTGTAAAATTCTAAACTTTCAGAATGAAGAAAATCAAAAAGCTCTTCAGAGGAATTAGAAGGTGCTTTCTCAAAAGCAACAATCTTCTTTACTTCATCTAATGATAAATTTTGAACATCAAAAAAATCATCCACAAGGCCTGTTACACTACTTTGATATGTACTGTACTTTCTCTCATCTAGAGACATTTTTTGTCCTCTTAAAAAGCAAATCAATTCGCCTAGAATAGCTGGGACGATCAAACCATAATACTTTGTGATTTTTTTATAGTCTTTCTCGGACAATGTTTCATCAGTACTTTGAAAATAAGGGTTGATTTGAGGTATAAGCTGTTTTTTAATAAAGGATTTTTGACGTAAAACTGCTTTTCCTACAAATAGTATTTTTGAAAGAATTTTAAAATACTTCGATATCAAATTCATAAAGCGAAATTGACGAAAGTTTTTGAATTCATCAATAAAGAGTTTTGAATTCTCTATTTATTATCATTATTCTCTTCATTTTCTTTTTGATCAGTTGCAGGTGATGCCTCTTTATCATCTTGCATTAATTTATAATCAGGAATAGTAATTTCATTATCCTCTCTGTTTGCTCTGTAATGTGGTGACATAATTTCTACTTTTTCCCTTGCAAAAACATCTTGGATATTTTGATGCAACCGAGAATAAATACGTGGAATTTTTTGAGGTTGTTTTGTATGAGCATTCAATTGATAACTTACATAATAATCATCCAATGAGGTTTGCAATACAAATGGAATTTCACCTGCAATTAAACCTTCTGTCATTTCAGCAGCTTCTTTTAGCATGGCATGCACTTTCCTCCAAGGCACATCATACCCGATCGTGACAGTGGTATGGATAATAAGTTTATAACGATTTATTGGTTGAGAATAATTAATGGTATTGGATTCTGAGATTTTGCTATTCGGTATCGTAATGATTTCATTTTTAGAAGACTTCAAACGTGTCACAAATAATGAACGCTCTACTACCTCACCCATTACATCGTTAATTTTTATCCAGTCACCAATTTTAAATCGTCTCATATAAGTGATAACAATACCGCTAATAGCATTCGTTATTACTGAAGTAGAACCTATGGAAAGCAAAACACCTACAAAAACGGAGATTCCTTTGAACTCCTGAGATTCAGCCCCTGGCAATAATGGAAATATCATTATTATCATAAAAGTATAAAGCACAAACTTTATGATTTTCATGGTCGGTGGCACCCAATCAGGATAAAACCCATGTATTTTTAACCGACCTTCAGCAATAGCCTTCGCAAAAGTTTTAATGATTCTTATAGAGTAATGGAATACAAGTATGATTACAATAATCTTCAACAAACTAGGTGTATAAGCTATTATTGCATATATAATCTCTAAAAAGGGATCTATAATGTAACCAAAAACTTCATCAGAAAAATCTCTTAATGGTGGAGAGAACCTTCCTACTATTGGCAAATACAATGAAACTAAAATGACTATCAGAGTAATTCTTATTCCAATCAATAAATATTTCGCAATTAAAATCTGATTCTCTTCTGTCAGTATTCTTACATTTTTGACTGTTTTACTTCTAAACCACCCCTTTTCATCACGGATTACTTTAATCATAGTGACTTTATACCCTCTATTGATCAATACGATTAAAATCAATAATATCACCAAACCAATTGATGCAATAATACCCGAGACTTGCCCTTGATAATTGATTTTATCTCTTAAAGCATGATTGATTTGCTCCTGTCTTAGTTTTGCTAATTCCAGTTTTGACATGGAAGTTAGAGAGGCATCTATGGAATCAACTGTATGAAGTACATTTTCCTGATAAACCAACTGAAAGTTTGTATCAAACACCTGCAATTCCACCGAATCCATTAAATAAAGCGTATTTTCAGCAATCTCTACTATTGAATCAGATAATGCCTGAGATCTTTCAAGAGCAGAAATATCAGCTCTACGATGCACAAAAAATAGTGTATCTTCAAAAGGAGCCACAGGCTTTCCCTTTACAATAAATTTCACTTGCTTTTTGGGATGATTACTCGATAATGAGTCTAACTTTGATAACTGACGCCTTAGAAAATCTCTATAAATAGAATCTGCGACAATAAGGCTTTGAATTTCCTTATACATTTGCAGTTTTTCTTGAGAAATCGTTTCAATATTGTTCTGAGCTTTAGTGAATGGGGTGATGATTAAAAAAGATAATACAAGCAGAATGATCTTTTCAAATTTCATTGCAGGGTTATTTTTGGGTCTTTAATACAATAAGATAATAAATTCTTAATGTAAAAGAAAAGGTCTAACAACCTCAGTTGCTAGACCTTTTGATATAATTACTTAGATGTTGTGGAGATTAGTATCTTCCACCACCTCTATTGTAACCACCGCCGCCGTATCCGCCTCCGCGGTTACCGCCACCATATCCACCGCCACGGTTTCCACCGTTGTTCTCACGTGGACGTGCTTGTTTTACTACAATAGTACGGCCATCTAATTCTGACTCATTCAATTGCTCGATAGCAGTGTTAGCTTCTTCGTCATTTGGCATCTCAACGAAACCAAAACCTTTAGAACGCTCTGTTTCACGATCGTAAACTACTTTTGCAGAGGAAACTTCTCCAAAGTTTTCAAATAATACTCTTAATGCTTCTTCTTGAGTATTGTAATTTAATTTTGCTACAAAGATATTCATCTTCAACAAATAAAAATGGTAATAAAAAAAACAACTATTGAGATGAAATATCAAATGTGAAAAACGATCTAAACTGGAAACTACCGTATTTTAAATAGTTATAAATAAGAAACTCAACTCATATACATGCAAGGTAGGCAAAAATATTAGAAGTATACATTAAAATATTAAAAAATCTATATTAATTTATTATTTAGAATCGATTTAACATAAATATCAGATTTTCAACTCTTTATAATAAATTACTATATTAAATCTTGAAATAATAATATTTTACCTGTAAAGAATACACTAAAATCTTATTTCACAAACTGAAGATAATAGAGAATAAATATTCCTATATTCGCAAATTATACACCTAAACTTTTTGAACATGTTGGACAATAACACTCCCAAAGGAGACTTATTACTACGTACGCTAGCTATGCCCGCTGACACCAATGCTAATGGAGATATTTTTGGTGGATGGATTATGTCACAAATGGATATTGCTGGAGGGATTCTGGCTAAAGAAGTAGCACTTGGAAGAACTGTAACTGTGGCAGTTGACGGTATGACATTTCATAAGCCAGTAAGTGTTGGAGACGCTGTTTGTGTTTATGGAGAAGTGGTAAAAAAAGGAAGAACTTCTTTGAAAATTCACTTGGAAGTATGGGCCAAACCTCTTTTGGAAGGACATACAGATTCACATAACTATTTAGTGACAGAAGGCATGTTTGTTTATGTTTCTATTGATGATAATAAAAAACCTAAGCCAATTCCAACAGCTTAAGAAATATAAGTTTTAAGCCAAAAATAGTTGTTATCTAGTTTTGGCATAGTACAAAAAAGGCTTCTTTTTCAGTGAAAAAGAAGCCTTTTAAATATTTTAATATCTACAGATTACATTCTTGATGGCGATTGTACACCAATCAAACTTAATGCAATTCTAATCGCATCTGATGATTGTTTCGACAAGGCAATTCTAAATGCTTTCTTCTTATCATCCTCTTCATTGAAGATTGGTGATTCTGAATATACTTTTGAATATTGTTTTGCAACGTCAAAAGCATAGTTAGCAATGATAGATGGAGCGTAAGCATCTGCTGACTCCACAATCTTATCATTTAATTTTGAAAGAATTGCTACTAAATCAGCCTCCGCTTCAGAGATATCTGTCAAACCTTTATATCCTGCAGCTGTGTAATCGATACCATCTTTATCAGCTCTTCTTAATAAAGCTTGAATTTTAGCGTGATTGTATTGAATATAAACACCTGTATCTCCTTGGAAATCGATCGATTCTTTAGGGTTGAAAAGCATTGTTTTCTTAGGATCTACTTTCAATAAGTAATATTTCAATGCACCTAATGCCAACTGCTTGAACAATACTTTTGCCTCTTCAAGTGTAAATCCATCGATTTTACCAGATTCTTCAGTACGTTCCTGAGCTGTATCGATCATTTCTTGGATTAAGTCATCAGCATCAACAACTGTTCCCTCACGAGATTTCATTTTACCTTCTGGCAATTCCACCATACCATATGATAAGTGAAAAATTCCATCAGCGTAAGGACGACCTAGTTTTTTCATAATAGCTTGAAGCACTTTGAAGTGGTAGTCCTGCTCGTTACCCACTACATATACAGACTTGTTCATACCAAAGTCTTTGTACTTCAAATCAGCCGTACCCATATCTTGTGTCATGTATACAGCTGTACCATCTCCTCTAAGTACTAATTTCTCATCCAGTTTTTCAGCTTTCAGATCAATCCAAACAGAGCCATTTTCCTTTTTGAAGAAAACACCACTATCTAATCCTTCTTGAACGATGTCTTTACCCAATAGATAAGTTTGAGATTCGTAATATACATTATCGAACTCTACACCCATCATTTCATAAGACTGTGCAAAACCAGCGTACACCCAATCGTTCATTTTCTTCCAAAGTGCAACAGTTTCTTCATCACCTGCCTCCCACTTTCTCAACATTTCTTGAGCCTCTAATAATAGAGGTGCATTTTTCTCTGCATACTCAAATAATGCTTTGACATCTTTAATCTGAACTTTCTCTTCATCTGTTAAAGGAATTTTGTTTTTCTTGGAAGCACCTTTCCCCTCAATGGATTTTTTCAATGCTTTCAAATCCTCCACTCCTTCTAATGAAGCATAGTCTGATTTCTTTTCTTCAATTAATTGGGCAATTTCTACTTTGTAAGCCTTATCAAAAGCCACATAGTAATTACCCACCAATTTATCACCTTTTAGTGTTTCACTTGGCTCCTCACCTTTCCCAAACTTTGTGTAAGCCAACATTGATTTACAAATATGAATACCTCTGTCATTTACAAGGTTTACTTTTTGTACATCATATCCGGCCGCATCCAAAATTAAAGAAACAGAGTGACCTAAAAAGTTGTTTCTTAAGTGACCTAGGTGAAGTGGCTTGTTGGTATTTGGAGAAGAATATTCTACCATCACTTTTTCACCATTGCTTGGCAAGTGACCATAGTTTTTATCCTCAGCAATTGAAGCCAAAGTATTTACCCAAACACCTTTGCTGATCACCAAGTTTAAAAATCCTTTTACAATATTATAATCGGCAACTGCCTCCGTGTTTTCCTTTAAGTACCTTCCGATTTCCTCACCAATTTCCACTGGGTTTTTACCCAATTGTTTTGTCAAAGAAAAAGTCACGAAAGTCAAAGAACCTTCAAACTCTTTTTTTGTAGGTTGTAATACAATTCTGGAAGTAGGTAATTCTACATCATAAATTGCCTTTACTGCTTCGGCAATACCATTTATAATTTGTTGCTCCATTTTCTAATTAAGATTTTTCTTGCTTCTCAAAGCAAATTGATCTGCAAAATTACTCCTTTGTGATAAAAGTCAAAAGATAGATCCTTAATAGTTGTATCTTTTTTCCATTTTTAATAGCCTTATCTAAAATTAAAACACTAAAAACGACACTACAATTACCCAACAACACTTAATTTATAATACAATTTATCAAAAAGATCTTCTGTGATTACTATCTTTGCATTTATGGTTAAAATAAGCGTAGTCACTATTTCATATAATTGTGAAACAGAAATTGAAGAGACTTTAAAGAGTGTCATTCAACAAGATTATCCTAATATCGAGTACGTTGTTGTAGATGGAGGGTCGAAAGACAGGACTCCTGAAATCATTGAAAAATACAAGAAGGACATTCAGGTCTATGTATCTGAACAGGACAAAGGTATTTATGATGCAATGAACAAGGGAGCTCGATTAGCTTCTGGAGAATGGGTTATTTTCATGAATGCAGGAGATGTTTTTTATGATGACACCACTGTTTCTCAGATGTTTGCCGAGGTACAACCCGCCGCTCAATTATTGTATGGAGATCATGAAGTGGTCTATGAGCATTTAACCAAAGTAAAAACTGCAGGAAGCCCTAATCAATTATGGAAAGGGATGATATGCAGTCATCAAGCATTATTTGTTAAGAGAGATCTTTTACTTCAATTTCCTTTTGAATGGGAAAAGTGGAAAATTTCAGCAGATTTTCATTTCATCTTTAATCGATGGTATGACGGTGCTTCTTTTCAGCATGTACATGTTTTTGTAACAAAGTTCGCAGCAGGCGGGTTATCCGATGTGGGGTCTATTGATTCTAAAATAGAAACCTGGAATATTGTCAAAGAAAGATTGGATACGCCAGAAGTAGATGAATATTACAATTCATTATTGAAGTATGAAAAGTATGTCAACTTATTAAGGAAAACAATGCCGAATTCAGCATTCGAAAAGTTGATGAAATTGAAAAATAAAGTAAAAGGAGCCGACGTTAAATAGAAGAAATTGGAAAAGATATATATCAAAAAAAACAAACTTAAGGCACTAGATAATAGACATCCTTGGGTTTACTCTGGAGCTGTAGCTAAAATGCCTGAGGGCTTAGATGATGGCGACATTGTTGAGATCGTTCATAGCAATGACAAACGTTTAGGCTATGGATTCTATGCTCCCGGCAATCAAATTGTCTGTAGAGTTTTTGAATATACAAGAAGAGAAATTGACCCTTCTACTCAAGAATATTGGTCTGATAAAATTGCAAAAGCGTTTGCATTGAGAAAGGCACATGTGATTACAGAAGAAACAAACTGTTATCGTTTGATCCATGGAGAAGGAGATTTTTTCCCTGGATTGATTGCAGATGTTTACAATGACCTTATTTCGCTTCAAATCTTGATTAAGGGAGTAGATAGAATTGCTCCAATGATTATCAAAGCGTTTCAAGAACTAGGTTTTGAAAGAATTTACAACAAAAGTAAAGAGATTTCTAAACGTCTTGAAAATGTTGAAACTCCTAAAGGATGGCTTACTGAAAAACAAGGATCTCCAAAGGTTGAGGTATTAGAAAATGGCGTGAAGTTTTGGGTTGATGTTGAGACTGGACAAAAAACAGGCTTTTTCTTAGATCAAAGAGATGCTAGGGCTTTAGTGGGAAAATATTCTAAAGGAGCGAAAGTATTGAATACTTTCAGTTACAGCGGTGGTTTTAGTATGTATGCTTTAAAAGCGGGTGCTACTCTTGTCCACTCAGTTGATGCTTCCCAAGGTGCCATTGATTTATGTGATGAAAATGCCATCTTGAACGGATTTGAGAATGGAGAACATAAAGGATACTGTGCTGATGTATTTGAGCAGCTTACTAAAATGGAAAGAGATGACTATGATGTGGTGATCTTGGACCCTCCTGCTTTTGCAAAATCTGCCAAAGCGGTAACTGCGGCCGCAAGGGGTTACAAACAACTAAACCTAAAGGCACTAAGAAAAATCAAGCCAGGAGGTATCATTTTTACTTTTTCTTGTTCTCAGAAAATTGACAAGGAACTCTTCAGAAAAATTGTATTCCAAGCAGCCGCTGAGGCACATAGAAATGTAAGAATATTACATCAAACTACACAGCCAAACTGTCACCCTATCAATATTTTCTATCCTGAAAATGAGTACTTAAAAGGATTAGTCCTTTACGTAGAATAGGCCACTGTTAAAAACTAATCAAATAAAATGTCATAACATTACTACTCAGATGGCTATGGCATTTGTTTTGTGAAAAAGAAAACAATTTTCCAATTCAAAATACAGTCATATCATTGGAAATAAATGATACTATCAGACACTAAAATATTAGAAGAAATAGAAAAGGGTACAATTCTAATTGAGCCTTTCAATAAAGAATGCTTGGGTACAAACTCCTACGACGTTCATTTGGGCAGGCACCTTGCTGTTTACAAAAATGAGGTATTAGATGCTAAAGCTCACAACGAAATTGAAACCTTTGAAATTCCTGACGAAGGGATTGTTCTTCACCCTGGAAAAATCTATCTTGGTGTAACAAAAGAGTACACCGAAACGCTTGAGCATGTCGCTTTTCTAGAAGGACTTTCAAGTGTCGGAAGATTGGGCATCAGCATTAATGCCAACTCAAGAGCTGGCGATGTTGGTTTTTGTAATACATGGACTTTGGAAATCAGTGTGGCCCAGCCGGTACGTCTTTATAAAAATATGCCAATCGGACAGTTATTTTACTTTAAAGTTGAAGGAGATATCACAAATTATTACCATATTAAGAAAGACGCAAAATACATCGATAGAACTATGAAACCAGTAGAATCTATGATGTATAAAAATAAATTTTAGCATGAAGCAATTTTTTCTATTACTCTTATTATCCTCATTTTTAATGGGGTGCGACACTTATAAAGAAACTTTTGATGCCGCAGGAACGGGAGAATTAACCATCAAATTAAACCTAATTCATGATGATGATTCATTAACCTACAATAAAGAATACATTAACGCTCTTAGCCAGAAGTATATCATGAGTGATTTTCGCTTCTACTTATCCAATATAGTGCTAAGAGACACCTCTGCAACGAATCATTTCAAAGTACCTGAAAGCTACCATTTAATTGAAATGATCAATAAAGCAGACACAAGTATTCTTTTAAAGGGCCTGCCTAACCATGCATTTACAGAGTTAGAATTTTCTGTTGGTGTTGATAATTCTGCCAATTACAGTACGGATCAGATTGGAGACCTAGACCCTGCCAATGGAATGGCTTGGAACTGGGACACCGGTTATAAATTTATGCTTGTAGAAGGGCTTAGATTAATTGACAGTGTTAATACAAAAGGCTTGGTCTATCACATAGGTGGAGATGCGAATTACAGAACTGTAAAATTCAGTGGTAAAGAAATTTATCTAAATAGAAATCATAGACAGGAAATTGTTCTTGATGTTCATGTTGACTTTATTTTCGGTGATAAAAAAGAGGCTTTAGTACCCGAAGATCAACGAAAAACAAACTTCATTGATTTTACCAATGATACTGATCAGGATACTATGTTTGGACCTAATACTCAATTAATCGCTGACAATTACGCTCAGATGTTTGAATGGAAAGAAATCTTTGTAAAATAATTTTACTTATCAGCATTCCGGTATTTGTAGGGGCTTGTTTGTTTTCATGTGAAGAAAATAGACAAGCTTCTGTCGTTTCATACCAAAATATTCCTGATCCAGAACACAATAAAATGGACCCTTTGAAGGTGGAATTGGGCCGTAAACTTTTTTTTGACCCTAATTTATCCAAAGACTCCACTATATCCTGCGGGCATTGTCATCAACCACAATATGGTTTTGGAGAAAATGTTGGACTTTCAAAACAAGGAGTGAGTCATAAAGCATTACTACGCAATTCCCCAGCCTTAATTAATATCGCTTGGGCAAAAGGGTGGTTCTGGGATGGAGGAGCCAAAAATATCGAATCCTTGATATTTGGCCCACTTACACATGAAGATGAAATGGGGACAGATTTAAAGCTCCTCATGAAAAACATTAATGCTTCTTCCTTTTACAGCGAAGAATTTAAAACTGCTTTTGGAGTGGATAAAGTTTATTCTGCACATTTAGCCAGAGCCTTAGCACAGTATGTTAGAACCTTGATTTCTAACCAAAGCAATTATGATTTATATCTTGAGGGGAAATATCAGTTTTCAGAAAAAGAAGCTTTAGGATATAAACTCTATCAAAAGAACTGCAGCCACTGTCACCAAGAACCATTTTTCACAGATTTTGATTATCACAATAATGGATTGGACACTACTTTTTCTGATGCTCATGAGGCTATCAATAAAGGGAGAGGAAGAATTAGCAGGGTGAAAGAAGATGATTTAAAATACAAGACCCCTACGCTGAGAAATATTTTTGCCACTGCTCCTTATATGCATGATGGAAGGTATCAATCCATTCACGATGTTCTGGATCATTATGAGAAAATGATCCAGTATTACCCTACTCTTGATTCCACATTAAAAAACGGAATTCAATTTAAAGTTTCAGAAAAAGAACAATTGATTGCTTTCTTGGGTACATTGACTGATTCTACATTTCTGGGATTAAAGTAAAAAGCATAAAAAAAACACCACACATTGATGTGGTGTTTCCCTCTAAGTATTTTTCTTTAGATTACTCAGCATGTTCATGTCCTTCTTCGTGAACTTCTACATTCAAAGCTTTTTGTACTTCATTTCCATTTACATCCCATAGATGCAACACAAAGTGATACTCACCTTCTTTTACTCCTGTTGGAACATCAATGTGTTGATGTAGTTTATGGTTATTAGGGAAAATTCCTTCTGGTGTTAATCCACCTTCAACCCCAAAATTCCATGTAATTTTCTCTGTCCATTGAGGACGATCCTCATTCCCTGAAACTCTTGCTGAATGCTCATGTCCTTCTCCCCAGTGAATATCAAGAACAACAGTGCGAAGTTGAGTTCCTGCAAGATCAGCATCAATATTTGCTTCTTCTCCCATGATCACAATTGTCTCTGTTTCAGATAATGCATGGTGATCATGACCTGGTGAAACTACGTAATTATCGATTGTTGGTAATGGACCCGCTTCTTCTGTGTTATTGTTGCATGAGAACAATCCAATTAAAAGAAGTGCGAAAATTGTTAGGCTATTTTTCATAATTATTTTTGTTTTTGCAATACCATCGCAAGTAGATACACTCCGGCTACAAAAGCAAAAGGAAAAATGAAATATATGTTTATTTATCTAAACACCTGTAAAGCAGATTGTTATTATATAAAATTAAACAATTTTTGTTAATATAAATCTGTAAAGAGAATTGTTTTTAGCAAAAAAACACCACAAACTTAATTGTGGTGTTTCATAGTTTTTTATAATGTAAAGTCCTAAAATAACGATACACTAAAACAATCGTTATTATGGAAAGTAATAAAAGTCAATACGTTAAAAGAACTCAGAAGGATTATTCAATGTCCTTAAAACTTCAAATTGTTTCAG
>NZ_JABANE010000151.1 GCF_012844305.1 Flammeovirga aprica JL-4
AATAAATCGTCATTCATAATATTACAAAGGTAGCAACATTATGGTCTGTGCCCAACTTTTGGTACTGACCCTTTAAAGTATCAAACGAACCTTAAACTGCATTTTTAACAAATTGGCAATCCAATACCTATAACCTTAAAATCTAATCAATGGAATCCATTGAAAATTAATAGACCTTCAATGTTAACTGAATGTTAATAACTTGGTTTTGAAATCATGTATGTACCCTAAAATAGGATAATATTAAGAATTAATATTTTTATACAGAGTGATTTTGCGAATAACGAACCTTCTAAACAAATGTTAATGTTACGATTTTGTGAATATTTTTTAAGCTTAAATGTTAAAAAATGCAAGAGTGCACTGTGTTATTGAGTAGAAGTGTTGTGTGGTAATTATATATTTCTCATGATTAGGTATAACTTAATTAAATGACAAAGTCCTACTTATTAAATTTTTGAACTTTTTAGGGAGCAAACCTACAGTAATATGAGTATTATCGAGACAATTAAATTATTTTTTTCTGACAACAAAGCATCTGTAGAAAAAGTAAAGAGTGAAAATGAAGCATTTGATCCTGTTGTGAATAAGGCTTACTACAAGCTTTTGAATCAGCGAATCAATGAAAGAAAAAGCAATTTAGACAAACTGCAAAGAGCGGTAAGAGAAATGCAGTGCACGTTTAAGGAGAATCAAACAGAAGCATCTCACATTGCTAACTTGAAAGCATTAAATGCCATGATCGACTTGGAAGAGCATCGTTTGGTGGAAGAGTTTTAAGAAATTATCTATAAACTCTATCAATTTTGAACATTGCTACTTACAACGTTTTAAATGGTAAATGAATACTGAAAGGTTTAGTAATTTTAAGTTAAGAGTTAACAATTAAGGATAAAAAATCCCGGATTGTTAACTCTTACTTTTTTATCTCCTTTTAAGGACTAGGGCTGAAGAAAAGGGATGTTTTTAATGAAGAATAATGGTTCGTGAAATGGTTTTAATAGTGGTCATTAAACCACAAGGCATTGTGGCTCTACAAACGATACAGTTCATCGGTTTGAAAGCAAAAACCCTGTAGAGATGCCATAAAAACCATTTATTCTACATTCTTAATTCTTCATTAAAAAAGAGGCTCACCATTAGAGTCAGTGGTGAGGATGTTGCTCATATAATCAAAGAAGGGACGGATTTCGATAAATCCTTTCATCACAGTTTCAATAAAATCAGGAGCGATTACTTCTTCATCTTTAAGAGTTCTAAAGAAAATAAACTGCTTTTTTCTGATTAGATCAATTGCAGGGTCATTTTTATCAAATCCCCTTGGTGCCGATTTTAGCTCATCTCCATACATGTCACCGTAAAATGCTTTGAAAGAAGGAGCATTCATAATTTCTCTCAATTCAGTGGCGTCATAAGAAAGTTCTTCTCTGATACGTTTTAAATCATCGGCATTTGGCCCATAAAAACCTCCACCTACAATCGATTTGTCACCCGGTTCAATATGTAAATAATAGCCGCCTCTCAACATTGGTTTTACCCTAGAGAAATAACCGCTGAAATGTTTTTTGTAAGGAGATTTATCTTTTGAAAAACGCACATCTCTGTAAATTCTATAAATTTTATGTCCATCAATCTGATCAGTTTGTGAAAGTTCATCCTGAACAGACTGAAATAATTCTTTTACAGTTTTATGGTGCTTCTGATAAGTGGGTTTATTTTCATTAAACCACTCTCTATTATTGTTTTCTCCTAAATCTTTAAGGTATTGGAAAAGTTCTTCCGTTATCATATTAAGTTTTTTTTGATTGCGTATAAACTGAACTTTATAACGCATAGTTAGAAAGTATAACTCAGAATTGGAATGAATTTGTTGGACAAGATAAGGATTAAATTTATATTCATTTTTCAGAAAATCATCATTTTTTAAACTATGTCTGCAACAACAGTATTTCTAGTTATTTTTCTTTATTTCCTATTCCTGATGTTTATTTCTTATCTGACATCTGAAAAAGGTGAGAATCAATCCAATGCCTTTTTTACCGCCAACCGAAGCTCAAAATGGTATTTAGTAGCTTATGGAATGGTAGGGGCTACTTTATCAGGAGTAACCTTTATTTCTGTACCAGGGATGGTGGCAAAATCAGGATGGAGTTACTTGCAGTTTATGATGGGAAATATGGTTGGATATGCTCTTATAGCTTATCTTCTGATACCGTTGTTTTATAGTAAAAAATTGATTTCAATTTATCAATACCTAAAAAGCAGGTTTGGTATAGTGAGTTATAAAACCGGATCTTTTTTCTTTTTAGTTTCACAAACCATTGGCGCCGCATTCCGATTGTATTTGGCAGCAATGGTACTTCAAATTGCCTTTTTTGATGCGTTCAATATTCCGTTTGCGGTTTCTGTACTGATCACTATTTTACTGATTTGGCTTTATACTTTTAAAGGAGGGATAAAAACCATTGTATGGACTGATACACTGCAGACCACTTTTCTGATATTAGCGGCGGTTTGGACCATTTATACCATCGCATCCTCTTTAGGTATGAATCCAGCAAGTATGCTTTCTACAGTTGCTGAAAGTGAAATGTCAAATGTGTTTGTCTGGGATTGGAAAGCCGGAAATTTCTTTTGGAAACAGTTTCTGGCGGGAGTGTTTATCACCATTTCTATGAATGGACTGGATCAGAATATTATGCAAAAGAATCTTACTTGTAAGTCGGTGGGAGAGGCGCAGAAAAATGTACTTTGGTTTGCATTGGCGTTCTTTTTTGCTACTGTGGTGTTTTTAGTGTTAGGTGTTCTTTTATACGAATATACTTCTTATCATGGCATTCAAGTCCCTGAAAGGTCAGATGAACTATATCCTTTATTAGCCTTAAATCACTTCGGGTTATTTACAGCTGTAGTTTTCCTGTTGGGAATTACTGCCGCTGCATTTTCGAGTGCAGATTCAGCCCTAACGGCTCTCACAACAGCATTTTGTATTGACTTTTTAGGAATGGATGAAAAAGAGCAGGACAACAACCGCAAAAGAAAAATGGTACACCTTGGTTTTTCATTCGTGCTTTTTCTTGTCATAGTAGGCTTTAGAGTACTAAATGATGATACCGTTGTTTCTTCTGTTTTCAAAGCGGCAGGTTATACTTATGGCCCTTTACTCGGATTGTTTGTTTATGGCATTTATTCAAAACGACAAGTAAAAGACCGTTTCGTAGTCTATCTCTGTTTGCTTTCCCCAGTTTTATCCTACATCATTAATTTATACTCAAAGGAACTGTTTGCGGGATATCAATTTGGCTTCGAGATTTTATTGGTAAATGCTCTTATTACGATCATTGGTTTACGTGTTTTAACATTGAAGAATAATACTGTTAATAAATGATACTAGGTTGTTAGTATGTAAAAACGCACCAGTCATCTAATTTTTTTGAAAATAATAAGTGCCCAAATTACATTTAAGCATTGAAAATTTTTTAATCTATTTAGTGAGGTTCAAAAAATGGTTTTTATGACTATTAACTAGATGACACAATGAACAAATCTGAACGAATACTTTCACTTGACATATTTCGTGGCTTAACAGTAATTTTAATGATCCTGGTGAATAATCCAGGTACTTGGTTGGCTATTTACCCTCCGTTCCAACATGCAAAATGGCACGGATGCACACCTACTGATTTAGTTTTTCCTTTTTTCCTTTTTATCGTGGGAGTTTCTATAAGTTTTTCCATGTCTAAGGTGAAGAAAGATCCTTTTAAAAGACCTGTCGCTATGCGTAAAGCATTGTGGAGAGGAGCAAAACTGATAGGAATAGGTCTGTTTTTAGGGCTTTTCCCGTTTTTTAATTTTGCAGAAATGCGTGTTCCAGGCGTTTTACAGCGTATAGGAATTGTATTTGTTGTCACTTCTACCTTGTTTTTATATGCTGATCGCAAAACCACAATTGCCCTATTTGTCAGCGTTTTAGTAGTATACTGGTTAGCGATGACGTTAGTGCCAATTCCAGGTGTTGGTGCTCCAAATCTAGACGACCCTAATGGAGTTCTATCATCTTATATAGATCAATTAATTCTGAAAGGACACATGTGGTCAGGAACGAAAACATGGGACCCAGAAGGATTATTTACAACAATTCCAGCAATTGGAACCGCAATCTTGGGCTTGTTTTCTGGTGAAATTGTAAAAGAAAACAAGGGGGTAGAAGTAGTAAAAAAATTACTGATTTTAGGTTTTGCAAGTGTAGTAATCGGACAGCTTTGGAACATTGTCTTCCCTATCAATAAAAGTTTATGGACCTCCTCTTATGTGATGTATACAGGAGGTTTGGGCGCAATTACACTAGGATTATCCTATTATTTATTTGATGTCAAAAAAATAGGAAGAAATCAGGTCTTAATACCAAAAGCTTTTGGTTTGAACCCTATGGCCGCCTACGTTTTAGCAGAAATGATTGCCCGTTTGATGGCTGTAATTTCAATAGGAGAAACATCTATCAAAGGACATTTATTTGCATTGATCACTTTTGATGGAGTTCCACTGGAAGCAAGCAGTTTAGTGTTTGCAGTGCTTTATGTTGGAGTGGTTTGTATTCCCATCTTGATCTTGTATAGAAAAAATATTGTAATCAAAGTATAGTATTCGCGCATATATACAGTTTTATTCGATTTTTATTCAGAGTTTTAGAGGTTAATTTTCTTCAGAAGATTAGCCTCTTTTTTTACAGGTAGATACTTTCTCTTAAAATTTATAATCTCAAAAAAACAGACCCAAATTTTATAAGTTTTAAGTGCTACGTGATTCACATAGGAGGTCAATTTTCGACGATCACTTAGTATTGTATACACATCTTTGATTAACTTTAGAAGAGTACTTCGAATTTCTTATTTATTGATTTTGAATGATAAGTTTAATAAAAGACAGTAAAAAACGAACCTTCTTATTGCTTTTCTCTTTGAGTATAGCATTGACATTTGGGCTTCTGCTTACATTGAAGCTCTTATTTGAAAATCAGCAAATCCTTTTTGACAGTCAAGTCAACCGATATAATTCATACCGATTAGGTGATGCACTAAAACAAAGTGATGATCTGCTAACGGAATATTGTAAAAACTATGTGGTAACACGCGACAGTATATGGGAAGAAAAATACTGGGAAGTGGTAGCGATGCGTGAAGGTAAAATTCCGCAAGGAAGTGGATGGACCCGTTCGATTTTGGATAGTATGTATCATATGGGCTTTTCTGAAGAAGAATTCAGTTTATTAAAAGAAGCGCTTGATAACTCCAATCAATTAATAGAAAAAGAGACTATGGCTTTTAATGCCTCTAAGGGACTCTTTTTGGATAGTTTAAATCAATATACCGTAAAAGGTGAGGTGAATATGGCACGTGCCCTTGAGGCATTGCATAGCAAAGATTATTTGTTGTTGAAAAAAGAAATTGCGGAGCCGCTTATTAAATTTGAAAGCCTTATTGAGTCCCGAACCAAAACAACGGTGGAGACTTTAAGGGATAAAGGGGAGTTCCTGCTCTTTTTGACCTTGCTTTTTATTATCGTAACAATTTTAGTTTCCATCATTACCTATTCTTTGATCATTAAAAGACTGAATCAGAAAGAAGAATTGGCAGAAGAATTGGCGGAAAGGAGTAACGAACAGGCTTGTTTGTATAGAGTTTCTCAGCTTTTAGAAAACACGGATAAAAGCATTGAGCATGTACTGGAATCCACCGTTTTTATTATTCCATATGGATTGAAACATGCTGATGATTCTTATGTGAGAATTACTTTCAACACGAACGTTTATGTGTCTGTTAATTTTAAAGAAACAAGTGTCAAGCAATCTGTTCCTATCATTATTCAAGGGGAGGAACTAGGGAAAATAGAAGTATTTTATAAAAGTGAAATCAATGCGAAGGGTATCAGTGAAGAGGTGAAACATTTGATTGAAACCATCGCTACATTGTTATCTAATTTTTATGAAAGGAATACCTATTACAAACACCTCAAAAAGACCAACAATAGCCTTCAAGAAGAAATAAAATTGAAGGAGGCCACTGAGAAAGAATTGAGGAAGAGTGATGAAAGGTTTACACTCTCTACGAAAGCCAATAACTCTGGTATTTGGGATTTAGATGTACATACAGGTGTGTGTTATTGGTCGCCAATTCATTATCAGATCTTAGGTTATGATGAAGGGGAGATAATACCAACTATTGATTTTATCAGAAGTATCATTCATCATGAAGATCAGTCCCCTTTTGATCAGCATTATAACGCACATCTAAAAGAAGGAAAGCCTCTTGATCATGAAGCCCGTTTCTTCACCAAGCAAAAAGAAATCAAATGGTATCATATTACGGGGGCATCTTCTAGGAATGAGTCTGGAGCTTCGAAAAGGATCGTGGGCACTTTTACGGATATAACAGAAAAGAAAGTTGCCGCCACTGCTTTATTAGAAAAGGAACAGCAATTACAATACGCTTTGGATGTTTCTAATGAAGGGATTTGGGAGATATTTAAAGACACAGAGGGGATCTTATTCAGTGAGAGATGTTATTCGATGCTGGGATTTGAACCTGATGAAGAGGGAGAAAATCAACAGCAGTTCTGGCAAGCAATTTTGCCATTAGAAGAGCAAAGCAAGGCTTTGGTCAATCAAATTGAAAAAGTACAGACTGAAGGTTTTCACGACAGTATTTATAGAGTAAGAACGAAAGAAAATGCCATTAAATGGATTCATACGAAAGGTAAAGCAGTGGAATTTGAGGCTGATAATACTCCGAAAAGAATAGTAGGAACGATGTCAGATATCACAGAACGTATGAAGCAGGAGGAGAAAATTGTGAATGCTGTGCTTGAGACAGAGGATAAGGAGAGAAGCAGAATTGCAAGGGAAATTCATGATGGTTTGCAACAGACGATGACCACTTCTCTGATGAGTTTTGAGAAATTAAGATCATCATTAGAATTCTCCGATGAGAAAGAGAATGAACGTTTTCAGTTAGGGTATAAATACCTCAAAAATGCTATAGAGGAAAGCCGAAATTTAGCGTATAATCTGATGCCTAAAGTGGTAGATGAAAATGGAATTGTGGAAGCGGTGAACGCCTTGATTACGGCCATACAGCCTTCGACAAAAACACTCTTTGTTTTTGATCAGAACCTAAATGAAATCCGCTTGAAGTTATCCATAGAAATGACGCTTTACAGGATTACACAAGAAGCGATTAATAATGTAATGAAGTATGCAAATGCTGAAAAATGTACGATACAGTTATTGAAACATTCTGATGTGTTGTTGCTGACCATTGATGATAACGGGCAGGGTTTTGATCATGTGGAAACACATAAAACCTTTGGCATTAATAGCATGAGAACAAGGGCTGAATCTCTTGGAGCTTATTTTGAAATCAATAGCCAAAAGGGGAGAGGAACACAAATTTTAGTAGAATTACCATTGAAATAAAAATATGATAAAAGTGATTTTGGTTGATGATCATCATATGATCAGAAATGGATTGAAAACCTTTTTGGAAGAGGAGGAAATAACGGTTGTAGGTGAAGCGAAGAATGGTCAAGAGGGTTTGGAATTGATGCAGTCTCTTGATGTGGATTTGGTGGTGACTGATATTATGATGCCCGTGATGGATGGCATTGAATTTACTACTCAGCTTACAAAGCATCACCCTCAAATACCTGTATTGGCATTAACGATGCTCAATGAACATCAAAACATAAAGCAGATGCTCACTGCGGGTGCAAAAGGATATATTTTGAAAGATTGTACGCAGGAAGAGCTGATTAATGCCATTAAAATAGTTCATAGTGGTAGTAATTATTATTCTGCCAATGTCACACAGGTCATTATGCAAGGGCTTTCATCTAAGCCTAAAGTAAAGAAAAGAACCATTACAGATATTGCCCTTACAGAACGTGAGTTGGAAGTGTTGCATTTGATTTGTAAAGAAAAAACGAATAAGGAAATGGCGGAAGAGTTGTTTGTGACTACCCGTACAATTGAAGCACATAAAAGAAACTTGATAGAAAAAACAGGCTGTAAGAATGTGGCAGGATTGGTGCTGTATGCAATCGAGAGAAATTTGTTTTCTGATCTATAAATTCTAATATCACAAAGGCCTATTTTGACAATAAAGTGAACTCTCTACGTGAAACACCAATATTAAGATTATGGTTTTTCACCTAAAAATATTCATCAACTAATCCCGAATTTTACATCATTGAATACGTAATAGTAGTAATACATAACATCAAGAATTGTAAAGTAATAGTTAGTTGAGTTTTAAAGGTCCGGTTCTGATTGAACCGGACTTTTTTGTTGTACTAACGGGCTTACGTGAAACACGTAGAGCAACTATGTGTTTCTCTATTTTTATGAACTGTGGTGATAACACAATATACAAGAAGTCTTATTTGAGGAACTTTGTAGAAGTTAGTACAAATAAAATAAATAGATATGTATAGAATAATTTTAATCACAGGAGCTATTTCATTAGTAATTTTCTTTATCAAATTAGCCTTAAAAAAGTAAACCCATATTAATATGTTAAGATTCTTAAAATCAATAAATTATAGAGCTATGATAATTATAATTCTTTGTAGTATCATACTTTTCTCCTGTAAAGGAAATAAGTCTGATCAGGTAAATATTGATAAAGAACTGAACCGTATTTCTTTAACGGATGATTACATTCCAGCATTAGATTTTCAAGAAACAAGGTACGTTTCAGCCTATTCCAATTTATATTACAGAAGTGCAAAAACAAACGTGTATTGCACTGTGGTGCTTAGCATTAGAAATACAAGTCTGACAGAATCAATTTATGTAGATAAAGTAGATTATTACGATAGCTTTGGTGAATTAATCTCCTCTTATGTGCAGGAAACCAATAAATTGAGACCTTTAGAAACTAGAGAATTTTTAGTAGAATACAATGATCAGGAAGGAGGTTCTGGAGCTAATTTTATTGTAAATTACGGTGCTTCAAATGAACTGAAAGATTTTCCAATAATTGAGGCCGTCAGCATCGGTCATGTGGGGAATAATGGTTTTGCAATTACTTCTCCTTCACAAATTATCTCTTCAAACCCTAAATCATAAATATGTTGAGTAATGAAATTATTTTATTAGTAGCTTTTTTTATAGCGGTAGGAATTCTGCTCTATAACCCCAGTAAAAATTATGGTGTACCGGCCGCTCTGATATTTATTGGAGTAGGCCTTTTCTTGGGTAATGATACAGACTCTTCATTTGCGTTTCACAACCCTATGCAAGCAGACCTTATCAGTCAGTTGGCTTTGGTGATCATTATTTTTGTGGGGGGATTGCATACCAATATTAAAGATATCAAAAGAGTATTTGCCGAAGGTTTGCTCCTGTCTAATATCGGTGTTTTCGTCACCACATTTGCCTTAGGTTATTTTGTGAGTTTAGTGACTCCCCTTGGGTTACTAGAAGGACTGCTTTTAGGAGCCATTGTTTCATCTACAGATGCGGCCGCTGTATTTGGCGTGTTGGAATCTAAAAATATGAAGATGAAATACAATGCCGACAAAGTATTGGAATTTGAATCTGCGACCAATGACCCCATGGCATTAATTTTAACATTGGTCTTTGTAGAGATTATCAAAATGGGAGCTACTACTGCAGAAATTGTTTATTCTGATTACCTGACTTTCTTTGTGCAGCAGATATTTGTCGGTTGTGGCTTATCCTTTTTCTTATTTCTAATGATAAAATACATCTTGGAAAAAATTGAGTTTGTAGAGGAAGGTCTGATTCCAATCTTTTTACTGTGTGCTTTGATCGTCTTTTTAAAGGTAAATGATTCTCTGGGAGGAAATGCCTTAATAGGAGCATATATATTGGGAGTGATGCTCAATACCGTAGATTATCATTACAAAGACAATACACTGCACTTCTTCAATAGTATTTCATGGTTAGCACAATCGATTATGTTCTTGTTGCTTGGCCTTCAAATTGATCCTATTGAGTTATTGGATATTATTCCATTAGCAATTTTGCCTGCTTTATTTTTATTCTTGATTGCAAGGCCTCTAGGTGTTTTTGCTTCTTATATTCCAATAAGACAGTCTTACAGGAAAAAATTATTTATATCATGGAGTGGGTTGAAAGGAGCAACACCAATTGTATTTGCATTGATCCCATTAATAGAAAACCTGCCTAATGCGGTATTGATTTTCTACATCGTCAGTTTTATCGTGTTTTTATCATTGCTCATTCATCCTTTTTCAATGGAGTGGGTGGCAAAGAAAACGAAGGTTTTACGATAAATTTTACATATTTGGTTAAAATAGATATTTAGAAGGAAGACTGTGGGGGCGTTGCATTGCAACGTCCACTAAACCATAACAAAAACCATTTTTTCTTCATTCTTCATTAAAAAAACAGACCTTATACTTCATCAAAGAAATATAAGGTCTGTTTTTATATAAAATAATAATTGACTATTTCGCCAAATTATAGGTATCTCTAGCGATCATTACTTCCTCATTTGTAGGAATAACAGCCACTCTTACAGGAGAGTCATCTGCTGAAATTACAGCTTCCTCACCCATTGTAGCTTCATTCTTAGCCGGATCTAATTTGATGCCAAGACCTTCTAATCCTTTTAAGATTTCCTTACGAGCATTAATGGCATTTTCACCGATTCCGCCAGTGAAAATAATCGTTTCCACACCGCCTAATGTAGCCATATAAGTACCAATGTATTTCTTTACATCATAATGGAACATTCTTAGTGCAAGATCAGCATCTTCATTGCCTTTGCTTGCCGCAATAGAAACATCTCTATAATCAGAAGATACACCAGAAACGCCATAAAGGCCAGATTCTTTGTTGATCAAGTCAGAAATACCTTTCACATCAAGATCTTCGTGATCAGCGATAAAAGGAATTACACCTGGGTCAATAGATCCACATCTCGTACCCATCATAAGACCGTCAGTAGGAGAGAAGCCCATTGAAGTTTCAATTGATTTACCATCTTCAATAGCCGCTAATGAACTACCATTACCCAAGTGACAAGTGATCATTTTGTTTGTTCTGTCTTCACCGTACAACTCTTTTGCACGAGTAGAAACATACTGATGACTTGTACCATGGAAACCATATTTTCTCAACCCATATTTCTTGAAGAAACTGATAGGCAAAGCGTATACCGCTCTTTGTTCAGGAATAGTGTGGTGGAATGCAGTATCAAACACTGCAACCTGAGGGATGTTGCCAATCGCTTTTTCGATAGCCTCAACACCTTTGATGTTAGCAGGATTATGCAGTGGTGCCAGTTCAATACATGAAGTGATACCGTGCATTACATCGTCATTAATCAAAACACTTTTAGAGAATGTAGAACCACCGTGTACTAGTCGGTGTCCAACGGCCGATAAATCGTCAAGTGAAGAAAGAATATTAAGCTTTTCATCTGTGATGATGCTTAATAAAAACTCGATTCCTTTGGTGTGGTCAGGTATTGTTAATCGGATTATTTCTTTGTGTCCTTCGCTGTTTTTAACTGTAATTGAAGCGTCTGGCAAGCCAATTTTTTCTATCAATCCTTTTCCAATTACCTTCTCAGAAGGCATTTCAATGAGTTGGAACTTGATAGAAGAACTACCAGAGTTAAGTATGAGAATTTTCACTTTAATACGTAGTAAATGATATAAAATTTTTCGTAATTCCAATATCCCAACTATCTCATACAATTACAGCGATAAAAATCACCCTTTTGCAAATGTTAAAAGGTAACAGGTGTAAAAGGGTGATCTTTTAAGAAATTTATACAATTTTTTATGGTTTTATTTTAACTCCCATAAGTAATATATCGTCAATTTGCTTTACGCTAGAATTATTATTTGCATTGACCCAAGTCTCATAAAAATTCTCCAATGCAGACTTTTGTTGTGCCATCGGTTTCGATGATACCATCAGGATTAATTCCCTTAAACGCTTGCTCGAAATTTTTCTATCATTCTCACCTCCAAACTGATCTTGATACCCATCTGAGAACAGGTAAAAACAAGTTGAGGTATTTAATGGAATGATATGTTCTTTGATATTTAATTTCTTATCAGAAGACCCTAAACTCAAGCGTTCTCCTTTAAGGTGGTATATGTTATTATTCTGTACGAAAACAAGAGGAGTATGCGCCCCTGCAAAGTGTACTTTCTGATTGTTTTTATCCCAAACCAAAACGCCCATATCCATACTGTCTCTGATGCTAGTACTTTCATCTAGCTGCAACATATGATGCAAGCATGAATTCATTTCTAATAAAATTCTAGCCGGAGAAGTAACGCCTCTCAGTTTGACTATCTGCTGAAGGAAGCCGTCGCCAATCATAGACATCATTGCCCCAGGTACACCATGCCCAGTACAATCTGCCACAATCAGAATAGATTTATTCTCCCTTTCGTTCTCATAAGTCCAGTAAAAATCACCAGATACAACGTCTTTTGGGCGATACATTAAAAAGTATTCCTCCCAAACTTTATTCAATGTTTCACCCGCAGGAAGGATAGCACTTTGGATACGCTTTGCGTAATTGATACTGTCCCTTAAGTTTTTGGTGGTCTTCTCAATTTGAATATTTTTCTGCTCCACCATATCTCTTTGCGCTGCAATTTCCTCATTCTGTTGCTCCAGCTCATCATTTTTCTCATTCATAGCATTATTGAGCGATTGTAATTTCTCGGTCTGTGCCATGATTTCCTCATTCTTTGATGCCAGTTGAGTAGCTTGCGTTTCCAGTTCTTCTTTCTGCTCCTCCAGCTCTGCCGTAGCATTTTGAAGTTCCAATGTTCTTTCCTTCACCTTCAATTCCAATGTAGCCTTTGCGTCGGCTTCCATCTGTAACATTTTATTGATCGCAATATTTTTCTCTTCTCTGTAAATCGCGTATTTCTTACTCAATGCAGTAAAAAGAAGCGTTACCATGATGACATCACCATATTCGAGAATTCTTGAAGTGATTAAATTATCAGGAACTACACCTTTCATTCTTCCCACAAAAAGTAAAAGTGCTGTAAGGTAGATACTAAATGAAGCAATGTAATATCCGGAAAAGCGGTTTCCTTTCAAATAGGATACAATTCCTACTCCCAAAGAAAGCATAGTAAAAGGAATAGAAGTGCCTGTTACAATCTGAATAGCGGTATAATAAGGAAGAAATAATGCTCCAAATACGGCAATTACCCCAATTGCTAATCCACCAAAATTCAATTTGTGAGCGATCGGTGATAATTTACGGGTTCTTAAAAAGAATAAGTTGAAAGTAGAAACACCCACCATCCAGATACCGATAGACAGGGGTGTAATTTTATTGGCTAAATAAATATTGTTCGGGAAAAGGAACTGGAAAGTATGTCCCGACAAAGAGAATGTAAATAATATTTTAGCAATAATCGGAATTGGGAAAATAAGGTAGCTGATGTCTTTTGTGGGAAGATAGGTAATCAAACCTAAAACTGCCATCATCACTAGAATACCGAAAAACAACCCAAAACCAATCTCATATTTAGAATTTATCTCCGCAAACTTCCACGGTCTGTACAATCGCATAGGGATTTTGACAGAACCATCCGTTTTCACTTTAAAATACATGCTTGTTACACCTGTACCTTCTACCTGCAGCGGAAAAACATAATTGTGATGCTGAATAGGGCGATGATTGAAACTGACATGATCTCCCGTGGCCACATGATCGATCAGCTGACCATCTTTGACAACATAATAATCGACAAAATCCAATGGAGCATAATTGACTTCTACTAGCCAGTCTGGTTTCATAGACTTCTTTTCATTTTCTATGTCCACTCTTACCCAATAGGTAGATTGACCATATTCAAAACTCACATTAGAAGAATTTTTCCAAGGTGTAAATTTTGTAAAAGTAGGACTGGAAATTTTTGCAAAGTCCACTTCGTTGGTAGGGTCGATGTAAAAATAGGCTTTTGAAGCGGCGTTCACATAAGGCTTTGATTCCTTTAAAGTGAGCTTGTGTTCATTTATACCAGCATAAGAATTTATTGTACACAATATTCCTATACAAGCGAATAAAAACTTAAGCATATAATTATGTTGAGTTTAAAAAGTCTAAACAATACGGATTGGCTTATTAATGAGGGTACAATTTCACTATTTGATTTAACAATACCAATAATTAATTTGATTATTTTAACTTTGAGATAAAACATTAACAAAGCAATTTGTTGATTGAATGATTTTATCAACCTCAAAAAGACAAAAATGAAAGGTGATTTATGGCTGTTTAACCCTCATTGTGAGCTATCTATACTCAAAGAACAGCAACATTATACCCCACCTAAAATGATAAGGAAAGTGCAAAACGACCTTTCTATGTTAATGGTATGGCTTGCGGATGAAAACGACAGCATATTAACGGAAAATCATAACGTAAATAAAGAGTGGTTGAGTCTATTGCAAAGTGTTGTGGGATTTGATTTTAAATTTGAGTCTCCCAAAAGCATAAAAGATCATAATCGTACCTTTAGCGGTGTGAAATACTGGGGTAAATCACCAAGCATAGTCACAGATTTACGCTTTTTGTCACCTAAATACAATCAATATTTCGAATGGAATTCTGAGGTTAGAAAGATCTTTCACCGTGAATTTGGTTATGATGTATTGAGTTATGTAGTTGATAATGAGTCAAGTAATGTTATTTCAAGTGCAAGCTTAGGGAGATTTTGTACTAGAGTGGATGAAGTGGAAGATGAAATCAATAAAGTGTTTAGTACAAATCCGTACGGTGTAATAATGAAACTTCCGTTTAGTTCTTCAGGAAGAGGTATATTAGTACTCAAAAGAAATGAAATCACACCAAGTGTAAAAAAATGGATGGAAAGTGCTTTGAATCAGCAAGATAGCATTTTAGTGGAACCTCTGCTTCAGAAGGTATTTGATTTCTCATTATTATTCAAAAAGTGCAAAAATGAAATCACTTTTCTAGGCGGTTCATCTTTCCTTGCAGGCTTGACAGGACAATATTACGGGTCGGCATTAAATTCCTTCCAACAGTCTTTTTCATCCTCAGAATGGAAAACGATTCTAAAAGTGATCGATTTAATAAAAAATAAATTAAAAGGCGAAAAAGCTTTAGAAGGTCACTTTGGAATTGATGCATTGATGTTTGAAGATAGCAATGGAGAAAGGATCATTCATCCATGTATAGAAATCAACCCAAGATACACAATGGGGCACATCACATTACGCCTAGAAAAAGCCGTGCCCTCCCATAAAAGAGCAGAATGGAGAATCGTCACAAAACACGAAGTCAAAGATTTTACAGCCTTTGAAAACGAAATGGAAAAAAAGCATCCCCTTCAAATCGATCACGGTAAAGTTCAATCTGGATTTTTACCCTTAGTAGATGTAAATTTGGTTCAAAATTATTATGCGTACCTCTTAGTGAAAGATGAAGAAATATAGATTAAAGCTAACCACTCTCGAATTTCGCTTTCTGCAAAGCATCCTGATCCGCTTAGCAGAAGCCTACAAAAATAAACTGCCTGACAATATTGCTCATCAAATCCTAATTGAGCTTTATGAAAGCAGATTCAACGTATCTGTCGTTGATCAAAACTTGGAGAAAACCTTGGTGCTAAATCGTTCGGTAGTACTTGCCTTCCATCAGTTTCTAAATGAAATACCCCTTTCTGGTGACGCTGACTTGTTGAGAAATCAATTGTTTAATCAGTTTGATGTTTTTTTGCAGGGTTAGGGGTGTTGGTTCGGTAATTTATGGTTTGTTAAGTGTAGTTGGATAATGAGATAAATAATTAAAAACACAAATGAATAATATCAAGACATTTATGAAAAAAAGAATCATCATTCCAATGCCATTATTGCTGAGTTTCTTTGTCTTGAAAAATAAGTTCATCGACAGTGATAATAGTTTGATTTATAATTATTGCTTTAACAGGTTGGTGTATATTCCAGATGAAACAAATGCAATTCTATATAATGATAATGTTGTCAGTACCTTAAAGTTTATAACTAAAAGATTGAAAATAGATAAGGAGGAATTAATTCAAGGGTACTCTACCCGATGATAATTGGATAACTTTCTAAAAAGGAAGAAAAGTTGTTATTTTAAATTTCCTACAAAATAAAACAAACAACTTTTCATGAGCCTTAACTCAGTAGCAAATCTACGAAAAACATTTGATGAAT
>NZ_JABANE010000152.1 GCF_012844305.1 Flammeovirga aprica JL-4
ATTCATCACCATGTCAGTGATCAATATATCCAACGATATTTAGATGAATTTCATTTTCGATTTAATAGAAGGGTATATCGGAAAACAATTTTCAAAAAATTATTGGCACGGATGGTTTCTTCAATTCATGTCACCCAAAAACAGCTTTGTGATTGGGCGACGTAAGTTTATATACCTAAATAAATATTACCATACCAACGTCCTTCTTTTTTTCTTCGGTTGTATCTTGGTAATACAAATTCACTTGGCTCTTGTAATTGTTTTAAATTGATATAGCCATCAATTACATTAGAATATAATATCTCCTTCTCATTATAAACTTTCAACCTTATCTTTGTTTTGTATTCTCCTTTATAAATCGGCATTGTAAAATAAGTATAAGTTAGACCTGGAAGCGGGTTAAATTTAATACTATTTCCACACCAACTATGTACCCAATATTCTATGGGTTTCCATTCCCCTTCAGGAGTTAAAGCTTCTTGGATAGCCATAATATCTCCATCTTCAGCAGCTATATATTTAATACTATCTGTCAAGTTTGAAATCCACACTCTATATCCTTTAACATGTTCATGAGCAGGAGGAGATAGATGTCTTTTAGGATAAACTTCTTTACCTGAGGAAAGGATGGGTAATTTAAAGTTATGCCATTTACTCACCTTATAGCTAATGATTTTTGTAGTATCAATCGTAATTGAAGGTTGATAAGACATTATTGCCTGAACAGGATCCAATAATTCATCTTCATTATCATCATACTCTTCATAATGTTTATCCAATATACTATCCGTAAAATTATTAAACCTTGACCTCATAGAATCATATGATATCATTCTTTCAAAATTAGAAGATGCCGCTTGCATAATTTCAGTTTCGAAAAAGGGCAAACTATCAATATCATATAGTTCTTTATCCTCTATCTGAGGTGGATCAAATGCATACTTTGGGGGCTTGTTCTGTGATTGACAGTTCCATAAAAATAGGGTTAAAAAGAGAAGTGTAATTAATCTGTTCATAGTTTACTTTTCATTTTTTAAATAACGAGCTACTTCTACCATTGTATCTACCCAAATATCTTTTTTATGCTTTGATAAATACTCAATCAGTTCGATGTGTGCTTCATTGGAAACATTCAAACTATGTTCCCCTCCAACGCCATGAAATAGAAATACCACCAATGCATTTTGAGCTTCTGCTTCTTTGACAAGTTTGATCATCTCCTCCCCTGTTTGCCCATGCATACTGAAACATTTGATATTCTTCATATCAATGGTCTTGCTTGATTCCAAACCATGAAAAGTTCCTCTTGCTGCTACAAACTCACTTTCTACTTGATCATAGAAAGTTGTTCCATTAATTGTCAAATCTCCGCAAGGATATGCAAATGTTCTCTCGTCTTTTCCATCAATGGCTTTTAGTAAAGTGTTTGTTGTTTTGATTTCATTGACGGCTCTAAAAATAGTGTATTTACTAAGGTCTCTTTCAGGTATCACCCAATCTCTATGATCAATACTCCCATCACAAGGATGTGCTAAAGTATGATTGCCTAATTCGTGTCCTTTTTTGGATGCTTTTCGCCATTCCTCCATTCTCTTATTCAGAATTTCGGTATCACCCATTACATAAAAAGTGGCATTGAAATGATGCTTGTCTAAAACTGGCATTACACTGTCTAAATGTACATTCAAAGCATCATCGTAAGTCAGTACAACAGCACATTTTTTTCCATTCCAAGGCATATCACTTTGGGCATAGATTACATTGATTACAAAAAAGAAAAGAAGAAAGTTAGTAGTTATTTTTCTCATTACTGAAACTAGTTTGCACTAAAAAAAGATTCACTTGTACAGGATTAGTACTTGTTTTAAATGTAGAACATATTCTATCCTCTAACAATTCATTAATGGTAAATTATGTTTAATCTAAAGAATATCAACGCAATCTATTAAGTGCTAAAGTAAATCTAGTTTGGTACTTGACAGTAAACTATTTCAGATGAAAACCTTAATTATGAAAAAAACTATTCTAGTATTACTCTCGCTTGGAATTGCATTATGTTCCTATGCTAGTGAAAAACCTGAGAAAAAAACACCTAAGAAACCTAATATCGTCATTTTATGGGGGGATGATATAGGACAATTCAATTTATCATTTTGGAACCGCGGTCAAATGGGATATATGACACCCAATATTGACCGAATTGCGGAAGAGGGAATTGCTTTTACAGACTATTATGGAGAGCAATCTTGTACTGCCGGCCGTTCTTCTTTTCTGACAGGACAAAATCCTATTCGATCTGGCCTTTCAAAAGTTGGCTTACCTGGTGCTAATGCAGGTTTTAGACCTGAACACCCTTCAATGGCTTGGTTATTAAAGCGTGAGGGATATGCTACTGCACAGTTTGGAAAAAACCACTTTGGCGACCGTGATGAGATGTTGCCTACCAATCATGGTTTTGATGAATTCTTCGGCAACTTATACCACTTAAATGCGGAGGAAGAACCTGAACACCCTGATTATCCTCAAGACGACTGGTTTAAAGACAAATTTGGACCAAGAGGTGTAATCCACTCTTATGCCGATGGCAGAGTTACGGATACGGGCCCATTGACTAAGAAAAGAATGGAAACGGTGGATAGAGAAATCACGGAAAGAGCAATTGAATGGGTAGGTGAAAAAGCCAAAGAAGATGCTCCTTTCTTTTTGTGGTACAATACCGTTGGGATGCATTTCCCTACTTACAGAGCAGATGATATTAAAGGTATTTCTGGTCAAGGTGGTGATTCTTTCTATGCTGATGTGATGGTAGATCACGATCGAAATATTGGAAAGATCTTAGCAAAGTTGGAAGAACTAGGTGTGATGGAAAATACCATCATTATGTATTCTACAGATAATGGTCCGCATTATAATGAATGGCCTGACGGTGCTGTGACTCCTTACAGGTCTGAGAAAAATACTAACTGGGAAGGTGCTTACAGAGTACCTTGTCATGTGATGTGGAAAGGTACGATTCCTGAGGGGAAAATACTTACTGGTATTGTTTCTCATCAAGATTGGTTGCCGACGGTAATGGCCGCTGTTGGAGTAACGGATATCAAAGCTCAATTAGAAAAAGGAGTAGATTATGCCAACCGAAAAGTACAAACTACAATCGATGGCTTCAATATGCTTCCTTATTTCAAAGGTGAAACCAAAGAAAGTCCTAGGCGAAACTTTATCTATACTTCTGATGATGGCGATGTAACGGCTGTCAGAATGGACGATTGGAAAGTAGTGTTTATGGAGCAAAGAGCACGTACGATGCAAGTATGGGCAGAACCATTTGTTCCACTTCGTTTACCTAAAATCTTTAATATCAGAAGAGACCCTTATGAAAGAGCTGACACTGACTCCAACTCTTATTGGGCTTGGCTGGCAAAACGTGCTCCTTATATCTACAAGGCAGGTGCTACGGTAGGAGAATTTATCCAATCGCTTTATAAATATCCACAAATAGAAAAAATTGATTCCTTCTCCATTGATGGTGCTATGGACGATTTTAAAAGATGGAATGAAGAAAGATTGAAATCGAAACAGTAATACTACGTTTTAAGCAGTTATACTTTTAAAATTGGGAAATGTTAGATTATTATTTTTTTGACTAATTAAGGCAGAATTGAAGAGCATAGCAGAGCTACGTAATGAAATTCTAACGCAGAGTAGTCAAAAAAAAGAAAGTCTAAAACTTCCGATTTTGATTGTATAACTGCATAGTATTAACTTGCGGCTTCATTTGGCATTAGGTCAGATGAAGCCTTTTTATTAATTCAAATATCCCTATGCAGAAGGAACAGTTTTTATATACCATCAAATACAATTCAAATGAGATCTCCATGTGTGAACTTGAGACAAAAATCCTTTTTGATCAAGCACTCCAAGGCAATCATTTCTTCTCGGATGTAAAAATTGAACCGGACAGCAGTGCTTTTATCAAGAAAAGAATTGATATCCTTTTCGCTACGGATAATTATGATGAACTCCTTGAAAATATTAAGACGAAAGATATATGTGCTGAAGGCTTCAAGTTGGAATATGAAAAACTGAAAGGGGATGAAATTGGCTATAAACCCCGTCTGAATAAACTTCGCGATATTGGTTATATCATCACTGGAGAGCCTGATTATTACAATCCCACGGTCACTTATGCTTTATGTAATTTTGAAGGCGTTTGGTACTTTGGTGAATCGATCCGTGATGATGCTGAATGGCAAAAGCATAATGACAAACCCTGTTCTTTCAGTAATTCACTGAGTATGAATACGGCCAAAACATTGGTCAATATCGCCTCCAAAGGAGATAAAAAAAGCCGATTAATAGATACGTGTTGTGGTGTAGGAACTGTAATGTTAGAAGGCTGTTATGCTGGTTTTAATATTGAAGGATGTGATATCAACTGGAAGGCTTACAATCATACCACAAAAAACTTAGAACATTACGGCTATTCTGCTAATGTCTACAATGAAGACATCAAGGACATCACTCAAAAATATGATGCTGCTATTATTGATTTACCCTACAATTTATATTCCGTCTCAAGTGATGAAATTGTAGAAAATATCATTGCCTCTGCCTCAAAAATCGCCTCAAGATTGGTGATTGTTTCTATCTCTGATATTAAAGCGATTATTGAAAAGTATAACCTTGAAATGGTAGATTTCTGTACTGTTGATAAAGTGGGGAAAGTAAAGTTTACTAGAAATATTTGGGTTTGTGAGCCTAAAGCATCCAAATAGAAAAACAGGTTCAAGTGATCGATAGCTTGAACCTGTTTGTTATTTCGATTAATCAAAAAGCACCTTAATATCTTCTTTTGTAATATTCTTGATAAAACTGCTTTCTGTGCTGATTACATCATCTGCCACTCCTTTTTTCTTCTCCTGAATTTCAAGGATTTTCTCCTCTATAGAATCTTTACAGATCATTTTATAAGCAAAAACTGGATTTTCCTGTCCGATACGGTGCGTTCTGTCGATGGCTTGCTGTTCTACCGCAGGATTCCACCAAGGATCTACTAAAAATACATAACTTGCTTCCGTGAGGTTCAAACCGAAACCACCTGCTTTCAAACTGATCAGGAACGCTTTTTTCTCTTCATTTTCCTTAAACTCCTGCACAAGTTCTTCTCTGTTTTTACTTCCACCTAACAGCTTACAATAATCAACACCACGCTTTTCAAGATCAGTACCAATAAGCCCCAGCATTTCTACAAAGAAAGAAAATATTAATACTTTATGTCCTTCTTTCACCAACTCCTCTACCTGTTCCATCAGCAGTGATAGTTTTGCCGAATTGGAAGGATATTCTCCATTTTCATCATTAGAAAGCAATGTCGGGGAGTTACAGATCTGACGTAGTTTCATCAAGCCTTGAATAATATGCATCCCTGCCATATGAGGTGCCTCTGAAGCCATAACCTCCATGATTTTCTCACGGATTTCATTTTTATGTTGATCATAGATTCTTCTTTGAGTAGTATCCATTTCACAGTAAAGTATCTGTTCTACTTTTGAAGGAAGGTCTTTAGCAACATCATCTTTTTTACGGCGAAGCATAAAAGGATAGATCATTTTTCTCAACTCTTCCGCTGTTGCCTGATCTCTATGCTTATCAATCTGATCAGCATATTGTTCCTTGAAAGACTTCACTGTTCCCAGCATACCCGGATTCAAGAAATCCATTTGAGAGAATAAATCAAAAGTATTGTTTTCTACAGGCGTACCCGTAATCACAATTCGGTTTTGAGCTTTCAGTAATTTGACGGCTTTTGATGTCTGTGCTAATGGATTTTTGATGGCTTGAGATTCATCCAAAATGACATAATGGAACTTAATCTTTTTTAGGTGCTCAACATCCATTCTCACCATAGCATAAGTCATGATTACGGCATCATATTTCTTAAATTCCTTACTGTCCTTTGTTCTGTCAGCATGAGAATTATCCAGAATTGAAAGCCCTTCACAAAACTTTTCCGCTTCTCTCTGCCAGTTGAATACCAATGATCTTGGCACCACAATTAGGTGTGGCACTCCCTTTTTAGCTTTTTTATTTTCTTTTAAATGCTGTAAAAATGTCAATACCTGCAAGGTTTTTCCTAGTCCCATATCATCAGCAAGGCAACCACCCCATTTGATATCATCAAGGAATGTAAGCCATTTAAAACCTTCTTTCTGATAAGGTCTCAACGTAGCATTGACCTCTTTCGGTAAAGTGACTTCGGGCATATTTCTGAAATTTCTGAGGTTCTTTTGCTTTTCCAAAATCTCATCAAAAACCTCTTTATTGAGCATTTCATCATACATCTCATCAATCAAACTTGGCTGATAGGCTGAAATCCTCACGGAGTCTTTTCTGATTTTCCCCATTTTAAAGAGGTTGCTGTATTTTTCAAGCCAATCTTTTGGCAAGAAACCTAACGAACCGTCTCCCAACTTCACATAATCCTGACGGTTGACAATCGCTTTTCTCACATCAGCTAATTTCACCGCCTGTTCACCAAAAGAAACTTGCACCTCCAGATCAAACCAATCTACACCACTCGATGCTGTTAGTTTTGTCATTGGTTTGTGAGGATTCAACTTGGTTTTCTTCAAAGATTTCCTCCCTAATACCTCAACTCCTTCTTCTTCTAGCTGTGCATACATTTTTATAAACCATTGCTCTCTCAACACCTCTTCATTGTGCAAGTATTTAAAATGCGTTTCTTGACTCTCAAAAGAAGGGTGCAAACTGCTTACTAAAGTCTGAAAAACTTCTTCCCCTGCGATATCACGCTGTGCATTTAAGATTTCACCTTCTCCTAAATCTATGGAATCTACTTTATCACCATCCAAAGCATATTCTTTCTCTCCGATTTTTGGATGCGTATACTGTACTGAGGGTTTCAAGAGCAAATAATCATCTTCCTCAGACAAGTAGATTTTTCTTTTTTCTAGTGTTAAATCTTCTTTGGTCTGATTTATTTTAATTCCTGAAAACTGTACATCAAATTTCTTCTGAATTTCTAATACGGAAGGTAGAAAATCAGCAATAAAACTATCTTTTACTCGCATCCCTTTCATACTAGCGAATGTACATAACAAGAAAGACTCATCTAATGTCAAAGGCAATAGCATCTCTCCCACATTGATCATTCCAAAACAGACCAATTGGGTAATCTCTAGTTTTTCACCATTAACGTGTACATAAGGTTTTAAAGTATAAAACCCATTTCTATATGAAAACTTAAAAGATATCTTCTCTTTTTCGTGGTAAGTAACAGGTACCAATTCAGAGATTCTCAAATACGCTACATCACCCTCTGCAATATACTGAGGGTACTGTAACATATCAGGCAATACTTCCTGCATCATAAAATAGGCAACCTTCAAATGTTCTGGAGCCTTTTCAGGACTTAAGGTATAAAAACCCCTTGAATGCAAGTATTGATCCTTTTCGAAAGCGGATATCTTTAAACCTAATTCTTCAATTTCTTTAGGTAAAAGGTCATTACTTCTATAAGAATATGCATTGTCAAGACTATCTCTAGTAAAATGTTTGAACGGATTCCCAATGTTTCCATTCTTCTTTTTCTTACCAATTAATAGATGAGAAGAAGGCCATATCTCATCTTCATTTACTGTCCATACTATTGCCGTACACTTTTCTACTTCTGATGTTTTTTTAATAGAAAAAGGTAATTTCACTTCCTTCTTCTGAAATGGACTTGAGTTTTTCCATACCGATAAATACTCACCCGGTATAAGATTTTCACTTTTGGGAATCACCTCAATACCACGCCAATCTTTTTCGACATCAAAATATTTATTCCAATCTTCCTCATAGGTAAACCCATAAGGTTTCAATTGTGCTGTAATTTCTTTAACATCATGTTGCAAATGAGCCTGAAAACGTCGTTTCTCTTCTGAAGGTAAACTAAGACTTTCTCTTTTCTTTTCTCTCATGAGATATTCTTCAAAGATGTAATGATCTCCCCCCCTTTTAAGTGAATAATATAATAATGCTCCTGCCATATGTTGGCAAAATCCATTTTTACTGCAATCACAAGTTGCTCTTACATTATCATTCTCAATTAAAAATTCTATCTCATGGGAATAATCTTCTTCATCAAACTCAAAAGATATCAAATTCTCATAAGGCTTTTCATAAAAAAATCCATTCAATGGAATCGCTGAAGGTACTACTTCTAAATGCTCATAAATATCTTCTTTTAATTCTATTAATGTATAGTCTTTTGGGAACACACACTGTTTTCCTCTCAGTTTCTTATCCGACATTCTGCTGTTTGATTATTTTAGTGTGTGCAATTTAAAAAATTACATTTTTTGATCAATGAACTTTTTTAAAATTTCAAAGATGATTTGTTCTATCATATCTCAGTAGTTAAGAGTACGTTTGAAACATAAAGTTATTTTGAATCAATACGTCCTCAAAAAACAACCTTTTAAATTTACATCATCACTAAAGGATTGTATGTAAGATTTGTATTTCAATGCTTCCTCTTTGTTGTCATAATGATTTAAGATGACTCTGTAATAGGTCTTATTTTTCACATTGGACTTTTGGATGTAAGGAGTGCCTAGTTGTTTGTCCTGATAGGTTCTTGCTTTCTCTAAAGAATAAACTAATGAAGTATCAGAAAAAATCTGTACACCATACCCTTCAAAATCCTGTTGTACCAAGTTTGTATTATAAATTTCATTTAGCTCAATACTTTCTGTAGTTGTATTTTTATTTGCCTTCACAAAAGCGGACTGTATATGTTTGTCAGAGGGGTATTTTTCCTTGAGAGAAGATAATTGTTTTTGAGCGTAAACCTTATCATTATATCCTCCGGAAAGCAACCTGTACCATTCTTTGCCGTTAATCATCACTTTTTCAACCTTCAGCGTGAGTTCTGGGTAATCAGCGTATTGCTGTATACTTTCTTTTAATTCTTCTAAGGAAGGTTCTGAAAGAATTTGTGTGTAATAAGAGTGAACCAAAAGTTCGTTTTGTGATAAATCGTATACCTTTCCTACTTCATAATCCTGAACGCTGTTTCTAGAGCGGAAGTCTTCAATGGAAGGTGTATATTCTTTCTTAAGTTCTATTCCCTTTGTAGAATGAGACAAACCTAAAATATAATCCGCTCCCGGTTCGTGGTCTCCAAAATGTCCAATGACGGGTTCAGAATCCATTCTGGAAACATGTGCATATAAGTCTGTTCCTGTGATTACTGATTTTTGATTGGGCAACACTCTCAACGCTTCAATAAGCTTAAATGCAAATGGAGAATGATGTCCCTTTACACCATCCAACACCGGTTCGAGACCACCTGAAGTAATCACTGTACGGGTCTTTAATTTTAATTTTCGCTCCGCAAACTTTTCTGCTTCCAATTCATCATACACATTCGTGCGAAATGCAGAGCGATAATTCTTCATTTTTTCATTAAATGAACCGCTAAAACACACATCAAGCACTACCATAATTTGCTTTGCAGGCAACTTGTTCACCAAACTATTCAATGTGTTATAGCCTATATAGGTCTTTCTATTAATATCCTGACTTAAAGGTTTTGAATCTTTGGCCACAATAAAACCATCATCAAAAATTTTATCATCATAATCACCATGTCCTGCTATAAAGAGAAAGAAACGATCATTTTCTTTGAGCGTTTTATGGTACAGAATAAGAGTGGATAAAATCTGATTGGTCGTCGGATTTCTTAATATTTCAGTGTTGTAACCAAAATCTTCCTCCAACACTTGGCCTATTGTCTCTGCATCATAAATTGGATTATTCAGATTAACCCAATCTGGCTTTCCATCATAATTGTCTGTTCCTATCAGGAGTGCAAAAGTTCTGCTTTCAATGGTATGCTTGCTTCTTTGCAGCCCTTGTGAGTGAAGAGTATTCGGTAATAGTAGACATAAAAAAAGTATCTTGTGGAGTGTATTCATAGTCGATTTTCAATTTTTGGAGCATGTTTGGAATTTTTACTAAAAGAGATGTTTCAAACATACTCTTATGGAAGTTAAGGATTATTTTAAGTATAAAGGCCGAAAAGCATCTCATAAAACACCTCCTGCTTTTTATGTGCAATCAAATAATAATCACGGTCAGGATAATTGTCAGATTCCCAAATTAGTTTTAAAGATTGATCATCAATAAACGCCTGAGCATTTTCTTTCAAAGTAATCGCTACTCCCTCAATCTTTGTGATTTCCTGAAGCATAAAATATTCATTCGGAATCACATAATTCGTGAAGATTTTAGGGCGTTTTTTATTAAAACAATGGAGCCAAAAAAACTTTATAAAAGGATTGGTAGACATGTGTGAAAACCATGTTTGATGCTCCAGCCACTTCTGAATATTCTTCAAATCATTTTGCTGTATATACTGATCCAATTCCTCTGTTTTTAGGTTTGGATGCCCCACGACTACTAATTTTGAACTGCCTATTTTCTGTGATAATACATCATAAGTCTGAAAATCTCCTCTTACAATTGCCGCATCTACTTCCCCCTGATTGACTAATTCAAAAAGTTTTTTATTGTCATTTTCAAAATGAATACTGAGATGCTTGAAAGAAGTCAGAATCTTATCTGATACAAAACTTTTATAAAGGTCTTCACTGATACCGAATGTGTAAAGACGCTCTTCCTTTTGAACCGACCTGCTGTAGCTTGCCTCCACTTTTTCAAGTGTATCTAATGATTCAATGATCAAGTTATTGAGGAATTTTGCATTTTCTGTAGGAACAACTCCTTTCGATTTACGGGTGAAAAGCTTATGCCCTACCGCCGCTTCAAGCATACTCATTTGATTGCTTACGGTAGGTTGCGTAAGGAATAATTCTTCTGCTGCTTTAGAATAACTTCTGTGTTTATAGACTGCTTTAAAGGTGCGATACCATTCTAGATTGACCATAGTGATATTAATATTTTTATATCATGATCAAATTTAAACGATTTCATTTTATATCACAACCCCTCTACATTTGTATCATCATCATTTAAACATTAAACAAAAATAACTATGAAAAAGATTGCGTTAGTAACAGGAGCAAATAAAGGATTGGGATTCGAAACTGCTCGTCAATTAGGAGCCAAAGGAATCAAAGTATTGATGGCATCTAGAAGTCAAGAAAGAGGACAAGTAGCTGTTGACACATTGAAAGCTGAAGGTCTGGATGTGGAACTGGTACAACTAGAGACAACGAAAGATGCACAAATTGAAGCACTGCAACAGAAAATCGAAGCAGAATATGGAAAGCTTGATATTTTGGTGAACAATGCTGGTATTATTCATCAAGATGAGCCACTAGGTGTCAATACTTCTGAGAGTATTTCAGATGCTACTTTGAAAGAAACTTTTGATGTCAACTTCTTCAGTATTGTAAAACTCACTCAGGCTTTATTGCCACTCATCAAAAAAAGTGAAGCTGGAAGAATTGTCAACCTTTCAAGTATTTTAGGTTCGAACACTGTACAAAGTGATGTGGAATCGCCGTATTACACCGTTAAACCTTTTGCATATGATGCTTCTAAAACAGCCTTGAACTCTTTTACAGTTCACCTTGCTGCTTCATTAGAGGGAACAAACGTGAAGGTGAATTCAGCACATCCAGGTTGGGTAAAAACGGATTTGGGTACGGAAGATGCTCCTATTGAAATTGTGGATGGAGCAAAACCTTCAGTAAGCCTTTCACTAGCAGAAGAAACCGATTTTAATGGTCAATTTACCCATATGGGTGAAGAAGTGGCTTGGTAGATAAAAAGAGAAACTCCCTCACAAGATTAATATCTAGGAGGGAGTTCTTTTTGCTAAAAAAGCAATCAAAATATAGTGATACTTAATCCAAAATTTATACTGTCAGTTCCTTTATTGAGATTATGAGAATAACCTAATTTAGGACATATTTTTCGCGACAGGATGAAAGAGTACCCAACATCAAAAAAGGAATCTCCAAGCAATATTTTCTGATTCTCAACGATATCTTTTGTCATACCTAAATAGACCTCTGATTTACTTCCTTCATAAAATTTTCTTGAAAAGCCAAAAGACAAAGAACCTGTATAATTTATCTGTTCAACTTCTCCACCACTAAAATCTTTTTCAATATCATTCACATAAGTTGTTATCACCGTCCATAAACTGTTCATTTGATAACTATGACTTGTTGATAATATAAAAGAATAAGCTTCTTTGTTAATAGTCTGACTACCTCCCACTGATACTGAAAGTGAATGCGGACTTTGAGCAAAAGTAACAATGGAAAAAAGTGATAATAGCAGTGTGATTAATATTTTTCTTTCCATCATTATATAAATATTGTTGTACCTATTCTAAACGTATTACCGTACTTTTCATGTCCCATATGGAACAGTTGTAACTGTACTTTTGGAGCTACAAAATAATTGAACTGTGTTTCAAAAGCGGTGGTAATGTTCGGGTTTCTGAAATCGGGTAATTGCCAAATTGGAGTTAAACGCATAAAGCACTTATCATTAAATTTGACTGGTGTGATCACTTGAAAACTTGCTCCATGTGTCACTGCTCCTGTATTCATATTTGATCGGTATTGGTAAGAAACAATCGGAAAAAACTGAACTGTTTCCGTGGCTATTACTCCCATAAGTACACCAGGGGAAATCATTAGATTATTATCTCCAATTCCTTCTTGTCCTGGAACAAAAACATCTACAGAGTATCCAAAAGTACCGAGAGTCTTTTCGTAATTTTTGTGGGTAACATGGAAAAATCTTGCCCTAATATTACCTACTCCAAACTTTCCTTGTCCTGTTTCTTGATTTTCCTTATACAATAAAGGCAACTCTATGCTATATAGCATATTACTTCTTGGGACTCCATTAAATATCAGGCGTGTACCGTAAGTTCCTCCGTCAGAAAACTCTGCTACTGCATTAATTCTCTGGTATAAATTGGTGGGTTTACTGTTATCAATTTTCTCTTCTTCTTGTCCAAAAACAAAAGAAGACATAGCAATGAATATTGATAAGATAATACTTTTTCTCATAATAGATTTTGTGATTCGATTTTGTCTTTGATATAAGTACTAGGACAAAGGAAATGGAACAATACTATGGTGCACCATGACTGAAGTCATGGGCTGGTGATACTTACTCCACCAACACTAAAGTGTTGCTTACGTTATCAACCTTCAAGACTTTAGTCTTGATTAGGTTGTTGTATCACCTGCCCATAGTTTTAACTATGGTGCAAGAAACACTCGTTTTCTTCTGTTCTAGTACTTAGAGTTTAAATAAAAAAACAGGTTGTCAGCTTAATTTTAACAACCTGTTTTTCTAAATCTATTTCGATGCGTTCTCTTTGGTTGAGAAGTATTCTATTAGTGCATCAAAAGCACGTAAGTTGTAAGGTTCCATAAATGGATCTGCAGATTTTGGCTGAGATGATTGTTTCACAATAGCCATATTTCTCTCCACATCGATATAGATCCACTGACCATGAATACCAATAGCCATGATTGCTTCTTTTCCTTCCTTGTGACGAATCCACCATTGTGCTCTATAGCTCCAATCTCCATCATCCATTGCTGTTTCACTTCCATGTTTAAAAGCTTCAGGATTCGCTCCTTTTTGCAAGTCCTTAATGACAGCTGAAGGTACAATCTGTTGACCATTAGCCTTACCATCATTAAGCATCATCATAGAGAATCTTGCCAAATCTTCTGGAGAAGCATTTAACCCTCCACCGGCGAATAATGCTCCATTTTTATCAAGAATAACATAGGTTTCATCTTCTGCCCCTATTCCGTTCCAGATTTGATGTAAACCTTTTTGGAAATCCTCATTCGTCGCTCGTGTAGTCAGCCAATTGACCACATCCGTTTTAGGAGTTTGATAGTTGAATACTTCACCATGCTTAATAGTTTTATCAATAGATAACGTCATTAAATACTCGTATATATCATTCGCATATTCAACTCCGTCCAGTTCAGGCATTAAGCCGATGACTGTTCCATAATGGACTATATCAGATTTAGGATCCGAATAAGTTTCATCAAATGCCATTGAATTGGTCATATTTAAGACGTGTTTCACTTTTGCATCTTTAAATGCAGTGGCAGATTTTAATTCAGGAATGTATGTGGTTACCGCTTCTTCCTCATCCAACTTACCTTCTGCTTCAGCAACTAAAGCTAAAAGTCCTGCAAAGGATTTGGTACACGACATCATCTGATGCGGTTGATGTGCATTCATACCATTTTGATAGTTCTCATACACTATCTGATCTCCTTTAATTACAACAAGAGCATCCGTATACGTCTCTTTAATGTAAGCCGGCAGAGATACCATCTCGTTAGCGTCTTTTTGAACTTTTACGACCTGGTCCACATTTTTATCTATATTTTTTTGGACTGGGCTTACTTTTTCTGATTTAGGAATACCAGCAGTTGGGTAAATCTCTCTCATATGCTGGTATGACCAACGGTTAAATGGGAAAGTCAATAAGGCGTTATCTTTATCTACTTTTTTACCTTCAGGAACTGGAATTCCTTGCATGATCCCAAGTTCTTCATGCGTTCTGTAATCTTGTGCGAATAATGATGTAGTGACTAATAAAGTCGCGATTGTTATTAAAATCTTTTTCATAAGTTTATTAATTATTGGTTCACTTTTAAAAGAGAAAACAACACTTAAAAACCCTATAACATCGTGAGAAAATATTTAGTACTTTGTTAATTTCAAGTTTCATTTACACCAAAAACAGTGTTCTTAAGCTTTAATCACTATATTTACCCACATTCAATTCAATTATATTTTTTCAAAAAAATGAATAAGCTACTCCTAAACTTCACGGCAGTGTTCCTTATTTTTTCCTGCCAGCCACAAACTGAAAAGCAAGAAAATTTTCCTAATGCTCAAACCTATTTTCAAAAAATTGGCAACGCTCAAAACAGAATTGAGCAACTAGCCAACATGATTATTGAAAAACCACAAAATGATGGGGAGTTTTATAAAAATGATTCTATCATGGCACTTTGGGGTATTGCAAATGAAAAATTCCTTACTTCCTTCGCGGATGCCTATGGAAATGTTCCTACTGATAGTTTATTGCAAATGTTCAATGGCTACATTCCAGAACCTTTAGTCCAAAAAATTCAACCTTCCGACTGGGAAACTCCTATTGGCAAGAATGCAAAGAAACAGTATAATGAATTCCTGAAGTACTATGATGAGTTCAATAAGCTGATTGGAAAACCTCTCTGCGAGGCTGAAACTACAATCAAGGCTTTAGATGGTACAGAAAAAGACCTTCAAAAACTTGTTGCTGACGGTACTTTTCTCATTGATATGTGGGCAAGCTGGTGTGCGCCGTGCAGAACGTTTAACCGTAATTTTAAAAAACAATATGTGGCTTTTAAAGACAAGGGGATTGAAACAATTAGTATCTCTATTGATAAAAAAGAAAAAGCATTTGAGCAGGCTTCAAAACGTGATCAACTGCCATGGCAAAACTACCTTGATGCTAATCAGTTTCTCAAAAAAAGACTCGGCGTACAAGGTGTGCCATTCCAGCTTTTAGTGAAGGATGGTATTATTGTCAAAATTGTAATTGCTGAAAAAGTAGAAGAAGAAATCCTGGCCTATATTAATCAATAGATTATAAAAGGAGTTATCCCTGCCCGACATGATCATCATATCGAGCAGAGATAACTCCTTTTCAGTTACAACTTCATTTAACAAGTCGTATAATTAAATATTTAGGTATATGAACTTAGATCGCCCTAAATCATAAAACGTACTTCTGTTACGGTTAACTGATTTACATTAGT
>NZ_JABANE010000153.1 GCF_012844305.1 Flammeovirga aprica JL-4
GCAACGAAGCGAAGTTAAGTGTACTGACTGGTTCTTTGATTATCGTACCTGAATCGGTTACTGACGTTCTCACTGACAGGCTCGAAAAATTGGGTGTTACAATTACTTTCTCACCTTTACAATATGACGCTACCTATAGTTTAATTCGTCTTTCAGAAAAGTTAAAACACGAAATAGTAGAAGTAATCACTCAATTATTTGAAGAAGGACATTTCAATATAGTGGTTGGAACGAAGTCTTTATTAGGGGAAGGTTGGGATGCTCCATGTATCAACTCATTAATACTGGCGAGTGTTGTAGGTTCTTATGTTTTGTCTAATCAGATGAGAGGAAGGGCCATTCGAACATCACAATCCAATGCAGCAAAAACAAGTAATATCTGGCATTTGGTTTCTGTAGATCCGACGAAAAATGATGGAGGTGGTGATTTTCAACTATTGAAGAGAAGATTCAGAGCCTTTGTAGGTATTTCTGAAAGAGAGGAAAAAACGATTGAAAATGGAATTTTAAGAATGGAAATTCCAAATCAGTTTAACAATGAAACAGTTCATCATCTTAACGAAAAAATGTTTCATTCTGCCAATGAACGGAAGTTGCTTTCTGAACAATGGAATGAGGCCATAGAAAATGGTGTAGAGCTTACAGAGGAAATTAAAGTTCCTTTTGACCGAAAGGAAGGCAATTTCCATAAGCAGAAGAAGTTTTATTTTACAGCTTCTATCGGTTATTTACTGCTTGAGCTAGGGCAACTGTTTTTACTTCATCTACTTGATTTTTATGATATCATAGAAGGTGTTTTTATTGCTGAAAATGGAAACGATCTACTGATGATCCTTTGCTTTTTGGATATTGGAGGACTTGTTTATTTTGGTAGAAAACTGATTAAAACAACTAAAATCTATTTTAAGTACAGGGATGTCTCCAAGGATATTCAAAACATAGGCAAAGCATTACTGAACACTTTGCTTGAAGCGAATATTATATACTCAAAGCCGGATGAATTATCAGTGAAGACATTTATCAATGACTATGGGGAATCTTTTTGTTACTTAGAAGGGGGAAGTGCTTTTGAAAAAAATACCTTTATCAATGCATTAGAGGAAATTGTCAGCCCTATACATAATCCGAGATATATCGTAGTGAGAAAAAACCGTTTTTGGAACCTTTTTACACAAAAGGACTATCACGCTGTACCGGAATTATTAGGTAAAAAGAAAAAGACTGCAACTCTATTTTGTCGCAACTGGAGCAAATATGTCAGTAACTCTGAACTGTATTTTACAAGAAGTGTGGAGGGAAGGAAACGTTTATTGAAGTTCAGGTTTAATTCCTTAGCAACAGAATTATTGGATAAAGCTGAACGTGTAAGCCGTTGGAAATAATTATTAATTGCTAGAGGGCTCCAAATCATGTAAATGCCTCATGATAAACTCAATCAGTCGAGTAGGTTTTTTACCAGTGATTTTTTCGTAATTAGGATAAATTTCTAGTTTGGGGTCTAGCTTTTCCAATACCATAAAAAGGAGTAATACGCCGATTTCTCTATAGCGTAAACCTTTTCTTTTTAATGAACTGATAAACTCTTTAAAAGTAGCATTATAAATCACATCTTTAGGAAGAGAAGCGGTCAGTTTGGCCGTTATTTCCATAAAGTTTTTATTCTCATTTCCCATCAATGGAATTGTTTGATTTTTATATTGATCAAACTGGTAAATGAGATTTACAATGGCATCACCTGCATTTCTTGCGTCGATCCAATTTACTTTTCTGCTCAAATGCGGTATGGCAATTTTCTGATCTTCTTGAATTTCCTTTTTAAAGAAAGTCGTCAAGTTTTGCATAAAATAGGTGGCCTGAACAATGATGTGATCAATGCCACTTTTGCGAACTAGCTTTTCAACTTTATGGTGTGGAAGGATAAAGCTGTATTTCCCCCTGTAAACGGAAGAGAAAATGACTTGTGATACACCTGCCGCTTTGCAAGCAGAAAGGAAAGTACCAAAAGAATATTCAATATTGGGAATGCCACGGGGAATAACTAGAAAGACAGTGTCTATGCCAATAAGTGCTTCTTGGAAAGTACTGCCGTCATTAAAATCAAGATAACGGTAATCAGCATCTTGAATGGGCAAACTAGGAACGTGACGCTGACCAACTACAATTTGAGTTTGGGTACAACGGGAAAGGTACCGAAATACTTCTATTCCGATAATACTATTCAATCCTGTAATTAATACCTTTTTTTTCATTTGTAGTTGAATTATTACATTGGCTTAGCACAAAAATAGAGAGTCTTCTTATAATAATCTTCATTTATTAACCGATATAAACACCTTCTTTAAAATCGTTCAGATAATAACTTTGAATGGGGAAATAAAATGATTGAAGAAGAATTGGTTTTAATAAATATAAAAGAATTTTTTGTTGATTTTCAGGTTTTTATAAAAAAAAGAGAGTAGATAAATTATCCACTCTCCCTTTTGTAATACTATTTTAATGCATTCAATAAAATCTCTACTGGATGCAAGGCGTCTCGCTCTGTTCCGTCTTTAATTTGATGTCTACAGCTAGTTCCTGCCGCTGCAATTATTACATCATCATTCAGTTTTCTGATAGTAGGGAAAAGTACTAATTCACCTACATCCATTGATACTTTATAGTGTTCTTTTTCATAGCCAAATGAACCGGCCATACCACAACATCCAGAAGGAATGATCTGTACTTTGTAGTTTTTAGGCAAGCCCAGCATCTGCTTACCAGTAACTTGAGTACCAGTGGCTTTTTGCTGACAGTGCGTATGCAATTTCACTAATTTCTCTTCTTCTGTAAACTGATCAGAAGTAATATTACCCGCTTTAACTTCTCTGGCAATAAATTCATCGATCATTAAAGCATTTTTAGCAAGGTTTGCAGCATCTTCTTTCTGATGAGGGTGTACCAAATCAGGATACTCATCACGGAAAGCCATAATGGTAGAAGGCTCGATACCAATCAGTGGAGTTTCTTCAGAAATGTAAGATTTCAGCATATCCACGTTTTGACAAGCAAGGTCTTTCGCCTCTTCCACAAAACCCTTAGAAAGGAATGTTCTACCACTTTCCACGTGAGGTTGCCATTCTACTTCATAACCAAGTTTCTCCAATAATGTGATCGTTTTCAGACCAATAGGAGTGTCGTTATAATTGGTAAACTCATCACAGAAGATATATACTTTTCCTTTGCTCGCTTTCTTTGGAGTATATTTTTGTAACCAACTCTTGAAAGTATGTTTATGTACTTTTGGAATTGATCTTTCAGGAGCAAAACCAGCGATTGACTTGAAGATACTTCCTGTCAGTGGGTTGCTGACCATCCAGTTAAATAAACCTGGTGTCAGCATCGCCATTTGTGTCAAACGAGGGAAGTAAGCAATCATCCTTGCTCTCATAGGAGCACCATTTGCTTTGTAATATTGCTGTAAAAATTCAGCTTTTAACTTCGCAATATCTACGTTTGACGGACACTCTGATTTACAACCTTTACATGACAGACATAGGTCCATCACTTCATAAATTTCTTTATGGTTGAAACGGTTGATAGTGTAAGGAGCTCTTAAATATTCTCTTAAAATATTAGCTCTAGCACGCGTTGTGTTTTTCTCGTTTCTAGTGGCCATGTAAGAAGGACACATTGTTCCTCCCGTCACTTCCGTTTTTCTACACGCACCCGCACCGTTACAAAATTCAGCCGCTCTGATGATACCTTGTGAAGCGCTGAAATCTAAAGTGGTCTTGATTTCTGGTGTTTCAATTCCCGGCATAAAACGAAGGCTCTCGTCCATTGGAGGAGTGTCTACAATTTTATTAGGATTGAAAATATTATCAGGGTCCCATGATCTTTTTGTAGCTTCAATTAATTTGAAATTCTTTGAACCTACCATATATTCAATAAATTCACCTCTGAGACGGCCGTCACCGTGCTCGCCACTTAGTGAACCTCTATATTTCTTTACAAGTTTGGCAATTTCATCAGCAATCACCTTAAACATCTTGTTACCGTCTTGTGTTTTTAAGTCAAGAACGGGTCTAAGGTGCAATTCTCCAGATCCTGCATGTGCATAGTGTACACAGAATAAGTCATACTTCTTCAATATCTCATTGAATTCAGCGATGTATGCTGGAAGGTCTTCTACATCAACCGCAGTATCTTCAATTACAGGAGCCGCTTTAGGGTCGCCTGGTACATTTGAAAGTAGTCCAAGACCTGCTTTACGCAAATTCCAAACTCTTTTCACGTCCTCACCTTCCACAAGTTTGAAGTAGTGTCCCATACCGGCTTCTTTGTAAGCAGCTTCTAGAGCGGCCGCATCAGCACGCATTTCTTCTACTGTATCTCTTGCAATTTCAGTAACCAATACTGCTACAGGGTCTCCATCAAGGAAAAATCTGTTCTGACGGTGCTCAATACTGTTTTTAGTACAATCAAGGATATATTTATCCATTAACTCAACCGCCGTAGGATTGAATTTTAATGAAATAAGGTTCGCTTTTAAAGACTCGTCAATAGAGTCAAACTGTGCACACAATACTCCTTTGTATTTAGGAGGAGTAGGGTCGCAGTGCATTTTGATTTCGGTAATGAAAATCAGAGTACCTTCAGAACCTGCAATCAACTCACAGAAGTTAAACGGCTTACCTTCTGGGTTGAAAGGTTGCATTCTTGCAAGAAGATCAATTGCATATCCTGTATTTCTTCTTGGAATAGAAGGTTTTGGAAATTCCTTTGCAATCTCAGCTCTTACCTCTTCCGGAAGAAGCATTTCTTTTACTTCTCTGTATAATTTACCTTCAAGGTTTTCCTGTTGTGCTTTTGCTTCAAATTCTTCGGCTGAAACTGCTTTGAAAACCGCTTCAGAACCGTCACTTAGAAAACCTCTTACTTCAATTAAATGGTCACGAGCAGATCCATATTGCACTGAGTTAGAGCCACATGAATTGTTGCCGACCATACCGCCAATCATTGCTCTGTTGGCTGTAGAAGTTTCAGGACCAAAGAATAAATCAAAGTCTTTAAGGTGCTTGTTCAGTTCGTCACGAATCACACCGGGTTGTAGTCTTACCCAGCCTTCTTCTTTGTTGACTTCAAGGATTTTAGTAAATGTTCTAGATACATCCACCACAATACCATGACCAACAACTTGTCCTGCTAATGATGTACCTGCAGTTCTTGGGATTAGAGATGTGTTATGTTGGTTAGCAAATGTGATAAGAGTTTTGATGTCTTCTTCATCTCTAGGAAATGCAACGGCCAATGGTAGTTCACGGTAGGCTGAAGCATCAGTGGCATACAGTGTTCTCATTACGTCATCGTAATGTAATTCTCCTTTAAGCTGTTGGCTTAAACGCTGGAGTAATGACCTTCCTATGTTCACTTTTGCTGTCATATTCTAATTATTTTGAAAGTTTGAAACACAAAACAGATTCTATGAATCTATTTTACTTTAAAAGCTGTTAGTTCCCTTTGTTTAATTTTAAAACCAAAATTGTTCAATTGAGCTAATTAAGACAGTTCTTTAAAAAGTAATATTACTTTTGAACTCATGCTTGATTGCAAATATAATATTCATAGCTGAATTATTTTCAATAAAATAGATTTAGTATTTTGTAAAAACGAATAGGATATTTTCTATATTTGGCATTATTTTTTCATTTTTTATTTTGTAAGTAAAATTTATGAAGAAACTATATCGTTATTTAAACAGTATACTATAGGTATAAGACTTTTTTTAATCTTAAGTTTTTAATTTTTAGATGAGCGTGATACAAAACATATTTGCTGGTTTTTTGATGTTGTCCATTTTATGGATAATAAACCCGTCTATGTCTTATGCACAGTATTATGACGATTCTGAAATGCTTGAAGATCCATTAGTAAAACCTCAAATCTGGAAACTTTTAAAGGAACGTCCACAGGATGAATATTTGTGGGCAAGATATTTCGGTAAAGATCTTTTTGATATCACACCCGAAGAATATCAGATGTACGAGGTTTTGAAATCAGATTTGATGAACTCAGACAAGAGTTATCAGGAGGAAGTGGAGAAAGCAAAGATGGAACGTCAAATGGCACAGCAAACTTTCTCTCAAAGTGACTATGATCAGTGGACTAAAAATATCAGTTTGAATTTTGGACAAATAGAAGTGTACTTCACAGAGCGTTTTCATGCTATGGGAAGCGAATACGTTTCTTACTATGAACTATATCCTAACGAAGACTACAATCTAACAAAATGGGTAGATGAACATGAAGCCCGTTTAAAGGAATTGGAAGAGTTGAAAGCCATCAATGAAGGTAATTATTAATAACTTTCCACTCTTCGCTATTTTTTTATCTCCATTCCACTACATGACCTCTATCTCTGGTCAGCAATTGTTCAGGAATATTTTCTTTAATACTTTCCGATAAAACTTTTATCAAGCCAGCCTTGGCGTAATTTCTGGCGTAAATCAGACTGACTTCACGCATAGGCCTTTCGTCTACAAAAGTTCTGATTCTATCTTTAGCATCTTCAGAAAGCTCATCAACGGCTAATTCTGGAAGAAGCGTAAACCCTCCTTCTTTATCCACCAAACGAATCAGTGTTTCTAATGACCCGCTTTCATAAGAAATAGGGAGTGTACTGTTCATTTTGTTTGTACTCTGATAAGAGCAAAGGTTGATTACCTGATCTCTGAAACAATGCCCTGCACTTAGAAGCCAAATATCCGGTGATGTCAGGTCTGCAATATTGACCTCTAATTGTTGTTCAAACTTATAATCAGGATTAGTGTAAACTACAATGTCTTCATAAAACAGCGGTTCTTCAGTGATACCAGGCTCATGAATTGGAGTCACTAATAATCCAACATCAATCACATCATCATTAATAGCTTTGATAATTTGTTCAGATTGAAGTTCTTTGATATTTAGTTGCAGATGAGGAAATTTTCTAGAAATAGATCCTACAAAAAGAGGGATAAGGTAAGGAGCTAATGTTGGAATAATACCAATTTTAAGATCGCCACTTACTTCACCTTTGTAGTCCAGAATTAAGTCATTGACTTTTTGAGCTTCCTTCAGCACAATCTTCCCTTGTTCAATAATTTTTTTACCGACATCAGTAGGAATAATAGGCTGTTTTCCTCGGTCAAAAATGACAACATCGAGTTGCTCTTCTAGCTTTTTAATTTGCATACTCAAAGTAGGTTGAGTCACAAAACAAGCGTCTGCCGCAGCTGAAAAACTTTGGTGCTGATCAACTGCAATAATATATTCAAGTTGTGTAATTGTCATCTCTTTATTCTTTAGTCAAAAATACCAACTTCCTTTTAATTTGATGTAAAGAATTTGAACTTTGATAAAACAAATAATTATTTTTTTAGTTAATAAATGCAGAACAAGATAGAAAAAGATGCATTTTTGATTCATTAAACTTTGTTTGAAATTGTTTAAACATAATATGTGATAATGAGTTTAAACTATTTTAGAATGTTTTTAGATAATAGCTTCATCTCTCGTAACTTTGTGAATTGAAATTTGATACGTATTTTTCATTTTGCAAACTTCTATTATGAAGCACTTTAGTTAAAGATGAAAGTAACAGTATCACGAAAAGCACATTTTAATGCGGCGCACAGGCTACATAACAGGCAACTTACCGACGATGAAAACCGAAGGTTGTTTGGGAAATGCAACAACCCGTATTATCATGGACATAATTATAATCTCACAGTAAAAGTCACAGGTGAGATTGATCCAATTTCAGGCTATGTCATAGACATGAAAATATTGAAAGATATTATGCAAGAGCATGTTTTGGATTACTTAGATCATAAAAATTTAAATGAAGAGGTGGAGGAGTTTTCTTCTTTAAATCCAACTGCGGAGAATATCTGCGTAGTGATATGGAAAATATTAAGAGAACAATTAGATGACAAATTCACCTTAAAAATTATTTTGTATGAAACAGAACGGAATTTCGTGGAATACCCTTCAGCCTAGAGAAGTGGAAATTCATAACGAAACTATAATAGATGAAATAGGTGACAATCACATTGGTACTTCTCATGATACACCCATGAAAAAAGATGCCTTTGACCTATCTGATGAGGAGAAAATAAAGAAAATTTCTGCTCACTTCAGAGAAATCATGGATACATTAGGACTTGACCTTACAGATGACAGCCTCAGAGGTACGCCCGACAGAGTAGCAAAAATGTATGTCAAAGAAATTTTCAGTGGTTTAAATCCAGAGAATCGCCCTGATATCAAGTTGTTCGACAATAAATACAAGTATGATGAAATGTTGATTGAGAAAAACATTCATTTCTACTCTAATTGCGAACATCACTTTGTGCCGATCATTGGTTTTGCACATGTAGCTTATATCTCTAATGGGAAAGTGATTGGTTTGTCAAAAATCAACAGAATTGTACAGCATTACGCTAAAAGACCACAGGTACAAGAGCGTTTGACGGTACAGATTGCAGAGGATTTGAAGCAAACTTTAGGGACTGAAGATGTGGCAGTATTAATTGATGCAAAACATTTATGCGTTTCTATGAGAGGAATAGAGGATACTTACAGTGCTACGGTGACTTCACACTTCAGTGGAAAGTTCAAAGAAGAAGCTACTCGCCGTGAGTTTTTGGATCTCCTTCCAAAATCTTCTGGATAAATTGTAATCACAGCTATTACTTAACGGAATTACACAAAGAGGTTGTCTTGAATATTTAAGGCAACCTCTTTTGATTTACGTCATTTCCTTTTATTTTTAATAAAGGACAAATACATTTTGTTCATTAACCCCGTTGCATTTTCAAGTTTAGTGCAATTGATCAGACTAAATACCTTTCAAAGCAAAAAAATAAAATGAGAAATAAACTACTCTTCATTATTACATTCTTATTTGTCTCTCACTTTTCTTCAGCACAAATACATTTTGGTATAGGTGGAGGTGGATCATCTGGAGTCGGAGACTTGTCCCCTTTTTCAAGTGCTGGTTTTTCCGCTTACATAGAGTTCAGCTATAATGCCAGTGAGAAATTTGATGCTGTTTTAGTAGGGCACGTCAATGGATTGGCGGCTATTCCTATAGATGCGTCATTGTCACAAGCTTGGTATCAAATACCGATTCTATTAGAAGGAAGGTACTTTTTTATCTCTAAAGATGCTGAGACAACCTTCCATCCTTATGTGCAAGGAGGTATTGGAGCCGTCAGGTCTTATTATTTAAAATCGAAAGGAGCAAACCAAGATCCAGAAGTATTGGATAAGTTCTGGAAATTTGGAGCGAGAGTAGGGGTAGGAACGTTAATTTCAATCTTTAATGTACAATTGAACTATAATTATGGCGGAAGCTACGAAGGGAATACATTGAGTGTTATGGACCTTTCACTTGGTTTACGTTTCTAAATGCCAATAAAAAATAAGCACACATTCCAATCAGAAATGTGTGCTTTTAATTTACGTTTATATGTGTGTCAAAATACCGAATAGTTTTGACTTAGTATTGTATATTTTTATACACCGAAATGGTTAATGACCATTTTTTTTGTGTAAATACTTTTTCCATTTTCCTCAATGACTAGCATGTAAGTGCCAGTGGGCAGTAAGCTGACATCAAAAGATGAAATTTGATGGCTTATTGAATTTTTATTATCAATTACAGTAGATAAACCGCTCTCAAGGTTCACTAATTTGTAAGTGATATCTGAATACTGATTATTTTTGAAATCAATATGAAACTGTGTATTGGCTGGAATCGGGTACACATGAATAGGTTCATTTTCTGAAACAGCAACATTGCTTCTATCACTTGCATTTACAGCAAGTCCTGAAAATAGCATCACAGTTAAAAGTAAAATGTTTCGTAAATTCTTCATAAGTAACAATTTTATTGTTCAGAAAATTGAGTGTTACTTAGATTTACGTGGTTAAGGAAAAAAGTTGGTTTTTATTTCAACTTATTCACAAACTACTTTTTCTCTCCTTCTTCCACTAATATCGCTTGACTGTTTCTGATGTTGCCTTTACTGTTTGTAGCATGAATGATCACATTGCCAGTATAAACAAGCTGACCGTTCATCTTCACTTTTAGAATGTAGGAGCCGGCAGGATAATGATGCACATCAAATACTGCTTTGTTTTCTTCAATTTCAGGTTTGATATCCCATATTGATTCATTTTCTGTATGATGAAGTTTGATATCCAATACATCACTTTTCTGAGCTTGAAAGTCTAATTTCAAATAATAATTTGTTGGGTTAGGATAGACCTTTTCAATGCCAAACTCTTCTTTGTCTAAGTGATTGGCCAGTAAGTGTCTACACCATATAAATTCCTCTCCATTTTGCTGTACTGCTCTCAGACGGTAGAAAGTATCTTTATCTTTTTCATATTTATCATCCTTTAATTCATAAGGATTTTCTGAAGAGGATTTTCCGTTAGCATCCACTCTCCCTAATTCAATGAAATTTTCTCCATCATATGATTTCTCTATGATAAAATGACTTGAATTTCTTTCAGTAGAGGTTTCCCAATAAGCAAACGTGATATCATTTTCTATTTCAATATCAAAATAATCTACGATGGTAGGAAGCTTTAAGCGGTAGGCTGTAATCTGTTTACAGAAAGCTTCATTCCCTTGACAACCTGAAGTGGTTATTTTAGATAAATCACCCAAAATATTGTCTTTGAATTTATTTTTTACGACTAAATCGCTTTGGATATGAATCTCGGCCTCATCACCAATTCGCAACTGAGCATTTTTATCTAAAAAATGAATATTGAGATAAGTGGATGAAATGTGTCCATTTAAGGTAGCGATATAGTTGTCTATTTTCAAGAAAATTTCATGAGCATCTATACTGCCAATTTCTTTAAGTGAAAATTTAGCATTTGATGCATTGATCACAGCTTTCTGTACCTTCAAGGCTCCTTCTATGACAAGAGCACTTTTTGGATTGATAGTAAGCGTGTTCGTAATGAAAATACTTCCATGAGGGGTTACTACAAATTCGCCTTCATTAGAGATGTCAATAGCACCGACTACCTTTTTTTCAACATCAAGATTGAAGTCAATAATCAATGATTTATTTTTTACAATCAAGATTGTATTCTCTGAAGGGACAATATTCGGAGACCAATTGTTGGGGTTTTCCCATTGTTCTATACTCGTGTATCGTTCCAATTCAGGTTTGATACTCGTGTAACTGTGGTCAATTTTTGTTGCAAAAGTAGCGGTAATACAAAGTAGTATGATAAATAGAGTTGAGAAAAACTTCATGATATAGGTTTAGTTTAAAAAAAACTAATAGTTACTTTTTGTTGATCTAATTTAAATGCAGGCACTTTCTCAAAAATAAATTAGAATTAACTATGATTTATTTTTGACTTAGTACCTATATTAAAATACTCATTTTTTTTATCAAAAAGTTGATAACATAACAGAACCTTCTCAAAGTGATATTGAAAATTTAAAATATCCAATAGGTTAAATCGCCTTTTTATAAGATACCCTCATCGGCGAAGCTGAAATAATTGTCATTGCCGAAAATGATATGATCGAGCAGGGGGATTTCGAGAAATTGACCACCTTCTTTGATCTTTTTGGTCATAGAAATATCCGCCTGACTAGGTTTTACCTGCCCTGATGGATGATTGTGTACAATAACAATAGAGCACCCTTGGTGTGCTAATGCCTTTTGGAAGATAATTTTAGGATCGGCCACTGTACCCGTCATTCCTCCCATACTTACTTTTTCAATATTCTTGATATGGTTTGACCTTGTGAGAATGATGACCCAAAGTTCCTCATGATTAAGGTCTAGCAGGTAGGGTGTGATAAAAGTATAGATATCTTTTGAGCAGGTGATTCTAGTTCTTTCTCCTTTTTTAGCATCCTTCCGTCTTCTGCCCAGTTCCAATGCTGCGATAATGCTGATGGCTTTAGCGTCCCCAATTCCATTAATACTCTTCAGGTCCTTGATTGTAAACTGTGCTAGCGTGTTAAGGTCGTTGTCGCCTTTGCTGAGTAGAAGTTGTGCAACTTCTATGGCCGAAAGTTTTTTCGATCCCGAACCTAATAGAATGGCTATCAGTTCTGCGTCTGTCAAGCTATGTCTGCCTTTAAGCTGTAATTTTTCTCTTGGTCTGTCTTCTTCCGCAAGATTTTTAATAGTTAGCCTTTCTTCTTGAATATCAAGCATAATTATTTATAGTCAGTTTATTAATTCATCAAACAAAGATAATTTATTTGATAACCAGTGAATCATTTGAAATGCTAATATAAAACAAAAGAGGTTATCATTTATATGATAACCTCTCCCAAGTATGAAATGAAATAAATTATTACTTATATTTTTAATCTAAATTGATATCTTAATTATAGGATAGAGAATGAATCTGAGTATGAAACTCCGTCGATGATTAATTCTGCTGTATATGTACCTTGTGGTAAAGTAGAAAGGTCAAAGCGTTTAACATTTTTCGCTCCAGCTACAAACTTTGAGTTGTAAACTGTGTCACCTTCAGTAGTTGAAAGTTTGATCTTTACAAAACCTTCAACGTCTTTACCTAAAATGATATTTAAGTTTTCTTTCGCTACAGAGATTTTGAACTTTTGATTTGAAGAAGCTAATTGATAGTTCATCATCACTGCTGTATTTGATGGAGTAACAAAAAACTCTCTAACTAACATTTTATCTTCAAAGTTCATTTTGAACGTATATTTTCCTTCAGGTAAACTTTTGAAATTAATGTCTTCTTTTACTTTTCCTGAAGCGATAACTCTTTTTGAAGTATAAACTTTTCCTGAAGCGTCTTCAACAATAAAGTTAATTTCTTGTCCTTCTAAATTTTCAAAGATAATTGAAGCTGAAGTTCCATCTTCTGAAGCTTTGAAGAAATATGAAATTCCGTTGAATGGTAAGTAGTATTCTTTAGCTGATAAACTAAGGGAAACTAATAACGCAGCAAATAAAATCGTGATCTTTTTCATAGTATTATATATTTAATTTTTCGTTTTTCTGTTTTGATTACATTACAAAGGTGTGTGATTAATTTGTTTTGTCAAAATGTAAAAAGTCAAAATTAATAAAGTGTATTTTTGTATTTTAATATTTAAATATTTCGTACTGAGTACACTTAATTACTTTATTGTCATTAAGTGTACATTGATCCTGTCACTTCATTAGGGGTATAGTGTTTTCCATGGAAGTATGTTTGTAAAGTGTATCAGCCTACACTTAATGAATATTTTAAAAATTAAAAAATGTTAAAATTATTTATTCATTTTTAGTTCATATTCAGGTTATTATGGCTTCACTTTAGTCAGCATTCAATTGAGATTTCCACTTGATTGCTATGGTCTATTTTCAGGCTACTTTCTCCTTTATTTTGTCTTGAAATAAAAGCGAAGCAAAATTCAAAGCTTAGAGCATGTTTGGAACATATATTCCAAACATGCTTTAAGGGAGGTGCGGTTTAATTATCAACTAATTATATCTCAATAAGAGAAATGTTTTGAAGAGCGCCTCAAGCGTAGCGTCCCTACAAAACATAGTACGCAACCATTCACTTTTAAGTAATAGGACATAAGAAATGGAATAATAATTACGTGCACCATGACTGGAAGTCATGGGCTTATGGGAAGCTATCACATTTTCCAACTTTCATATAATCTTGACATACCTCAAAAATTTACAGTCTTGATAGCCATTTAAATGCGAATTAGCCAAATATTATAATCATAAGTTGATAAATGATTTATCTTCCCAAAAGCCCATAATTTCAATTATGGGTCTACGAAACACTCGTTTTCATTTGTCCTAGTACTTACATAAGAAGTAATTATTAGGACAGTAGAAATAGTTTTAGGTGTGTTTCAATGGACGTCGTAGAACAACGTCCATTCAGTCTTCATTAAATTTTGGTAGAATAGTCTTGATGATGGATGCCGTTTTAGTGATGTTGCATTGCAACGTCCACTGAGCCACCATAAAAACCACTTTACGAGCTACAGCAAGACCCATTTTCTTCATTTAAAATGTTTCATTAAAAAAGTATTGTTTTAAAGAGAAATCTCATGCATTACTGTCCAAACCCACTATAATAAGATAACGGCCACTCGTATAAAAATTTCTTATTGAGGCTATTAAAGCTATGACAGTCTTAAACACCGATTTTAAGACCAAAAAAAGAGGTTGTCACTGAATGACAACCTCTCCCACAAATTATGAAATGAAATAAATTATTACTTATATTTTTAAGCTAATCTTAATACTGTTCTTATAATACTGAGAATGAATCAGAGTAAGTAACCCCGTCAATTACTAACTCAGTATTGTATGTACCTTGCGGTAAAGTAGAAAGGTCAAAACGCTTGATGTTTTGTGCTCCGGCCATGAATTTAGTATTGTAAATTGTTTCTCCGCTGTCAGTTGACAACTTGATTTTTACAAAACCTTCAACACTTTTACCTAAAATGATATTTAAGTGCTCATCCACAACAGAAGTTCTGAATTTTTGGTTTGAAGAAGCTAAGTGGTAATTCATCATTACTGCATGCTTTGATTCAGTAACATAAAAATCTCTCACTAGCATATTATCTTCAAAAATCATTTTAAAAGTATATTTTCCTTCAGGTAAACTTTTAAAGTTGATATTCTCTTTTACTTTTCCAGATGCAACTACTGTTTTATTCATATATGTTTTACCAGCAGCATCTTTTACTGTGAAGTTAATTTCTTGTCCTTCTAAATTTTCAAAGATCAATGAAGCAGAAGTGCCATTGGCTGAAGCTTTGAAGAAATATGAAATTCCGTTGAATGGTAAATAATATTCTTTAGCAGTTAAACTAAATGATACTAATAACGCAGCGAATAAAATTGTAAATTTTTTCATAGTATATGTATTATATATTTCTTGTTTCTGTTTTGATTACATCACAAAGGTGTGTGATATTTTTGTTTTGTCAAAATCAAAATAAGCGAAATTTATAAAGTGTAAAAACTGTATTTAATATTATAATGTTTTGTATGTGATACACTTAATACATTTTTGTTTATTAAGTGTATACTGATCCCTACTCAACGTAAGGGGTATATTGATAATACAGTGACTTTGTTTTTAAAGTGTATGACACTACACTTAAAAGAAAAAAATTGAATAAATAAATGTTAAAATTTTTATTTCATATTACGTTCATAATGAGGAGATAGCATCTTCATTTAAAAAGGTGAATTTCTTTCAATAAAATAAAAAGATGTAGACTTAATAGATGAGGTACTTATAACTGGAAGATTGAGATTATTATAACATGTAATAAAAGAGAGGAAGAATTGGATCACCTTCAAAAAGTGGGCACAGGTTAACCAAATACCTTTGAAATTCTGACCAGGAAAAACTTTAAATCTGTAACGCCTCGGAATTCTCTTCTAAAATCTTTTATCCTAGAATTAAAAGATT
>NZ_JABANE010000154.1 GCF_012844305.1 Flammeovirga aprica JL-4
GAAAAACATTACTATAAATGTGGTAATTTTAGTAACGGATGTAGCTAGATCAACCTAAAATAGCCATCACCCATTTTTCATTACCAATTGCAGGTATGATGAAGCATCAAGTCCGAAACCATCTTGAGAATTTTTAAATAATTTCAAAAAGAAATGATTCGATTTCTTTATCTCAATCAGTGTATTATATAGATCAAAAACTATTGTTTTAATATTATCCATTTCTAATTATTGTGCACTTTTTATTTTACTCTTAATACTTGATTAGGCAAGGAATCTAAATTTAGTTTTTCGTATCTATTTCGTCCTTTGTTTTCGTACAATGTAACTTCTCCTTGACCAAATACTAATTGAAAGTATTTATTCTCCTTTTCTTTAATTATTATTCCGTCTAGGTTATAGTCATCAGAACAATGAGCTGAAACTTTATTCAAATTGATAAGGTTTTGAAGTTTTTCTATTGAGATTAAATCATGTGTAGATTTAAGGGTGTCTACAACATTATATTTAAGTAAAATTTCGCTATTTGACCAATAGAAAATATCACTTAGTTTAGAATAAACAGACAAATGATTTTTAGACATGTCCTTTGCATATTTAAACACTCTTTTACTAAATGTGTGAGTTTCATCTCCATCCAATAAAGTCAAAGTGTTTTTAGTTGGTAAAGTAAATTCTTTCGGTTGTTCCGGCCGATTATTTAGAGTTGAGTCATATCTAAATGTATCTCCTGTTCTTTTAAGAGGAAAAATTAGGTCTGAGTCATGTCCAAAATGCATAAGGTTTGATTTTAAGTATAATTTCATCTTAGTCGTATCAAAGTACATCAGGTGGTATTTTGTTTCTCTCCAACAGTCGCAGATAGAGATGTCTTTATTCAACGACCTTTTGAAATCATTACTAACCCACAATATTAAACTGTCTAGTCTATTTCTGTTCGTTTCTATTAAGTTGGACTCTACTTTTATTTCAGTTTCTATTGAATCTGCATCAGCATGACCAGATTTGTTATTCCTTGAACATGAAGAAATTAAAATCGAGATTGTGAATATGAGTTTTATGTAATTCATTCCATTTAATTGAGTACAACGTCTAAAAAAAGATCGTTGGGTCTGTTTCGCTGTGCCAATGAGCTTTATTTACTGTGATCAGTATTTTTTTTAATCTAATTTACTTACAAAGTATCCTAAAATATTGAGAGATACCCAAACGAATAAAATCGATAATAACTCAATGATACCAATTTGCCAATATCGAATCTCTAAATTTCCTTTGAGAACTAAAAACAATATCAAAAAGCCTAAAGGAGGTAATAAGAAGTGAAAAAACCTATTTTGATTTTTTTGTTTGCTTAACCCATAAATGATAGATCCATTATAAATTGTTGCAATTAGAGCGTATGGTATGTAAAGGAAAGTACCAAAGATTATCACATTTGAATCAGACTCAATTATACCTATACCAATAAATATTAATAGGATAAACCCAGCTAGAAGTATTAATTGGCTCTTTATAAATTTTGAACTCACTTAATTTTAGTTTACTACTGATAAAACTGGATAAACACAACAATATTTACCCCTAAAAATTTAACGGATATACGCCATTTGGTACACATCCATTAGTAAAAAAACACTCCCAGCTCTTTATCAAAAAATTAGTTTGCTATTAGATTGTTGAAAGCCCTTCACAATTTATAGATTATTGTATTACAAATCAAGAACAAAAACTTTTCAAAAAAACCATAATCAATTCGTGAGCAAATGCAATTTGCTATTGAAATTGTAAGAGTTACGATGCAGTCACTTGCATTTCGGAATGTTTGGACATAAAAAAAATCCTTGAGAGGGAAGTTAAAGAGGTTTAGCGATGAATGAGATAGGATAATTGGGGTGTGAAAGAGGGTTTAAAAAAGGTTTAGACGCATTTCTTCTGTTCTATTTCTTTTAATGGATTTTTCCAAAGGGTAAATGTGATTTCGTTTTTGATTAAAGCACGCATCCAATAATATTTTGGAGAGGATGCTGTTATATACTCTTTTTGGAGTTTTATATGTTCTATCAAAAGGTTAAAGAGTTCCCCGTCTTTATGATATGTTATTTTTTTTATACCCCGTCGCATAGCATATTCTTTTAGAAATGAGGTAAACGTAAACCTTATTCTAGAATTTAATTTTGCTTTATAATGTCGGTCTGAATACCACAATAAAAATCTTCTTTCAGTGTGTAATTTATAATCGTTTTTTCTGTAAGGGTGATGTCTGAATTGATTCTTCTTACTTGAGCCTACAAACTTCTTCCTTGCTAGGAATAGTTTGTGAGCATATTCTGCATTGTACTTTTTAGTTTTAGGGTTCGTGTTGCGTTTCAACTCACGATAGATTGTAGAAGGTGATACTTCTAAGCCTTCGGCAATTTCCTTGACAGAGAACATCTTTTCTTCTATGAGGCGTTGGATATTTTTTCTTTGATAAAGTTGAAGGTTTTTCATAAGACCTTTTGAATAGTCAGTTTAATAAAATCGTAAAGCGATTTAAATGTAATACGAATGCATTAAGAATCAAATAGTTTGCTTTGTTTTTTGTTGAAAAATCAGAAATAGACTGAACTACATCAAGAACCATTGAATAAGCGTATACATCATGAATGTTAATCTTAATAACACATTTTTGACAAAACACCCTATCAAAAATTAATTATTACTCTAATGCATTATTCTTTCTCATTTTCTCAATCCGTGGTATTTGTCGTAGACTTTCAATTACTTGAAGATCTTAGAAAAGAAACATTTGGTTTGTGAATTAAATTGTTTGTTTTCAGGAGTATATAAAATTAATACAATTTGAAAGATTAAGGATAAAGAATAGAAAAAGCATCTTCTACCTTTGTAATGTAATAATTTATAAAGAAGGTTTAGTTGACGGTTTTATCACTTCTTCTATCCGGCATAATAGAAGAACAAGAACATTAAAAAAACTTTTAGTAGTTAATAAGTAAATACTATCATTTCATAGAAAGTTAAAGCATAGATTTTAGTGAATCTATGCTTTTTTGTTTTTAAGCACTACGCCAAAATAATGAATACTTTGTAATCTAAATTATAGTATTTAGAAATCAGGAGATTTCTGATGATCAGTAGGACACGAATGACGCTTACGCTTAACATTCGCGCCAGTGGGGTTTCTACCATTTTTAGTTTGTTAGTGCTCCCCCGGCCTTGAAGGGAAAAGCGTTAAGAACTTCATGTATTGAGTAGTTAAAAATGATTTTCTTGTTTGAGCAAAGCGAGTTTAAAATCATTTAGGCGAGAGGAATGGAATTTAGCTTTTGACTTCAAAGCCTAGATTTTTTGCTTCGTTTTTCATCAATGGAAAAATGAAGAAGAAGGAAGCTTGGAAGTAGAATATAAAAAGCTAGAAGAAAAATCGATTGGAAGTCAGAAGTAATACAGTTTACAATGCTTTTAACAAAATAAAGGAGAGTAATATGCATTACTTTTTTCCTTCTACTTACTTATATTTGTCTACTGTAACTAAATAGAAACTAACACGGCTTAAAATGTTTGGAATATTAAAGCAAAACTTATGTAAAAACGCAAACGTTGTACATAGTCATCATTACAATTACTGCGGTACCTGTAAATCAATAGGTACATTATTTGGCAATAAAAGCAGAGTTTTTCTGAATAATGATATTGTCTTTTTATCAGCCATCTTAAATGATTTATCCAATAAGAACAGAGGGTGCAGTACTGAGAAGCTTGATAAATCTTGCTTCAAGCTACCTAAAAAGAACGAAGTTTCTTCTGTTTTTAATTTCACTTCCTCCCTCAATATTTTTCTTACAAAAGTAAAATTCAATGACAGTAAAGAGGATAATGGTGGTCTTAAAAAACTGTTGGTGAAAGGTGGAGAACTTTTTTATAATAATCATTTTACAAAGGCCTATAAGTCATTGCATGGAATGAACTTTCCTTTGCAAAAAGTGGATGGTTATTTAGCTGAAAACACAACATTGGAAGCCACGGCCCATCTTACTCTTGATCAATATACTGATCCAACTGCACAGATTACAAAATTGTGCTTTGAATTTGGAGCTTCATTGATCCATCAGTCAGAAGTCATGATTCAAAAGATTGGGGAAATAGGGACTTATTTGGGCCGATTGGTGTATTTGATTGATGCTAAAACAGACCTGGAAAAAGACAAAGAGAAAAACGATTTCAACCCCATCTTAAATAGTGATTTGATCACTTTGGAATCCGTTAATACGGCCATTCAAGAAGCTCAAAATCAACTTTGTGCAGCAGTAGAAGGTATCAACTTAACAGGTGCGCTTGAAAATCGTTATCTACGAAAAATTAGAAACCTAAATGCTTCTCAAGAACCTGGAAAGATTATAAAAAAGAAGAAACCGAAAGAACAGCCTCAAAACCAAGATCAGTTTAATAATCATGATGGTGGCTATTATGATGACGGATCTGATTGTGGGTGCTGTGATTGTTTGCCAGATATTCCTGTCGGTAAAAACTGCAACTGTAGTTCTAGTAGAGCAGAAGGAGATAGTGGCAGTGGAGGTGGAAATGACGGTGATGGAGGCGGATGCTGTGATTGTGATTGTTGCGGATGTTGCAGTTGTGATGGTTGTTGTTGTGGATGTGGAGATGGCTGTTGCTGTGATTGTGATTGCGGTTAAGAAAAGATAAAGAATGAAGGAAAATGAACCACCAAAAACCATTTTTCTTCATTCTACATCCTTCATTAAAAAGGCTCTTTCCTTAACTTTGTCGTTCAAAAGAGAAACTTATAAATCATGAAAAACGAACAGCAAGTACTACAAGATATTTATCAAAGCATCAAAAATCAGGACATTACGCTTTTTCGTACTACCCTTAATACAGAAATAGAAGATGCCGCTTTTTGGTTCAAAAGGTTTGGTGTTATCGCTAAAGAATTAGAAGGAATATCAGGAGTGAATCCTGATGCTCAAGAAGTTAGAAACGAGCAGTTTTGGTTGGAAATTATGAGGGCATTTATTGATGTAGTGCCGAGATAGGAAATTGAGTTAAGAGTTAAGTTAAGAGGGAAGGGTAATTTTTCTCTCTTAATTTCAAAAATATTAAATTTAGTGGTTAAGTATGAGAAAAGGGATGTTTTTTAATGAAGAATTAAGAATGTAGAAAATGGATCGTGCTGTGGTTCACTGACTATCACAAGAAACATTTTTGCTACATTATTTATTAAAAAACATCTGTCTTGGTACTTAAGTGTTGGGTTGCAGAGACAAAATACCGTGCACCACGACTGAAGTCATGGGCTTTTGGGGAGCTATCCCTCTTTACGTTTTTATTATTCACTTGATATGTTTCAATGATTTATATGTTCTTACATGTATCAAAATATGGATAGACCAAAATTATCATAACAAAATAGATGAATGAGGTGTCTTCCCAAAAGCCCATAGTTTTAACTATGGTGTACGCAATACCACATCACATATACAACCTGAGTCCAGCTTTTTACTCTTCAACGCTGATGAAGAATTTTTTTAAATAATAATGACTATCAGAGCAAGCATAATAATATCAATTCTCTTTTGCATAGGAAACTTCGCTTTTGGTCAATTTTCAACCAAACAATACACTGTAAATGATGGTTTGTCGATCAATGAAGTGACTGATTTATATGTAGATCAGCAGATGCATTATTTGTGGATTTGTACCAATAATGGATTGAATCGTTTCGATGGGCATCGCTTTGAAACAAAATATATTGAGCGAAAAGAGGGCAGAGTGAGTCACTTTATTAATGCTTTGGCAGAAGATCAGTCGCATCATTTTTGGGTAGGGACAAACAGAGGTTTGGCGCTTTATGATTATAAAAATGATCTGTGGAAAACACTGGATAAAGGCTTGGAGTCAGGGATTTATACACAGTTGTCACTTTTAAATGATTCATTGCTGTATGGAGTGAGAGACAATGATGAACTGATTGAAATCAATACCAAAACACAGGAACACAAGGTGATTGAAACCAACCTAATTGAAAGTATTTTTCAGTTAGAATCAGTACATGGAACACTTTATTTAGGGGGGTGGAAAGGACTGTATAGTTATGATCCTGTACGTCAGGAATTCAAACAGGAAGCGAAAGGTAAAATAAAGAATGCAAGTTTGATTAAATACCTTAAAGATGAGACCTTTTGGGTAAAGGACAATGGTAAGTTGCTGTACATTCCTGTGGTTAATAAAAAGCCGAAATATTCAAACATAATTGATGTTTCACCCCTTCTGAAAAAAAAGAAAAATGAAAAGTCACAGGTATTAGATGTGGCAGTACTTCAAGATCAATACTTGATTAGTGTGAATTCAAAGTTGAAATCCATTAAGAAATCAGATCTTACCAAGAAAAAAGTTGGGGTTAGTAGATGGGTTTCTACTTTAGAAGCTGTGAAAATTTGTGTGGATCAATATCAAAATGTGTGGTGTTCTACATGGAAGGAAGGTTTTAACCAATTGCAGAAAAGTACTAAACCCTTTAAAAGTGTGGCCTTCAATCCTCATCTAAAAGGTGTGCAACCCCTGAGGCATGTAAGAGGTTTTGCGGAAATAGATTCAAGCCAAATCTTAGTGGGTACTGAACAAAATGGCTTTTTTATTTATGATAGAGAGCAAAGGAATATCCAACCTTACCCTACAAAAACACCTTTCATTACCATTGAAAATAAGGTGCTGAATATGACAAAAGATTGGAATGGAAGAGTATGGACGGGACACCTTCAAATTGGGACAAGAGTATTTTTGGGAGAAGGTAAAGAAGAAATCAATCAGCAGTTTCGCTTTAGGAACAGAAGAAAACAATACATGGCTGTGAATGATTTTCTTGTAGATGCCACACAGAAGAAAATATACATGGTGGGGGCTTCAAGTGTTTATCAATACGATGATCAAAAGAAGGATTTTACATCAAAACGAATTGATGGGCGACAGCTGGACTGTATTGAAAGAGATAAAAGTACGGGGAATTTCTGGCTTGGTAGTGGGCAGGGATTACAGGTCTATGATGTCACTTTAAAGAACAAATTAGCAGACTATCACAAGCTGATAGAGAATGCAGGACTGGAAGATATTAGAATCAATACTCTATTTTTTGATCAGGAAGGGGTGCTGTGGATTGGTACTTATGGCGATGGTTTGTTCTATTATAAAAAGGAAAATAAAGCTATAATTCCAGTGTCATTGCCAGAATACCTTGATGTAAAAGTGGTGTATGCATGCATTGATGATCAAGAGCAGACCACACTTTGGGTCAGTACAAACAGTGGTCTGATTGCCTATCATAAGCCGACGAAAACATTTAAAAAATACACCGCTGAAGATGGAGTATTGGACAATCAGTTTTGTTATCGATCTGCTTTTAGAGCTGAAGATGGCACTTTGTTTTTTGGAGAAGCGAATGGTTTTACTTTCTTCCATCCCGATGATTTGAAAAGAAAGAAAAATACACTTCCTTCACCTCAGTTTTCAGAATTTTTTATTGGCCCCCAAAAAACACCTCTATACGGAGAGGAGGAGAACAGCATCACGATTACAGACAATTCTTTTTCTTTCCATTTTTTTACGCCTGAACTAAGCAATTCTGAAAGCTATACTTATGCTTATCAGTTGGAAGGTTTTGACAAAGAATTTAGATACTCTCACTTGAGTGATCCTAAAGCAAGTTACCATCATTTACCCTCGGGCCGTTATCGTTTTAAAGTGAAAGTGACCCGTCCTTTTTCAGACTGGTCCCAAGAAACATTCAGTCCATGGCTTGTCATCCCTTTGCCATGGTACCAAACACCCACAGCAATTCTAGGTTTTACATTACTCTTCCTTTTTGTATTTATACTCTCGATATGGATCATTAAAGAACAGCTTCAGTTAAAGAACACTGCTGTAATCGCAAGAATGGAACAGCAAAATACTGAAGAAATCAGTCGTACTAAACTCCGCTTTTTTACGGATATTACGCATGAAATCAGAACACCTCTGACTTTAATTTTAAGTCCCTTAAATACCATTTTAGAAAACAGACAATTCGATTTGCCCACTCAAAAAAGCTTGATGACTATTCAGAAAAGTGCCAAAAGGCTTTCTTCTTTAGTCGATGAGTTATTGTTGTTCAGAAAAACAGAAAACAATAATCTTAATTTAAAGCTGGAAGAAATAGCGGTGCACGATCTGCTTGAAAGTATTTGTGATTGGTTTAACTATGAGGCGGAAACAAAAAATATAACATTGAAGTATCAGTTTTCTGAAACGGCAATTCATGCGGTGATGGATAGAGACATGATCGAAAAAGTGTTAGCGAACTTAATCAGTAATGCATTGAAATTCACAGAGGATGGAGGCGAAATTTCGATCACTTGTGATCAACAAAATGGAGCAACAATTATAAAAGTAAAGGATAATGGAAAGGGAATGAACGAGGAGGAAGTAGAGCGCATTTTTCATCGTTTTTATGAATCCAACCCTTCAGAACATGCCGGTTTTGGGATCGGTCTTGAATTATCACAAAGAATTGTATTGGCTCACCAAGGCAAAATTTCTGTTGAAAGTCAGATGGGGCAGGGAAGCACTTTTAGTATAGAGATTCCTCAATTACAACCCAATACCGAAGCCTTTCAAAAGAAAGAGTGGAGCAAAGAAAAAGCAGTCTTCCCTGAAGCACATAACGGAAGAGTAATTCCTTCTCTTCTCGATGGCAAACTGCTTATCGTAGAAGATGATACGGAGATCAGAAACTATATCGCAGATTTATTTAAAGTACAGTTTTCTGTGACCTGTATGAAAAACGGTCAAGAAGGATTGTTTTATGCACAATCCAATCCCGTTGACTTGGTGATTTCAGATTATCAAATGCCCTTGATGAACGGAGTAGAGATGTGTCATCATTTAAAATCAGATTTGACCACCTCTCATATTCCGGTGATAATGCTGTCAGCTTTCAACGAAATAGAAGATCAATTGAGAGGCCTAGAAGTGGGTGCGGATGATTATATAGAGAAACCTTTTGAAAGCAAAATCCTTTATTACAAAATCACTAATCTCTTGAACACCCGTCAGCAACTCAAGAAAAATTTCAATCAAGGTCAACCTTTAGATTTGTCATCCCTCCCTCAACAGGATCAGCGTTTTCTAAAGCTTCTAAACACAGTCATCCATCAGGAAATTCAAAATGAAAACCTTTCTGTGGATTTTGTGGCTGAAAAAATGAAAGTAAGTCGTACCACTCTAAACAGTAAATTAAAAGGTCTCCTCAATGTAACAGCTTCAGAATATATCCGAAAAGAAAAACTAAAAGAGGCGTACCGTTTATTGATTGAGGAAGACTATAACGTTACGGAAGCAGCAGATGCCGTCGGCTTTTCATACGCTTATTTTAATACCCTTTTCAAGAAGGAGTTTGGAGTGCCACCGGGGAAGTTATGATACAACGTCCACACTGCTTAATTTCAATTTTTGGTAAAATATTTTCAATTATAGTTACTGTTGTAGGGATGTTGCATTGCAACGTCCGCTGAGCCACCATAAAAAACACTTTTTATGGACCACAACATGATTCGTTTTTTCCATCTCTAATACTTATAAACAGAACTAAAAGTCTTCAGACTTTTTCCAGAAATAGGTCCAAGTCACGCTTTCAGCTTAAGACTTGAATCAGTTTTTAATTTTATAGCAGAAAACTACACTGATTGACGTTTTATATTTCTCTAAAACAAAAAAGCAAACCATTCAAAATGAATGGTTTGCCTGTGAAATGAATGTCGATGATAATAGTTAATTTTTTATCAATTTGATGTGTTGACTGTTTTCAAATTGAAGTAGGTATATGCCCTTAATTAACTTTTGTAATTGAATGCTACCATTGGTGAGGACACCTTCCATTAAAAGGCGTCCTCTTAAATCCAATAGTTTATAAGTAGTCCCACTTTTTACTCCCGACACCTTGATAGTATGAATAACAGGGTTGGGGGCGATCGTAATTATGTTAGTTAATTTTTCACTTTCATGTGAATTAATGATTCTTCCTGAAGAATCTAAGATGAAATTATGAGTAGTCGTTGCCTTGTTTGTAGACCAATTGCCTCCCACTTCGCGGAGTGCTGCAAGTAGCCTATAATTATGACCATCAATTAAAGAATTGGGGGCCGTTAAAATGATTTCTTCTATGCCTGAACCTTTTTCTACTTGTACTTTTTCGGAGCTTATATACTCTCCCGTTTCGCTTTGAAGAATAAGGTTTAAGTCTCTTTGTTCATGTGCAGTGTAAGAGACATTGACTGTTATCGTTGCTTCATATTCTGATAAAGGGTCTATAAAACTAACGCTTTCAGGCATTTCAATGATGTTGAAATTTTGTTGTACTGTAACGATATTTTCTGTCCAACTTGCACCTACAGGCCTTAAGGCTATGGTGACAGAATAGTTTTCATTGATGACCAATGCAGTGTCAATTTCAATTTGTTCCGAAACTGTACCAACTCCCTTATCTACAGTTACAGTTTTGGATTGTATAAATCCACCTTCAGGGTCTTTCAAAATAATAACCACATCTCTTTCCTCATGAGTATTATAATGTACTTCCACCGGAAAGCTTAAGGTTGCAACAGTAAACTCATCCTTAAAACTTACAATCCCCACTGTTTCCTGAGCATTATGATTTGTCTGCTCTAAGCGGTCTGCTAATTGAAGATTGGCACCTGCTTGCATCACTCTGTTGCTTCCTTCCAGTGCTCCACAATCAGGATTGTCAGCATTTGTAATCCCATTTATTGCAACTCCAGCTCCTTTTGCAGAGGACTGATTGAGTAAATTAAAATCCCCATTATCTGCATCTGTGAAATGATTTCCTCCCTCAGAAAAGTCATAGTGCTGATTATGTTCTGGATTGAAATGATAATTATACTTTGCAACATGTGCGGTAAAAGCATCAAAATCTTCAGTCTCAATGCTCGGACTATTTTCTATAGCGACCCAACCTAAGTTCCCACCTGTTGCCGATAACTTTTGCCTTACATAACTCATTTTATAACCAGTACCGCTCATAAAAATATTGTTGGCAAAGTGACCGTCTTTCATATAACCGGTGGAGTGATTGATACCCAATTCTTCCCAATTGTCAATCTCAATATTCCAGATACTTATCCCGAAATCTACATTCCAGATTGTATTATTATAATAATTAACGGGCTTGTCCATCGGGTTGTACCTTGGCCCCAAGTATAAAAATTCACCATGCCTTGTAATCGAATGAGGTCCCGTATAATTATCGGCTTTGATATTGTAAATCAAGTTGTGATGTGCCGTATAATTTTCTGTATCCTCCATATAAAAAGCCGTTATCTTTTGCTTATTATAGCCACCGTCAGACACAGGTAATCCGTGTACATCATGAATTTTATTATAAGCAATCTCACTTCCCTTCATATTCAAGGCATATAAAGTACCAGTACTTGTCGCCTCAATTGGACCTGCATCTTCTCCCATTCTCATAGCCCCAAAGAAATCAGAATCAAGAATATCGAATTTTATATTTTTTCGAATTCTGATATGAAAACGTGCCGCATCACCAAATGTACAATGCTGTACTCTGATATAATCTCCGGTGGCATAAATCCCTGATGTGAAAATGCCCAACCATCCAAAATCTTCAATCAAACAGTTTTCAAACTGATTATTATTTCCACCTTTTACCGCAATCGCGTTACCCCATGTGTGTGCCACCTGTGTATTTTTGAAGGTGTTGTCAGAGCTATTCGAAAGATAAATCCCCGTTTTTTCAGTGTTATTATCCCCATATCCTTTTGACTTCCAGAAAGGGTACAAATGTCTAAAACTACAGTTTTCAATCTTCGCTTGATTGGTATTGATCATCTCCGCATTTCCAGCTACGAAATGAATTCCATCAAGATAGGAGCCGCTTGTATTATTCAGCACCAAAACCTTTTCACGGACTTGTACTTCTATACGTGTCTGATGTATCGCCTCACCATTTTGAGGGAAGTAGAAAACTGTATTTCCTTCTTTAAACCATTCCCCGGGGCTGTCCACCAAATTCTTATGCATCACAAACCCCCAACTGAATTTATGCTGTGTATTTTTGATGGCTCCAGCATCCTTCCAAACACCATTATTATGTGCCTTAAATGTCACCGAATTTCCTTCGTTGGCTGTGATATTACCGATCACATAATTTCGCATTTTGCCTGTCAGCCCCCTGAAAATTCCACCAGTTAAATCCACATTTGGGAAATTCTCATCTTCCAAAGTAGCATAACCATTGGCGTTTTCCCCTTCTTCCTTCCATACATCACTCAACAAAGCATATCCGCTATTTTCCCCCATAGGGTCCATCATTTCACCACTTGTATTATTAGGATGACGTCCCATCACTTGTTCTATACCATTATCAAACAGCTGTGTAAATTCAGTTTCAAATTTTAGATTCGAAACACTAGCTTGATAAACACCTTCTGCCATTCCAGAAGCTTTTGTCCATCCATTGACCACCTCTGCACCCGTTACCAATACATACTCATTCTGATAATTTTTAATAGTTAAATTATCCTTGTTGACCACTAATTTTTCTCTGTAAATTCCCTCGTGCACCTCTATAATATCACCATCAGAAGCCTTTGAAATCGCCTCATTGATACTATACATTTTCCCATTTTCTTGAACAGGGTTTGATGTTTCCCAGGGAATCTCATCAGAATAAACATGGTATGTAGTTTGACCTTTCGCCATTATAAAACAAAAGAGCAATGCAGTTGTGATAATAAATTTCATTTCATAGAATTTCAAAAGTGTTCTTCGTGTTGGTTATTATTACATGCTTGTTGTAATAATTTTGTAATTCAAAGGTGGAAGATCTTTCCGTCAAAAACTTTCGAATACAGCAGAATAGTTTTGATTTTGAAAAGTGAGGGTTTTAGGTGAAATGCAATGAGGGGTTTTTAAGGCGATTAAGGAGGTGTGAAAAATGGAAGGGGGGAGGAATTTTGGGGAGTGGGCAGTTTTTGAGGATGAATTGAGAATGGAAAAAGAAATGGTATTGTATGATGCTTAAAGTAAATTTTCAATCAAAATTCTATGATTTACTTCTAAGCGTCTTTCTTGAAGCATTTAAGACTGGAATCTAGGAAGATCGTTTTTACGGTGGTTCAGTGGACATTGTAATACAACATCCCTACACCTGCTTTCAATTTTTGTGAGAATATCTTTTATAATGGATACCGCTGTAGGGATGTTGCATTGCAACGTCCACCGGACCACAACAAGAACCATTTTTTAATGATGAATAAGTATATATGAATCGCATTGCAGTCCACAAAATGGTTTTTATGATGGTTCTTGAGCCACAAGGTATTGTGGCTCTTCAATAACGTATCACATTGATTGAAACAGTTCAGTTCTTCTATTCTAAATAGTATCTGCTATATCTCTCACCTCCTCAACACTCAAACCTGAATACAAAGCCACTTTTTCAATTTCTAATCCATCTTGAAGCATCGATTTTGCATTTTCAATTGCCTGTTCTTTTTTACCCTCTTCCTTACCTTGCTTTCTCCCTTTTTCAGTTGCAGTATCCAACGTATTCAAGTAGTCTCTGAAAATTTTCAGATCCTCTTCATACCTCAATTGATCGGCTTTATCCAATGCGGTAAATTCTGTAATGGAAAATACTTTTTTGAAGATATATTCTTGATAAAATGCGGGTGCTTCCGTAAAACTTTCTAATCGATTTAAAATGTAAATCCATTTATCAAAATGATTCGACAGTTCGCTTTCTGACTTCTTGAATTTTGGTAACTCTAGGTAGATGAATTTTAACTTATCGTAAAAAACTTCATTACGTTGGTTTTTCAATTCTACCACATGATGGAAATCTTCTGATAAGTCAAATTTGAAGTCCATCAAACTAATCACATAAACGGCTTTTAGTTCGTACTTCCACCCTTTACCATCGGGTTGACCTTTGGTGGCTTGTTCTTGAATAGGGAAAGTGGAATAATAAATCGTTCTGTCTTTAAAAAAGGTTTGGTGGGCACGCTGTAACTCCACGATAAACTTTTCTCCTTTCTCATTTTCACAATACAAATCAAAAATGGCTTTTCTATCCGTCTGATGAGCAGATAACTTTTCAGTAGATTTATACGTCAGATCAAATACTTTATCTTCCTCTGGCAAAACGGTATTTAAGAAGTCAATAAGGATATCTTTATTGTCTTCTTCTCCAAAGAGTTTCTTAAAACCAAAATCGGTAAATGGATTGATATATTTTGACGTGGCCATATTGTTTCAATTTATTTACCCCAAAAATAAGAAGAGAAATGAATAATTATGGTTTTGAATCAGAAAATTATAGTTGAATTTTTCTTACAGCATTATAACACCTGCCCATATTTAAGACAAAGTGTATCAGCTTAAACTTTTCTATTTTGCCTTGGAAGTTTTTAATAAAGACTATAAGTTGAAAACTTATTCAAAAAGCAAGTTCGCAGTGACGCTATTCCATTTTTACCACGAAAAGTGGGATGTCACCATATTAAATACAAGTTCATTATACTAAATAATATAATCATCAAAATTGAAAAAATTAATCTAAATTCATTTCTGGATTTTTTTTTAAATCGATCTGTTTCAAATAAAAAAGGGAATTCTGGATGAATATATATGTTAGTATGATCACCTACTTCAAACTTTTTATTCGATTTGTTTACTAGACTTAATTTTTCTGTTGGTTGAAAAATATTATTCATGTATTTATATTTAATTAAATATTGTGTGATTCCTGACTCTCCAGGCGTTTCTCCTAAGTCTTCTATTACCTCTGCTTTAATTAATTTTGAGACCTTACAAAAGTTAATGAAATATGAAAGTTTATATTTATAATAATTAAAAAACAACGTAATAAATGATATGTTAATAAAAAAATTAACCATTAGATTATTAAGTGGTTTTAGCATTATAATAAGGACTATTAATAGTACTCTTAATATGGCATTATAATTATATATGAGCCTTCCCCAAAAAGATATAAATGAATAATTGATACTCTCTTTAAATAGAAAAGGATCATTACTTTTTATTGAATAATAATCATTAAAAATAAATTTTATTCGATTTTTTTCAATCTTAGTATTTTTTACTTTCATCTGTAATACTTTGGTATGTATAAATTTTGATTAAGGTTTACATAATTAATGTATAGTTACCCCATCAAAATGGACTGCAATCTAAATTAATAATTAAGTAAATTGCAGTGTTATGAAAAGTAAAAGAAAATTCACCTCAGAA
>NZ_JABANE010000155.1 GCF_012844305.1 Flammeovirga aprica JL-4
AGTGTATTCAGAAGAGGACTTAATAAAGTGAGAGAGATGATTAAAAGTGTTGATTTCAAAGACTTTACAAAGATGATTTCTCATTTTAGGATGAACTATCTAAAAATCATCGGGTAGAGTAAGCTTTTTCTTATTCAGGTTATTACTATTTCTGGTGTATACATAACGAAGTTAAAAATGAATATAATGCTATTTTGTTTGATGATCATTTTGAAACATGGCCTTTTTTTAGAGGACCATTAGGAAATGCTAGAATCCCAGAACAAACTGTAAGATGTTATCATATTCTTTACAATAAAGTAGTGTTGGATGCAAAAGGTCGAGTTGTCAATGTTTTGAAGCATGATTGGCCGATTGATAATGTTTATAAGGAATATGGAATAGGTACATCCAAAGATTCTATATTTATCTCAATACCTCAAGGAATTACTTTAAAAGAAAAAGGGATCTTTGAGGAGTTAAGGTCAAATTATATTCTTTTAGAGGATGGGAATAAGTACATTCTTTATGATATTATCACCAAAAAAAGACTTAAAACCTCATTAGGTGTAGAATATTTTTATGGCAAAAATTATTGGGTACATAATGATAACGGTTCCTACTCACTCTTTACTGCTAAGGAAGAAAAAGTATTAGATGTTGATGCTCTTGAGGTATCGGATTATACCTTTGATATCTATACAAAAGGAAATAAAAAAGGAGTAAGTTGTATAGACTTCTACACCGAAGCAATTTTTGAAGATGCTCAAGTTTATGATGAATATGTGTTTCTAAAAAAAGAGAATAAATGGGCTGCTTATAATTTGGATTTAGAACCTTTTACTGGTTTTGACTTCTCATTTATTCACTCCATCAATTCATACACATTTAGACTTCACAAAGATTCTACAGAGTTTTATATGCTTACCGATAGTATAGTTTCTAATGACTTGCTTCATTACAGTAAATATGATAAAACTATTGCACAGAAAACGGCTGCCATAGAGTTATTTACAGTACGTACAGCTAAGAAAAACTATTTTTCTGGACGGGATCAGAGAAATAGCTATCATTATGGTTATACGGATAAGGAAGGTAATTTAAAAATTCCTTATCAGTTTGAAAGGGCAGGTAGTTTTGTGGAAGGAACCGCCATTGTATATGGGAATCATAAACCATTTCGTGATAACTATACAGGTGTAATTAATACTGAAGGAGATTTCATCATACAGCCAGTATATGATTTCGCACATATTGAACGTGTGGGGAAGAATTATTTTCTAACAGACAATGACGATAAAAGTTATACTTTATTTAATGATGAAGGAGAGGTAATCAAACAATTTGATAATTATGAAAAATGTACATCTTATGACTATAAGAATCGGATTTTTTCTCTGACCAAAGAGAACGGTCTTAGGGTATTTTATGATTGCAAGACGCTTCAATCTGTAGAATATCCTAGTGAGTGGTTTCATGAACGGAATCTAAAAAAACGCCTTTACGATGATATTTATTCCGAAGGTGATACTGTGGGTTCAATAATTAAATTAACCCACAAAATTGATAATACTTTAAACTATCTAGAGGAGAATAATATTGAATATAGTTTATTAGACAGCACTCTTGAAACATACTCATATAGAAGAGAATACGATTACAGAATTTATACCGTATTTACTCCAAAAAAAATTAATGAACAACTAATTTATGAGGGTTATGATAGTCTAAAACAAACAAAAAAAGGGTTTATATACTATTTAAAATCGAAATTCAATCAACCTCATTATTATAATGTGTTTTCTAAGGAGAAGGCAAGTTTTGATGGGGCAGTTGCTTATTATTCCGATACCTTTGAAAAGTATTTTTGTGTAAATAAAAACAATAAAAAGGGAGTATATAACATTACTAACAATAGTTGGGATATACCTCCAATTTATGATGAGATAGTCCAGCATCGAAACTGGTACCCATATTATCTTAGAAAAGGAAATAAAATATACTACGCGAATAATAAAGGAGTGATCAGTAAATTTTCCTCTCCAGCTGATTCAAAATTGGAAGGGTATTTAAGTTCAGAGCGATTTATCTATTTTAAAAATAATAAATCCGTATATGATTTAAAAAGACAAAAGTTTCTCAAAATACCATCAATTACCGAAACACCTTTCTTTTATCACGTAAATCATGACCTGATTATGATTTCAGGTACAGACTTTTACAATATTGATAAGGGAATCAAGAAAAATATATTTTCAGACACAACGATCTTCCATTCGGACGCTAAAGATAAATTTGATTTTCATATAAAAGGTGCCCAAGAAAATAGAGAAGACCTTACAGGTTTAATTTTTTCACTACACCATGAAAATGATGATTATTCGAACAAATCATATGGAATTTTTAATGAATTTGGTGAAATTATAGTCTTCCCAGTATATAGCTATATTCAAACAATGACATCAAAATATACTTATGGAGCTAGTTATAATATATTAGAAGGTCAAATAAATCTTTATAAGATAGGCGACAATTTAGTAGAACGGTTAATAGAAAATAAGTCTATAGAATATCTTGAAGCTTATAGACGATATGAAAATAGAAATAGTCATTTGAAATGACATTCTTTAACTTCAATCTAACTAAACAAATGACTCAATAATGAAAACTACAAAAAGCATTATACTAATAATAGGTGTAGTCTTACTCTCTACACTTTGTCTATCATACACAAATCCAAAACCCATCAAAAAATATTACTTTTTGGGTGAAGAAACACAACAGCAGAAAGGGATTGCATCTTCTATCACAGTGGGTGAAAACCAGAAAAACGTTGTGGCAGAGAGTGAACAAGTTGAGGCCGCATTTGATGAATTAATCGATCTGCTTGGCAATTCTTTTGAAGATCTAAAGGATAGGGATGCTAGAGGAGATTATATTGAGAGTTTTCTTGTAGATAAAGAAAAACACAGAAGAGTGTTTGAGCATCTAAAAGATAAAAATCCAGGAGCAACAGTTTTTAGAAGATCCGAAAATAGGCTGACAATTGATGATATTTACGATATGGATTTGTCTTTTGAAGGAGTATATACGGATGGTTTTGTAGGGTTAAAAGTAGATGGTCATCATATCGCAGAAAAAGGAGGTAAGTACGGTTTGGTAGATGAAATGGGTAGAGTTGTTATTCCTGTAATTTATGATATGATTGATGTGCCTTCTGAAGGAAAAGTAAGTGCCAAAAAAAATGGGAAGTGGGGGTATTTAAATCTTAAAGGAAAAACTGTCATTCCCTTTCAGTTTGATGATGCACAGCTATTTATAGATGGATACGCAGAGGTTGTTTCCAATTCAATTGAAGGTGTAATCGATAGTGAAGGACATTGGGTTTCTGATGTTGAAAAGGATGATAATTGGATGGAGCATTATGTTATGCATATCAATAAAAAATATGGTCTGAAAACCAACCGTTTCAATGAAACGTATTGTCTGTGGACGCTTCAAAATACCGTAAAAAATGAGTATTACGCACTTCTTTTTGATGATAATTTTGAGACTTGGGAACACAAAGAGAAAGGATATCAATATGACAGGTCCCCTTTTAAGAAAATCAGATGTTATTATATCATTTACAATAAAGTTGTGATTGATTTCAAAGGTAGAATTGTAAATGTATTAACAGAAGATATTCCTTTTGATATAGATAGTTATGGCTATGGAATTGCAACGAGGGCAGGGGTTACTTTTACACAAATTCCTCAAGGGAAAACTTCAGCCATAAGAGGTCAATTTGCAAAAGCAAGGAACAATTATTTAGCATTAGAAGGTACAGAAGATTATTTTCTTTATGATTTTTTCAAGAATAAAACATTAGAAATATCAGTAGGTGTAAGGTATCTCTATAAAGACTGTTTTTGGGTAGAAACAGAAGCTGGAAAATACCAATGCTTCACTTATGCTGAAAAGAAAATAATGGAAGTAGATGATTTTACAGCGATAAGTTCTGATTTTGGAGTTTTCACTCAAAACGGTAAAAAAGGACTTGCAGGAGACCATTTTTATACTGATGCTACTTTTGATGATATCAAAGTTTTTGAGAATTATATCTTTCTACAAAAGAATCAAAAATGGGCGGTCTTTGATATAGAATTAAATAGTTATTCTGATTTCGAATTCAAAAAAATAGAAGAAATCAACGATAATATCTTCAAGGTATATAAGAACGATGAAGAATATAAACTACTGATCAACGATAAATTCCTGACAAAAACCTATCATGACGGAAGGTACCTAACGGATAATGTGAAATCAAGCCCTAGAACATTATTTCTGACAAGCACTGAGGATGGAAATTCATCTAAATTCTCTCCTGACAGAATTTACGGTTATGTAGATCAAAATGCAACATTGGCAGTTTCTTATCAATTCAGCAAAGCTGAAAGTTTTGTAAATGAAATCGCAATAGTAAAAGGAAAGCTCAACAAGGAAGATAAAGAAGGATATGGAGTAATCAACACTGATGGCGATTATATTTTACCACCAAAGTATCACACAATTACTCGCATAGGTGATTTATACTTTTTAGCGAAAGAAAGAAGAACAAGAGATTATCTATTCACTTTACATGATGAAAATGGAACGGTCTTAGAAACCTTTGAAGGCTATTCTTACCAATTGGATGAAAATACTGTCGGTGATTTATTTTTTCTGGAGAAACCTTATGAAGGCACTGATTTGTATGATTGTAAGACAAATCTAGCTTTAACAATCGACAAGGAATGGTTAAAGGAAAACAACCTCGATGAAGAATTTTTAGAGAAAAATAAGTCGAGAAAAGATAAGAATAGTTCTATTTTCAGAATTGATCGAACAAGGGATAATATGCTCTCTTACCTTGAAGAAAATAAAGTGCATTTCTCGCTTGTAGATAGTTTTTATCAGAATCATGGTTACGGAAGAAAAACTAAATTCTATCAGATTCAAACCACCAAGAAAATACCTGCTAAAATCATAAGCAATAACTATTACAGATTCAGATCTACTGAGAAAGGGTATGAATATGACCTCTATGAATCTTCATGGGAGAGAGAGTTTTATAATCTAATTACAAAAGAAAGGGTACTTTTTGATGGAACAGTCCCTTATTATACAGAAGATTTTGAAAACTTTAGATGTATCGATGATAATCACAAAAAAGGGATATACAATGCAAGCCTTCAAAAATGGATTATTGATGTAGAATATGATAAAATAATTGATGCTTATGAAAGTGATTTACTTCATTTATTGAAAGGAGATAGAATATATTTTGCCAATTCAAAAGGAAAGATCAGTGATATCTCTATTCCTTCAAATTCCATTGATAGAGGTGATTTAATACTCGATAGATTTGTATTTTTTGAGTCTAATAATGATTCAATATATGATTTAGAGAAACAACTTTATATTAAAATTCCTGCCGTAAAAGAAGGTGTACCTGAACTATTCTACATCAATAATGACCTGGTGATGTTTTCGAATGATTATTTCTATAATATCAATAAAGGGCTCCAAAAAAATCTATACAATGATGCCGCTTTCCTTTCCACTGATCCTGAAGTAAAGTATGAACTAAAGATAGCAGAAGGGCAAGATAAAATATCTGGTTTAAAAGGATTAGTATTCTATCTGAAAATTGGATACGAAGACAAAGTATATGGAATCATAAATGAACAAGGAGAAGTAATAACAACTTCAGCAGAATACAGTTACATATTACCTGTTACTTCAGAAACAACATATGGATATAAAATAAGTTATTTCGATTTTGATATAGATTTGATTAATATAAGTGGCGATGTAAAGGCAGAAAGTATTGAAAACGAAAGTGCGGCTTATTTTCAGGCAGTTGAACAATATCGTAATTCTTCTGTGGACTGATACTCAAAAGTTAAAATAAATTTAAATAACAGATAAAACAGAACTAATACAGCAGAAAATCCGAATGATATAATAGTAATACCAATTAAAAAGTAAGATGAATCTCACACTTCAAGATAGAGAATACATAGAATTTACCTTTAATATTCAGAAGTTTAGCCGTCGTAAGATAGCTAGGAAACTTGGTGTTGCTCATTCTACAGTATGCCGTGAACTCAAAAGAAATTCAATAGGCGGTAAAAAATACAAAGCACACTATGCACATTACTTGGCTGTAGCCAGAAAAAAACTAACAGGAGGCAGTAATAAGAAAAAATCCATATTCAAAAAATATAAAAGAAAAAGACCTTATCGCCTTTATGCAGACCGTCGTCAAATTTGTTGGGCCTCAGACACACCCGAAGTTTACAATTTCTATCACAAACACACGGCTTATCGAAAACGTCTGAAAATAAAACGTTATCAGAAGCGTTTAAAACACAAAAAAATCTTTCATTTCAGAAACGACCTTTTTCTTTTTGCACTTTTGAAACTTCATATCACACTTCAAAAAGCAAGCAAGCTTAAGACATCAACTACACTCCTTGATACAATACTGGCGAATCAATACGTACAACAATCCGCATAAGGATCGTCATGTCATATTACCAAAAAAATCATCCCAACTGATCGCAGTAATACAATCACTACCTTTCTTTTCCACTCCATTTATCATTTTAATGAACAGGATATTCTCATTTCATCTCTTTATTTGTATTGATGGAGCAAGTGGAGCTTTTGCTCACGAATTAAAGTTTATGGATATTGATACCGTTTTATCTATCTTCTATGTAAATTTAAGGGTAAAGCAGGTTTAATAATTAGGTGATGTAAGCAATATGATTGGATAGGTGTGAAGGTGATAAAAAAAATCACTTATTGACTATCTAGTTTAATATTTAGAAAGGTCATCATAGTTACAATTAATTATTAAAAATTGTATTACTTTTACATCACTGTAGATTTTTCAGATGCAAACTAATTATTTTAAACATGAAAAAAAGCAAACTATTATTCCCGTATCTTGGGATATTTATTTTTACAATTTTATTCGGAGGATGTTCCATTTCTTCTGAAGTTGAAAAGCGTTATTATACTAAAAGGGAAGCAGAACCTATTTCTCGCATTGCATCATCAATTCTAATTGGGAAAAAACCTAAACGGTTACCAGATAATATAGATGAATTAGAAGCAGATTTTTTTGATAAATCCTTTGTGAAACTGTTTAATATGCCTGTAGAAAATTTTAAGGGTTCTCGTGAAGAGGAATTTAGAACTTTTAAAAAAACATATCAATTTATGTCTGAACAAATAAAAGCAAACAATCCGGATGTGAATACTTTAAAAATGTCAAGAGGTAAATTGATAACAGCCGATATTAACACATTAAAATACAACCAGGATTCAAGACGATTATTAGAAGGTTTGAAAGTGGATGGACACCATATAATAAAAAAAGAGGGTAAATACGGTTTGATGGATGAGAATGGATTAATTGTTATTCCACTTGAATACGATTTGATAGATGTGCCTTCAGAAGGTAAGGTGAGTGCAAAGAAAAATGGGAAATGGGGGTATTTAAACTTGGAAGGAGAGATAGTTATTCCTTTTCACTTTGATGAAGCACAAATATTTATTGACGGGTATGCACATGCTATTTCTAACGGTATAGAAGGGGTAATAGACAGTGAAGGAAATTGGGTTTCTGATCCTCAAAAAAATGATAATTGGATGAGTAAGTTTATTTTTAACTCTACCTGGAGTACTTCAACCGATTGGTCTAATTCAAATAAAATGTTCTATTTGTGGTATTTGAAAAATAGTCTTAAAGATGAATATTATGCTTTATTTACTGGTTATTCAAAAAAATGTAGTACTCCTTTTAGAAAAGTAAGGTGTTATTATATTATTTATGATTCTATTGTTATTGATGAGAAAGGAAGGTTTGTAAATATAATAGACGAGGATTTTAATATACAAAATGATCTAAATGGATACATTTTAGCAACGAGTGAAAGTAACTATACTTATATTGCTCCACCACAAGCTAAAGGTTTTTCGGTAAATGGAATTTATGGAAGAGTACATAAAGATTATATTGTATTGTATGGTCCAGATTATAAAAATCTCTACGATATTAAATCTAACATGAAACCTTGGCAGTCACATGATCTTCAATTTGTATTTGATGAATGTTATTGGGCAAAGCCGTTAACCAATTATCAATGTTATAATTATGATGGAAAAGAAATAATAGAGGCAGATAAGCTGATATATTATGCATTTCCTAAATTTCTTATATACACAAAAGGCAATTTAAAAGGAATTTCTGGAGATCAATTTTATACAGAAGCATTATATGATGATATTAAGATTTATGATAAACACCTATTTTTTAAGAAAGGAAATAAATGGGCGGCCTATAGCGTAAATCTGGATAAATATTCAGATTTTGAATACGAAAGAGTAAGAGAACTTTCAGATAAAACATTTAAACTTTATCTAGAAACAACAGGCTATCACATTTTGAAGGACAGTCTTTTAATAACTAGTGATGTGAACAGTAACAATCTCAATAAAACAGGTCAGATATAGAAAATACCCCAAAAGTGATTTATTAGAATTCGCTAATTACTAAACAAAAATAATTCAGAATTAATTTATTTTTGTCTATTTGTGATCTATTGGTTTGATTATCAATATGCTATGTGCTTTTTTGGGATTTTTTATTTCTAAAAAGGTTGGAAAAGCTACATTGATAAAAGCCAACTGAATCAATACGTAGGCATAAGGACCTTCATGTCTTATTACCAATAAATCAACCCAACCAATAACAGTAATACAATTACTACCTTTCTTCTTACTTCCATTTATCATATTAGTGAACAGGATATTGTCATTTCATCTCCTTATTTGTATTGATGGAGCAAGTGGAGCTTTTGCTCACGAATTAAAGTTTATGGATATCGATACCGTTTTATTGATCTTCTATGTAAATTTAAGGGTACAGCAGGTTTAATAATTAGAAGATGTAAGCAATATGATTGGATAGGTGTGAAGGTGCTCAAATTAAAATGACAAGAAATGAACAAGGAAACCATATTTTTCAAAAATAAAGAATATAAAATCTCTTATTATGATAACTCTTATATAATAAGAATAAATGATAATGAATTTACTTTTGGTATCCTATTAAAAAAGGAGCAATATAAAAGGTTAAAAGAAATTGGGAAAATTTTGAAATCTATTGATTTTGATCTTCATCAATCCATTTCAATGAAGGAAATAAATAACCTTTCTGTATATTCAAATGCTTATAAATTATCACCACCAGAACCTATGCTGATGGAATTAATGTTTGATAATGAACTTAATATAATATATAGTTATGATTGTTTGACTTTTGATGGATATTACTCGTGGTATACAAAATTTTCTAACAACACAATTATGGGAGTTTGGTATGAAATAACTTAGAAAAAGGATTACAAGCAACGACTTCTAGGAATTGAAATAATAAATGGAAAAATGATAAAAGGAAAGCGTGATTTAATATTAAAATATGTGACTGATGAAATTTCAAAGCAACAATTTGAGTCAAAATTTCCTGAAGTCAAAGATGTGAGATTTTTGAACAAGAATTTAATTCTGCGTATTTAAATAAAGATGCAACAGCAATAGACATAATAAAAATGATAACTCATAAATATTACGATGATAACTTTTTGTATAAAATGTCTTAGTACATGACAAAAAAAGCTAATCAGAGAAAATGTTTAACTTTAAGTTACCACACAAAAAATTGAACTCAACCTGATTAGCATGACCGAATATACATCATTATTTGAAACTTTATCGAAAACATTAACGCTTAATAAAGCAAGACTTACTTGTCTTTGCTGTATTATCTTAAGTTTATTGAAAGTCCAAACCGTTAACTTTAACAGACTTTCTCAAGGATTTTCTTCTTCGGCAAAACTTGAATCTAAACTGAGAAGAATACAAAGATTTTTCTCTGAATTTGAACTTGATGAAAATGCTTTTTCTCTCTTATTATTAAAAATGTTACCAATTCAAGGGAAGTTACAGCTATCGCTAGACCGTACAAATTGGAAATTTGGACAACTGAATATCAATATTTTATATTTAAGTGTGATTTATGAAGGTGTAGGACTTCCTATCTTGTGGACTGTCCTTGGAAATAAAAGAGGCAACTCAAATGAAAAAGAAAGGGAAGAGCTTTTCAATAGATTTCATCATCTCTTTGATTTATCTATTATAGAATATATAACGGCTGACAGGGAATTTATTGGAGGAAAATGGTGGGACTATTTGGTGCATCATAAAATACCATTTTATATCAGATTTAGGGATAACTTTGATCTTACTTTAAAAGGGGGAAAGGTTATAAAAGGACATTGGATTTTAAGAACACAAAAGTTAAATACACCCTATTTTCATCCATCTATTGTGACAGTTAATAATGTTTATGTCTATTTTTCAGGAATGAAATATTATGAGAAAGGGGAATTACAATTTTTGATGATAGCTTCCTACAATCAAGTGGATCAAAGTTTTGAGATTTACAAAAACAGATGACAGATTGAAACGATGTTCAAAGCTTTCAAATCTTCAGGTTTCAACTTAGAAGATACACACTTAATTCACTATGATAGGATTAATAAACTGCTATATATCATTGCTTTATCATTTGTATGGTCTTACAATATGGGAATTTTTCTTCACGACAATGTCAAGAAGATAAGAATTTTAAAGCATGGCAGAAGAGCTAAAAGCTTCTTCAAATATGGATTAGACTATATCTCTGATAAGTTATTAAATCCTAAGGGTACAGATCTAAATTTTATAACTACACGTTTTTTGTCATGTACTTAGATAAAATGTACAAAAAATTATTGGTTGAATGTTGGCATAATCAACATGAAAATATAGCATTATCATTTCAATTTAAATACAAAAATCCGGACTGCATAGATACAGTTGTAGAAGCCATGCACTTAAATTGTAATCATTGGGACGAAGAAGATAATAGAGACCCTTTCTTACGAAAATGTGCTTATGTTCTTGGTGATTTAAGGACAGAGTATGCTATTCAGAAACTAAAAGAATTGTCATTGTCATCAGATCCAATTATTAAAGAATATAGTGTCTATCAACTTCAAAGGATAGGAGAAATATAAGAATGACTCGAATATAATATCACCTTCTGACAGTTAAATTCGTTCGTTTCCAAAAAAACTATTCAAAGTATCAATTCGTCACTTAGAGCTATCTTATCAAATACTCCTTAGACTAGTAACTATTTCTAAAAGAGTAAAAAAAATAGAATAAAAAGAATTAAACTTTTTTTACTTTTACATAAGAATTAGGGCAGAAAAGCAGTTTTTTAATAAAGAATTAAAATGAGAAAACTTTTTAGTCCGTCCAATAGTTGATTTTTAAGCAAACTAATTTTCAAAACTAATAACTCTTCAATAATGAAAAAAAGCATAACTATATTCTTGATAATAGGTGTACTGATCAGTGTGGGATATTACTTTTCAAAACCCCGGATACCTAAAATTGAAAAACATATGTTTGAAGGTTTAGGTGCAATTGATGATGATCAAAAAGCTCATATAGACTCAATGATTCCAATAGGAACACCTCCTAAATTCGTTAAAGATATTGAGACGGATACCGATGCCTTATTAGATAAATTTTTTAACAGTTTTGATGATGCTTTTAATCAAGCTTTTAATGCAATGTTGAGTAAGGATAAAGGCAGTTATATTAAATCTTACAAGTCTGTTGAAAATAAAACTAGAAAGATTTACCGACAGATTTTAAAAAAGAATCCTAAGATCAATACTTTCACTAGTGATGGAAATAGATTGACGTCAGACAAGCTGAAGGACCTAGAATTTAAGGGTTTTTACAATGCAGATTTTGTGGGATTAAGAGTAGACGGACATCATATTGTAAAGAAAAAAGGAAAATATGGTTTAATTGATACTGATGGTAAAATTGTCATTCCTATTGAATATACAATGATAGATGTGCCTTCTGAAGGAAAGGTAAGTGCGATGAAAAATGGAAAGTGGGGGTACTTGAATTTGAAAGGGGAAACTGTTATTCCATTTCATTTTGATGAAGCCCAAATATTTATTGATGGTTATGCACATGTGATTTCTAATGAAATTAGTGGAGTAATTGACAGTAATGGAAACTGGGTTTCAGATCCTGAAAAAAATAATAATTGGTTGATTAATTATGTGGAAGTTACAAACCGTAAATTTGGAGGAACTGGTTTTGGGATGTCGAATTATTATAGCTTTTGGAGTCTTTATAATGTAGTGAAAAAAGAATATTATGCGGTTCACTTTGATGATAATTATGGGTCGTGGAAAAGAGGTTATGAATATTCTCGTAAAGATAAAGAACCTTACCAAAATCTAAGATGTTACTACATTCTTTACAATTCAGTTGTAGTAGATAGGAAAGGTCGAATTGTAAATGTGATGAAGAGAGATATTACCTGTGACAAGGAATTAAAAGGTTTTGGGATTGTTCCTAATGATGACATTACTTACCTTGTTGTTCCACAAGGTGAGACCATTATTTTGCAAGCGGAATATAAGGGCTACAACAATAATTATATAAGGTTAGAAAGAAATGAGGTTGGATATTTCTTTGATATCAGAACACAACAGGATGTAAAGAACTCTTTTGGTTTAAGATATGCAAATGACTCTTACTATTGGGTACGTAACTCAAAAGGCGTTTATGTCTGTTACAATTATGACGGAAAGGTGTTAATGGAACCAGATGATTATGATGGTCATGCAGTATATACGAAAAATGGTTTGAAAGGTCTAGTGTATAATGGATACTATACCGATGCAGTTTTTGATGATATTATTTTAAAAGGAGATTACTTTTTAGGTCAAAAGGATAAAAAATGGGCAGTCTTTAATCATGATCTAGAAAATTATACTGATTTTGATTATTCTAAGATAGAAAATCTAAATGAGAATACTTTTAAGCTCTACGTAAATGCTGATCGAGAGGATTATAAAGTGCTTATGGAGAAACGATTGTATAAAAAAACTTTAATTGGTAGTAATTATGATTCTACTGATACTGATAAAACTGAAGATAAAGAGTTGCATAGGTTCCCACTGTATCATCCAGAAGAGTACGAAGCTAATGTTGTTTATGGCTTTGTAGACAAAGAAGGAGAGTTAGTCATTCCTTTTCAATTTGAGGAAGCTACTACCTTTATCAATGGAATAGCAATAGTAAAAGGGAGATTAAATGACAGCGATTCCTTTTTGTATGGGGTGATTAATACTGAAGGAAATTATATTGTACCTCCTATATATTCAAAAATAAACCGTATAGATGATAACCATTTTTTAATTATGGAAGATGGTGAGGAATTATATAATTTTACATTATATGATGATGATCTGAATGTCATAGAAAAGTTCGAAGAGTATTCTGAGTTTTGGGATACAAGGACAGTCAATAGCATGTTTTTCTTGAAAAGGGATGACAACAGTGTTCACATGTATGACATCATTACTAAAACTTCAAAAATCTTTTCAAGAAAATGGTTCGAGGAACATGATTTAAGTTTTTATTCTTTACGACATGACTATTCTTCAAGGAAGAATGATGATAATTCTGTGTTCGAAATAAGACATCAAATCAACAATACTATTACTTATCTAAAAGAAAACAATATCCGTTTTACGATTCTGGATAGTACTATCACCCAAAAAACATGGAGAGAAACAAAAGTGTATCGTATTCAAACTCCTGAAAAAATTCCTATTGAAATGATAAAGAATGAAATGGATACTGTAATCAAAGTAGAAGAGGGGTTTGTTTATACCATAAGTTCAGAACTTGACTTTTATGAATTTTATGAACTAAGAGCGATGGAAAAAGTCACTTTCGATGGTGCAGTTCCTTATTATACTACTGATTTCGAACAGTACTATTGTATTGACAGTAACTATAAGAAGGGTATTTATAATGCAAAACTTCAAAAGTGGGATATACCTATATTATATGATGATATTTCTACTGATAGTGTTGGAAATCTTTTGTATGTAAAAAAAGATAAACAAATACATTATGCCAATTTAAATGGGAAGATTAGTGACTTATCTGTACCTTCAAGTTCACCTTATAAAGGGATCATCAGTTCCAACCGTTTTATTCAATTTGATTCAAAGAAAGACTCTATTTATGACCTTTTTGAGGATAAATTTTTCGAAATACCATCTACAGATCAAGATGCTAAATTGTATTATGTAAAGAATGATCTAGTTATGATTTCAGGACATCAATTCTACAATCTTGATAAAGGAATACATAAAGATCTTTTCTCCGATTCTCTTTTTATAGATGGATATAAAGATGAAAAAATTGATGTACATATACCTATCGAACAAGATAATCATGAAGACCTAAAAGGTTTGATTTTTTATTTAGACAAGGAATATGATGATGATCAATACGGAATTCTTGATGAAGAAGGTAATATTATTACAAGAAATACAGGTTATAAATATATCATGCCAATGATTTCTGAAACAACTTATGCCTATGTAAAACATTACTTTTCGGGTCTTAATATATTTATGAAAATAGATGAAAAGAAAGAAGAAAAATTACTGAGCAGTCAAGGAATGGAATTCTTTGAGGTATATGAACAATTGGAAGATCACCTTTAATATCTTCTTGATAGAAGGATGAAGCTTTTTACTATTTTTTACATTTCATTCATTAACCTGGAATGTCTATTACGATAAAGATTTTTGAGAAGGAATATGATTTTAAGAAAGTAGAATACAAATATTTTACTTCGCTTGATAAAGATGAAGTTTCTAAATATTCTTCATGTTTTAAATTCAATAATAATTTAATTCAATTAACAATACCCGAAAATTTAATTAAAAGAAGGAGTGATATTGAAAACCGTTATAAAAGGATTAAGAGCAAAGATGTTATTGAACAAATTATGAAATCCAGAAAATGAGATAATATATTTTTCTAAAAATTTACTCTACCCGATGATAATTGGATAACTTTCTAAAAAGGAAGAAAAGTTGTTATTTTAAATTTCCTACAAAATAAAACAAACAACTTTTCATGAGCCTTAACTCAGTAGCAAATCTACGAAAAACATTTGATGAAT
>NZ_JABANE010000156.1 GCF_012844305.1 Flammeovirga aprica JL-4
GAATTGCATGTTATATTTGAGTCAGACTTGTAATAGATTTTTTGTTGGAACTCAAATTTATGCAAGTTAAAACCCCGAAAAAAGCCTAATTCGACATTTTTCGGGGTCTTTTTTACATTTTATAACAAGTAAATAACTCATTGTTAGTAGATTAAGTATTTACCAGGGTTCCCTAATTATTGATGTGGTAATGTACTGACATGTACAATACTCCTTTCACTTCATCAATGCCATCATGAATTAAACTGAATTCTATCTTATCAATTTTCACTTCTCTATTTCCGCTATCTTCTTTAGAAATAAAGTCAACTACTTTCATAATTAGGTTGTATGGGTTTCACTAGGTCCTTACTTAATTTACTGAATTATTTGCGGATACCCATAGAAATTTTGAAATGAAATTTTAGAATTGAACCTCAAAAAGAAAGGATAGGAACTTTAGAAGTCACTATCCTTGTATCATCCATTTTACAGATGTTTTTATATTAAAAATCTTTTGGCGCGGTGAAAATAACTTCTGCACTATCCTGCCCGATGGGTATGACAGATATAGTATTAGGAACCGCATATTTAGGATCTTTTGATTTAGGGTTTTCCTGAACGACTAAATTGCCGATTATGCCTGGAATTACCGTTGACTCATCAGTATTGCTCAAATATAATAATGCTAGTCCTGACTGATGAGATATTTGCATCGTGCCAGAGTCTAGTCCAGCTATATTAGCTTCTTCCCAATTGTAGATCAAAGTGACTTCTCTAGGAGGAAATTTATCTACATCATCCACACATGCTGATAGCACAAGACCAGTAAGTAAAACAAATAGGAATGTTAATTTAGAATTCATATTAATGTTTATATATAGAATACATACTATTTTATCTACAGATAAAATGCCCTAATACTAAGACAATTTATCTTTAGTGAAAAACGATAAAAAGTTATAAGAAGTTTACAAATCAACATTATTTAAGACTTTGTGAATGAAATAAATTACATTTGCAGGATGGAACAAATGAGTATTACAGAAAGTAGAGCAACCAAGATTGTTTTACGAATAATCGTTATCAGTTCCATTGTGCGTGCGTTTATTGGTGGCACAATGGAGTTCAGTAATGATGAGGTTTATTATTGGACATATGCTTTATATCCTGAACTAAGTCACTTCGACCATCCTCCAATGGTGGGGTGGGTAATTCAGCTATTTACGTTAAACCTAAAACTGCCTTACGAGCTATTTATGCGTTTGGGAGGTGTTGTTTTTGCTGGAATAAACACATTCCTTGCTTATAGGATTGCTTCAAAACTAAAAGACAGCATAGCCGGTATTTATGCGGCATTTTTATATACATCTTCTATTTACGCCTCCATTTTATCAGGTATTTTTATTATTCCTGATACACCTCAGACTCTTTTCTGGATGCTGAGTATTTACTTCCTATTGGAATCACTTCCGGTAGCGAAAATTGATGGAAAGGCAAGGAGGAACCTTTTACTTGCTGGCTTGATGATTGGTTTGGCAGGATTGTCAAAATATCATGGAGCTTTTATTGGTATAGGTGTGGCTTTATATGTGCTGGTTTGTGATAGAAGATGGTTTGCAGACTGGAGTTTGTGGGGAGCAGGAGCAATTGCTGTACTTTGCTTATTCCCGGTTTTCTATTGGAATTACGCCAACGATTTTATCAGTTTTACTTTCCATTCTGATCGTGTAACACCTACTTTAGAATTAAGATTAGATTACTTCCTTAGGGAGTTTGGCGGTCAAATCGCTTATAATAATCCTTGGAACTGGTACTTGATAGTGGCGGCGCTTGTAGGTATTGCCAAAGGCAAAAAAGTAATGGATAAGAAGTCTTTACAGGTACTTTTATTCAACGGCTTGCCTTTGATTATTGTATTTACATCTTTTGCCCTTTTCAGAGAGACATTACCGCACTGGTCGGGCCCTGGTTATTTCCCATTGATCATTATTACAGCGGTGTATTGGAGAGTGGTATTGATTGATAGTAAAGCTAGAAATGCTTGGAGACTCTGGAAACCGAAAAGAATTGCCGGTTCCACTACTTTTCTTGCTGTTGTTTTAGCAATTGCATATTGGTTAATCAACTTCAGCCCAATTAATCTAGGGAAAACAAACATGGATGATCCTCAGAATTTTGGGGAATGGGATTTTACGCAGGATATGTATGGCTGGAGACAAATCAACAAAAAGCTGCAGCCGATTATAGAAAAAGATGTTCAAGAGGGGAAGATGAAACCGAATGCTAAGTTTGTAGCATTTGAATGGTTCCCTGGTACACATATCGATTTTTATATTGCACACCCTAACAATCACCCGCTGATCATGATGGGTACTTGGGATCAGATTCATAAATATGCATGGATCAACCAAGACAGAGGTGGCTTGGAAAAAGGAGAGGACGTTTATTTTGTCAATGTGACCAATTGGGGACGTGACGTAAATCAGCAGTTCGCCGCTTATTTTGATTCAATTGAAGAGGTGGGAAGAGTGGAAGTCACTAGAGCGAATAAGCTGATGCGATACGCTTACTTGTACCGTTTGAAAGGGTATAAAGACAATTACCCTTTTCCAGACCCTTTTGAAAAGACACATAAAATAAATTAATATGGAACCCTTTGGTTGGGAAAGAGAATTGTTTCTCTATTTGAATAGTCATCATACTGAACTTTCTGATACGTTTTTCTGGTGGTTGACAACACCTATCAATTCATGGCCTCTATATTTATTTATAGTTTCATTTTCTTTCTGGAAGTTTGGCTGGAAACAAACACTCTTTTGGTTGATAGGTTTGGGTATTGCCATAGGATTGGCAGATGTTATAGCCTCGCAAATATTCAAGCCTTTAGTAAACAGGCCGAGACCATCACATGATCCTGCCATCAAAGACCTAGTTCATACATTGCATGGCTACAGAGGCGGTCCCTTAGGATTTGTCTCTTCACATGCCTCTACATCAATGGCCATTGCTTTGTTCTTTTTCTTGGAATGGCACAAAAAACTGAAGTGGTCATGGGTATTTTTCATATGGACGGCTTTGTATTCTTACAGTAGAATTGCCGTTGGGGTTCATTTCGTTGGAGATATCATTGGCGGTTGGTTAGTGGGGGTTCTAGCCGTGTATCTAGCCCGTGAAATCATCTACAGAATTCAACGTAAGTATGATATACAGTTAGGAAAAGAAACTGAAGCTTTGAAATAAGAAGGCAAAACGATTACACTTTAGGATTTTATCTATTCAGAAATAAACAAGAACCGATGCACAATGCTGTATCGGTTTTTTTGTTTTTTATGGCTTTACGTGCTTAAAATGGCACTTTGTAGTGAAAATGTAGTATTAAAAATGAATTAATGTGACAGCCGTTCTGATGCTGAAATCAATCAAGATTACCATCTTTGAAATGACGATAGAATAAAAAAAAGTAGTGTGCTTTAAACTAAAATATCAAATAAACTGAAGGCGGACTATTACTTTGCTAACAGGAGTATTTTGGACAAACTCCAAAGCTGAATAGATGAACATTCGAGCGATTCATTGACAACAACAAATTTCTTTTTTTACAAAAAAACAGGTCAGAGCATTTACTCTGGCCTTTTTTAATACCACCTCCTAAGTTTTGTCTTAAAAAGGGGTAGCACTGTTGTAGGATACATTATGGATGATTTGCTTGACCGCTTTATCATCTTCTCTATAAATCATTGAGATGGAACTAGGGTAGCCTTCCTCATTAAAAATAGTTCTGTAATCAATACTGCCTACATTATTTCCTTCTTTCACTCCTAAATTCACCTTTGTGTTGGATGTCGTTAGAAATTTCGTCAACAAGAATTCATCGACTTCATCTAGTAAAAATAGTGTTGTAGTGGGAATTACAGAAGAGAATAAAGCGCTTCCAAAGGGACTGTATGAGAAGTTTGTAATCAGTTTTGGAGTACCGTTAGAGATATCTGTGCTATTATCAAAAACTCTCTGCACTGAAAGGTCTCCCGACTCATAAGTAAAGTAACTGATCTGCTTTTTCTCAAAGTTCTCAATACTATAAACCAATTGATTATTGTGAAGTACGGCCTTTACAAATGGGATATTGTCCTTTTGAATCGTAATAACTGAAGAATCGTAGGTAAAGGTGTAGACCTTAATGGTGTTGTCATTTTTCTTGACTTCGATCTTGCTGATATTATTTTGTTCATCATAGTCGAAATCCAATGCTATAATTTCACTATTGGTCAATACATTATTGACTGATGAAAGTAGATTGTCTTCATAAAAGAAAACAACAGACTGAGGGTCTTCGGGAGTAGGTTCAATGAGATTGTATAGAAAGCTCACCTCAACGGGTATCAGTTCTTCTTGAATATCTATTTCAGGGGTGTTTTCCTCATCAATTAAATTACATGAGAAGCCTAATAAGGAAATGAAAAGAAAAATGATGTAGTTTTTAAATAGCATGTACGTCTTCATAGACATCGAGTTCTTTGAGTATAAGTCCACCAGCAGTCAAACTGATGATGGGTGAAAAAATTCCGCCTATTATGGGGACAAGTGACAGCAGACTTCCGCCAAAACCAATGCTGATTGGAATGGATTTATTTTGTGTGATAAAGTGTTTACTGTCTTTTACCTTTACATTCCAGTTTTCAAAATAGTTGTCCACAATGTCAAAACCAGTATAATAACTATTGATCACTAAACTGATAAATAGAAAAACTGGCCCCACAAATGGAATAAATGTGAAAGGCAACAAGAGTAATGTAAAGAAAATACTTTTTAGTGCATTGGGTAGAATAATGGACCAAGCCATTTGAAATAATCGACCTAAATCAAAATTGCTTTCAGCGTTGCGGTCAAATAAAATTATGTTGATTTTCTCTGTATAACGATCCAAAATTGGGAAGCTAAGCAGGTTGACCAATGGTCCAAAAAGCAATAAACTGGTGATGAGTACCGGTATTTCAATAAAAATGAAAAGAACCCAATACAAAGAAGTTTCAGAGCTTTTGGTATCAACAAAAGGAATAGCGTCTACCATCGAATGAAAGTTGTCGGTGGTCTGCACCCATTCCATAATATGATGACTTGTATATAATCCTCCTCCCAATAAAACTACGGAAAGAATAAATCCAAAAAGACTGATAAACCAGAAATACTGCATCAAATTGTTCTTTCTGATAAAGTTGAATGCCTTCAAGTATTGTTGAAAACCCGTTTTATAAATTCGGAAGGAGGAGTATTTTTTCATTTTATAGCTCTTTAAAAATAAGTTCGTCTACGTCTTCAAGCTTTTCTTTTACTTGCTCGAAAAGACTGTCTCTTACTAAAAATTCAATATGGCATAATTCATCGAAACTTTGATTACCAAAGTCCAATTCATAATTCTTTGCCACTTTCATCACATCGTTCATCTGAGGATAAGCAAATGTGATTTTAATCTGTCTTTGTACAAACAGCTCTTCAATCTCACCGTTTTCAAGAGCGTCTGCCGCTGAAGTTTTGTAGGCATGAATAAGGCCCGGAACTCCAAGTTTTGTTCCTCCAAAATAACGAATCACTACAATCAGCGTATCCGTAACGTTGAAAGATCTTAGTTGTCCTAAAATAGGAAGACCTGCTGATCCACTTGGTTCACCGTCATCATTGGCTCTCGTTTTACTTTTATCCGCACCAATAATATAAGCATAGCACCAGTGTCTAGCATCATAATATTCCTTTCTGTATCCTTTCACAATTGCCTTCGCTTCCTCTTCTGTAGTAACATGATGGGCCAAGGCAATAAACTTACTTCCTTTCTCTTTGTAGATACCTTCGCTGGTACCTTTTAGGGTTAAATAGGCGTCTTCCATTTATTCTGAAAAATGATCTAACACGTAATCAATTGCGGTTTGCATATTTTCCGATAAAGTCTCCTCCGTCCAAGGATGTTTTGTATTAAAAGTATGCGATGCCCCTTCAATTGTTTTACAAGTAGATGCAGGGTTTAATTGATGTAAAAAGTCCATAGCTTTGATAGGCACTGTCTCATCCGCATCACCATGAATATGAAGAATAGGTCGTGTGACTGTCGGCAACACTTTCATCATCGACAAGCGGTCTTCATGCGCATAATAATCCTCTACGGCTTGAAAGTATAATGGCAGTTCTTCATTCGTTCTACCATTGACCACATGAATCACACCTTCTTTTTTCCAGTGCTCTACCGTCTCTTCAGAGAAAGTATTGACCTGAGGAATAGAAGCTAGAGTCGCCACTTTTTTGATACGCTCATCTTCAGCAGTTTTTAGCAGTACCACACCACCGCCACGGCTATGTCCTAAAAGATAAAGTTTTGATAAATCAATGGTTCCAATAGGGCATTCATCACTATGCAACCAATCAATCAACACTCCTAAATCATCCAACTCTTTGCTAAAATTATTATTACCAAAAGCTTCATGATCTGTTACTTCAAAAGGATAATCAACTGTAGTGCCATCAGAACTGAAGTTCAATTTGACACAGCAATAGCCTTTATTCGCAAATTGATCAGCGATAACATTAAAGGCGCCCCAATCTTTAAATCCTTTGAAACCATGCACCAAAATTACAGTTGGCTTTTTCGTATGATTAGCAATCCATCTTGCGTCAGCCACAAAACGTTTGTTGTTATGCTTAGAGGTGAGTACAAATTCTATCTTTTTCATATTCAAAAATAGGAAAATCTTTATGGGGATAAAAGAATGGGAACTTTTCTATTGGTGTGAATTGAAAAATATTTCGACATACAAAAATATATGATATTAGGTCGGTTTTTTTTATTAAATAATAAGTGCATTCCTATAACACTATAAATGAATTGCAATCTTTTATGGGTTGAAAGTCAGGATATAATTGTAATTGTTTGGTAGTTAGTTGTTTTGGTTTTGTTATTCTGTGAAATTGTTACAAGAATCTGTAATTGTGTTAAACGAAAAACTTTATAAAATAGGAAATTTGTTACAAACCTAATTAGAAATAGACATGGCGAAGAAGGAAGTTACATTTTGTAACCCAAAGCATTTAGAGGAGGATTTAAGTGGAACAACATATATAGTAACCGGAGCTAATTCGGGTGTAGGGTTTGAGACAGCACTGCAATTAGTAAAACAAGGTGCACATGTAGTAATGGGATGCAGAAGTGTGGAAGTTGGTAATGAAGTAGCACAGCGCTTTTCAACATTAAAGGGAAGTTATGATGTGATGAAATGTGATTTAGCAGATCTTCAATCCGTAAGAGATTTTGTGGATGCTTTTCTTTCAAAATATCAAAAATTAGACGGACTAGCTTGTAATACTGGAATGATGAATATGGAAAATACACCAGAATATAATAATGACGGTTTTGAAATCACGATGGAGGCAAGTTTTTATGGACATTTCCTGTTAGCCGAACTTTTATTAGAAAAATACCCTCAACTCAAGAATCTTGATGCTGTCTTCCGTAGTACGTGCAGTAATTAAACGGAATGGCATAAGATTCATTTTGAGGATTTGAAATAGATGGTATTGACAAAACCATTTGTCACAATGATGAACATGAGTGGTAGCAGTTGGTAATCAGCTCAAACCTCCTTACATTGTTTATTATCTGAATATGCATCTAAATACTCTAGTGAACACTTTTCATAACATAGTGTACTATGAATAGTGAGGAGTATAGAAAAGGAGGGTGGCCAATGTCATCATCAAACCCAATGTTCATGATCTGAAAGGTGAAAAACAATTATGGACATTACTTGAAAATTAGTAGGTCTAAATTAAATAATACCCAATACTTATGTCTGATATTCTAAAAGTTGATAGTATTTCTCAGTTTCATAAAATATTAAAATTACCAGCTCCTGATCATCCTTTAATCACATTTATATATGATAAAGATTTGGTCAATGACTGGCTAGATGAAAGCATGTATGGTATACGATTTTCATCTTCTATGTACACCATTATGTACAAAGATAAGATCAGCGGGTCATTGGGGTACGGAAGAAATTCATATGATTATGAAGAAGGGACAATGATTTTTGCACATCCTAATCAGGTTTTCAGTGTTCCCACAAAAGAAGAGTTAAAAAATAAAGATGGATGGACTTTATTATTTCATCCTGATCTCATCATTAAATCTAATTTATTCAATCTAATGGACTCCTATACTTTTTTTGATTATGAAGTAACTGAAGCTTTGCATTTATCAAAAAAAGAAGAAGAGTTTATACAACATATCGCTGATCAAATCAAAACTGAATATTCTCAGAATATTGACAAGCACAGTCAAAATTTAATTCTCTCTAATTTAGAACTGTTTCTCAATTATTGTATGCGGTTTTATGACCGACAATTTTATACCAGAACGAATTTGAATAGTGATTTAATAACTGATTTTGAATCTAAATTAAAGTCTTACTTCAAGTCTGAACAGATTGCGAAAAGCGGGTTGCCTACTTCTAATTATTTCGGGAAAGAACTGAATATGTCACCCAATTATTTAAGTGACTTGCTGAAGAAAGAAACAGGTAAAGGAATTAAAGAACACATTGATGCCTATGTGGTGAAAAAAGCGAAAAATATTCTATTAAGTTCTAATCAATCTGTAGGTGAAATAGCCTTTATTTTAGGATTTGAATATCCTCAAAGTTTCACACGTATGTTCAAAAAGAAGACCGGATACAGTCCCAACGAATATCGAGCAATGAATTAATCAAAGATATTGACACCTGCTTAAAATAAGTGAGGTGTACCCTTAATCAATCAATAACTATAAGGGCCTTTTGACTTACATGAAAATGGAGTACAGGCCGTGCTTTCTCTAAATTTAATTAATCATCTAATCATTACAATTATGACTGCACAAGAAGCTTTTGATAACCTAGATCCACAAGGCTGGGCACAACAGCCGCCGCACGTAAGACTTCATTTACTAGAAGAGGTAAGAGATAGAATGCGACTTTTTGCTTCAGACCTTGCCATAGCAGATGGAGACATGAAGAACGAATTGTTGGGGGAGGATTTATATTCTTACGGAATGAATCTTATTGCCACAGTAGTTCCTGTAGCCAACACTTTAACAGCTTGCATTCATCTTTATGAAAATATCATTAAAGGACACATGCCTAGTCCTGAAAAGATTACACAGATCAGTGATCAAATCTATGATGTAGAAGTAAAACCGCTTGACGCCAAAGATCGGTTAATGAGTGCTACTCAGAAAATGCATTTAAGAATAAAAGGTGAACCCAAACAAATCAATCCTTTAGAAAAACCAGCAGGAATCATAGCAGTTTCTGGTGCAGGGAATTATAGTAGTTCTTTGGAGATGGTCAAAGCTATGTTTTTGGAAAATAAAGCGGTCATTCATAAACCTCATCAACTCAATGCAAAAACAGATGAGGTATGGGAGAAAATTTTTGAACCATTGATTGAAGCCAAAGCAATTGCTTTTATTGATCATGCCGAGGGTAAAGCAATGACAACTTTGGAAGGGTTGGATAAGATCTATTTTACAGGATCTACTGCCGTTGCGAAAGCCATTGATGCAGCCTCTTCTACACCTTTAATTTCGGAATGCGGAGGAAATAATCCTTGCATAATCGTACCGGGAGATCAACCTTGGTCAAAGAAAGAAATAGAGCATCAGGCGATTCAGATTGCTACTATTTCTAAGCTAAATGGAGGAGCGGTTTGTGGTAGAGTTCAGACATTAGTGACTTCAAAGCATTGGCCACAGAGAGAAGAATTTCTAGATGCATTGGAAAGAGCTATTGAAGATCAAACACCTGCTGCAGGAACTTATTATCCGGGTTCTGATAAGGTGCTGGAGAAATTTATGTCCTATTATCCAGATGCAAAAGTGTTGAAACCAGAAGGAGGAAAATATAAGAATGCCAATTTTGTGGTGATTAGAGATATAGATCAAGATAGTTTTGCAGTTCAAAATGAAGCTTTCTGCCAGATAATAGATGAAGTGGCTTTGGATCTTCCTGCAAATGCAAGCGAATTTTTACCTCATGCGGTAGAGTTCTGTAATACAAAACTTTTAGGGACATTGGGAAGCTGTATTCTGATTGATGAAAAGACCAAAAAGCATCATAAACCGGCAGTAGATCAAGCGGTAACAGATATGGAATACGGAGCAGTGACCGTCAATACCATGCCACCATTTGTTTTCTTAAGTCCGTATCTCACATGGGGAGGTAATGAGGAAGGAAAAGAGTTTGTTTCGGGGATTGGAAATTTTGGTAATACCTATTGTTTCGAAAATATAGAAAAGTCAATTCTAGAAGATCAGTTTATGTCAATGGGACATATGATGAACACCAACAAGAAAGCGTTTGATCATTTAGGAACCAACATGGCAGAATTTTCAATGCATCCTTCCTGGGGTAAACTTACCAAAATGCTTGGTACAACAGCCGTTGATAATTTTAGAAAGAAAGACTTTTAATTCAGAACTAAGATGAAAACAATAAAGGTAATTGATTTGTCTTGATGCGAATCAAATCATAATACCTGCATCACAATGTAATAGATGTAACTATAAATACACAGTAATATTTTAACCTAGCCCATAAGAAATGAGCTAGGTTTTTCTTTGTTCGATTCAAAAATTGTTAGACAGAAAAGACTTTTCTATCTTGAAGTATCAATAGCAAACTAATATTATGATAAGATTTATTTTTGTATCAATCTTCCTATTCATTTCTTACAGCAATTATGCTCAAGCACATATATCATTTCTTGATTCTTGTTCGATTGATTCCTTCAATGGAGAAGAAGTATATGAAATAGTAGATGAACCAGCAGAATACCCAGGAGGGATGGGAGCCTTTTATAAAATAATAGGTAAGCACATGAAATTTGGTGATAAATATAAAAATTTGGGTGGACTAAAAGTTTATATTCTATTTATCGTTGATCCAAATGGTGAAATAGTTTATCAATGTTCAAGTCATGGAACAACACTCCCTTTAGAATATTTAGAGAAATGGAAACCGGGAGTTTTGAAAGGTAAAAAAGTGTATGTGAAAATGCTTTTACCAATTGGCATTAAATTCGGGTAAAATCGTTGAAAATTCCTGTAGTAGCGTAGCTTGCTACGCTTGCATGAAATTGAGATAAGGTTCAAGTTTTATAGCACATCAAATAATGAGACAACTATACTTTCAAATTTCAATCATAATCTTCTTACTGATAAGTAATTCGGTGTACTCTCAAATTATTAAATCAGATTCATTGGACCTTAAAAAAATAAGGTTGATTGATGAACTGTTTTATGAATACTATAGCATACCCATTTCAGATCAGCAGAATAAAATCTTCCTCTATAGAAAAATTAAGGCCTATCAAGCATTTTTAGAAAACAATAAAGGCTCATGTTATACACCTTATGTATTGTATAAATTAGGAACTTATTACAAATGGAATCAAGAACCTGAAAAAGCAGTAAAATACTTAAATAAGGCAATCACTAGAACTACAGATTTCAACTATAAAGTAATTGATACTTACCCTATTCTAGTGTATTGGCAGAATAGCTCGCTTCGTTATTTTTTTGAGTATAATTTACCGAAAGTCAAACATCAATCCTATTATACTTTGAGTAGGATATGTGTTGAAAATAAGCAGTTTGAAGATGCTTTAAGTTGGTTAGATTCTGCCGAATTATATCCACCTTTAACTCTAGATTGTCTCGGTGATGAAGTTTCTTTTAGAGAGGATAAAATTGAAATTTATTATGGTTTAAAAGACTATGAAAAAGTAAATGAATTACTACAGTACAAATATTTTGATCTATTGTTTGAGGAAACTTATACCACTAATAGTATAGCTGGTCAAATACTAAAAGAAGTTTATTCTAAAGCATACTTGAAAAAGTATTTTATTGACCCGATTCAGAATATAAGTGATGTAAAACAGGATTTCTCTCTTTTAGGTGAAAAACAGGACCTTTGGGATAATTTGCATATTTATTATTCGGATGAGACTGATAAAGTGAAATCAATCAAAGAGTTAAACGAAGTATTGAAAATTTGTAAGAAAGATCTGATCTCTTCTTATTTATATAAAACTATTGAAGAATATGTATTTACTAAATGAGTACAAATGTTACTTTCTTATAGTTTATGATATATTGTAATAATTAAGACCTTGGGAAATATACAAAGGTGTCATAAAGTATTTTTCACTTCATTCAAACCTTACATTGAAGTGAAAAAAAGAAAACATCAATGTAATAGACTACAGACATAAAAAAACGTTCATTTTCATAAAGAAAAGATGAACGTTTTTTCAAAGCTTTTTAATGTACTAATCTAAAAAAACTTTGTTGATATAAAGTATAAACCAATAAGTAAGAAAATTGGTCCCCAATACTGTAATTTGATCCAAAAAATAGTGTGATTTCCTTTAACGATTACTTTTTGTCCTGAATCTTCATCGATATACATTTTAGCATCTTGATCATTCCATTTTTTACCCATAAACCAACTGAATACAGCTGTAACAATAAAGCAAAAGCCGAATCCATAAGATGCAGATGTACCTGGAAAAATTAGACCGAAGATAATAGCACTTGCTAAGAAAACAAAAATGGCAAAAATACCTTTACCTGACCATACGAACATGATAACAAAAAATTGTGCAAATAGATAAGTTTGATCTATTCTGCTAGTTTGACATAAGTAGCTCTCCACATGTGAAGAGAAAGTTTACTTTAACATTGATCGCAATTTAATGATAAACTCCTCATTATTACTAATGAAACATTATAACCTTTTAAACATTTACCTATCAAAGAATCAGTCTATAAAACGCTATTACATAGGAGGACTGTTGAGATACCTTTTTTGTATTATTATGAATATATTTACAGAGAAAACAGCATTTCTTAGAAAACAAACAATGAAACAAACTTTTAAAATATTCTTTCACATCCTCCTCATTATTTTTCTTACAGCTATAACGCAAATAGGAGGAATCGTTTATCTACTCTTTTTAGTAGTGCTCTATTTTTTGAAAACGAAAAATATACTTTTAAAGGTAGGTGTATTCAGTATGATATACTTATTTTTTATTTATGTGATCGTACCGCCAATAGCAAGGTGGCAGGGCAGAGAACCAGTGGTCACTACTGAAAGTATTTCTCCGACAAACTATATGACGGTGCTCTTGAATAGAAATTATGTAGTGCCCGAAATGAATAACCTTTTACTAAAGGCAGGCAAACAGTTAAAAGGTACAAACATCAAAATAAAGTACCTAGATGCTTGTTTTCCTTTTGTCAAGGGATTTCCATTATTGCCTCATTTAAGTCATAATGATGGGAGGAAGATTGATCTTTCATTAGTATATGAAAACCAAGAAAAAAAGATTACAGATTTACAAAAATCAATCAGTGGTTATGGTGTATATGAAGAGGTCAAAAAAGGGGAGTGGGATCAACCGACAAAATGCTTAGAAGCAGGCAATTTTCAATATGACTTTCCAAAATACCTCACCTTTGGAAGTATTAATAAGGAGCTGAAATTTTCGAATAATGGGAATAAAAAACTAATTAGTATTCTATTAGCTCAGCCAAATTTAGGTAAACTATTTATTGAGCCTCATTTGAAAAATAGGTTGAATTTGAACCATCCTAAAGTACGCTTTCATGGTTGTAGAGCAGTGAGGCATGATGATCATATTCATATACAATTGTAATAAAGTATACTATTTTTGACTGTTATTAATCAATCGTTGTTTTGTTTCTATTAAGGCTTGATGAAGTTTTTTCTCTAGTAATGATTTAGGAGGAAGTTGTGTCCAGTATTCAGCAACCATAATACCATCTTTGGGCATGTTGAGTAATTGCACTTGTTCGGCACCAGCTTCCGCACATAATATCAAACCTATTGGTGCGTTTTCATCTTCTTCAGTTTCATGTTGGTTTAGCCAACTGAGGTAAAGTTCCATTTGCCCTTTATAGGCGGCTTTAAAACGACCAAGTTTCAGCTCAATAGCCACTAATCGTTTTAGCTTACGATGATAGAAAAGTAAATCTAAATAAAAATCTTCGCCATCAATGATCATACGTTTTTGTCTTTCAACAAAAGCAAAACCTTTACCTAGTTCTAATATAAACTGTTCTAGTTCCCTAATGATAGCACTTTCTAGATCTTTTTCTAAGTATCCTTCTTTTAAACCTAAAAAATCAAGAAAGTAAGGGTCCTTAAAATTATTATGAAAATCTGTTTCAGCGATATTGTGCTTTACATTAGCAATTTCTTTTCTTTCAAAACCCTTTTGTTCAATTTGTTTTCTTGTTTGCCTAATACTCTATTTTTCTTCAGAAATTTTATAAGCATAAAACATTCTAGCTTCTTCTGATTTTACTGAAAGTAATTCAATGAAATGCGACCATGATAATTGTGTCGACAGTGTCGACACTTTTTCAAAATCAGGAAAAAGGTTAGCAAATTGCATCATTCTTCTGATGTTACGAGCTTCAAAGCTCCTTCCATAATCTGTTACTAATGATTTAGCGAGTAGAGTAATAGTATTTTTACCTTAATCAGCCCTTTCATTCTTTAAAACGTCTTCATTAATTCGTTTCCCAATTTGCCAATAAGTGATTGTCAACGTGCTGTTTACCGTAGAGGTAAGTTGTTTTTTACTTTTGCTTATAAGTTGTTGTAGATCGCTTAATAATACCTTATTTAACTTTGAAAGTTGATTTTTCATATCTATTCTGTAAGAGGTAAAACTCATCATCTCAATAAAGATAATATATATTAAATAGTAAGTTATTTAAGGGGTTTAAATTTAATAGATTACAAACTTATAAATTATAGCAAAAGTGGAATAGCTACATTTACCCGGAGAGTAAGTTAAGCCCCTTTAATCAAAAAAAAGTATTTTTGCATTATGG
>NZ_JABANE010000157.1 GCF_012844305.1 Flammeovirga aprica JL-4
CTATGACCATTTTTCACTATATCGTTGCCTTCACAGTGAGGACAACGTATTTCTTTGTAATGTCTCATATACATATAACAAAGAATCAACCTAAATCATCCATTACCAATTCTTTTACCTGAGGTTTATCTTTAGAAAATTTATAATACGATATTAGAAACAATAGAATACCTATGTTACCATTCAGAATACCATACTGTGTTTTTCTGTCAAATAAATTTCTTGCATAAGATTTTTCAATAGTTTCCCATCTTATAGTATTATGTTCTTTACTTATTTTCGCTTCGTTTAATACAAATTGAAAAGTCTGCTCTACAAATTCATTCACTTCATTTTTGAAATTTACCCTGTCTGATTAAAAAGTTAGCAAGACAAACATATCTAAAAGGAAGATTTATTTCAAAGATGTAAAAACACTACACTACACACTTAAAAAAAGATTCTTTAAATACTCACTATCAGCACATTAAAAACAAAAGGGAATATATAATGTTCAATTCGTTATCTTTTAAAAAAATGTGATATAACATTTTTTAACAACGGCAGTGAAAAATGAATAATTGATGAGTAAAAGAAATTCTCAACATTGTGCAATTTAATTTCTATAAAGTACTGAGACAGCAACAACCATCTCAGTACTTTTTATCTAAGTCTATTCTTAAAAATCAATTTTATCATACCAACCTCCGAAGGCATAGTTCTTTACATTGTCCTCTTTCAGGAATTTTGTAGGGAAACCTAAATCAATCTTGCTAATATCAGATAAAGCTTGAAGATCTTCTTGTGGTAGTTCCCAATCCAAACATTTCAAATTATCTTCAATCTGATGTGGTTTGCGTGAGCCGATAATTGGAATAATGCTTTTATCCTGAGCTCTCAACCAGTTCAATGCTACTTGTGAAGAAGATTTACCTAATTTCTCCCCTATCTCAGTCACTTTTTTGGCTATCGCAATATTTTGAGGATTGAATTTCACACTTTTTTCTGAAAGCCTTCCCTCTTCTATCATTCCGTTATTGTATTTACCGGATAATAATCCGGCTCCAAGTGGTGACCAAGTTGTTACTGACATTCCATAATGATTGGCCATCGGTAAAAGTTCTCTTTCTATATCACGGGTGATCAAACTATACTCCACCTGCAATCCTACAAACTCTTCCCATCCCCTTAATTCTGCCATCATATTGGCTTTAGAAACGACCCAAGCAGGAGTGTCAGAAATTCCAATATAACAGACTTTTCCTTGAGCAATCAAATCATTCATGGCTCTGAGCACTTCATCTACACGAGTAGTCGAGTCCCACATATGTACCCACAGGATATCCATATAATCGGTATTCATTCTTTTCAATGAAGCTTCTACCGTACGCATCATATTTCTTCTGGAATTACCTGTTCCGTTGGGGTGGCTTGCATCTTCAATCAAAGTGTATTTTGATGCCAAGACATAACGGTCTCTTTCGCCATCAACAAACTCTCCTAAAAATTTCTCTGAAGTACCATTGGTATAAAAGTTAGCCGTATCTATAAAATTACCTCCTGCATCAGCAAAGGCATCAAATATTTTCCCTGAAGTTTCAAAGTCAGCCCCTGTGCCCCATTCTTCTCCAAATGTCATTGCTCCTAAACAGAGTTCTGAAACTTTTAAGCCAGATTTACCAAATAACTTATATCTCATTTTATCATTTTTTTGTTACAAGATGTATCTAATTTAATCAATATGAATTAAAGACAAATGTTTTGACTGGGGTTTTAAATCATCTAAATTCCAAATCTATAATTAATACCTGTCATGATGAATTTTGAATAATCTGAAACACCATACTCACCTCTGATCCAGATTTTTTTACTCAACTGAAATTGTCCGCCAAACTGAAAAGTCCACTTTTTAATCAGTTCCTTTTTGATATGGTAATCAACTCTGGCATTCATTACACCACCTTCTCCAATATCGAGATTATACTCTTCATTGATACCATCTATTGTTCTATCTAATAATTTCTGTTGAACCGGGTTTAACTGATTGTACCAAGTTTGATAATGATCATCTAGCCCAGGTAAAGCGTCTTTGATTTGAATAGAGCCTGAATTGATTCCCTTACTCACAAAGTTTCTATACATCGCACCCACATAGAAATTCACAAAGCGATCTTTCTTTTTTAGCTTAAAAGTTTTACCTACCCTTAATGAGGAGACCACTACATTTACATCATTTTTCAACAAATCAGTTCTTGTGCCGGAGTAATTGACATCTGCTGAGAAAAAGTAATCTTTATACCCGTAATTAAAAGTCATACCACCACCAAATGAAATTCCCTCGAAAATTACATTAGATCTGAAAAGTGGCATTTGTCCCATTCCAAAATCAGGCTGTAAAACGACTTCTGTTCCTCCTTCTACATAAGAAAACAATCCATAAAAATTTAGAAAAGGTAAAGTAAATAAATCGCCACGAAGATTGATACCATTCGAATAGGCACGCGTGGTTTGGAAACCTAATGTTTGTTCATTAATAATAGGTGAAAGATCTGTTCCGTTTATACCCATCCCAAAGTCTGATATTCCTAAGTACATTTCATTGAAAACATAATGTACAGAAATACCAGCAGGCAATGGAAAATCAATTCCTCGATCTTTTACTTCCTGTCCCCATATAGGGAAAGTATAAGGGTATTTTGTTGAGTCATTTTCAATAGTGGATGTATCCTGTGACCATAATTGAGTAGAAAATAACACAAGTATAAAAATAGATATTAGGTTTCTCATTTGTATTGATTTAGTTATCATTTTAGTAGAAGACAAATATAGTTCGCGTAAAAACATTTCGAATTCTAACATTTACCCACACCCCTAAATCAATTTTTACTTAAGAAACTTACAATCAAGTAACAATGTGTAAAACTATCAAAATAGCTATTAACAATCAAAAAGATAAATTATCTTCTGCTGTCATATTTTAAAATTAATTATGATAGACATAAAACAAAAAAAAGGCCACTCCCTCTAGAGGAAGCGACCTAAGGTACTTAGCTAAACTTAAATTTTAATTATCTTGTTTCAATACTGCTGTAATTTTAGCATTACCCATTTGAGGAACAATTTTCGTTTCTTGGGTACTCAACATGTCTTCAGTATTGATTGTATATTCTGTAACTTCATTTGTATTGTCAAGGTTAGTTAAAGTAACGATATAAAACTTATCGTCTTTCTTTTCCTTGACTTCTACCTTCAACTGTTTCATCTTTTGCGTCATCAGATCAGGCGAAATAAATACCGTTTCAAAACCTTCTGTTAATGGAAGTCTTGAAATAAATAAATCGAGTCCAATATCAGCACATAATACAGCACCATCAGCTGGAATATTGATCTTCTGTCCCATCATCTCTAGTACAACCTCACCTTCATTAAAATTCATCGAGAAGTTTTGTCCGCCTTGCTGAATTTCTCTTTTCACGGGCTTCATATCTTTCACAAATAACTTATCAACTACCTCTCCCATTGGCGATTGAGCCTTATCAGTAATTGTTGTGAATTCACCTTCTTTTTTCACTGATCGGTGAGATGCCATTGGAATGGTTTTTCCTTGTACTTCAATCGTCACAGAATAATCATATTCTCCCTCACTGATATCTGTTGTCGTATATTTCAACGATTTACTTGTACTTACTTCTTCTTTTGGTGTATAAGTTACTTTAGAAACATCCACTGTGATTTCTCCTAAACGTTTCATTACTTCATCAGAACCTCCTTCCTGATATCTTCCGCCAAGGTGTTTTGCTAAGAATTTTTCAGTAGCTACCCACATGGCCATGTTGTTGGTTGGCTTTCTGAATCCATGTCCTTCATCATCGGCCAATAAATATTCTACCTCTTTATCTGCATCTCTTAAGGCAATCACTATTTGATCACTCTCTGCTTGTTTCACTCTTGGGTCATTTGCACCTTGAACAATCAGAAGTGGCTTCTTCATTTTATCTACGTGGAAAAGCGGACTCGTTTCTTGGATCAGCTTCTTCCCTTCTTCAGTTTCAGGGTCACCTGTCATTTCATATAAAGACTTTCTAAAAGCTTCCCAATACGGAGGAATAGATTCTAATAAAGTAAATAGGTTACTTGGACCTACAATGTCAACGCCACAAGTGTATAAATCTGGTGTAAATGCTAAACCTGCAAGCGTTGCATATCCACCATAACTACCGCCCATAATGGCCACTTTAGAAGCATCAACAGTTCCTTCATTGATCAGATGTTTTACACCGTAAGTGATATCATCTTGCATCAATTTACCCCATTGTTTATCGCCGGCATTTAAGAACGATTTACCATAACCGCCACTTGCTCTAAAGTTAGGTTGCAATACAGCGTAACCTCTGTTGGCTAGCATTTGAACATAAGAATTGTAGCCCCAATAATCTCTCGGGCCTTTTGGACCTCCATGAACTAAAACCACTAGAGGAAGGTTTTTCGCTTCTTGGTGTTTTGGAATCGTCAGGTAACCTGGAATTTCTAAACCATCACTACTTTTAAAAGTAATAGGTTTCATTTCCGCTAAATACTGCTCATTCTCTTTAAGTTTTGGTTTTGGCGTATATTGGTGAATCAACTTTTTCGTATCGCTATTGTAGTAATATACATCTGGAGCATACTTGTCACCTGTTACCGAAATAAGCATTTGCTTGTAGTCTTTTGTAAAGCTGGAGAACCCTACTTCTCTTCCTTTAAACTGCTTTTCTAAATGACTGAATAGTTTTGCCCATTTCTTATTTTTCCAAAGTCTTTCTCTTTTGTCATAAGTGTAAGAAGTATAAAGTAATTCTCTGGTATTATCATCTAAAAATACCCCTCCGAAATCTACTTTATTTTTAGGATCACTCTCTACTTTTTCAATGGCTTCTGTTTTAGGGTCCATTAAGTAAAGCGTTGTCAAATCCACATCTCCTTTATTTGATACCAAGTAGAATTTTGAATTATCTTTATTCCATCCACTTACATAAGCACTTTCTTTTAAATTCGTTTCGTAGATTTCAGTGAATTTATTTTCACCATCAATACGTAAAATTTCAGAATGCCCTTTATCATTTGTTCTGTAGGCTAACCTTGGGTTTTCATCCCAATCAAAATTCCAACCTGTAATACGGTTATTGTTTTCAAAGATCAAGGTTCTTTCACCCGTAGCAATATCTACTTTGTAAAGGTCATGCCATGCTTTATCTCTATCGTTTATTCCCACCATCATGATGTTAGGCTGATTACGACTTACTTGATAAATCTGAACTGTAACATCTTTTAATGGAGTGAGGTTTTTAGCCTCCGGCACTCCTTCTTTCACTTCTGCCATTGGGTCAACAGCATAGACATTGAAGTTTTCATCTCCCTTATTGTCTTTTACAAAGAGGATGTACTTCCCATCATACGTCCAGAAATAACCTCCAATCGGACGCTCATTGTCTGTAAGTGGCTTTGCTTTTTCAAATGGCTCATCGAACTTTTTGACCCAAATATTCAGTGTGCCATTATACTCTTTGAGGAAGGAAATAAATTTACCATCAGGGCTCAATTGACCACCGGCAATTTCTGGATTACCAAAGAATATCTCCCGGTCTAGCAATGGTACTTCTTGTTTTTGAGCAAAAGATTTTGTTCCCATAAGGACTATTAGGGATAAATAGATTAGAAATGTGTTTTTCATTATTTAAACTGTTCTTGAAGCTTTAAGCTTATTTATTAATAGAATAATTAGTTAGGATAATTTTGATTAGACTTGCTTTTTTACATATTCAATTCATTTTGATGATAGAATGATTTTATGTCGGCTATTTAAATTTGTTTACAAATTAGTTTTTATTTAATGTTTTTTAATAGAACGTATTAATTCTAAAAACTATTATCCAAAACGGTGGAATAATGTTCTACTGTTGGAAATGGTTCATAATAGTGATGTAAAAGGGCTTTCCACTTCAAATAAACTTCTGATTTTCGGAAACCTACTTCATGTGCTTCTACTGAATCCCAATTCACGAGTAATAGATATTTGTTTTTGTGTTCTAGACATTTTTTTAGGGTATGTCCTCTATAACCTTCAATCGAACTGATATATTGACCTGCTGTCTTAAAACCAAGTTCAAATTGTTCTTCCATCCCTTCTTTTACTTGAAGGTTTGCCATTTCTAATATCATGTTTGTAATAGTTTTAAACAGTTGAACATTTAAAATTGGGAGAAGGTGGATAGTTATTTTTTAGTCTAATCAAGGCTGAATAAAAGAGCATAGCCATAGTTAAGTGATGATATTCTAACGTAGAGTAGGCTAAAAAAGAAAATCCAAAACTTCCGATTTTAATTGTACAACTGTTTATAGATTGAAGATACGAATTGTTTTTATGTTAAAAACAAAAAGCTACCCTCATTGCTGAAGGTAGCTTATATGATAAAACTACAAATGTAGTATTTGTTACTAGCTATTAGCCTCTGCAGACTTGTCAATCCATCCTTGAACCGTATCTTTCGAAGGGTTAGGGATTTGCTTCAGTTTCAATTTCTTCTTCATACCGATGAAGTCATTCATCAATTTACCTACTGCTTTATCAGCAAGATCAGAAATCATATAGAAACCTAATTTGTGCATCACGTTGATTAAATCTTTCTCAACACCGATTGCCGCCCACTCTTGCTCCGAAGAAGCTACAGGCCATTTTTCAGGACGCATTTGAGGGAAGAATAATACTTCTTGGATAGAAGCATTGTCCGTCAACATCATTACTAAACGGTCGATACCAATACCTAAACCTGATGTTGGAGGCATACCATATTCTAACGCTCTTAAGAAGTCTTGATCGATGAACATTGCTTCGTCATCACCAGCTTCCATTAGCTTCATTTGCTCCTCAAAACGCTCTCTTTGATCAACTGGGTCATTCAACTCAGAGTAAGCATTGGCTACCTCTTTACCGTTCACCATCAATTCGAAACGCTCTGTTAATTCAGGGTTGTCTCTGTGACGCTTACATAAAGGTGACATCTCAACAGGATAATCAGTGATGAACGTTGGTTGGATATAGTTACCCTCACATTTCTCACCGAAGATCTCATCAATCAATTTACCTTTACCCATTGTCTCGTCATGCTCGATGCCTAACTCATCACAGAATACACGTAATTCCTCAACAGATTTACCGTTGATATCTTTACCTGTGTGCTCCATGATTGCCTCAGCCATTGTTACACGACGGTAAGGTGCTTTGAATGAGATTTCATTGTCACCCACTTTCGCATCTGTAGTACCGTTTGCTGCCATAGCAACGTGCTCTAAACACTGCTCCGTGAATTCCATCATCCAGTTGTAATCTTTGTAAGCTACATAGATTTCAACGGCTGTAAACTCAGGGTTGTGCGTTCTGTCCATACCTTCATTTCTGAAGTTACGAGAGAACTCATATACACCATCAAAACCACCTACGATCAATCTTTTTAAGTATAATTCGTTGGCAATTCTTAAGTATAATGGTGTATCTAAAGCATTGTGATGAGTAATGAACGGGCTAGCTGCAGCTCCACCAGGAATACTTTGTAATACTGGAGTATCAACCTCTAAATGTCCGTGATCATTAAAGAAGTTACGCATAGCGTTGATGATTTTCGTTCTTTTAACGAAAGTCTCTTTTACTTCTTTATTTACTACTAGATCCACATAACGTTGACGGTATCTTAATTCAGGATCAGAAAATGCATCGTGCATTGTTTCATTACCATCCTCGTCTTTTGTTACTTTAACTGCAGGAAGTGGTTTTAGGGCTTTAGATAAAACTTTTAGTGTTTTGGCATGAACAGTAGTTTCACCTACTTCTGTTTTGAAAACAAAACCTGTAATACCAATAAAGTCACCTCTATCTAAAAGCTTCTTAAAAACCGTATTATATAATGTCTTATCCTCTCCAGGACAGATTTCATCTCTATTTACATAAACTTGGATACGACCTGAGGCATCTTGTAATTCTACAAAAGCTGCCTTACCCATCGCACGAACACTCATAATACGACCAGCAATAGACACTGTTCCATAATCATTAGGACGACGATCGAAATTCTTATGAATATGTGCTGCTGAAACGTTTACATCAAATTTTTCCGCTGGATATGGATCGACGCCCAAGTCCATTAGCTGTTGTCTTTTTTCTCGACGGAGTACTTCTTGTTCGCTAAGAATTTGCATTTTGATTGTTTTTTGCTCAACGTCAGAAATGCATAACCGAAAACCCCTTCGGTTACTATACATTACTGCACAATTTCAAAAGGCGAAAATAATAGAATTTATTGGAACTAGGAGGATTGATTTTGAAAAAAACAGGGAATCATTTAAAATTTAAATCTATTTTCATTTAAATGACAAAATTTGATTGGTTTTAGATTGAAAAGTGATGTTTTAAAAATTTAAACGACTGCTTTTATATTCATCTTCTTTTTGTATTGCAATGGTGTCACCCCTGTTTCTTTCTTAAAGATATAGTTGAAAGTCGACTTGGAATTAAAGCCACTATCATAGGCCACTGTCAACAAATTGAGGTTCTGATTTTCGGATTGGGAAATTCTATTCTTGAACTCTTCTACTCTATACGTATTAATAAAGTGATAAAAAGACTTTTCAAATCCTTGATTAAGGATAACCGATACTTTCTTGGGTGAAAATCCGACTTCTTCTGAAAGTTTCTCCAAATTTAATTCAGGGTTGAGATAAGGTTTATTTTCCTTCATTACCTTCTGAAGCGTTTCCATCTCACTTTGAAGGTTAGTAGATTTGATTGTACTTATTTTTTCCTTTTCGACCACTAAAGATTCTTTCGTAAAATGAGTCACTCTCTCATAAAAACCTTTTAAGCCAAGCCAATAAATAACAAATGCCAGATACAAGAATAGTACATAATAATCAGAATAAGGCCTTTCGAAATCATAAAACATCAAATCTATAAATGAAAGCGTTGCAAATAATACCCAGCCTATAGCCCAACCATAAATAATTTTTTTCATCCATATTCTATTCATCACATCAGCATCTGAAATTTCTTCTTCTGCATTGATTATTCTAAAGGTCATAAAAGCATAAATGCTCATTGAAATTACCCCTAAAATCACCTCAGGTTTCTCATTGTCATTTAACATTTCAAATATCCCAACTTCAAAGTAAAACTGATCCAGCATATTAAATATTCTAGCAATTAAGAATATAAAAGAAGGCAATAAGTGTTTTATGGAGTTAGAATCAAAAATGTAACTAGGAGCACACACCGATTTTGTGTATAAATAAAGTAACGGACCTATCATCAAAAGATAAGTCAATGGCACACTTTCCAACAGTGGGTGACGCTGTAAGATGTGCATATCTAAAAGAACATGACGCCCCATGGTTATAGCAATACAAGCAATTAATGCGGACAACAAATAATTGGAACTTTTCCTACCTTTTGGAAAAAAAATCAATACCAAAGAAAAAATGACACCTTGAACAGCACCCATTATGCTCAAGAAGTTAAAGATGTTGAAATTCATGCTTGCATTTAAAAAGTTACTTCAACACACAAAATAGTAGAAATATTTATATTTATTTACATTCATGCGCGTTGTTCATCAAAATTGAGTAATTCTGATGGGTTGGGGTCTGCTTTTGTGAAAGGGTGAATTGAGGTTTATGCTGTTGTTTGCCATTACTATTTTTCGAGCGATACGACTGTTACAAATGATCCTTGATCACTCATATTTATTCATCAAACCAAAATCAAAAGGAGTCCATAAGCAAGCCTTCATTCCACTTTGCTTAAACCCTGTATTCAACCAACTATTACAAGTTTTGAAACAAGAATAGCTTCCTTTCGCTTTATAAAAATCATCGATTGAAGTATATCCTTGGTCTTCTAAAATTACCTTAGCTCCATTTTTGTCTAATCTGAATGTATTCTGCAAGTAATTGTTTAGTAATTCCAATTCTGATGCTGTGACTTTTACTTCCACCCAATCTGTTCCTTTTAATCTATACCGAGTAACATGCATTAATGTAGTACTCTTTAAAAACATGGCTGAAAAAGCATTTTTAAAGGTCAAATCTCCCCAGGTTGGTGTATTGATATAAAAATTCTCATCTCCCCACCCAAAAGAAAAGTATTGATCTGTGTATCTCTTTTTCAAACCTAAAAGTAATTGTTTGCTCAAGTCACTTTTATGGATTACAACATCTAAATGAACGCCGTTTGTAGTGAGATATATTGTTTTATCGGCTGTTTCAGACTTAATTTCTCTATCTATTGTGATAGATGAACATAATAAGGCAATCAGTACATAAAGTATTGGAAGTAGCACAAGAATCGATATCACTTTTAGTATTATTTGTCTTAGTTTCATGATGTTTTTATTGAAATAGGTTAAAAGTTTGCTTAATAAATTGATACAATCATTATTGTGGAAAGTTGGTTCGTAACTTGATTACTATTATACTAATTAAACAACCTATTCAGAACAAATCTTCTTAATCTCCTCTTTCAAGACCGGTAGTAATTCAACTTCAAACCATTCGTTTTTTCTCAACCAAATATTGTTTCTCGGTGATGGATGAGGCATCACAAAATACTTTGGGTAATACGTTTTCCAATTCTTTACAGTAGAGGTTAAGTTCGGTTTTCTGAGTTCACCTAAAAAGTGCTTTTGTGCATACTGCCCTATCAAAAGGGTGAACTCTATATTTTTGAGCTCTTTCATAATTTTTGGCAACCACTTTTGAGCACATATGGGACGAGGTGGAAGATCTCCTGATTTCCCTTTTCCTGGAAAACAAAAGTCCATAGGGACAATCGCTACTTTATCTTTATTGTAAAAATCTTCCTCTGAAACACCCATCCATTCTCTTAGTCTTCTACCACTTGCGTCATTCCAAGGTATTCCTGATTCTATTGCTTTCACTCCGGGAGCTTGTCCTACAATCAGAATTTTAGATTTCGATGAAAAATTTAGAAGTGGTTTTGAGTTGGGAGGGTCACATCCTTTACAGATATCTGAGTTGATTATTTCCCTTAAAAGTAATTCAGCAGAGTCCATTGTATATTCATTTTATAAGTCAAAAATTTTATCTATCATACTCTTATCAAAGCACTTAATCAGAACCTTTTATCTTACTCAACTCCTCTTCTATTCTTGTGTTGATATCAATTTTAGATCCTTCAAAAATAAAAATAGTGGTACCAAACTCTCTTGCATATTGATTGGTAATAGAATCATAAACCGTTGAAGATTCAAAATAAGGACTTGTCTCAGCTAACTCATTTTCTTTTTCTCTTCTATATTTAATTCGAATCAGATTAGAATAGTGTGTCTGCAAGTCAAACCAATTGACATAATCTGCATCTAAGGAAACTGCCTTGATCCCATTTTCAGAGTAATAATTAATTGCTCCTGCTTGACCATAGTTATCACAAAGTACTAAAGTCTCCTTTGGGTTTTTCACACTTTTATAGGCTTGATCAACCTTTGAGGCCAATTCATTCCAACCCAACATATCGGCATAATCTTGAGGGATTTGATGATCTTTTCCATCTTCCCATCTTAGTAATCCTAGAGCTTTGTACTCTTCATTATGCTCAATAATATATTCTGGAGTTCTATTTGGGAATGCTACATCGAAACTTAAAATCACAATTGCAATGGGTAATAATGCAAGAATAGGCTTTATCACTTTTCCGACTTTATTTTCTAACACTTCTGAAAGATAAACGGCTCCGACCGCTATATAAATAGGATATAATCCAATAGCATAATAATCTTTTGCTCTGAGGTAAGTATAGATGGCAAGTGTAAAAACAAATGACCAAAATAAGAAACTGTATTTGCTATACTTTTTTGAAAATAAAAGCCCAAATTGTGCTGATAGAATAACGAAAAGTGATCCTGTAAAAAAGAAAAGCTGACTTTTAAGAAATGAGATTCTTTGAACGTTGACGAGTTGAGAACTAGATAACTCTTCCATATGTCGAATAACAGGAAAATCATTAGTAAACTGCCATAATAGGTTTGGAGATATGATCAACAAAACTATCCCCATCGCAATATAAAACTCTTTTCTAATCAATAAATTTCTACTTTTTGTAATCAACAAGGCTGGTATCAGTCCAAGGATTAGAAAAATTATATTATACTTATTGAGGAAACCTAAAGCAAAAATAACCGCTCCCCAGTAGAGCCATTTACTATTTTCTCTGTTGATATATTTAATGAAAAAGAAGAATACTGCAGTCCAACTGAGCACATCAAAAGAGTTGGGTTGATAAAGTGTGTTTAAACGCAGTAATGCAGAAAACAATATACATAGAGCACCTAAGATTTTAGCGTAGAGTCCCCTTTTTAATTCATCAATTGTAAACCAAACTACTACAATCGTTAATGCTCCAAATAATGCTGGGAAAAATTTCACCCAAAATACATCATTCCCCAGAAGTCCTATAACAAAAGAAATCCAAGAGGTAAAAGGTGGTATTGATGTGAACCCCAATGCCAAATGATTTGCCTGATCGAGATGAAGATATTCGTCTCTTTGTAAATCATAACCTGGCTCAATCAGAAAATGTTGAAAAACAAATTTCAGAAGAATAAACCCTAGTAATAGTAGTATTTCATTTTTTCTCATTGTTAGATTTAATTTAGTTTAAGTTGCTTTAGAGCATATTTGAATTGATATTTTCTTGTTAAGGTATCTGTGCTAATTTACTCCTCTTCTTTCTAGGTATCTTTAACAAATACCTGCAGAGCCTCCCTAAAATCATATCTCCTCCTATATAAATAAACATGGCTCCTATGGGTGGATTAACAGTTTGAAAGATCCACTGTTTCTGATCCCACCTCCATACTCCATAATAGGTGCCTATCACTTCTAAATATAAAACTAATGCACTCATAACTAAATAAAAAGGCATATAATTCCTTCTCCACAAGGCCCAAAAGAATAAGATTCCCAGGGCTAGACTTAAAGTATCTTTGAAATACAGTGTGATAATACCAAAAAGTAAAATATAAAAACCCATCATCCATTTTTTGAATTGAAGGGCATTGGAAAGGATTGGGCTTTTTTGAGTAATGTTCCATCCCAGTGCGAAAATAACAGCATGCCCAAAAGGAACGTAAATTGGTATTTGGTTTCCTCTATAATCATACATATCTAACCACTCAGAACACAACATTTCTCCTAACCATGACAGTGGCACCATCATCAGCATCAAAAATCGAATACGTAATGAAGACATATAGAAAATGACCCCAAAAATAGTGAAGACTGAAATAGTTGTTAAGATTTTGCCATCAAAATAATGTTCATAAAAGTAGGGTGAATCAAAAAATAAAATAGGAATCCATAGCAGAACAATACCCACGAAATAATAGAAAGATTTACTGTAGCTGTTAGTGTTCATAGTAAAGTGTTTGTTTTGCATCAAAATAGATGCATCATTCCCCAAAATTACACCTTTTGATAGAACAAACTAGAAGTTCATCAACTTAATCCTGTTTAGCTTTGCAGAATAATTATCCTCTTACAGTTTTGTAACGCTCTATCAAAAACACTAATAAAGCCCCTATGGTATAGGCCAGTAAATCTTTAAAATCAAATGTAGTTCCTATTACAATTCGTGCTAATTTATAATCTTTAAGCCCAAGCATTTCTACTAAATTCAAATACTGCAAAAACTCCACAGCATAAGCAAATAATAAAACGTAAACGATCAGTTTTGAAGGCCTTGTATCCAAAAATATTTTCAAGACACTATATATTAAACCAATAACAATTACATCGCCTAAAAACCCTCTGATGAAATGTTGGTTGCTTAAAAAAAGAACGATCAATATACAACTGATAAATAAAGTAATGGAAGAAATGATGTAGTATTTTCTTTTAGCACTATACTCCATATGGCTTCAAAGTATTGTAAGTACTCTATCAAAACTAGATATAAGTTAATTTCGACAGAGTACTTCGTTAATATTAGTTTAAATCACCCTTAACAACTAGGGTATATCATATTTCAAATCCTTTTCATCATGTGTGAAAAAGTAAGCATAATTTGAGCATAACTCCTCCCATGCTTCTTTGGTCTTATAGTTCTCATTAAAAACATCCTCCCAAGCTATTCTCATTTGTCTGGCACACAATAGTGGTGGCACTTGCCCCACTCCTGTTCCTAACCCCGGAATGGCAATGGAAGTGATCTTTTCCTTCAGAGGTGTTCCATCTTCTAGCTTTCCATGTAATAATAAAGTCAGGATTGCTTTAGTGGCGAGATAAATATTGGGAGAACGCAAAATAGTCATTGGTGTTCTCATTGTTGGAGCAGAAATCAAATAAGGAAATTGTGGATGATCAGTAGTCACTATTGTAGCTTGCCCTACTAATAACTCTCCAAAATAATCATCACGTAATTTCTGCTGAAGCTTCTTTTCAATATGCCAGCCTAAGGTTTTAGAAATCGCAAAATCGATTCCTCCATTCATATACCCAAAACTATTTGCTGGACTTACGATTGCATCACATGATAAATCAAAAATTGATTGGTTTCGGACTTCAACATTGTCAACTCCTTCAAATACTTTACTCCAAGCGTCTGTTAATTTTGTGTTTATATCTACTAGCTAAGTATATGACAAAAATTGATTGAACAGCATTTCTAGCTGTTCATAAAATTTATTTTGTAGGCATTGAGAAAGTTTCTCTAAGCCATATTTAAATAAACTTTTGGCTTTCCTTCCATGAGAT
>NZ_JABANE010000158.1 GCF_012844305.1 Flammeovirga aprica JL-4
TCTTCCCTCCGAGGGGCGAAACAGCTTTCTTTCAAGCTGTCGGGATAGTTTGCATGCAGGGCAAACAAAAAAGGATCACGCTTTACAAAACGTGATCCTTTTTTATGCTCTACTCAACATTTGAGATCGATGACTATCTAATTTAATAAAAGTAAACAGCAACAAGGTAAATGCCCACAAGGAGGAACCTCCATAACTGAAGAACGGAAGCGGGATACCAATTACTGGGAATACTTCAATTGTCATTCCCATATTAATCATAAAGTGAATAAAAAAGATACAAGCAGCACTGTACCCATACACTCTTGCAAATCTTGACTTCTGCCGTTCCGCTAAAATAATTAATCGAATAATAAGTGCGGCAAACAAGCCTATAGTCACAACACTTCCAATCCATCCATGCTCTTCTCCAATGGTACAAAAAATAAAATCTGTACTTTGCTCTGGAACGAAATTAAACTTTGTCTGAGTCCCTTCCAAGAACCCTTTCCCTAGTAAACCTCCTGATCCAATAGCAATTTTAGATTGAACCGCTTGATAGCGAATACCTCTTCCTAAAGGGTCTATAGTTGGATCAACTAATGCTTCAATTCTTGCACGTTGATGTGCTCTCATTATATCGTTTAATATAAAATCAATACCTTCAGTAAAGAAAAAGGAGACTGCTAAAATACCTGTAAGAAAAAAGATATACAGCTTACTCTTTTTATAGTAAAAAATATAAATTGTTATAAGGAGTCCTATTACACCAAGGACAATAAGAGCAGATAGAGTATTAGTAATTAAAGCTAAAATGAATAAAAATATAAACCATAGCGCTGTAACCATAATATAAAAAGGCATCCCTTCTCTATAAAGCATTATAAAAAAGGCTGAAAATACCATTGCAGAACCTGCATCTTTTTGTAACAAAACAAAAATTGTTGGTAAGCCAATAATAGCAAAAGCCTGAAGTAATCCTCCTGTCCATTTATCTAATCTAACAGTAGGATTATCAATATATTTAGCTAATGCTAATGCCAAAGAATATTTTGCAAATTCGGAAGGTTGAATTCTTATAAAGCCTAATTTAAACCAAGATGTATTACCACCTGCTGAATGCCCTATAACCAAGACTCCTAATAAAGCAATTAATGTAACTCCAAATATTGGATAAGCGAAAGTACTAAAGAACTTAAAGTCAATAAGCATGATAGCTACAGCAATAATTGCCGCTCCACCAATCCACATTAACTGTTTTCCGGAGTTTAAATTTATAGAAAAGATACTCGTTGGAGCATCAGGTTGATATACGGCGGCATATATATTAAGCCAACCCACAATAACCATTGTTACATATATAAAAATTGTCAACCAATCTATATTCCGTTTGCCGGTACTTTCTCGCATAGGTTTTAATTCAAAATTCGGCTAAATCTTTAACCTTGTAAAAAATGAAGGAAATTACTCCCACTATTTCACAAAAAAAAGTCCTCAGAATTTATAAAGCAATTCTGAGGACTTGAATATTTGATTTATTGACAAATTAGTTTTGAATCATCTTCAAGAACGTTGTCAATTTTCTTTTCAGCTCTCTTCTGTTCACGATCATATCTACGAAACCGTGCTCTTGCAAGAACTCAGCGCTTTGGAAGCCTTTTGGTAAATCTTTACCGATAGTCTCACGGATTACACGCGGACCGGCAAAACCAATCAATGCACCAGGTTCAGCGATATTGATATCACCCAACATAGCATAAGATGCAGTTACACCACCCGTAGTAGGATCAGTCAATAAACTGATGTATGGTAAACCTGCTTCATCTAACAATGCTAGTTTAGCAGAAGTTTTAGCCATTTGCATTAAAGAGAAACCAGCTTCCATCATACGAGCACCTCCTGATTTAGAGATCATCATAAAAGGAATCTTGTTTGCCAATGCGTGGTCAATACCTCTTGCAATTTTTTCACCAACAACAGAACCCATTGAACCGCCGATAAAGCTGAAGTCCATACAACTTACTACTAAGTCAAGACCGTTTACTTTACCTACTACTGTTCTACAAGCATCTTTAAGCTCTGTTTTCTTTTGGCTTGCCGCAATTCTATCTTCATAGGTTTTGCTATCCTTGAAAGATAAAGGATTGCCAGAAGTCATGTTTTCGTCTAATTCAGTGAATGTATTGTTATCAAAAATGATCTCAAAATATTCTTTAGAACCAATTCTCACATGGAATTCATCGTCAGGACAAACGTAAGCATTCTCACGCAACTCCTGCATATGTATAATTTTACCTTGGTTTGTTTTATACCAAAGGCCATCAGGTGAATCTTTCTTTTCACTAGTAGGAGTTTGTATCCCCTGCTCTTTTCTTTTGAACCACGCCATAAGAAACTATATATGTCTGTATAGTGATAATATTCTTTTATATACTAATTGTATAAGAGTTGTAAAGATATTCATAAAGAACACAATGCAAAAACTTAAATGTATGTTCGCATACTTTTTTTAGATTTTTTTTCTAAAAAACAGATAGAAATCGCTGAAACACCCCGTTTAGTAAATATTTTAAACATATGTAAATATTAATAAAAAATCTATTTATGTGTCAATTTTACACTCTGTGAATCAGGTAAAATTGATCGAAATAAACTAAATAAGCCTACTAAAATCACCAAAATCATTCTATAAAAAACGATTTTAGGTTTGTATCTTTGTGTGGCAAATTTGCATAAAGTGTTTTATGCATAGTATCACAAATTATTCAAAATAATATTATGTCTTTTAATATCAACGACATCAAACCAGGTGTAATCACTGGTGAGGACGTAGAAAAAGTATATCAGTACGCGCTAGAAAAAGGTTTTGCTCTTCCAGCTGTTAACTGTGTAGGTACTAACTCAGTGAACGCGGTAATGGAAACTGCAGCTAAATTAAAAGCTCCAGTAATTATTCAATTCTCAAACGGTGGTGCTTCTTTCTACGCTGGTAAAGGCATTAAAGGTGAAGGTCAAGCTGCTGCTATTGCTGGTGCAATCGCTGGTGCTAAGCACGTTCATGAATTGGCTGCAAAATATGGTGCTCGTGTTATCTTGAATACTGACCACTGTGCTAAAAAATTATTACCTTGGATCGACGGTTTATTAGACGCTTCTGAGCAGTTCATGAAAGAAACTGGTAAGCCTTTATTCTCTTCTCACATGATTGACCTTTCTGAAGAGTCTATCGAGGAGAACATGGAAATCTCTGGTAAGTACTTCGAGCGTATGGCTAAAATGGGTCAAACTCTTGAAATCGAATTAGGTATCACAGGTGGTGAAGAAGATGGTGTTGACAACTCTGATGTTGATCCTTCACGTCTTTACACTCAACCTTCAGAAGTTGATTACGCTTACGAAAAATTAGGTGCTATCGACCATAAATTCTTAGTTGCTGCATCATTCGGTAACGTTCACGGCGTATACAAGCCAGGTAACGTGAAGTTGACTCCAACTATCTTAGATGATTCACAAAAATTCATCGTTGAGAAGCACGGAACTGACTCTAAAAAGCCAGTTAAATTCGTATTCCACGGTGGTTCAGGATCATCATTAGAAGAAATTCGCGAAGGTATCTCTTACGGTGTAATCAAAATGAACATCGATACTGATACTCAATGGGCAACTTGGGATGGTATCCGTGGTTACGATGCTAAATACCATGATTACTTACAAGGTCAAATCGGTAACCCAGAAGGTGCTGATGAGCCAAACAAAAAATACTATGATCCTCGTAAATGGTTACGTGTATCTGAAGAGTCTATGATCACTCGTTTAGAAAAAACGTTTGAAGACTTGAATGACGTAAACATCTTCGAAGACTAAGAATAGTTAGTTTCTATTAAAAAGGTTGTTCCATTTTTTATGGAGCAACCTTTTTTTTATGTTATTCTTTGTTGATACACCTTTTATTAAGATCTTAGTTAAGTACTAGGACAAAGGAAAACAGATGTTTTAATTAAGAATTAAGAAGGAAGAATGAAGAATTATGGTTCTTAAAATGGTTTTTGTGGTAGTAATTAAGCTACAAGGCATTGTGGCTCTATAAAATGACACCTATTCCATTTAGTAATTCATCGGTTTGAGAGTAGAACCCTTGTAGTGACGAACAATAAAATTCTACATTCTTAATTATTCATTAAAAATTTCCCCTAGATTTTCTCTAAATAATACTTTATAAATAAAATGAGCAAACACACTTTATCTTCAATCGCAAACAAGATTCTATTTCTATTTATCTGTGCATCTCCCCTATTCACTTCAGCACAAAACCTGCATAAATATAACCTCAAGTGGGGATATGAAAAATCTTGGGCCACAATGGGATTATTGAATACACAGAAAGAACTTCCTCAAGGTGGCTCGGGTTTTATGATTAATTCTACACCTGTGAAAGGTAAAAATGAAATCGTTTTCTCTGTCTATTATACTGGAATGTACAGTGTCAGTCTAAAAACGGGAGAGTTACTATGGGCTTCTTCAGATCATTCTTTGTTTACATGTGGTACTTCTAACCAAATCATTTATTTTTCAGCGGAAAAAAATGCCATTGTTTCCAAAAACATATCTGATGGAAAAGTAAATTGGGAATATAAATTTGAAGCTAAGGAAGAAGGTGCGTATGTCTCAGCAAATGAAAACATCGTTGTGTTTGGAACTTTTGATGGCAAAATCTATTCATTAAACTCTAAAACTGGAAAAGTCAATTGGATCAAAGATGATGAGCAACAAAAAATTGAAGGAGTTTATGGTTTTTCAGGACTGACTAAAAGTTCTATTACCTTATGTACATGGTCTCAAGAAAATGGTCAGAATTTTATTTTAACTAATTTAGATTATGACGGTAATGTCAAATGGTCTAAAACTTTTAAGGGATGGAAAAAACAAGAATTTGGGCAACTTGCAGCTAAGCCATTAATTGAAAATGACATTATGTATGTTAGTACGGGCACTAATATAATGTATGCCATAAACACCACTTCTGGAGAAATAGAATGGGAGTATAAAATAAAAGATAATCAACCTATTTACTGTACACCTTATAAGGTGGGAAACAGGCTCTATTTCAACACAAGAAACGACCTGTTTTGTTATGATGTCAATAAAAAGGAATTGGTCTGGGAGGAAACTTCAGGAGTACAATATGATCATTTCTCCTCTCCAATAATTCTTGATGATGTTGTTTTATATGGAAGTAGCAGAGGTTTAAAAACAAGAAATGCTCTTACTGGAGAAATTATTGAAGGATATTTACCACCCTATTTAACACTGATGACTGCTGCTCTAAAGCATAAAGATCTGCTGATTTTACCGAGTCAAGAAGGTTTATTTATCTATAAAGAAAATACGAATCAATAAAGTGTTGATTTAAAGCTCGATTTCAAGTTGATGATATAGCGTAGCAGGGCTACGCTTCTACAGGACTGAATTAGGCATCAAATCTTTCACATAAAAAAGACGGCAGTTATTTCACTTAAAAACAACTGCCGTCTTTATTTTATCTTTTCTCTTCTCAAGGAGAAATTATTTCAATTGATCCAATCGATTTGAATTGGCTCTGATCATCATATCAGCAATAGTCAATGCCGCCATTGCTTCCACGATAGGCACAGCTCTTGGCACTACACATGGATCGTGACGTCCTTTGCCTGAAACCACAGCTTCATTACCTTCTTTATCAATAGAGTCCTGATCTACCATAATAGTAGCTACAGGTTTGAAAGCTGTTTTGAAATAAATGTCCTCTCCATTGGAAATTCCACCTTGGATCCCCCCTGAAAGGTTTGTTTTAGTTCTGATAGTACCGTCTACCTCAGTGTAGAAAGCATCATTGTGTTGAGAACCTCTTAATTTAGTACCAGCAAAACCGCTTCCGTATTCAAAACCTTTACAAGCATTGATACTTAGCATTGCTTTTCCTAATTCAGCATTCAAACGGTCAAAAACTGGCTCGCCTAATCCTGCAGGCACACCGCTAACTACACAAGAAACAATACCGCCTATCGTATCTCTGTCCTTTCTTACCTGATCGATCAACTCAATCATTTGCTCTGCTTTTGCAGCATCAGGACATCTGACAATATTTTTTTCTATTTCTGAGAAATCTAAAGTAGAGTAATCTTCACTCACTTTAATATCTCCCACTTCAGAAACATAAGCATGAAAAGAAATACCCATCGCTTCTAAAAACTGCTTTGCCACAGCACCTGCTGCCACTCTTGCAGCAGTTTCTCTTGCAGAACTTCTTCCTCCTCCTCTATAATCACGTACACCATATTTAGTATGGTATGTATAATCTGCGTGCGATGGTCTGAAGACATCTTTAATATGAGAATAATCTTTACTTCTTTGGTCTTGATTCCAAATCAATAAAGCGATAGGTGTTCCTGTTGTTACATCTTCGAAAACACCCGATAATACTTCTACAGAATCAGCCTCCTTTCTTTGCGTTGTAATTTTAGATTGACCAGGCTTTCTTCTGTCCAATTCTTCTTGAATTTTTTCCAAGCTGAAAGGCACGCCTGCCGGGCAACCGTCTATTGTAACTCCAATCGCTCTACCATGAGATTCACCGAAAGTGGTAATCCTAAATTGTCTTCCAAATGTATTCATTACCTTTTTTGTTAGTTATAAGCTGCAAATATCTGTTTTTTTTCTTATTAATTTTAAAGAATTGCACTTAAATGCGAGAAGTTATAATAAAATTATAATTAGTTACAGTTTCCTAACTATCTACAAGTTATATTTGTGAGGTTTTTCACGAAAATCAAAAATTCATATGGAATACAGCTTCTTTATTTATGATGGGATCATCAATGTAAAACTAAAAGGCGACTTTTTAGGATTACCAAAAGAAAAGATTTTGATACGAGATGCAAAGGCTTTTACAAGATCAGGAAACACTGATTTTGTGATAGACGCTACAGAAGTAAATCATATGAACAGTGGAGGACTTAGTATGTTGGTACGTTTGTATACTGACATTTCTACTCACAATGGAAGGATGTTATTGATCACTCCACCCGAACAATTAGCCAAACTGCTTCGCATCACAAAACTCAACAAGGTGTTTCAAACCTGTGGCCGAAGAGGTGAGGCAATGCAGAAATTACGACTGAGTAGAGCGTAATCACTACTTTTAGAAAAATTAATACAGATCTATAATAAATTCTATTAAGAATGGATATTCTTTTAGGTATGCAATGGGGAGATGAAGGAAAAGGCAAAGTTGTCGACGTCCTTGCTCCAAAATATGATGTGGTTGCTCGTTTCCAAGGCGGACCTAACGCTGGGCACACATTAGAGTTTGATGGTAAAAAATTCGTACTACACCAAATCCCTTCAGGTGTATTTCAAGAAGGCACTTCAAATATTATTGGTAATGGTGTTGTTCTTGATATCCGTATTTTCCGTGAAGAGATTGAAAAGTTAGAAGCTGCTGGCTTCTCTGACATCAAAAGTAAAATCCTTCTTTCTAAGAAAACACACTTGATTATCCCTACACATAGATTGCTTGACGCAGCGTATGAGAAAAGTAAAGGTGATCAAAAAATTGGATCTACATTAAAAGGTATCGGCCCAACTTACCAAGACAAGTCTGCTCGTGTTGGTTTAAGAACAGGTGATTTATTTGCTGAGGATTTTGAAGCAAAATACAACGCTTTAAAAAATAAGCATATCGAAATCTTGAAATTCTATGATTTCGATTACACTGAGCAACTTCCTGAAATGGAAAAAGAATTCTTCTCTGCAGTTGACTTCTTAAAAACAATGTCATTCGTAAACAGCGAATACTTTGTAAACGATGCTCTTAAAGAAGGTAAGAAAGTTTTAGCAGAAGGTGCTCAAGGTACTTTATTGGATGTTGACTTCGGTTCATATCCTTTCGTTACCTCTTCAAACACTTTTGCGGCAGGTGCTTCAACTGGTTTAGGTGTAGCTCCTAATTCGCAAAAGAACATCTATGGTATCTTCAAAGCTTACTGTACACGTGTGGGTTCTGGCCCATTCCCTACAGAGTTATTTGATGAAACTGGTGAGGCATTACAAAACTTGGGTCACGAGTTTGGTGCTACTACAGGCCGTAGACGTAGATGTGGATGGTTAGACCTTCCTATCTTGAAGTACGCTGTGATGATCAACGGTGCTACAGAATTATTTATGATGAAAGCAGACGTAATGAACACGTTTGAAGAAATCAGTATCTGTACAGAGTACTTGTTGAAAGACGGAACGAAAACAAAAGAGGTTCCTTATGATTTAGAAGACATCAAAGAACCTATCTATACTACATTAAAAGGATGGAATCAAGAAGTTGATCCTAAACTTTCTTTTGAGGAACTTCCTCAAGAATTAATGGAGTACATCAAGTTCATTGAAGATTATATTGAAGTGCCTATTACAATGGTTTCTCTTGGTCCAGACCGTGAGGAAACAATTATGAAATAGTATTTCTAATAATATATATAATAGAAGAGGCCAATATTTATGATGAATATTGGTCTCTTTTTTTGTCCTCTTCTTAAGTGAAGCCTGAAACGGAAAATAGTTATAACTATAAAAAGTCTTAATCCTTCAAACAAAACAGTTCTCATTGAGTTCATTTTATACCTTCTTTTTCAAAGGAAACATTAAGGGTAAATGAAGTTTAATTCTGATTATGATCACAGTAAACGTTTTGGCTGAATACTTGCAATTCAATAAAATGAACTAAATAAGGTTCAAAAACGTTATATATATTACCCTAATTTATTTTTTCACTTAAACGCTAAAAACATGGAGTTTGAAAAAATAAAGGAACAAGCCATTGAGTGTTTCAAAACATTCAAAGAATCGAAAGTAATTTTCTCATCACAGGATGGGAAGCTGATTGTTCCTCAAACTGAACAAGAGGCAATTTCCTTAAATGAACAAGGTTATATTGCCATTTTCAAAGAAGACCTAAAAAAAGACCTTGGAACGGATGGTCTAGGCCTTTTCTACTAATGTTGAACGTGCCCTACACGAAAGTATAGGGCTTTATTTTTACAATTTTATTCCGACCACCAATACATCATCAGTCTGCCTTTCTTCTCCTTTCCACAAGTTAAAAGCTTTACTCAATTCAGCTTTTTGAGTTTGTAATGGCAAATAATGGTTATTCAGTAAGTTACTTTTATACTGCTTTCGCATAAATTTTTTATCGTTCTTACCTCCAAACTGATCTTGGTAGCCATCTGATTGTAAAAACAATAAATCATCTTTTTGGTATTCAAATGACTTTTTAATAAAGCGTTTATCTCTTATTGAACGTCCTCCAACACTAAACTTATCGCCTTTGTATTCCGTTAGCTCACCATCTGATATTCTATAGAGATTCTGTTTCGCTCCAGCAAACTCTACCTCTCCTTCATTTTCGTTGACTCTTATAATAGAAACATCCATTCCGTCTTCTATATACCCTTTTTCTCTTTTACTGGTCAAACGCTGAATATTTTGATCCAAGAAAATTATCAAATGCCTTGGATCAGACATTTTCAAATAATGTGCGGCTTCATTTAATATATCATTGGCCATAATCGTCAGAAAAGAACCTGGCACACCATGACCTGTGCAATCTATACATGCCAAAACTTTTATACCTTTTCCAAAATCACACATCCAGTAAAAATCACCTCCCACTACATCTCTTGGCTTCCAGTAGACAAAAGCATCTGCAAAATAATTTTGAAGTTCCTCTTCCTTAGACAGGATACTTTGTTGTATTCTGCTGGCATAACTTATACTCCCATTTAATTTTAGATTGACTTCTTCTATTCTCTCCGTCCTATCATTCAGCAATTCTTTCTGTGCTGCAATTTCCTCATTCTGATGTTGTAGTTCCTCATGATTAGAAAGGAGTTCCTGATGCTGTTCATTCATCTTTTTGACAGCTTTATCTTTCCAGTTTTCATATGTAATGATCACTACAAAATAATAAAACATAATCCCTAAGAGCATCACACCAGCATAAAAAGCATAAGCTTCCTCAGGCATTTGATCAGCAGGAAGTACTTCAAACAAATCGGCCATGAAAATAAATAACACATCCAATGCAGTGATAACGAACCAAATAATTCCTGACAATCTATTCGCATACCAAAAAGCACTCACAATAACACACAAAAACCATGCAATCACCGGGGCTTTTATCCCTCCAGAATAAATGACTATAATGCTTAATCCAGAAAGAACTAAAAAAGAAAATAGATTGCCTATGATATAAAATGGGGCCTTCAGCTTTAATAAAAGAAAAAGAAGACAATGTACGGCTACAAAGTAAACACAAACCACTTCTCCTACTTTAAAATGCATGATGTACTTTGATAGAAAAAAGTAAACCACACTGATTATTAAAGTCGTTATCAAGGATATTTTCAAAAACTTTATTTTGTCACGAGCACTCTCTTCCTCTATTGTAAAAGTTGTTGTTTGTCGTATCTTTTCATTCATATTTTCAGTACACAATTAGGCGAGTATATTTCTCTCTTTTTTATAAGTCATGGCAAAAATAGAAAAATAAAATTACACCTTGCTAAATAATAGGTTTAACATTAAATATTACAATTTCAAGATTCTCATTAAGGAATCACTACTCTCTTCGACTAACACTTAGAAAGTTGTTCAATCATTGATATTATTGAACGGCCTTAAAACAAAATCAATCCTTACAGGGTTAATACGACAAGTAAAATTACATCCAAAACATTTTTTAAAACTATGAAATACTTATTCAAAGTTACACTCCTTTTATCTATCCTTTTTTACGCTTGTGAAAGTGATAGCGTTGATCCTAATACCTCAACCCCTGCCATTCTCCCTGCCCCAGGCGGTAATCAGATCACTTTTACCAAGGCCGGTAATACCGACCCTAATGACGCCGCTAATCAAGACAGAATTACGGACAACGTATGGATTACAAGAGGAAACGACGGTGGACAGATTTTCAACATAAAAACCAACTCTTCTTACAGTAAAAACAGCAGTCCTGTCGGTACCGAATGGGCAGTAGGAACGGTAGATAATAAAGATAACCTTACTTTCACTCCTTTTAGAACAGCAGTGAAACCCAAAGATGTGGTAGGACAAAACCTTGTTGTACATCTAATAGCAGATGATATGTACCTCAATGTGAAATTCACTTCTTGGTCAAGCAACAAAAGTGGCGGTTTTTCTTATATAAGAGATATTGTCAGTCAATAATACGATGAAAGCGTTCATAAAAATAGCATCCTTCCTTATTTTCTTTTTTGGGGCTAACCTATCCTTTTCTCAGAACTATTTAATCGACAAAAAAGGAACAACTACTTTTTTTTCAGATGCTCTGATAGAAGATATTACAGCAACAAGCAATGCCTCAATGGGAATTATAGATACTGTTACTCACAAAGTAGCGGTATCTATCCTTATGACTTCCTTCGAATTTAAACTGCCTCTAATGCAGGAACACTTCAATGAAAATTATGTAGAATCAGAAAAGTATCCTAAAGCTACTTTTTCAGGTCAACTTTCTGATTCTCCTGATTGGAATGAAAACGGAGTACAGGAACTAACGGCGAAAGGAAAGCTTACTATTCATGGAAAAACAAAACCACTTGATGCAAAAATTGTTTTTCAAGTTTCTGACCAGCATATTGAAGCTAAAACTACTTTTGATGTTGCTTTGGAGGATTTCAATGTCGAAATCCCTCAAATAATGTTCAACAAAATTGCTGAAGTAGTCCAAGTCACTTCTACTTTTTCTTTTAAAAAATGAAAACAACTTATCTCTTCGCTATTTTTTTATTGATTTCCAGCTTCTCTTTCGGTCAAGATGACCTTTTGGATGTATTGGAAGAAGAAACAACAACTGAACCTACTTACACTTACGCCACATTTAAGGGTTCGAGGTTAATCAACGGGCACACTATTGAAACTAGAGGAAAAAATGAACTTGAATTTCTGATTTCTCACCGTTTTGGACCTGTCAGCGGTGGTGGTTACGAATTGTTTGGTTTAGATCAAGCCAATATCAGACTGGGTTTAAGTTATGGAATTAATGACCGGCTTACTGTTGGTTTAGGCAGAAGTTCATTTGAAAAAACCTACGACGGTTATTTAAAATACAGGCTTCTTCGTCAGGCAAGCGGTGGAAAAAATACGCCGCTGTCAATTACACTTTTTGGGTCAGCCACTTATATCACTTTAAGAGATCCAATTTACGAAACAGCTTCCAACCGTATGGCATATACCACACAGGCACTAATTGCTAGAAAGTTCAGTCCTGTTTTCTCACTTCAACTTATGCCTACCTATATTCACTTCAACCTTACCACTACCACACAGCTTGATAGTGATATTTTCGCTTTAGGAATTGGAGGTCGATATAAATTTACAAGACGTGTTTCCATCAACTTAGAATATTATCCTAGACTAAATGCAACAAGCAAAATTTACTATGATGCTTTTGCGGTAGGTTTTGATATAGAAACAGGTGGTCACGTTTTCCAAATACATGTCACCAACAGCAGACCAATGATTGAGAAAGGGTTTATAGCGGAAACAACTGAAGACTTCTTTGCCGGTGATATGAGAATCGGTTTTAATATTTCCAGAAGCTTCGTTTTTGGAAAAAAGTATAGAAAGAAACAGCAGTGGGATTAGGTTGAATGAAGAATTAAGAATGAAGAGAGAAGAGAAGTTGTATTGTACTTGGGAGTGTAAGTTATCCAACAAACCATTTTCAGAACCATCGTACGGTCCACTTTTCTTCATTCATCATTCTTAACTCTTCATTCAAAGACTCGCCCTTGGGTGAAACTCTGTAATCACTTGCTGTAAATATTCCTTATTCAAGTGGGTGTAGATTTCGGTAGTTGTAATGGATTCATGTCCTAGCATTTCCTGTACGGCTCTTAAATCTGCACCTCCTTCCACCATATGTGATGCAAATGAGTGTCTAAAAGTGTGCGGACTGATGTTTTTACCCAATTGCACTGCTTCTGCCAACCTTTTAATAATAGTGAAAATCATTACTCTGGTCAGCTTAGCTCCTCTTCTATTCAGAAAAATAATATTTTCAGAACCCTTCTTTGGAGTTTTCATACAGCGGTCATTTTCAATATAAAGCGTCATCTGCATAGCGGCTTCCTCTCCAATCGGTACAAAACGCTCTTTATCTCCCTTTCCTACCACTTTTACAAAACCTTCCGCCAAAAACAGATCTTCCAAACTCAAATTAATCAATTCTGACACCCTCAGTCCACAACCGTACAACACTTCTAAAATAGCATGATTCCTTCTCCCCTCATAGGTTGTATGATCAATAGCATCAATTAATAAATCAATTTCCTCTACCTCTAAAGTGTCCGGTAGTTTCTGCGTCAAACGGGGAGTTTCAATCAACTCCACCGGATTGTTTTCCGTCTGATCTGATTCATTAAGGTAAGTATAAAAGGATTTTAAGCCAGAAAGAATCCTTGCTTGACTTCTTGTAGAAAGATGTACTTCCTGTTCCAAATACATTAAAAAAGAAATAATATTTTCTCTCTGTACATTTTGAGGAGTAAGACTATTATCCATCAAATCTACATATTCTACAAACTTAGTTACATCTCTTAAATAAGCCTCAATTGTATTTTTAGACATTCCCCTTTCCAATCGTAAATAAAGGGCATAATCTTTTACGGTTACCTTCCAGTTCATCTCTCTTATAAGTTAGACCACCTTTCACGCATTTTCTGCTTTTCCCACTCCCTTCTCAAAGCCAATCTTGCCAATGTATCTGCTATATCTTCAATACTCCCCAATGCAAATGCTTCTTTTACCAATTCTTCTTTCACATCAATACGGTACAAACCATTCATTAACCGACTGGAATCATTGCGTAACAAATGATCAAAATACTGAGAAAGTTTTTCAGCAGCATCTCCAAATGTGGGGGGATCATACTCCTCCTCTATCTCAAAACGGTCTCTTATTTTATTCCAGGTTTCTAAATACATGGTGAAAGATAACTAAGTACATGGTAAAAAAAAAGGAAGAGGGAAGGTGGTTCGTATTGTGACTCAAGAACCGTCATAAAAACCACCTCCCCTCATACCTCATAGTTTTCCCACAAATTTATTGAAGGGTTAATACACTGTAAACTACATTATCATCAACTTTCAATCGACATTTTTACAAGCTTTTTATGTTCTAATTTCAAGCTTCTTTCTTCTTCATTTCTCTTATGATTAAAACAAGGAAAATTGTATTTATTTTGTACAATTTCTTCCAAAAGAGATAA
>NZ_JABANE010000159.1 GCF_012844305.1 Flammeovirga aprica JL-4
GAAAAACATTACTATAAATGTGGTAATTTTAGTAACGGATGTAGCTAGATCAACCTAAAATAGCCATCACCAAAGAATTAATAGAAGGAGGGCTGAAGGATTGTTTTCTTTATTATGAGGAAAAAATTAATAATGTTGGTTTTTATAATGGTGTAGGAGGGTTGATTTATGCCTTAACAGAAGCGTATTTAGTTTTTGAAGAGGAGCAGTATTTGATAAATGCTCGTCATATTATCAATGTTTCAATCGGAGAAAGAGCATTCCATAAAGTCAATTTAGAAGAAGGAGTATCAGGTTACTTGCTTGGTTTGCTTCATCTTTATCAAATTGCTCCATCAGCTTATTTAGAAGAAGAGATCCTGAAGTGCAGTAAATTGATTATTCATCATATACGCTTTACAGAGAACGGGATTTACTGGGATGAAGCTCCTCAATCTTTTGCTCCGGTGATGGGTTTTCTGAAAGGTAATTCTGGAATTGTTTTCTCATTGTTAGAAGCACAAAAACAGATTGTCTTTGAAGATAATGGTATGTTGAGAAAGGTGATGAAGGAAGCTTTGCAATATGAAGATCACTATTTTAAAGAAAATAAAGGGTGGGCTGATACCATGAATCACGACCATTATTTTGGTAATATTTATAAGGTAAATCAACTTTTTACTTTAGACAATAAAAACTCATTTCAGCTAGAAAACTATTCTTCCTATTGGGATCTTGGCTTGTCAGGTTATCTGCTTTCAAGAGAACATTTTATAGATAAAAGTATATGGGGTATTGTTATACTCAAAAGAGAATTAGAACATTTTCTAAGCAATCCTGAAAATAAAAACTTGTCAGAACTAAATAAAATGACAGGGGTTGTATTTACGTTAGTTGCTTTAGGGGAGATTGATGTTGATGAGAAATTAGATCGAATTATTAGTCGATTGTCGAATACTGATACGCTGTCAAGTCATTACTTAAATGAGCATATTTCTGACCTTTCTCTTTTTAAAGGAAGTGTTGGGAAAGCGTATTGTATTTTGAATTTATCTGAAAAGAAAAAAACGTCTGTATTGACTCCTTTTATTCAAAAGAAGTTGGGGAAAAAAGCAAAATTAGAACTTGATGTTTGGGCAGAGATTTTAGAAGGTCATTTCAAAACGTTATCATCTGTATTTAAGATTGATAAACCCAAAAGAGGAATGCTTTTTTATGATGCCTTCGAAACTTTTTTTCAGCAAGATTTCCTGACTAATACGTCTCTTAATATTGTTTCTTTAGAAGAAAAACTGAAGTTTCAATTGAAATCAAAACCGGTTAATTGGCTCTTGGAAATAGCAAAGCAAAAAGATTTAAGTAAGAAGGATTATCATCTGAGTAATAAATCGAGGATGAGGCAAAAGAAGCATCTTTCCACTTATTTCAATAAGGAAAATGGTAAGAGTTTTTTACTATATCTTCATCCAGAATTAGGCTTGCAAAAGACTGAAATGTCACCTGTTGATACTTTTATTATCAGTGAGTTGAAGTTTAATACAATCACTTATCAAGAGCTTTTGGAGATCACTTTGAATGCAAATATTGGAGGACAAAAATTTGATATTGAAATTTTAAAAGAAAGAATAAAGAGTCTTTTAGAGAATGGGTTAATAGAAGAAGTTGTAGAATTATGCTAACTATTGTATTGAGAATTTTCCCACAGGAAAGTCATCATAATGCCACATTTCAGTTTGCGAAAGGCTTGAAAGATTTGGGGCATAGGGTGATTTATGTGGGAGTAGATTCGATCCGGGGACTGATTATTGAAAATGGTTTTGAGTGGTATGGAATCGATGACAAAGAAGACATTGTTGATAAGCCTGTCAACAGAAAGGCGGCGTCAAATAAATGGGAATACTGGTATACACTGATCGCAAACTTATCAGCAGAACGTGAGTCTATCCATAAGGTGAAGAAGGAAATCATGACGAAAGATTTTTTCCTTCAATCGACTCAGGATTTAAAGCCGGATCTTTATCTGGTAGATTCTGTTTATAAAGGAAATATCTTGTCATTGATGAAGCAAAATATACCTGTTGCTTTGGTAGAGACCACCGTCTCAACTATAAAATCTGAAAAGAAACCACCTTTGAGTTCAACTCTTATACCAACACCACAAAATAAATGGTCAGATATAAAAGTGAGACTCAGCTGGGCGAAACATCATTTACGACAATATATGATGAATACTTTGATGGGATCTTTTGAAAGTGCAGTACTGGAATACATGAAAGATAAAGGACTTGACAGAAATATAATTGATCGAAAGCGTTATAAGTTTCTTGGGTATCATACTATTCCAGAAGTGAATACCACCTTTTTGGAGTTTGATTTTCCCCATCAAAAAAGAGAAAATCATTTGTATGTAGCTCCTAATCAACTGATGAAAAGGCAACATTTGACTTATGATTATATGTTTGATAAAATCATGCGGCAACATACTGCATCAGACAATAAATTGGTCTTCTGTTCTTTTGGCACAATGGCTTGGAGGTACTATGGTCATGAGCAGTTTTTAATGAAAATGGCCCAAGCTTTTACAAAGGTGAAAGGAGTGACTTTCTTGATTTGTGTCGAAGATGAAAACCTTCGGTTGGAGTTGAGGGAGACGACAAAAGGGTCCGATATTCACTTTTTTAGAAGAGTACCTCAGGTGGATTTATTAAAAGAAGGAGTGGATCTTATGATTGGTCATGGTGGAGTAAATTCAATCAATGAATGTATTCTGACCAAAACGCCAATGCTGATTTACCCTGGCAGTAAGGAACTGGATCAGGTGGGGAATGCAAGTAGAGTTGTGTATCATGGAATAGGTTTAAGAGGAACGTATTCGGACTCTGAGAAGGTGATTTTACAAAAGTTAAACAATCTATTAAAAGACCGTTCTTTTCATGACAACATGAAAAAATTAAGTCAGAAAATTAGTGATAGTTCACAATACATTAATGCAGAGGAGTTGCTGAAAGTATTGGTGCCAAATTATCAAAATGAATGCATAACAACATGATTAATTCAATTTTACAATCCAATAAGATTACTTCTTTCATTGTACTCGTTTTTATCTCTTGGACTATTCAGTTTATTTCTAACGAGTTTATAATTACCGATGAGGTTTGGTATTCAACTTACGGCGAACAATTAACAATAGAACAAATAGACGGACTCTTGGAATGGAATATGGAATATTGGTGGTTTTCCTACCTTTTTGCTCCAGTCGTTTTGAGCCTGAAAATATTGATGATCACACTGGCTTTGATTATAGGCGGAGTATTGTTTGATGTTTCTCTTTCTTTCAAAAAGACTTTTGGAATAGTAATCTTGACAGAGTTTATTTTCATTATTCCTAGTCTGTTTCAAATGATATGGTTTATAAGTGTGGAAGAACTTATTTCCTTAAATGATATGACTTCCTTCACTCCTTGGACATTGTATTATTACCTCAGTCAAGAAGAATTAATGAGCTGGACCACCTATCTTTTGAATCTGATCAATGTGTTTGAGGTAATCTTTATTCTTCTTCTGACTTACCTTATTAAACGATACCTTTTGGATTCAGAAAAGACGGAGGTGAAAGCCTATAAGATTGTTTTATATGGTTATGGAAGTGGTCTGCTTACATGGGCTGTTTTTATTACTTTTTTATCAATCCAATACAGTTAATCTGAAATGAAGCATCTCAAAATACTAATTATCGGTACTTTTCTTTTGGTGCTCTCTGGTTTCGTATATAAAATATATGAATCGTTAGAACAAAATAAAAAAGTGGGGGATTCAATAAAATACTTGCCTTCATTTTCTTTTCAGTCTTATGCAGATACATCAAAATATATTTCATCAGAGGTATTCCAATCTCAAAAGACAATGATAGTTTTCTTCAACTCCACCTGTCATTTCTGTCAAGATGAAATACAACTTATTAATGATCATTTTGATGAAATTGAAGATGAAGGAATTCAAGTTGTTTTTGTCTCAGATCAACCGATTCATGAAGTCCAAAGCTTTAGGGCTGAACAACATTTGGAAGCAAGTAAACTACTGTTTTTAAAAGCAAAAGAGAATGAATTTTTTGAAATGTTTGGCTCAACTGTAGTGCCCAATGCTTTTCTCTACAATACAAAAGGGGAGTTGATTAAAAATATAAAAGGGTTCTCAAAGCTCACATTGATAACTAACACTTTTAAAGAAAATGAAACAGTCATATAAAACATTTGAGAAGTATCAGGTGATGCAACAAGGGGAATCGGACTGCGGTGTTGCTTGTCTGCTGAGTATCATCAATTATTATGATGCTTCTCCTATCTCACTGGAAGAATTAAGGGCTTACAGTGGAACAACTGTTACTGGTACGTCGATGTTAGGCCTTTATGAAGCGGCTCAGAAAATTGGATTTAAAGCAAACGGATGTAAGGCAACATTACAGAGCTTGAAAGAGCATCAGCAACCTGCAATATTACATGTGATTATCAATCAGCAGTTACAGCATTACATTGTTTTTTATCAATACAATCAGCATAATAACACCTTTGTGATTGGTGATCCTGCACGTGGTGTAAAAGAATATACCGAAGAACAATTACTTGAAATATGGACTTCTAAAACTGTTTTAGTTTTGGAAAAAACACCTCAGTTGAAGACAGAGTCTGAAACAAAGGAAAACAGGAAAAAGTGGTTTTTAGAAATAATAGAGAAAGATAAGAACTATCTAATTTCAGGAGGTTTTATCGGTGTGGTGATTGCAGTTTTAGGATTATCGATGAGTATCTTTTCTCAGAGGCTGATTGACCACATTTTACCCTCTAATGATAAGGTGAAACTGTTGCTTTCTGTGGGTTTATTGTGTGTTTTGCTAGGAGGCAGAGTATTGTTTACCTACATACGAGGCCTTCTTTTATCAAAACATTCAAAGCGGTTTAATTCAGATGTCATTCACTCTTTTTTCAGTAAATTGATGTACCTGCCAGTGCCGTTTTTCCAACAAAGAAAAACAGGAGAAATGGTAGCTAGACTCAATGATACTCAACGCTTACAGCAAGTGGTAACACACTTTATGACCAACATAACCATTGATGTTTTACTGGTTTTAATCTCATTGATTTACCTCTGCTTTTTTAATATTTGGATTGGAGTAGCTGTGTTGGTTATTATTCCAGTGTATGTACTTGTGGCGTTTAAATACAATACCACAATTATGGATGCACAGCAGGAGGTAATGGAATTATATGCTCAAACTGAAAGCCAATATATTTCTACAGTTCAAGGAATAAAGGCCGTAAAAATCAACAAGAAAGAAAGCTATTTTACGGATCAAACGAAACTAATCTATGACCAATTTCAAGCACGAATTTTTGATTTTTCAAAACTGCAGTTAAAAGTCAGTAGTTTAATGGAAAGTTGGAATGTAGTCTTTTCAATTTTGTTGATTGGAATAGGAGCTTACTTCGTTTTTCAAGAGCAATTGACTACAGGCGAAATGATGGCTATTCTAACAGTAGCCATGAATATTTCTCCTTCAGTGATTCGAGTTTCTTTGTCAAATATAGAATGGAATGAGGCAAAAGTAGTCTTTGACAGGATGTATGAGTTTGTAAAAATAGAGAAGGAGAAAGCAACCACAGATGTAGTGATTAATGATATTAAAGAGATTGAGTTCATAGGGAGCAGTTTTAGATTCCCAGGGAAAAAAGAACTGTTGTCAAAGCTAAATTTTAAAGTTGAAAAAGGAGAGATAATAGCTTTAACAGGAGAGAGTGGTTCTGGAAAGAGTACAATATTAAACTTACTGCAGAAGTTTCAGTTTGCATCATCAGGTGAAATCAAAGTAGATGGACATCAACTTAATGAAATCTCAAATGAAAGCTGGAGACAGCATATAGGAGTTGTTGATCAAGATATTATTTTATTCTCAGGGACAGTGATTGAAAATATTACTATGAGCCAAAAGCCTGAGGATTTTGAAGAGGCGGTGAAAATATGTCAAGAGATTGGACTTCATGATTTGATCATGAAATTACCTCAAAACTATATGACAGTAGTTGGTGAAAATGGTGTAAACCTCTCCGGCGGACAAAAACAGCTGATCGCTTTTGCAAGAGCGATGATTAAAAAGCCAAAGGTTTTATTGCTAGATGAATTTACATCTGCAATGGACTCAACTATTGAAAAAGAAGTGCTTCAAATCGTAAAAAAAGATGCAAAACACAGAATAACAATAGTGATCTCACATCATAATGAAATGCTTCAGTATGTGGGTAGGATGTATAAAATAGAAAATAATACCATGCGTTCATTTGCAGTGGTTTAAAATATTATTGTGCACAAATAATAAGCGGAAGCCGAAAAGCTTGAAAAGAGTAGGCAATTCAAAAACAAACTTTGATTAAAATGGAAAGTCTTGAATTTCATGAAATGGAATTGGTGCAAGGAGGAGTCTCTCAGGGCGACTTATGTGCCTATGGTGTGGGTATTGCAGTAGCAACTTGGTATACTGGAGTAGGTGTGTGGGTTGGAACTGCTATTGCTGTGGCAACTTGTGTTTAAATTTAAACTTTAACTTTTAAAAAATGGAAAATATATCATTAGAAAATTTAGAGAAAATAGAAGGAGGTTCGCCTATTACTGGCTTTTGTTTAGGATGGGCAACTGCAGTACTTTTTACAGGAGTAGGATCTGTTGCAGTCTCTGCAGGTTGTCTAGCATATGCTACATATAAGTTTATGTCATCATAAATATTATTGACTGGAAGTTTTCCTTCCAGTCAATTCTTTTTTTATTATTAATAATATTTTTATATGCTAGAAATTAAGAAACTCTCAAAAAAATATAATAATAAGATCATCTTTAAAGAAGCTAATCTAACATTAAATGGAGGTCAAATATTAGGTTTGATAGGTATAAATGGTTCAGGTAAATCTACCTTAATAAATTGTTGTTTGGACTTAGTAAAGGTTGACTTAGGGAATATTTTAATAAATGGTAAGGAACATACTAAACTTAAAGATGAAGATAAATTAAAAATTGGTATTGTTGCTGAAAGCATACCTCTTATTGATTCTTTAGATGCTCGAAGATATTTAAAATTTATAGGTGAAATTTATAAAATGGAGAACGAATTGTTGAATCATAGAATTGAAAGTTTATTAGCCTATTTCTTCTCTGAAAATGACAATTTAAAGGAAACCATTGATAATTTTTCAACTGGTATGCGAAAGAAACTTTTAATATGTTCTTCAATGCTTCATGCACCGGATTTATTATTTTTGGATGAGCCATTTAGTGGGCTTGATGAAGTTTCTAGAAGAAAGGTATTGAACATTTTAAAAGATTATTCAAATAATAAAAGGTCAATATTAATAACTTCTCATAATTCAGAATTATTAGAATCTATTGTGACCGATGTAGCTGTAATTGAAAATTATAATATTATTAATTACGGGTCAATACAAAATGTCACAAATAATTTTCAAGTAAGTTTAAGAGAGTTTTTAAATGATAAATTTATTGACTCTTCTGTTCTAAACATAAGTTGGTAATATGAATTTTTTTAAAACTGTACTAAGACTTCATTTTTATATAAAAAAAGAAAATTTAATTGGGAGTGATAAGAAAGTGTTATTGCAATGTTTGATTATTTTTTTTGTTATTGCCTATGGATTTTTATTTAGTAGTGTATTATATTTTAAATCTATTTACTATAATGTTCTTTTTTATTATTTGAATTTATTTGTAATTATAACTCCTACTTTTTATCAATTTTTTCCTGCTTATAAAAAAAAGGAGCAGTATATATTGCCTCATTTTCCATGTAGCTATAAAAGTAGAATCATAATTGATTTTTTTGTTAATGTTTTAAATGAAATATATCTATATGTATTTATATTTTTATTTGTAATTATTTCTTTTTATAAGTTTAATTTATCACATATTGTGTATTTATTTTTTAGCTATTGTGTAAGTATAGTCTTAAGATTTTTTATAAATATATATTCTTTTTCAGGATTTAAATTTAATTTTAGTCTAATAAATAGTTTTAGTTTGAGATTTTTATTTGGAAGTAAAAAAAACCATAAAGCATTATCATTAGCTATATTAATAAAATTTCTTTCTGTATTAATAATAATATTGTTTTATAAGTATTCGAAAATCGATGATGCTTATACCTATTTAATATGGATATTTTTGTCAAATTTAATTTATTCAACTTATTTTTTTGGTAATACTTGGGGGTTTTTGAAAAGTGTTTTCTTATCAGTTTCAGTTAGGAAAAGATATCTTTTTTCTCTTCTAATTATACAATTAAAAATGATGTTTACTGTTTTAATTGTTGATTTTATTTTTACTTATGTTTTAGTTTTAGTATACATGCCTGAATTATCAATTAGATATTTTGTTTCTTATTTGTTGATTACATTATCTAACGTGTTTATATCACTTTATGGCTCTTTAATTAGACCTCAAAATGTCATGAAAATTATAGGTAAATCTCAGGCAGTTAATCCATTAGTTTCATATATGTTGTTATTCAATAGCTTTATTATTTCATTCTATGATAAATTCAATAATATAATATATATATATATTGTATTTAACGTGTTGATAATAATATTGTTAACGATGAAAGTGATAAGTGGGAAAAATATTAAACATACATTTTATGAAAACGTTGCATGAATATAATTAAATAAGTTTTTAATAATGCTATTTATACGTGTTGGAATTCTTATAAAAATTATTTAAATGTTTTTAAATCTTATACAAGAACCACTAGAAAACCTTTTATCACACAAAGTACGCAACATCACCACTGGTCTCGGTGTGTCTTGGGGCCTGTTGATATTGATTCTGCTTTTAGGTGGAGGAGAAGGTCTTTATAATGGTATCAAGAAAGTGTTTTCAGGTTACTCTAAAAATACAGTTTGGGTATATGGAGGTGTAACTTCATTGGTTTATAAAGGAGAAGTGGAAGGGAAAAGAGTCTCTTTTTCAGAAGAATTTCTGAACGGTTTGATGAAAAAGTTTTCAGAAATAGATCAGTTGGGAATAGAGGTGGAGTATGCCGAACAAGTGAAAACTACTTACCTGAACAGGAATTTGAGAAGTGTTTTAAAAGGGGTAAATAATGATTTTTTTGAGTTGAAAAACTTCCCTTTAAAAAGAGGGCGTTATTTTAATCCAATAGACCGTCAGCAACAGCGAAATGTTTGTGTTATAGGAGGGTATCAACAGAAGAACCTTTACAATGATGAAAGTGCTATTGGAAAAACGATTACCATAGGCAACAGGCCTTATTTGATTATAGGCGAAGTAGATAGTGATAACCTTTTTGCTCAATCTGAATCTCGAACAATCTTTCTTCCTTTGGAAACTTATCAAAACCAATTTCAGAAAGATGATGCGTATAGTTCATTTGGTGTTGCACTGTCAAAGGAATCTGAGGAAGGGTTTGTTACAGATCGGCTCAAACCTTATTTGTCGAAAATACTAGGCTTTGATACAAATGATGCAAATGCTATTTATGTCTTAGAAACGAAAGAACAGCGGAAGTCATTTGATCGCTTATTTCAATACTTGAATTCATTTTTATGGGGGATTGGCATTTCATTATTATTATCTGGAGTGATAAGTATATGTAATATGATGGTGTTGGGAGTAAAAGAACGGACCAAAGAATTGGGAATCAGGAAAGCATTAGGGGCGTCTCCGCGTGAACTTTTGGTGATGATCATAACGGAGTCCGCATTGCTTACGCTTGTTTCTGGAACGCTCGGTATTTTTTTAGGATTGGGAGGTTTAGAACTACTGAATTACTTCTTTTTTGAAGCTTCAGATAATCAAATGATAGAGCATTTGTCTATAAATCCTATGATGATTTTTATGGCACTTCTACTGTTGCTTTTTGCAGGAATAATAGCAGGTTTTATTCCCGCTAAAAGAGCAATGGATTTAACGGTTGTGGAAGCATTAAATGAAGAAAATTAAAAATAATGAAAAGTAAAATAATCATATTCTCAATAGTTTTGGTGGCTGTTTTTTCTGCTTTCGCTTTTAAGAACAATCAAAAGGAAGAAAGATTGAATAATAAAGGAGTGCACCCTTATTACTCTATCATTAAAAATGAACGGAAAATTTCTGGATATATCGAGCCGATGAAGGAGGTGCATTTAAAGCCACAAATATCAGGGGTGATTCATAAACTCTATGTTAGACCTGGTGATCACGTGAAAAATGGAGATTTGATTGCCACATTGAAAGTAATTGTTGACCCTTTATCATTAGAAGATGCTCAAAATACTTTGAAGCTTGTTACTGATAGTTATGCTTTAGCAAAAGCTGAATTAGAAAGAAATCGTCTGCTTTTTGAAGCAGGAGCAATCGCTGAAAGTGCTTTTCAAAAAATCGAAAATGAAGAAAAGAGATATAAGCAGGAATTGTATTCGATTCGAAGAAAAATACAATTAATTAAGAAAGGACACATTACAGGAGAGAAACAAGTTTCCAATCAGGTTTACTCTACTATTTCTGGGGTAATTTTAGATACGCCTTATAAAGAGGGAAGCTTTGTGATAGAGACCAACACTTTTAACGAGGGAAGTACAATAGCAACTGTGGCAGATATGAATAAGATGCTTTTTAAAGGGATGATTTCTGAAAATACAATCCAATATCTCTCACCAAAAATGAGCTTTCCTATTATAATTCAAGCGGCAGGGAGTAAAGCTTTTGAAGCTGTTTTGACATATATTTCTCCGAAAGGAAAACAGGTCAACGGAATTTCTAAATTTGAGATCGAGGCGTTGATTGCTTATGAGCAAAACCAGGAATTATTAATCAGATCAGGGTATTCGGCAGTCGCCAATATCTTAATAGAGGAGACAGATAGTGTATTGGCGATTAAGGAAGAGATGCTTCATTTTGATGATGAGGAACGTACTTTCGTGTACTTAAATAATAATGGGGAACAAGAGAAAAAATATGTGGAAGTAGGTGTATCAAATGGAACTGAAATAGAAGTAACGGATGGTTTAACAGAAGAATCATTGCTAAAATTATGATACAACTTAAGAAGGTATTCAAATCTTATACTTCAGATAAACAATCTACTAATGTTTTAAAGGATATTTCTCTTACTATAAATGAAGGAGAATTTGTTGCTGTAATGGGAGCTTCTGGATCTGGAAAATCCACACTGTTAAATATTATGGGGCTATTAGATAATTTTGAGGAAGGGGAGTTATTGCTAGAGGAACAAGAATGCAGGAGATTAAGTGAAACTGAAAGAGCTGAATTAAGAAATAAAAAAATGGGGTTTGTCTTTCAATCTTTTCATCTTATTCCCAATAAAACAGTAATCAAGAATATCGAGCTCGCATTGTATTATTTGAAAGTCAAGAAAAAAGAACGTAGAGACAGAGCATTAAAAATTTTAGAACAACTAGGGTTGGGAGATAAAACCGATCAATTTCCTAACAATCTATCCGGAGGACAGAAGCAGAGAGTAGCCATTGGCAGAGCAATTGTCACACAACCGTCAATCATTTTTGCTGATGAACCTACAGGTGCTTTGGACTCCAAAACCAGTTTGGAAATTATGGAACTGCTCAAAGAAATTCATCATCAGGGTAAAACTATTTTTATGATTACCCATGATATCAATATCGCTGCATATGCAGACCGTGTCATCCATATTAAAGATGGTCAGCTTTTTACAGAAGCGGATACGATTACGAACTAAAAATCATGAAACATTTCGCTTTATTAATACTCTTTTCATTAAAGGGTTTTTATTCCTACAGTCAGGTGAATACACTTTCTTTGGAAGAGGCTATTCACTATACTTTAGATCAGAATTTTGAGATTAAAATAGAAAGAATGAATCTTCAAGATGCTGAACAGCAAAATACTTGGGGAAATGCAGGGAGGTATCCGCAAGTACAATTACAGTCTTCTAACAATCTTCAATATCAATATTCTTCACCTGCGTCACCTTTTGCCTTGGAAGGGAAAAGTAGTAATAATTCCATCAATCTTGGACTTAGCGGGCAATGGGTTTTGTATAATGGTTTCAATGTTTCTATTAGAAAAGAACAGTTTGAAAAACTGGAGGAAAGAGCAAGATGGCAGTTGCTTTATGAAATGGAAGAGCAGATTGATCAAGTGGTACAATCCTACTATATGGTGCAGTATGAAAATGAGAAATTGAAAGTATTGGAACGAATTTTAAAGCTATCAAGGGATAAATTAGAAACAACCGAATTGCATAATAAAGTGGGGGCAGGAAGTCAGTTTGAATTGGCTAGAGATCAAACCACTTTTTATACCGACTCCACAAACTATATAGATCAGAAATTAGTGTGTGAAAATGCACAGAGAGATTTAAATTTTTTGATGGGAATTGAGGCAATAGATCAGCAATATCAATTGACTGACCCTTTGAGTATCACGCCAATTCATTTTAATTATGAAGAGCTGTATGATAAGATGAACACTTACAACTCTTCATTGCAGGCGCAGAAAATCAATGTGTATTTGCAAGAAAACAACTATCAGCAAAACAAGAACCTAAAATCAATAACACTTATGGCAGATATGAGTTATTCTGGAAATACCAATTGGTATACCGCTGATATGCCACAATTGGAGGGTGGTTTTAAGGAAGAGACAAATAGAGGGTTTGGGTACGGCCAAACAATTGGGTTAACGCTTTCTGTTCCAATTTATAATGGGGGTAAGAATAACCGGCAGATACAATCAGCCATTATTAAAAAGGAACAAGCTCAAATTGAAATGGATAGAGTAGAACTTTACCTCAAAAAAGAATTTACTAAGTCTTATAAAGAATATCAAAATGCGATCAGAAAAGTGGAGTTAAGTAAAGAAAGTCTGAATGCAGCAGAGAAAAATTTAGTATTGAGCCAAAAACAATTGGAACAGGGAACAATCACCACTTTTGAATTCCGTCAAGTTCAAAATAGCTTCCTCAATTCCTCTCTCAATCTGTTTAATGCACAATTTGTGCTCATTCAATCTCATGTAGCTTTACTAAGAGTTTCAGGACAATTGATTAGCAACTTTCAATAGATTGGGATGAGCCGAGTTTTATTTTCCTTCAGAAGAATGTTGTTAAAATAGGTTATAACACTTTTCTTTAAGAAGTTATTTATAATGAAAATAGCTGACTATTAAAATTTAAAGCACTGATAATTAGAGTATTTATAGCTTTTTATTATGTAGAAAGTTGTCCTCGAAACAATTTTTTTAATTGATATTTTTGTAGTTAGATTTGTGATAGTACAGAAGCTAACTTTGATAAATCAAACCGTATGAATAAATCAATCTTGAGATGTAAACTGAAATATTCGTATCAATAATCTCATTTTACAAGATCACATAAAGCAAATTATTAAGATGAAGAATCCTTTAACAAGAAGTGGAGCATTTGGAATTATACTTAGCAGTTTAACCCTGGTAAAGCATTACGGTGTTTTCTATAGCAATTTATTGAGTATAATGTCTATTGCTGTATTTACTTTTATAATGGAAGTCATCTAGACTTTTTTGATTTTCATAAATTTTTTTAGTCCAATAACTATAATCCCTAGAAAATTGAACCCTTTCCAGCTAGAAATTGTCGTGTCAAATC
>NZ_JABANE010000016.1 GCF_012844305.1 Flammeovirga aprica JL-4
CTATAACTTTTGTTTTACGACCCATAATTAGGGTATAAATATAGCTTATATTTTAATTTGTCTCAGTACTTAGGACATAACAATAGTATAAGAAGGTGGATTCAATCATTGAGTTCACCTTTTTTTTGTTCCTTATTTTAGAAAAAAGAGAGACAAGCAATCTGCCTGTCCCTCTACCTTTTAGTTATTTTTAATGTAAATTATAAAGCTTAATTAATTCTCAACTTCATTCAATCCATTTAGAGCATGTTTGGAATATATATTTTAGAAGTGAAAATTTTCCATTTTAGGTTGTGAGGAAATTAATTTCAGAGAAAATAGTGGTTCTATAGTTGATGAAATTAATAAACTCACGTTCTTAAAGGGGCAATTTTTACTAAAAGAGATGTTTCAAACATGCTCTTATTGAATGACTATTGATATAAACTTTATATATCTAAAAATTCACCAAACCTTAGTAAGTGGTTTATTAATAGATATTTACCTGTTTCTTGCCGATTGATATTGTAAAATAATCATACATCAAAGTGTAAAATTATTGAACACTTTGTTCGAAGGAAGGCAATATTTTGAATGTCAAAGTACCTTATTGATATTATATATTAAGGTGAAGTAATCACCGAAGTCAGAGGAATCACCCAAACGGACAAAAATAGTGTTCTTCTCAGGGTCTATAAACAATATTTGTCGCATGATGCCCAATGCATAATACTGATTGGTGTAAAGTTTTAATTTCCATTTTACATCAGTATCAAATTCCCAATACTTTTCACTATAGTCCTTCTTTTCTAACTTAATTACTTCATAAAAAGGATATTTATCGCGGTATTTTTCTTCCCAAAGCTTTTGAGCAGTCAGTGAGTCACTAAAGAAAGTATTATCGTTTTCATCTCTACCCGAAGTATTTAAACTGTACCATTGATCTTGGTAACCATCGTTTTCAACTTTAGTAGTTAGTGATTTTTTTACCCATTCCTTCGAAACCACTTGCTGATTATTCCAAACCCCATCATTCAGATAAAGCCTTCCAATTTTAGCCAAATCAATTGAAGAAAGACTTAACCCTCCATATGCTTTGACAGATTGATGTCTCTTACTATCCAAACTCCATTTTGCAGTGTTTTGCATTTCTAAAGGTTTCCATACTTTTTCTTCAAAGTATTGACCCAAATTCCGTTTTGTAGCTCTTTCGATCACGATACCCAAAATTGCTGTATCTATACTTTGGTATTTATGATTTGTACCTGGCTCGTGTTCAAAATGTAATTTTTTAATCACTCCCATTTGATTACTTCCATAGTACAAGCGAGCGATTTTAGAGAATGGATTAAAACCATAATTCTCTTCAAACTTGATTCCTGATCGCATATCCAAAAGATCTTGAATCGTTAGTTTTTGGAAAGTAGGATCCGCCTTTTTCAACTCAGAGATGTATTTTGTGACCTGATCATTAGTGCTCGATACATATCCCTCATCAATGGCAATACCCATCAGAAGAGAAGTGACAGATTTGGAGACTGAGAAAACAGTTGAAATATCTTCTTTCTTATAACCTCGATAATAATTTTCATGGAGAATACTGTCGTTTCTGATCACCACGAATCCTCTAGTAGTGGTCATTTCAAGAAGAGAATCAATATGATGGAATTGTCTTTCTTTATACTTCCATTTGATATCAATGGTATCTAAAGGATGAAGATTTGAATTAGCAAAATGATACTTTTCTTTGTTCTCCTTAATATCATAAGTAGGAAATACATTGTGATCATCTACATCTGCACCTCCATATCTGACACCACGGTAGATGACAGTACATGAGCTTAGAAGTGAGAAAAGTAATAATAGAGAGAATGTTCGTAACATAGATTAGTTTATTTAAATAATTGTTGTTTGCTGAGAGCTTCAAAAAATAGTTAATGCATAAATTTAAGAATAACCATTTAAAATATATTAGGGTGTCAATTTATTTTATATTAAGTGTAATACTCCTATAAAGTATCGCGAAATTTAGAATGTTTTTAGGACTGTATAGAAGTTTCAAATGAAGTATACCCCACCCTATTTGATGGGGTATTTTTATATCTTATTTTAACCACTGATCTATATTCATCTGGAGGCTGTCTGTATAAAACATATCTAATCGATTTGTCGGAGTGTTTATTTCCCATATTTCTTTATCTGGGCGTGGTTTATTTACTATTAGATCCCTCCTTTTTAATTCTTTAAAGAAAGCATCGTCAACCAAATGAGGGACTCCTAAGATAACTTCCTGTTTAGAGCTAGAGTGATAATAAACCATACCATCAAAAACATTAGCATATGTAAAGTCATGTGGAGTAAATTTCCAATAATCAAAATGATCTGTTCCAAAAGGGTTATTTTCAAAGCTAAAACCAATATTATTTTTTCCTGCCACTTTAAAAGCAGCATCCCATTTGCCATCATGTATGTTACTTATTTCTAAACTGCTATCTGATTTTTCGTCATCTATGCAAAAAGAGTTAATAAATACATTGGCCATTTTATTACCATAATGATCCATTAAAAAGCGACCAACATTATTCGCTTTTTCATTGTTTGGATACATAAATTGATGAGAGAAAGCATGTCGATAATTCATAATTACCAACGTCTTTTTTCTTTTTGATGTACCTTCTTTAATCGCATCAAATTTCTTGATGATATAGTCAGCCATGATTTCATCACGGTTTGGAAACTTCGATTTTACTTCGCTTTCGTAACTTTCTTTATCCAATTCTGCCCACTTTACTGATAAATCTGATGGATAAATTTGAATCTTCTGATCATTCGGTAATGATTGATTGATTTCTCTGACTTCCTTCAAAAAGTAATAGAAACAGTAATAATTCCATACCGGGTGTAAGCTATTATTTCTGCAGATATGCATCAATAATTTCTCAGCTTCTTGGTTAGACATTTCCTCGTTCAAATACTTTTTAATGTTACCCTCCTGATCTCTTCCACTTGTTTCAATAAAGACTTGTCCGATTTCATCAGAAAACCTTTTATCTTTCAATACTTCCAAAATCATATCGTATTGAGTCTTTTCAGGGTGAAGTCGTTCACACAACAGTACTATTTCTTTATTTTCGAAAAGTTGAAGAATGTAGTCTTTCGCTGATGTGTTTTGAGTTTCTAAAAACTGAACATAAGTATCAATTTCTTTAGAATGTGTTGATGTAGTCTGTGCTTGCAACTTTACTACTATACCTAATAGTAAGATTAGAATTATTTTTTTCATCTTTATTTATTTAAGAATTTGATGATGATATACTATAAAACTGATCTAGAATAATTAGACATTTGAATATCAATCAATTATGAAAATATGTTGTTGACATCTTGTAAAAGTTTTTCACAGTAATGTGTCAAAATTTTTTACACTAAGTGTAATACTCCCAAAAACTATCGCGAAATTTAGAGTATTAAGAAAAACTGCAAAAACAAACACCACATGGGAAACCTATTAATTATTGACGACAACCCTTCCATACATGCGACATTGGAAATCGTACTTGAACCCTATTTCGATACGATTAAAAGTTTGGAAGATCCATTACAGATCATGAGAACTTTGGCAGTAGAAGACTTTCATGTGGTTTTATTGGATATGAATTTTTCTCCGGGGTTAAATACTGGAGCTGAAGGAGTACGTTGGTTGAAGAAAATTAAAGAGACTTATCCTAATGTTTCGGTGGTCATGATGACAGCTTATGGTCATGTGGAATTGGCAGTGGAAACGCTGAAAATTGGAGCATCAGATTTTATTTTAAAACCTTGGGACAACCGAAAATTGTTGGCAACAGTACAGTCGGCATTACAGTTGAGTGAATCAAAAGGGGAAATTCAACAACTAAAAACCAAAGCAAAAGCCTTAAGAAAAGAAGAAAATGCATTCCCAGAAATTATAGGTGAATCGGCTGTAGTGAAAAACATGCTTTCCTTGATCGCCAAAGTAGGAAAGACTGACACCAACATTTTGATCACTGGTGAAAACGGAACCGGAAAAGAATTAGTAGCCAAAGCACTGCATCATTATTCTAAAAGAAACCAAGAGCAATTGGTAGAAGTGGATATGGGTGCCGTTTCGGAAACGCTTTTCGAAAGTGAATTGTTCGGTCATGTAAAAGGAGCTTTTACCGATGCACATCAAGATCGAATAGGTAAGTTTGAGTTGGCCAATAAAGGGTCTTTGTTTTTGGATGAAATCGGAAACTTATCATTCTCTCTTCAAGCAAAACTATTGGCAGCATTACAAAATAGACAAATCACAAAAGTAGGCGGTAATAAAGTCATTCCGATTGATATCCGATTAATTTCAGCCACCAATAAAAATCTTTTTAAAATGGTGGAGGATGAAGAATTCCGTCAAGATTTACTGTATAGATTAAATACAATTCAGATAGAAGTTCCCGCTCTAAGAGATCGAGGGGATGATGTGATTTTACTTGCTAATCATTTTAAAGATTTGTTGGCTCAGAAATACGATAAAGGAACATTGAAATTCACCGCTTCAGCAGAAGAAAAACTGATGAGTTATCATTGGCCGGGTAACATCCGTGAATTACAGCATACGATAGAAAGGGCTGTGATTTTAGTAGATGGAAATGAAATCACACCGGATTTGATTGTAACTTCTGCTTCAGAAAATACGAATGTGAAAACATTGAACTTAGCACAGACAGAGGAAGTGTTGATCAAAAAAGCATTAAAAAAGCATCCTCATAATATCAGTGCAGCTGCAGATGAATTAGGCGTGACTCGTCAGACACTTTACAATAAGTTGAAAAAATTGGGATTGTCATGAAGCAGATTTTCTATATAAAAATCCTCATTACATTATTTTTGTTGATTATTCTTGGAGGATTGATGGTACATTATCAACAGGACCCATATATGTTGATAACTTTTGTTTTGATGATTGCAGGACTGATAAGTTATCAACTTATTACCCTAAAGAATGCGTTGAATCAAAGTATTCTCATCGTGGAGGCGATCGGTAATGAGGATTTGAGTTTTTTGAATTCTAAGAATTACCAACAGTTCGACAGTACCTATCAATACAGATTAGAAAAGATTCAACACTCCTTTTCGAGAATTAAGAAAGACAGTATCAGACAGGAAAAATACTTGGATTCGATTATAGAAAATCAAGATGTTGGTATCTGTACTTACGATGAAAACGGTCATGTTTTTCATGTCAATTCTTCCTTTAAGGAAAAAGTAAATCTTAGTGTTCTTACACATTTAAAACAACTCACTACAAAGACGGCGATTACATCTGATTTAATTCAAAAAGCATTCAATCAAAATGCCCTAGAGCTAGAAAATTCTAATTTGGTACTGAAAGCGAGACAGTTATCACGTGAAGATCAGACAATTTTTCTATTGACTTTACAGGATATTTCAAATGAGTTAGAAGAGAAAGAACACCTCTCTTACAGTAAACTAATCCGTGTTTTAACCCATGAAATCATGAATGGGATGACTCCGATTATTTCGCTTTCTGACAGTATGCTAATGACCATGACGGATGAGGAGAATAATCCTTTGTCAATGGAAAACTTCAATCAGAAAATTATCAACACCAATGTCAAGAGCATTAAAGTTATCAATAGTCAGGCGGAAGGTTTGATGAACTTTATCAACATCTATCGTTCGATTTCAAAGTTACCAACACCCAAAATGAAAGAGATAAATGTTGATAACTTTATTCAAGAAGAACTGAATAGTTTTGAAGAAGTTATTCACAATGGAGATATCAACATAGATGTGATTAATGTGAATAAAGTTGAAGTCACACATGCTTTTGATCCGACTTTAATTCACCAATGCTTGCATAACATTATCAAAAATGCCATTGAGGCAATGTCTGATGTGAATAACTCTAAGTTGACTATTGAATTTGAAAAGAAGGAACAATTAGTTATTCACATTACCAATAACGGTCCTATGATTCCTGAAGAGGAATTGAAACATATTTTTGTACCTTTCTTTACGACAAAAAACACTGGGAATGGAATTGGACTAGCATTGTGTAAGCAGATTGCAAGAGTGCATAAGGGAAATTTAAAGGTGGAGTCGGATGAAGAGAAGACGGTTTTTAGTTTGAGGGTTTAGTTGTCCCAGTCATATTTCAAGTTTATTAAAAAGCTCTTGTGAAGAAGATACCTTTTTCGTTTCCCCTTTTTTGATTTGCTTTAGAGAATTTTGGATAGATGTGATAATTACAGAATTTGAAAAAATGTATTCCGTTTCTTTTAATGTATCGTATCTCTTTTTATCCATGATAACAAAATCTCCGATTGGAGAAGTGATGACTAATTCCTCAAACTGATCTTTTATTTGTTTGAAGTATTTCTTCATGCTTTTTTGAAAGATATGAGCCGTTGTTACTATCATAATATTTCTTTTTAAACAAAGATAATCAACTATCTAGAGATTTACTTCAACTCTTCCATCACTTCCTCAATCCCCAATTTCCTCAAACACTCACAAGGCTTCTCCCCTACACATTTTATACAAGAAGCATCTGGAGTGATGATCGATCGCATTTCCTTATTGATATAAAAGGATTCTGCGGAAGAAGAAATACAAATAACTTTCGCTCCCATAGCATGAGCAAGGTGGGCAATGTCATTATTATAAGTGACCAAAACATCACTTTTTGCGATCAAAGCTAAAGTCTCTTCAAGATCTTCTAAGTCGGTAGAGTTTTTCACGCTTGGTACTCTGAATAATTCTGGTGCTGTCATTTCTAATGCTTTTCCTTCCAATTCGTTACCAGCGATAATGTAATTGTTCTCGTATTTTGGAAGTTGATCAATCAACTCAAAATAGCGGACAGAAGGCCAAACTCTATGCGTATCCAAGCGGTAAGGATAGAAAACTATATTTTTAAGGTCCTTTTTAATGATTCCTCTGAAAGTACTGATAGGAGCTGTCAATATATTTTCGGTAGTGATTTTTTCAGTGATTCCCAATGGTAAAAGCAGAGCAAGATAACATTCATCCAAAGTATCCATTTGGTCAATAGCTACCGCATCTGTAAAACGGCGGTTGCTTCTCCAGTTGCTTTTGGCTCCTATTCTGATTTCAACCTTAAGATCTCTGCATTTTTTAGAAAGCTCTTTATCTTCTGATAGAAAAAGAACGGCTTGACTTTGCGTTAAAGTATTATCACCTAATTCCTCTTTTGTCAGGAATTGATCCAAACCATTGATATATTCTGATAGTGTTTTTTGCTCTTCAGTACCTACCAAAGTAATGTGTAGTTGGCGGTTATGCGACTTTAAAGTACTGATTATAGGCAAAGAAATAGCAAATTCCTTTATGGAAGAACTCCCAATTATAACAATATTATTTATTCCTTGTATTCTCATAACATTATACACTCATTGCTATCAATAAATAGCTTCTTTTTTCTATTTCCTTGGTATATTGTGATGAACCAGAAAAAAACAGGATTACTTATTAGCACTGTTTAAACCTTAATTTTTTCTCACATTTACAAAAGGAAATGCCTTTCAAAGGTAGCTCTTTCTACTCTAATTACATCATGAATAACGACTCTAAGAAGAAAAAATCCCCTAATACAACTGCACAACGATTAATCATTTTTGATCGTGAATTCGCTCCGCATACAGATTCAATGTATAGTTTTGCATTTCGTTTGACGGGCAATGATGAGGATGCTAAAGACTTAGTGCAAGATGCACACATGAAAGCCTATCGTTTTATTGATAGTTTTGAAATTGGAACCAATGCCAAAGCATGGCTTTTCAGAATTTTGAAAAACAGCTTTATTAATGAGTACCGCAAGAAAAGTAAAGAACCCTCAAAGATTGATTACAATGAGGTGGAAACGGTATACAGCGGTGAAAGAGATGACCCAAGTTTAGTAGCCGGATTGAAACAGGAAAACTCTAAGTATAAAATCGGCGATGAAGTGACGGGTGCTTTAAATGCGTTAGCTGTAGACTTCAGAATAGTGATAATCCTTTGCGATATCGAAGGGTTTACTTATGAAGAAATGTCGAAGATTTTGGATATTCCAATCGGTACTGTGCGTAGTAGACTGCATCGTGCACGTAATCTACTGAAGGAAAAGCTAGAAGATTACGCAAAAAAGATGGGATATTATCAAAAGAAAGCGAACTAAGTGCGATTAAATTGTTTAAGTCATTATCTTTGCACTCTTAAACAAAAATTTATTTGCACAAATAAAGCATGAAATCAGGCAAAGTATTTATCTTTTCTGCACCGTCAGGATCAGGTAAAACCACCGTTGTGAGACATCTTCTAAGTGTATTTCCAGAATTGACCTTTTCAATCTCTGCTACCACACGTGCTCCGAGAGGAGAAGAACAAAATGCGAAAGATTACTATTTTATCTCTTTAGATGAGTTTAAAGAGAAAATCGCTAAAGATGAATTTGTAGAATATGAAGAGGTATACCAAAACCTTTTCTATGGAACTTTAAAAAGTGAAGTAGAAAGAATTTGGGAAGAAGGAAAACATGTAGTCTTGGATGTGGATGTCCAAGGCGGAATCAGCCTGAAAGAATACTTTAAAGAAAAAGCGCTTTCTGTCTTTGTTTGCCCTCCAGATGTTGCTTGCTTAGAAGACCGATTAAGAGCAAGAGCTACTGACTCTGAAGAAGCTATCAAAGAAAGAGTTGCGAAAGCAGCAGAAGAAATGCCTTTCGGAGATCAGTTCGATGTCCGTTTGATCAATAAAGATCTTCCTGTATGCTTAGCCAACGCTGAAAAATTAGTTACAGAGAAATTATCAGAATAACCACCTGATAAAAAAATACGAAGAGAGCACAGTCGAGAGATTGTGCTCTTTTTTTATTTCATTTTTTTTTCATCTCTCCATAGGGGATTTCTGAATTACCTCGCATATGTAAGTGAAAGAGCTTTAAAGCTCAACTAACTAAAGTATTAATAATATAAATAGAGACGAACATGTGTAATTCAGAAAAATTAAAAGAAACTTATAATCCTGACGTAGATCCAGTAAAATCATATCAGGATAAGTGTAAAGTCAATTATGATTTTTACAACAAGGTCATTGCTACCAAAGAGAATAACGAAAGAACGACGATTTACGAAGATATCATTGAACCGCATACAGGAAATGCGTTTCCGGTAAAAGCAGGTCAAACGATCCGTTTTGAACAACGTCCAAGTTTGCACAATGGTAGAACTCAGATTTTGGATGTACAATTTATAACACCTGACCTAAAACAATGGAGTGACCACTTAAACAATGGTCCGATTGAAGGATTGAACTTGAAGTTATATTCAGGTGTTTGGACACAAAGTCAATACATGGAAAAAATTGCTACTGTAGTGGCAGATGAATTCCCTTATGAGTTATTGGATAATAAAGACACTACTCATATGTTTTTTGCGGCGCACTGTTGTCCGGAGTGGATTGAGATGACACATGGTGCAGAGTGCAATGTCAATAGCTGTCAGGAAAACTTTATTCATGGTTTCAATAGAATTCCTGCTATTCAAGCCATTGAAGACTTGGAAGAAAGAAAAAAAGTGGTGCAGTTCTTTGCAGATAAAAACGACATCAACATCTTCCAGGGAAATCAATTCAAACAAGATGAAAACGGCATTACTCGTTGTTTTTTATCTCCATCTCCAGCAGTTCCTGATGGTACAGGTGTAGAGTTTTATGCTGAAAAAGACTGTTATGTGGTAGTAAGTAACTGCCCTTATGCCGATCAAGCTTTACCTTATCCAGAAGCGAAACCAAATCCAGTTTACATTAAGGTGGAAGATACAGGTGTGAAGCCTTATTCAGATAATCATTTGAATATCAATCATGGATGGGAAGATAGAATCTATAAGCGTATCTTCTCAAAAGATGTGTCGGCAAAAGAAATGATAGACTAAATTCTTATTGCTCTTGGTTGGTGCTTATTGTCTTAGGACGATAAGCACCTTTTAGATTTAAACTATTTATTTCTTTTAACGTTATAAATCATTGATTTACAATTTATTCTTCAAATGTGCAATTGCTTATAATGAAGAAGCTGCTTTCTATAAATATTTATATTGATTTGCTAATTAAAGCATTTAATGGCATCTTATAATAAAATATACTCTTCTCACTATGAATGAAAATATAACTCAATTATTGAACAATAGAACTTTGGATGAAAGAAGTGACAAGATTTATCCATTGGTATATGAAAACTTGCATCTTATTTCGGAAAAATTATTTCAAAGAGAGTCCAATAAAAACACACTACAACCCACACTTTTGGTCAATGAAGCTTATCTGAATTTAATTGATCAAGATAATATTGAATGGCAGGGAAAAACCCATTTTTATGCTTTAGGAGCAAGAGCGATCAGAAGAATATTAGTAGATCATGCTCGAAGTAAAAATACGGTCAAGCGAGGTGGAGACTGGAATAAAGTAGATTTTGAAAATGCGATAATTTTTAATCCTGAGAAAAGTGATATGACTTTGGCTTTGGATGAAGCGATCGAACACCTGAAACAAAAACACGAACGTCAGGCGGAAGTAGTGGAAATGAAGTTTTTTGGAGGAATGAAAATGCAGGAAATTGCTGATGAATTGGGCGTTTCTATTAAAACAGTGGAGGTAGATTGGACTGTTGCCAAGCAATGGATCAGAATATTTTTAACTAAAGAAGTATAGATGAGTGATAATTTGCATGAAAAAGCAACGGCGTTGTTTGGACAGGTGATTGATCTCTCAGAAAATCAAGGTAGAGCATTTATTGAAAAAGAGACAGAAAAGGACAGTGAATTAAGAGAATATACTTTAAAACTGTATCTCTCTTTTTTGAAGGAGCAGGAAAATTTTGGTAACCATGAACCTCAAAAGGAAGAAGTCACAAAAAGAGAAATAGCTCCTTACAATACTGTTGCTCAAAGAAGCCTTAATCTAGTGGAGAAGATTAGACAAGTACCTAAAAAGAAAAATACCCTAATCATCGTCATTCTACTGCTATTTATTTCTACATTTTATGTGTATGCTACTTATATTCGAAATCAGCTGAAAGAAATGGAGGTCAATGAGCACATTGCCATTTTAAAAGCAAATAAAACAATTCTGAATCAATGGGTAGAGAATCAGAAAATGAAAGTAAAAGATATAGCTTCTTCTTCCCTAGTCCAAAATGCAACCCTTCAACTCACTGCCCTTTATGATAAAGATGGCAGTGACTTTTACAGAAGTGATACAGTTACCCTTCGTTCAATCACAAAAAAATTAAGTCGTTTAAGTAAAAATGAAAACATACTAGGCATTGGGATCATTCATAAAAGCATCCCAATGACGTTGATTAGCACGGGAGTTTTAGACCAAAAATCCAAGTTATCTTTATTCAATGGAAAATTATTAGCAGAAGGAGCTTATCCAGTTTATGTGAAAGTGATTGGTGGAAATACTGTCTTTTTTCCACCTATTGAATTGGATAAACAGGTCTATCATGAACATCAGCTTCAAGATGAATATGTATCAGAGTGTCACTTTGCAACACCCATTATCATTGATGATAAAATAGAAGGTGTTTTTAATATGAGTCTGGTCTCAAAGAAGACCTTCGGGAAATTGTTTAGAAGTACAATCCACGGCAATTCATCAGAAGTATATGCAATCAATAAAAGAGGACAGATGTTGACGACAAGTCGCTTCCTCAAAGAGCTTCAGCAATCAGAAATGCTGGATTTTGATACCACTAAATCAAGTATTTTAAATATTGACCTGAAAGTTCCGAATGGAAATGAACAGACAGCGTTATATGCAGACATACATAAAGATTTAGATTCTCCTTCTCCACAATTCAGTGGTACTTTAACTGAGCCTTATATTAATTATTTAGGCAATAAAGTGATTGGTGCCTGGGTGTGGTTTCCGGAATATCAAATCGGTTTGATTCATGAACAGAATTACAGTGAATTCAATCGTTCTATTTATCTTTTTGATATTACTTTTTTACTAATCGTTGTTATTGCGGTCATCCTAGGTATGATTGTTATCCGAAGTAATTTCAAATTACATATCCTTAGAAAAAAATACACTGAACTGCAGGAGTTAGGACAGTATCAATTGATAGAGAAAATTGGTGAAGGCGGATTTGGAAAAGTGTATAAAGGAGAGCATCGCTTATTGAAAAAGCCTGTTGCTATTAAACTATTAAAGAAAGAATTAAATGGTACAGATGCTTTAGATCGCTTTAAAAAAGAAGTGATGGTGATGGCTTCATTGGATCACCCCAACACTATGAAAGTATATGATTATGGGACTAGTGAGGATGGGCAATTCTATTATGTGATGGAATATTTGAATGGTATTTCTGTAGAAAGCATGCTTGGAACAAAACACGCAATCACTATTAATAGAGGAATTCATATTCTGTTGAAGGTCTGTAGAAGTTTAGAAGAAGCACATCTCAAAGGGTTATTACATAGAGATATTAAACCTGCTAATATTATGATCTGTAATCAAGGCGGTGCTTATGATATCATAAAGCTATTGGATTTTGGTCTGGTGAAAGAGATGAATACAAGTGTCAGTCAGCAGACAAAGATCAATAGAATTGGTGGTACACCCATGTTTATGGCCCCAGAACGATTACATGATCCTTATAATGCTGATGCAAGGCAGGATATTTATGCAATTGGTGCCGTTGGATTGTATATGTTCAGTGGAAAATACATTGTAGAATTGATTTCTCAGAAAATGTTGATGGGGCAAGATTCCATTGATAATTTACTGACTGAAGATATTTTTAAAGAGGTTTCCCTTCCTCAGAAACTGATTCATTTATTATTCAGTTGTATTAGTTTCAACGTGGAAGAACGGCCAGAAAATATACGAAGTTTAATAGAAGCATTGGAAGATTTAAGCCAGGAATATCCATGGTCAGAACAGCAAGCCAAAGAGTGGTGGAAAGAATTTGATCAATATTCTTAATACATTCATTATAAACAAAGTTTTCGAGTATTTTTGGTTTTAGAAATCAGGAGGTTTCTGATGATTTGTAGGAAAGGTAAGACGTAACGCCTAACATTCGTATCAATGGGCTATCTACCTAATTCGTTTGGTAGTACTCCCCGGCCTTGAAGGGAAAAGCGTTAAGAATTTCATGTATTGAGCCGTTAAAAATGATTTTCTTGTTTGAGCAAAGCGAGTTTAAAATCATTTAGGTGAGAGGAATGAAATTTAGCTTTTGACTTCTAAGCCTTGAATTTTTTGCTTCGTTTTTGTTTCAAAACAAAAATGAAGAAGAAGGAAATTTGGAAGTAGTACTTTGAAGGATTGCAGAAATATCAATTTGTAGTTAGCAATAACTAAGTTTACAGAATACTTATGCATAATAAAAGAGCCAATAAGTAATCACTTATTGGCTCTAACTTTAAAGAATTGTGTAGTATTTAATATATAATAGAGGTAATTCGATTTCTTTTAAATTTTCATTTCATACTACATTTCATTTTTTGGTCAGTGCTTGCATTCTTTCAAATTCATCAAATGACTGCCTATCAAAACAAAGGACATGGCATAAGAAATAATACTCAACCAAGCAGGTTCAAAACCGAAATATTTTGATATCATACTTAAACTATATACAAGGTAACTGCCCCACATTATGTGACTTCTAGTTTCTTTTGAACTGCATTTTTTTGTAGAAAAGTAAACAGCAATACCACTGACTACAATCATGGATATATCAATTATACCCCAAATATCTAACTGATGAATGTGTTCGTGATGATGATGTGAAGAATGTGAAATCACAGAACTCCCTATCATAATACCCGATGTAATGATACAGTGTACCAAGCATACAAATGATCCAGTAATTCCTATCTGATCTGTATATTTTATAAATCTTTTTTGTAGTAAATCCATAGCAATTATATCGTAAGATGAATAATAATAGAGTGATTGACTCCTTTCATATTCATATGCGGTAGAATTACTAAATCCCCTATATAAGGAGAAAAATATCTTGATAAGCGATCATTTAAGAGGTGTAATTGATGTGTAGTGTTAAAAAAGGTTAAAGAGATAGAGGTTTTATAAAGGTCTTCCGCCTATGTGAGTGAAAACAAAATAAATACGAAACTAAAGATTTAATACTATGACAACGCAAAATGATAGCTATAATGCTGATATCGATCCAGTAGAACAATTTGCAAGAGGTGTAAAACCAAATGTTGAATTTTATGAAAAAGTAAGAGCTACAAAAACTGAGAATACAAGAACTCTTGTATATGAAGATGTTTTAGAAAAACACACAGGGAACTCTTTCTATGCAAAAGCGGGTCAGGTCATCAGAATTGAGCAACGTCCTCACCAACATAATGGTAGAACACAAATTGCGGATATCTTATTCTTCACTCCTGATTTAGAGCAGTGGTCAGATCACTTAAGTACTACAGCAGTAGCAGGTTTTTCTCCTACAATCTACGGTTCACTTTGGACGCAAAGTAAGTTCATGGAAAAAATCGTAACACTCGTTGAAGATGAGTACCCTTATGAATTACTAGAAGATCGTGATAATGGGATGAAAGTCAATCATATGTTCTTTGCTGCACACTGTAGTCCAGAATATAACATGTGTGCTTACGGTAACGATGCTGTTAACATGAACAGCTGTCATGAAAACTTCATCCAAGCTTTAAATAGACTTCCAGCGATTGCTGCTATTGAAGATGAAGCAGAAAGAATCAAAAAAGTACAATTCTTGGCAGATAGAAATGATTTGAACATCTTCCAGCCTAACCAAATCATTCCTGACGAAGAAGGTGTGACGAGAGGCAAAATGTTCTTAAGCCCATCAGTTCCAGACGGTACAGCGATTGAGTTCTACTGTGAAAAAGATTTATACTTAGTAGCAAGTAACTGTCCGTATGCAGATCAGAACTTACCGTTCCATTTAGCAGATCCAAACCCAATCTATATTCAAGTCTTCGAAACTGGTATTGAGCCTGAAACTCAAGATCACTTGAAAATGGTGAAAGGTAAAGAGTGGGAGAAGAAAATTTATAACAAATTCAATAAAGGTGAAAAAGATATCTCAGTAAGAACGCCGGAGAGCTTCAACAACCTTTAATAAATAATTGGGAAAGGATGCACTCGTTTCCCTTTTTCAAGCATGTTTGGGACATTTTAATTGTACAATTACTGAGGTGATTTTACCAGACTAATGGACTGAACATGCTTGCTTTTATTTTTATTTCCAACTAAAAAAATAATCATGAAAACATCATTAAAAAGTAAAATTGGTTTAGGCATTATCGTGCTGGGCGTTATTTTTCCTGTATTTTCTGTTATCGTTCCTTTCTTAGGACTGAGTAAAGGTATGACGGCTACCATTATTACATTGATGGTGGTGGGTGCTCCTGAGGTTTGTTTATTAGTAGGAGGAATATTAGCAGGAAAAGAAGGTGTGGATTTGGTAAAAGGAAAAATCAAGAAAATGCTTGGTTTACCGGCAGAAGAATATCCAGCGACATCAACTCAATACAAAATAGGTGTAGGCTGTATCATTGCGTGGTTTATCATCACAGTAGCTTCAGGGTATTTGCCCAACATCTTTGAAGATCCGTTTGTCAAAGACAATCTGCTCTATCTATCCATCGGGACTGATATATTATTAATTCTTGGAGTATTTGCTTTTGGAGGCAACCAAATGATTACAAAGCTCGGAGAGGCATTTCGTTGGCAACCGTGGGTGTTGCCTGAAAAAGAAAAATAATGAGTGAGATGTATTAGAGAGTGTCTATTTCCTAAGTAGATGCTCTTTTTAAATAATTGAGAGACTTACTATTTTTCTTTGATGAACTTAACAGAGAATGTTTGAATAAAATAAAAAAGTAAGTGGTCGAAAATTCTTTTTAGCTTTTTCAATCACTTACTTTTTTATATCTTCTGATTTTAAAAACAGAAGCTAGTTTTTCGAATAATTACTTTGGCTTCTGATGCGTTGTCCTAAAGTTTTTAAGATACCCTGCATCAAACTTCTTCTATACCCCATCAGTGCTAAGAAATCATCTTGTTCGATAGTCATCAAAACAGAATCTTTTGTAGTAGTAGCAGAAAGTGATCTTGGAGAAGAGTCTAATAAACTCAAGTCTCCAAACAGGTCACGGTTCATCAAGGTATTAAATGTAAAACCGCCATCATGTAATTTCACTTCCCCTTCATAGATGATGTACATTTCTCTACTCTCCTCTCCTTTTCTGAAAATAGCGGTATCCCTTGGTACTCTCACCTCATGCATAATACTGGCAATATCTACGAGAATATGTTCAGGTATCTCTCTGAATAAAGTGGTAGAACGCAGTAAAATTACTTTTTCGAGTTCCAGCAATGGTTTTGTTCCTTCATTTAATATGCCCATAAGCCAATCTTTTCTTTCTGTTGTAACCAATTCATCCAATGATTTCGACACTGGTAAATCTTGATAATCTTCTATTCTTTTTAAACTGATCAAAGCCGGTTCAATCAGTTTGATGTCATCTTTATTCAGTATTTGACCGATGTATTTCATTAAGCTTGGAGACATTGCGTCACGGATACTGATCAATGCTGTAATCTTAGTCCAAGTTGTAAATAAAGGACGATTAAAACTGTAAGGCCTGATAATACCTAAAGTAATACTTAATGGATCAACGAGATTGGATGAATAATAATCACCCAACTTCTGCATCTTCATTTCCAAACTATAATAACCCAATACTATAATCAGTTTTTGATAGATGGATGAAGGCAGAGTCTTCCATAGGTTCTTTTCAATCTCCGCATTCTGCAAAATCATTTCCTGATCAGTATATTCAAAAAGACGGTTGCTGAATGAAGTCAGTTTAAAAAGCTGATCTCCCTTTCCTGCAATCATGAACTCCTGAATCATTCGGATTCCTTCTTCAATCAGCAACATTTCATCTTCCAATGCTTTAGAAAGCATAGCCCGGAAAGGTTTTTCATGTTTTAATACCACTATTGCATTGCAAAGCCAGTAATAATTCTGGAAAAAACGTTCCAAGTGCTTATTCAATACCTGAAAATCGGCATCTGTTTTTGGTCTGTATTTTAATCTTTTGAGGGCATTGTAAGCGGCCATTCTCATAAAAGGCCATGGATAATCAACCAACTGCCATAAGATTTCATAGGATTTAGGCGTATCAATTTTACCCATTACTTTACAGAGCGTAATCAGGTAAATATCCTCTCTCCTTTTATTGACGAACAATTCATTTTCAATAATATCTAAACAATCTTCACCGTATTGAATCAATGTTCTCAATACCGTGTCATTGAATTTATTTTCTTTCAGAAGATTAATCAGCAAAGGAATATGCATTGGGCTTTTAACAATGCCAGCAATTTTTATCCCTTCCTTGATTAATAAATCATCACCTCCAATAATAGCATCAAAAATATAGGATTCACTTTCAGAAGGAGAAACCTTGGCAAGTATTTTCAAGGCGAAAACCTTTTGGTGAGGGTCTTCAGACTTTAGAGTATTCTTAATATAATTGAGGGCAATTTCCCTTTGTTCTTCTGATTCTGAGGATAACAGTCCATATAAAGCACCTTTTCTGATCTCAGAATTTTCATTATCAATCAGATCAATCACTTCTTTGATAAAAGCAGGATCACTTTTGCAAGTACTGATGATCGCCTTTTTTCTCACCCTTGGATCAGGATCTTTTAGAGCAAGCGTTTTAATGGCCTCTTCGATCTTGGGTGTTTTGATTTCCTCATTAAAAGTGATGGAAAAATAACGGACCACTTCTTCTGGATGACGAAGCATATGCAATAGTACCGTTTCATTTTTCTTAGGATTAATCATCGTATTGGCCTCCAACGCATAAATCACATCTTCTGGACGATTAGAAATCAATTTATTGACTAGCAGACGGTTTACCTCTTGATCGTGCGTAGCTATTTCATAACTTTCAATATCCCTAAGCAAAAATGCTCGGCGTATAATTACTCTATAATCTCTGGAAACAATTTTGGCACAAAGCCACCAAGCCAGCAAAATTGTTACAGTTAGCCATACGATAAGAGGTCCTTCCCTAGAAGGTGTATCGGCATCAATAATCCATAAGAAAAAGCCTGAAAGTACCAGTCCCAATGAACCGAAAAAGCCTCTTAAAATCCCGAACGTAAAACCTCTGTGTTTCTTTTGAATAGGTCGGAGTAAGGAAGGTGTCACTGTCGTTAAAATGATATTTCTTGTCATGATAAAGACAATAGCCACCAAAGTGAGCATTATAGGAACCTGTCTAGGGCTGAATCTTAATACTAAAAAGGTCAGCACAACAATACACAACAAGATAAGAGGCGGTATGGTAAGTAGTTTTTTGATACCGATATCTTGCAGTTTTCTCGAAGAGAAGAAAGGCGTAATTGTAGCTACAATAGCATAAGAAATGATCAACAAGAGGGCTAAAGCAATTAATCCTTTTTGAGGTGTATAAAGCGAAACCCTTAGGTCAATCATAAAGAAAAATTCTACAATACCCCATACACAGGCCATACATACGGTCAGCAATCCTAGTTTTAATACATAAGGATTGGAAATACCAAAAGCCCAGAAACTGTCGGGTGTGAATTTTCTTGACGGTCGGGTAACTTTATCGTGATATTCTTCTAATTGATCGTCAATATTGTTATTCTTCAGCGACTGCCAAAGTCCCCACCCTGATAAAAGGTAAAGGGGAATAGCCCAAAAAGCCATGACTGACAAACTGAATAAATTGGAACCTACAAGTATGATGACGAAACCAGTCAGTTTGGCAAATACTTTAAAAGATTTAGCCTGTTCCAGTACTTTTCTTCTTTCCGGTGTATTAGAATAGTTTTCAATAATGGTCCAATAGGTACAGTCTTCAAAGAAAATAAGCAGTTTAATACCAATGATTAGACCTTGAATAACGAGATAACCGCTTTCACTTAAACTCAAATACCAAACAAAAACACAGATCAGTACCTTAATCAAACTGTAGGTGGCATTGAGATGCTCTACTCTGAAACGACGTTCCAGATAAGCAAGCAACCGGGCAAGCAGAAGAATGATAATTCCACTGAACATAAATGCATAAGGCAAATTATCAACTGCTCTTTCCTGAAATAAAGTAGTGTAGGCAATTGTAAATACAATGGCCAATCCAGCACCTTCAGCAACGAAAAAGAGATTGACCCAGTTTGGGTTTTCCTTTCTCAGTAGTTGAAAGAGTTTGCTGAAAATATTGTCTTTCGGGAGGTAATAATAAAGTTTAGAGGCAATTGAATTCATTTCTAATAATTCAGTGATCACTTTTTAAAAAATACCTGCATAAGAAAACATCTACTTAAGCAGTTGCACATTTAAATTCCAAAACTGCTTATGTTTAATTTGAAGTGTTTCGCAATCAAAAGATAGTAGAAAAAAAAAGCCGAAGCAATTAAAAATCACTTCGGCTTTTTAGTATTATATAAATACGCTTCAAGTACTAAGCTAAAAGTAGATGACTACTATTTTACCCTATTACTTATTTATTCATTGAGATCAAGAATTCTTCATTCGTTCTTGTTCCTCTCATATTACTTTGTAAGAATTCCATTGCTTCTGTTGACTTCATGTCAGACATCATTCTACGCATAATCCAAACACGTTGCAATGTATCTTTGTCCATCAATAGATCTTCTCTACGCGTACCTGACATTGGAATATCAATCGCAGGATAAATACGCTTATTAGCCAGTTTTCTATCCAATTGAAGTTCCATGTTACCCGTACCCTTGAATTCTTCAAAGATCACTTCGTCCATTTTCGATCCCGTATCAATCAATGCTGTAGAGATGATGGTTAATGAACCACCGTTTTCAACATTCCTTGCCGCACCAAAGAATTTCTTAGGCTTATGTAATGCGTTAGCATCCACACCACCAGAAAGGATCTTTCCAGATGATGGAGTAACGGTGTTATACGCACGGGCTAAACGAGTAATTGAATCTAATAGAATCACTACATCGTGAGAACATTCTACCATTCTTTTCGCTTTCTCCAGCACCAATGAAGAAACTTTCACGTGCTTATCTGCAGTTTCATCGAATGTAGAAGCAATCACTTCAGCGTTCACGCTACGTTGCATATCCGTCACCTCTTCCGGACGTTCATCAATCAGTAAGATGATCAAATAACATTCAGGGTGATTTTGTGCAATTGCGTTGGCCACTTCTTTCAATAGCACCGTTTTACCTGTTTTAGGCTGTGCTACGATCATACCACGTTGACCTTTACCAATCGGAGCAAATAAATCCAGCACACGTGTAGAGTAGATTTGCGGTTTAGTAGAAAGGTGTAATTGATCTTGTGGGAAAAGTGGCGTTAAATATTCAAAAGGAATACGATCACGAATTTCTTCAGTCGTTTTTCCGTTTACAGTATCAACTCTTAGTAAAGCAAAATACTTTTCACCATCCTTAGGAGGTCTTACATTACCTCTTACAGTATCACCTGTTTTCAGACCAAAAAGTTTGATTTGAGACGGTGAAACGTAAACATCATCAGGACTGGCCAAGTAGTTATAATCAGAAGATCTTAAGAAGCCGAAACCATCAGACATGATTTCTAAAACCCCTTCACTGCTGATTACCCCATCAAAATCCTTCACAGAGATTTTCTGCACAGGTTTTGGCGGTTCAGTAGCCTTTTGCTCAATGGCTTTATTTCTTTCCTGCTGAAGCGTAGGATTTTTTTCGTCCGTTTCGTCGTCCAAGAACATATCGAAGTCAGGCATATCGTCCAAAGGGTCAATACCTAAATCGATTTCTTCCCAAGACATAATATCGTCATGAGTAATAGGCTTAGGAGCATTGGATTGACCAGGGGTATTTTTCTGACCTTTCGCTTTCTTCGGGTCTTGATTTCTACCTCTCTGATTTGGATTACCTTTTTTCACGTTTTCTCTCTTCACTCTTTCTCTTGGAGCTGCTGAACGTTTGCTTAATCGGGCTTTCTCTGGTCTGCTTTCTTGTTTTTTGTTTTGACTAACGGGCTTTTCGCTCACTGGTTGAGGAGCTTTTTCTTTATCGTTATCGTTAGAGGCAGTTGGCGTAACTTTCGGGGCTTGCTCTACTTTCGCTGGCGCTTCAGACACAGGCTGTGCACCCTCATTTTTTTCTTGAGCCTTGATTTGATTTTCAATTCTCTCAATGAGTTCTTTCTTACGAAGGTTACTGAAATTTTTCATGCCAAGACTTTCTGCAATATCTTTCAACTCAGATAGCAGTTTAGCCTCTAGTAGCTTTCTTGTATACATAAAAATAAATGATGACGGTGTTTTCTACCGTCGATATAATGAAATACTTTATGAAGAAACTTAATTTTTATTATTAAGAGTATGTAGAATAGAAGCTATCTACATCGTAGTCACCTTACCGGAAGGATATAGGCATTTGTCGTGACTTTTAATATTATAAGCAAATCTAAGTTATCCTATTTAATTTCACAAGCTGAAATGATAAGATTACTTTAATTTCTAATCAATTTTTCGATAACATCTCCAAAATAAGCCCCATATTCAGGTCCTACCCAGTTCATTTCTCTGATTTCATAACTATGTAATGAGTCATAATAAGCGTCGCAAGTAACGTATCCAACATAGTTTCCGTTAAAGCTTGACAGCATAAAGTGTTTGTTATGTTCGTTTGCTAACGAGTCGAATTTATAATCCAACGCTATCTCACCAGAAAAATCAGAAGGAGCTCCAAACCAATCAATATCTCCTAATCTGAAATAGGTAATATCACCATTCAACCCTCCTGAGGCCATTTTAAATACCCAATCACGTACTTTTAAGTTCTTTTCAATTCTTACTTGTGAAGGTCTGAAGTCGATAGGTACTTTATGAATACCAGCATCCACTACATAATTAACAGCAGTGCTGTCCCATTTATTAAATATAGAGTCAGACAAAGCCTGCCCCATGTGTGTGATCATTTCAAAGTCTTTTTCACCATGTGGACTGTTAGGACCATGGCTTGCTACCATTCCGGCACAGTACATGGCAAAATCAATAGAAGGGTGACCTTCCAGATGTTCCACAAACTCCCCCGGATAATCTCTGGAGTAAATCCAGAAATCCATGTTCAGACAAGTGGCGTGTGCATTATAAGTGGTAATGACAGCTTGTTTTCCGTCTGTTCTGTTTATTTTAATGGCACGGATAGAATTTTCTTTTCTTCCTCCAGCCACTATTCTATTGTTAACCCAGTCTGGAGATTCTGTTTGTATAAAACCAATACCCCCTTTTGATTTTGTATTACGGGCTTCTTTTATAGCATTAAACGACGCATCAGTGATTTTTTGTGTAGCCTCTTCAGAATACTTTCCCATAGAAAGGTTGCCCAGTAATGAAGGATCAAAACCGCCCATACCATTATGAGTGTGGATTGCAGAGAAAAGTACTTGATCTGCAGTAAGCCCGATAGTCGGCAATAATTTTTCTAATCTTTTTCTGACTTCAATCGGAAAAATCATAAGATCCAGTGTCAGTACAAATGACTCACGGATTCCATCATCAAAAGCAAAAGCTCTAGCATAGAGAGAATCTCTTACAGCAGTGTACGCTGTTCTGAAGCCATATCCTGCCACAGGAAGTGAGATGTCTTTTGGAATAATAGGTTGAGCTGACCAGCCAATAAGAAGTGTGTCCTGAGTAGAAACTTCTTTGTGTATTGCAGATATAATATTATCTGTATTGATAATGGTGTTTTTATATTCATCCGTTGAATGCAGGGGTGTTCTGTCAATTGTCCCTATCAATACAACCGCCAATGTTAAAAGACCAATCAGGAAAATACTGAATTTTTTAAGCAAGAATACGGAAATTTTAAGCCTGTAATTAGAATGTCATAAAAATACTGAATCCCTTTTTACTATTACTAATTTTTAGCTTTAAAAGTTTTACTGTTGTATTAACAAAGTACACTCGCGTTTTTTAATAATAGTTTTTAGTGTTATTAAGATAAAAGTCTACTATATTTGCTCCTGTTAACATATTTGATAACCTCATTTTTTAATCATGAAAACTTTTTTTCTTAAAGCACTCGCCTTAATTGGTGTTATTGCATTCCTTCAAGGCTGTTATCCCGGAGGTGCTGAGTACACAAGCGACCTGGATATTGCCATTTCACAATATGATTCTGCTCAGGATTTGAGATCATATAGAACTTACTTCTTAGTAGATACAATGTCTGTGACTACAGCGGGTAATGCACAGGGTCTGACTGTAGAAGAAAGAGAAGAAATAATTACTTATACCAATCAGCAATTACAAAATATTTTGGGATTGTCACCAATTACAAACCCAACAGCAGAAAGCGATGCTGATATTGTAGTACAATTATCTCAGATTGCAGTGCAGCAATCAGGTGTTGCATGGCAACCGCCTTACTGGCCCGGCTATCCAGGTTTCCCGGGTTATCCAGGCTACCCAGGTTATCCGTGGTATGGCGGAGGATATACTTATTACTCTTACAGCAATGGAACAATTTTAGTTGATTTCATTGACGTTCAAAAAACAATTGATGCCAACAATCCTCCTTTAGCAGATGATCGTTTTGTATTAGTACTAGGCTGGCAGGGTGCATTGAACGGTGTTTTATCACGTGCTAACAGCGTACCGTTGGTAAAAGATGGTATCACTGTTTTATTTGATCAATTCAATACTGCAAAAGCAGGTACAGATAACTAAGAAACAATCACCTGATCTATTCAAAAGAACTTAAATCATGAAAAAATATATTGCAACCCTTTTGTTGGTTTTCACTGGCTTTTTTGCTTCTGCACAGCAGTCAGATTTCATCATCTCTTATCAAATGTCTCTTCCTTTAGGAAGCACAAGTGATTATATCAGCTCTTTCAGTGGAAGAGGTATAGGCCTTGAGTGGAGAAAACATTTGCTGACAACTCCTGTTTCATTTGGTTTTTCAGTAAACTGGAATGTACTGTATCAAAAAGTTGAAGAACGCTACAACAACCCTAGTGAAGGTGTGGTGGCAGATGGTAAGCAGTACAGATATATGAATACTGTACCTATATTATTGCATGCTGATTATTACTTTAATAAAGATGGAATTGTAAATCCTTTCGTTGGAGTAGGCTTAGGCACATATTATATAAACCAAAGAACTTCATTTGGTCAGTGGGCATTTATTGAGAAGAACTGGCACTTTGGTGTAGCTCCAGAAGTGGGTGTGATTGCAGATGTAAGCCCTTCTTTCAATATGCTCTTTACGGTACGTTATAATCACGCATTCAAGGCTGGAAATGCAACAGATCATTCTTATTTAGGCTTTAATGTTGGATTTGTATTCTAAGAAAAGAATACCGAAACAAAATACTACACCTAGCTGAAATGAAATATAAATTTTATTACAGCTAGGTATTTTTAATGAGCAATTATTTTTCTCTTTAAAAATCTGAAAATGAGTTAATAATCAAACTAAATAAGGAAACACTGTAACCTTATTTGTTACATTGAGTATTAAATTATAAAATAAAAATTAAGCACAATCTACAACAATGAAAAAAATGCTATTCATCGCATCTCTTCTTTTGGGAACATCAATGATGATCAACGCTCAAACGATAGATGCAGAAACAATAAAGTCGGTTATCAAAACTGAAAAAAGAATCTTCTTCATGGAAAACATGGATTTATCTTTAGAAGAAGCGACAAAGTTTTGGGAGTTATATGACAAGTTTGAATTAGACAACTCGGAGTTATCAAGAGAAAAGACAAAATTATTTGAAGAGTTGATTAGTGAAACAGATGGTATCTCTGATGAAGAAGCATTAACTATGGTCAATGATCTTATGGTAATCCAGCAGAAAAACTTGAAGTTGAAAAAGAAGCATATGAAAATTATGCAGAAGGAGTTGTCTCCAAAAACAGTCGCTCGTTTTTATCAATTAAATGAATTGGTGAATAGCTTCTTGAAAACACAAATCTTAAGTGAATTACCAGTGGTTCAAAGTAAAAAGTAACTTTTGCCTTAGTAAAAAATTATAGATAGTAAAGCCTCAGTATTTTTGAAAAAGATACTGAGGCTTTTTCATTCTTAATTCTTTCTTTAATAACCCCTTTTCTTTTGTCCTATTACTCAAAGTATTGTAAGTAAAAGGAAAAAGATCGACTAAGTTGTGAATCTTTTCTGGTATTAAGAATAGAGATTTTTTTATGCAGTATAAAATAAGAACAGCCTATTTAATATGAATATTTCAAAACAAACCATCATTAAAGAACTAAAATCATGGGGATTCTTCGTCATTCTTTTAGGAGGACTTTATATTACAGGAGTATTACCTGAAGTTTCCGCTTTATTGCAAAGGGGTTTATTAATGACGGGGTTGATGAATGCATCTTCTACTGAAGAATATGTAGGGAAAACAGATTACAATTGGAAGTTAGAAACATTTGAAACAAGCGAGATCGTAGATTTCTCGTCTTTCAAGGGAAAAAAAGTATTTCTTAATGTTTGGGCTTCATGGTGTCCACCTTGTATTGCCGAGATGCCAAGCATAGAAAAACTATATCAACATTTTCAGGATGACGATAATGTGGTCTTTGTTATGCTGAATGTGGATGAAGATAAAGAGAAGGCTGATAAATTTTTAAAGCGGAAAGGTTTCAGTTTCCCTAATTATAGAAGGAAGACCTCTACTCCATCCGTTTTCCAGAGTAACAGTATTCCATCTACCTATGTCATTAATGAAAAAGGAGAAGTGATCTTCAAACATCAGGGATTAGCGAACTACTATTCAGAGAGTTTTATAAATATGCTAACAATACAATGACATTTCTTAAGTTATTTAGTATTGTTGATAAAACTTATGCCAATAAGAGTATGACTTTAGTAACTTTTGTCTATATTTGCAAGTTGCATGTAAAATATATTATTTGCATCGGGCAAAATAGTCTATTTACTTGCAATAATTTACATTTTGGCGCCTCTGTTTAGGATGGTACGAGTTACCATATAAGCAGATAGTTTTTGAAACTTAAAAAAGAATACCACCTTGGCAACATTCAAGAACGGTAGAAAGAATTTTGCATCAGCAAAAAGAGTACTGGGTTACCCAGACTTCTTAGATGTACAGTTTAAGTCTTTCCACAATTTCTTCCAAATCGACACTCCACCGGAATTACGTGAAGATGAAGGTCTTTACAAAGTATTCATGGAGAATTTCCCAATTACAGATTCTCGTGAGAACTTTAATTTGGAATTTATTGATTATACAATTGATCCTCCAAAATACACTGTTGATGAGTGTGTAGAAAGAGGTTTGACTTTTAGTGTACCGTTAAAAGCGAAGTTAAAGCTTTCTTGTAGCGACGAAGATAACGAGGATTTTGAAACCATCGAACAAGATGTGTTCTTAGGAAATATTCCTTACATGACTCCTCGTGGATCGTTTGTAGTTAATGGTGCAGAACGTGTAATCGTTTCTCAGTTACACAGATCTCCAGGTGTGTTCTTTGCTCAATCAAAACACACTAACGGTACTAAACTTTACTCTGCAAGAGTAATTCCTTTCAAAGGATCATGGATCGAATTTGCAACAGACGTTAACAACGTGATGTATGCTTATATCGACCGTAAAAAGAAATTCCCAGTGACGATGCTTCTTCGTTCGATCGGTTATGGATCAGACAAAGACATCTTAGACCTATTCGAACTTTCTGAGGAAATCGAGGTAACGAAAGCAAACCTTGCTCAGTTAGAGAATAGAACATTGGCTGCTCGTGTTCTTAAAACATGGACAGAAGACTTCGTAGATGAGGATACAGGTGAGGTAGTTTCTATCGACCGTAACGATGTAATCTTAGAGCGTGATCATATCATCTCTGAGGAGGATCTTGAATTGATCGAAGACGCAGGTGTTAACTCTGTGATCGTTCATAGAAAAGATATCAACATCAACGATTTCCGTATCATCTTCGATACATTAGCAAAAGATAATTCAAACTCAGAGAAGGAAGCGGTACACCAAATCTACCGTCAACTTCGTAACACTGAGGCTCCTGATGATCAGACTGCACGTGATATTATCAACAACTTGTTCTTCTCAGACAAACGTTACGATTTAGGTGAAGTAGGTCGTTACAAACTTAACCGTAAGTTACAGTCGGAGACAGGCATGGAAGTGCGCGTACTGACTAAAGAAGATATTGTCAAAATCATCAAGCACTTGATCCACTTGATCAACTCTAAAACAGTAGTTGATGATATTGACCACTTGTCAAACCGTCGTATCCGTACGGTGGGTGAGCAACTTTACTCTCAATTCGGAGTAGGTTTAGCTCGTATGGCACGTACTATTAAAGAGCGTATGAACGTTCGTGATAACGAAGACTTTAAGCCAGTTGACTTGGTAAATGCTCGTACGTTATCATCAGTGATTAACTCGTTCTTCGGTACCAACCAGCTATCTCAATTCATGGACCAGACTAACCCTCTTGCAGAGGTAACGCACAAGCGTCGTATCTCAGCATTAGGACCAGGTGGTTTATCAAGAGAGCGTGCAGGTTTCGAGGTTCGTGACGTTCACTACACTCACTACGGTCGTCTTTGTACTATTGAGACACCAGAAGGTCCAAACATTGGTCTGATTTCATCTCTTACGGTATATGCTAAAGTAAACAGCATGGGATTCATTGAGACTCCTTACCGTAAAGTAACAGACGGTGTTGTTGACATTGAAGACAATAACGTTACTTATATCTCTGCTGAAGAGGAAGATGAGAAATTCATCGCTCAAGCTAAGACTGACTTAGATGAGAACAACCGCTTCACTGAAGAGTTTGTAAAAGTACGTTATGAGGGTGACTTCCCGCTTAAAGCGCCAGAAGACATCCAATATATGGACGTTGCTCCAAACCAAATTGTATCGATTGCCGCATCATTGATTCCTTTCTTAGAGCATGATGATGCCAACCGTGCATTGATGGGATCCAACATGCAGCGTCAAGCCGTGCCATTATTGAAGCCTGAAGCTCCAATCGTAGGTACTGGTTTGGAAAGAAACGTAGCAATTGACTCTCGTACTGTAGTTCTTGCAGAAAAAGACGGTGTGGTAGATACAGTTGATGCGAATGGTATTCATATGAGATATGATCTTACAGAGGACGAAAAGTTAGCTACTTTCGAAGACGATGTAAAATCACACAACTTGGTGAAGTTCCGTAGAACGAACCAGGATACTTGTATGAACATGCGCCCTATCGTGAAGAAAGGGGACAGAGTAAAACAAGGTGACGTTCTTTCTGAAGGTTATTCTACTGAAAATGGCGAATTGGCAATTGGTAAAAACTTACTAGTAGCCTTCATGCCTTGGCAGGGATATAACTTTGAGGATGCGATTGTAATCTCAGAGCGTGTAGTACGTAATGACGTTTATACATCACTTCACATTGTTGAACATGAATTAGAAGTGCGTGACACTAAGCGTGGTGAGGAAGAATTAACTTCTGAAATCCCTAACGTTGGTGAAGACGCAGTGAAAAACCTTGACGAAAACGGTATTATCCGTGTAGGTTCACGTGTTCGTCCTGGTGATATCTTAATTGGTAAGATTACTCCTAAAGGAGAATCAGACCCAACTCCAGAAGAAAAATTATTACGTGCTATCTTCGGTGATAAAGCAGGTGATGTAAAAGACGCTTCATTAAAAGCTTCTCCTTCTTTAATTGGTACAGTAATCGACACTCGTCTATTTGCTCGTCCTAAGAAAGACAAAGAGATGCGTGCTAAAGCTAAGAAAGAAGTTGAGTTATTGAAAAAGCAATACTCACGCGACTTGAAAGGCTTAGAGAATAAGATGATGTCTAAATTGATTGAGTTATTGGACGGTATGACTTGTGAAGGCGTATTCCATAAATTCGGTCAAGAAGTGATGAGCAAAGGAGTTACTTTCTCTGATGCAAACATCGCTGAAAACATCTTCTCTGGAGAGAACCCATTCCGTGATGATTCAAGTTATGCAGTTCCTGAGGAAGTGAACCTAATAGGTGACCTTATCTTAGACAACTGGACGTCTGATACTCGTATCAACGAATTAGTACGTTCGACTGTGAAGAACTACGTGAATGCTCGTAACGAAGTAACTGGTTACTTCAAGCGTGATAGATTTACTCTAGAAGTAGGTGACGAATTACCAACAGGTATCGTGAAGCTTGCTAAAGTTTACATCGCTAAGCGTCGTAAATTGAAAGTAGGTGATAAGATGGCCGGTCGTCACGGTAACAAGGGTGTTGTTGCGAAGATCGTTCCTGAAGAGGATATGCCATTCTTAGAGGACGGTACTCCAATGGACATCTGCTTGAACCCTCTAGGTGTACCTTCACGTATGAACATCGGTCAGATCTATGAAACTGTTCTAGGTTGGGCTGGTTTGAAAATGGGTAGAAAATATGCAACTCCAATCTTTGATGGTGCTTCTGAAGAAGAAGTAGTAGCAGAATTGAAAGAAGCAGGTTTACCTGACTTTGGTCGTGCTCAATTATATGATGGTTTAACAGGTGATCCATTCCACCAAAGAGTTTCTGTTGGTGTGATGTACATGCTGAAACTAGGTCACTTAGTTGATGATAAGATGCACGCCCGTTCTATTGGACCTTACTCGTTGATTACTCAACAGCCATTAGGTGGTAAGGCACAGTTTGGTGGTCAGCGTTTCGGTGAGATGGAAGTTTGGGCATTAGAGGCATTTGGTGCAGCTAATGTACTTCGTGAAATCTTAACTGTGAAGTCTGATGACGTTCAAGGACGTGCGAAAGCATACGAGGCAATTGTTAAAGGCGACAACATGCCGAATCCAAACGTTCCAGAATCATTCAACGTATTGGTGCACGAACTTCGCGGTTTAGCACTAGAGATTACGCTACAGTAATTCTGGTCTCAACAAGACTAAAAAGCCAAAATGTATATATAAAAACCTGTGGAGTTCTCTCCATGGGTTTTTTCACATTTTAAGGGGATATGATTTTTGGTGGTTTTGTTGATAATTCTTCCTTTCAATTCATCAATTACTGCTCAAGTACACGATACTAGCTATTTCTTAATAATTAATGACAGGTAATTATTGAGAAATCATAAGATGATTTATTAAATTGCGTAGCATTTTTGATAAGAAAAATCGGTAAGTCATGAACTCTATTGCTGCACAAAGTGTAGAGTACATGGATATAATGATATAAAATAATTAAATATGAATTTAAAAGATATTGCTTCAGTTGCTGGTAAACCTGGCTTATTTAAGATTGTAAAACCATCTCGTACGGGTGTGATCGTAGAATCTTTAGAGGTAAAGCCTAAGAAAACCATTGTGAATGCAAGTCAAAGAATCTCTATCTTGAAAGAGATTTCTATGTATGTGACGGGTGAGGCTGAAGAGTCAGTAGCATTAGAGGAAGTTTTCCAATCTATCAAATCTAAATTTGGTGTTGGTATCTTGACTGATGTAGACACAAAAAGCGAGGATGACCTAGAAGATTTCATCACTTCAGTGCTTCCTAACTGGGATCAGGATCGTATCTATACATCTGACATCAAAAAATTAGTGACATGGTACAACAAGCTTTCAGAGTTCTACCCTGAAGCTTTAGAAGATACAAAAGAAGAAGAAAAAGACGAAGAGGCATCTGCTGAATAGTCCCAAACTTTCTTGAGAAAAGGCTTGAAAATGAAAATTTTCAAGCCTTTTTAGTAAGGAAAAAATTCTTCTAATACAGTTTGGAAACCATCTTTAGTAAGTGGTTTGGTCATAAACTTTTTAACTGTAGGGTGCTTCTCTCCTCTACTTTTATCATCTGGATTTAAACTTGTTGTGAGCATTACAACAATGGTATTGTCTACAAGTTCAGAAGGCAAACTTTCAAACTCATCTAGGAATTCCCATCCATTCATTCTTGGCATATTGATATCAAGAAAAATCAATAAAGGTCCGTCTTCACTTTGACTTTTCAAGAACTCAAGTCCTTGTTGCGCCAGCATTTTGATCTCAATTTTAGCATCAGTAAGTTTTGATGATTTAATGATCATCTCATGAAGAAAGTTAACGGGTTCATCATCGTCAATCAATAGAATTTGGTTCAATTTTTCTCGGTTCATTCTTTTTCTGTATTAATAGTAAAATAAAAAGTACTTCCCACCCCCACTTCGGATTCAACCCATATTTGACCATGGTGCAGGTTGATGATTTTTTGACAATGTGCTAAACCAATACCAGTTCCATCCTCTCCATTTTCACTTTTGGAAGAGAGTCGCTGGAAAATAATAAAGATCTTTTGCAGGAATTTTTCATCAATTCCCACTCCATTGTCTTGGATACCAAACATCCATTCTCCATCTATAAGAGCGGATGATATTTTAATAAAAGGAGCTTCAGTTGATTTTCTGAATTTAATAGCATTACTAATTAGATTTTGGAATAATAGTCTTAACTCAAGCGGATAGCCGTAGATAACTGGTAGATCAATGTATTCAATGATAGTATTTGTTTCATTAATGACAACTTGCATATCATCTTGGACATCATGGAGAATATCATTGACGTTGACCGCTTTTAATTCTCTATTTTTTCCAAGTCTTGAATATTCAAGCAATCCATGAATCAGCATTGACATTCTCTTTGATGCTTGACCAATATAGTAAATAAACTTCTGAGAATCTTTACTTAATTGTGATAGATCTTGCCCTTGTAGTAAATCAGAGAAACTTGAAATGGTTCTAAGTGGCTCCTGTAAGTCATGTGACGTGATAAAAGCAAACTGTTCAAGCTCTTTGTTTTTTCCTTTCAAGACTTTTTGAGCCTTCTCCATCTCTTCAATTCGTATATGGTCCAATTGATACATATACATATAATCCATTATGATCCCGATAAAAGGGATCACATAAGAAATGACCTTTAAGAAGTGTGCAATGTTAAAATGCTCATCAAATAGTCTGTCAGAACCAAATGCCATATGAATTTGAGTGGCAATTGCAGGAATCATACTCCATAATAAAGCTTCTACAAATATGCTCGGGTCTTTCTTTTTAAGAGCAGGTATAAGCGTAGTAAACAATAAGATGAATAATACCAAAGCAATGATGTCAAAAGGTCTGCTTATCCAGAAATGAGGATAAGTGGTTCTTGGCAAGGAAGGAGCAACAGCACAATAATGAACGATTCCGTATGTAATAATCAAGACAATAAACCATATTACCCACATAATATGGTTCTTTCTATATTTTAGAATTACTTCATTATAGTTGATGACAAGGGTAATACCAAACAATAAAATTGAAGCATTAAAAGTTCTTGATAATGCCCAAGTAAAAGGGATAAAATTATTATTATTGGCAATAGACTCAATAATTTTACTTGACGCTAGCGTATGAAATGCATCCATACATCCAGCAAAAAGCAAAGCTATGCCAATGATAGGGACAGTAGTGTTGCCTGTCATTTTATACTGAATAAAGCTTAACGCCGCAGTTGCTATTGCTATTGTAACTGCACTCCATTCTAATATTAAATGCACAAAATACCCAATATACTCTTCAAATAGAAGAGCTCTTACACTTACATTATCCAATATGGAGTCTTCTATATGGCTAATAGATGGATTTCCAAAGTCGAAGAATGTGAGCTGCAGTATAAGTGGAGCAATACTTATTATTATAGTAGCCCAAATTATACTCTTAGGTAAATTAGCAATGTACTTGCTGGTTTCTTCTGTTTTTAACATGTAAATAAAGGGCCTCAAAAATTAGTATAAAAAGATACTCAATTTTAAAATGCGCTACTATTATCTACTTTCAATTTCTATATAATGTAAAATCAATTATTTATAAAGTACTTTTTATAGACAGAAATCATTACAAACAAAAATGCCGAAATGAATTGGTATTCACTTCGGCATTGAGAGTATGTTTGGAATATCTCTAATAGTGATATTATTTTTTTCTTGATTTGAAATACTCTTCTATTTCTTCTCTATTCAATGCATTAAAAGTCATCTCTTTGGTTAAGCCTCCTTTCTGCCCGACCAATAAACCGTAATGCATATCAGCATATCCTTCAACGGCATGAGCATCTGGATTCAAGGATAATTTCACACCTTTTTCCAATGCATAATGTACCCATCTCCAATCGAGATCCAAACGCCATGGACTAGAATTTATTTCAATAACAACACCGTGTTTCGCACAAGCATCAATGACAGCTTTATGATCGATAGGATAGCCTTCTCTTCTTAATAAAAGTCTACCTGTTGGGTGACCAAGAATAGTAGTTGCAGGGTGTTGAATGGCTTTAATTAAACGTTCTGTTGCCTTTTCCTTTGTCATTGTCAAAGGTGAATGTATAGAGGAAACAACAAAATCAAAAGTCGCCAATACATCGTCATCATAATCCAGACTGCCATCAGAGAGGATATCAGATTCAATACCTTTGAAAATCTTAAAAGGAGCTAATTCCTTATTTAATTCATCAATTTCCTGATGCTGTTTTTCAATTCTTTCCACAGAAAGACCGTTGGCATAGAAAGCTGTTTTAGAGTGATCTGAAATTCCCAAGTACTCATACCCTTGTTCCTTCAAATAAACAGCCATTTCTCTCAATGTATTCTGCCCATCAGAGTAATCAGAGTGATTATGCAAAGATCCTTTTAGGTCGCTGTCCTGTACTAGTTCTGGAATTCCATTTTTTACAAAATCTTCATCAAAAAGACCTTCTCTCAAAGGTGCAGGGAAAAATGGAAGTCCCGCCTTTTCATAAATCTCTTCCACAGAAGTTACCTCTTCTTTTCTCAATACCTCTGCCAATGACATGTTCCCTTCTTTTTGTAATTGAAGGTGCTGAACAGTAGCACTTTTTTGGAAAGATAGTTTGATAAACTCTTCAGGAGAAACAACAAAAATTTCTAACAGACTTTCGTTTTCACCAATTGTACCTCTTAAAGTTAAAGGAATGCTTTTTTCAAGATCAATCGAAGCACCTTCGTATTCTTTAATGATTTCGACCAAAGAAGATGTACTTTCAGTGGCAATAGTAAATTGGAAAGTCTCTACTACTTCTCGATGCAATGACAATGCCCCAGCAGTTGCTACTTTAAGCTCTTTCTTTTGAAGAAAATCGATAAAATCATTCGCTACTACTTCTGCTTTTGCATAATGCATTCGCTTACGGTTTTCCTGCAAGAATAAAACTTGCTGAAGAATTTTAGCTTCTGTTTTAGCCGCAAAACCTTTTAAAGTCTGTACCTTATTCTCCTCACAAGCTACCTTCAGTTTTTCTAAAGAATCGATATCCAATTCTTTCCAAAGTGTAGCAATTTTCTTAGGACCAACACCACTCAATCCCATCATCTCAATGACTCCATCTGGTGTTTTTTCTTCCAATTCTTCCAGCTCCTTGAAAGTTCCTGTTTCAAAAAGCGTTAATAATTTTTCAGCCATTGTTTTAGATAAGCCCACTCCCACTAAACCTTCTTGATCTAAGGCAATAAGAGGGGTACCCGCATTTTCCATGCTTTGAATCGCTGAACTGTAAGCTCTTGTTTTAAAAGGATTAGCACCGTGCAGTTCCATTAGTGAGGTAGTTAAACGGAACTTTTTGATTATATCTTTATTTGTCATTGTCTGTATTGAAATTGAGGTTTAAAGTTAAGAAAAAGAGTGATTAATGAAGAATGATATAAACTTTAATTCGTCGATAAAAACCTCCAATTGGTAGATTGTGCTTCTTTCAGAATAATCTCAAAACTACATTTGGATAACATTAATCTTAAAGATCAATCATCATGAAAAAATCTATTTTTAAACTAAGCATACTAACAGGACTTTTGGCTTTTATGACTTTTAGTTTTACTTCTTGCTCTCAGGAAGATGAAATCATTGAAGACACGGAGGAAAATCCTGAAGCTCCTGGAAATAATCTGCCTGATATATCAGGATACCCGGTTGTGGGAACGAATCAAACTACCTTTTTTAATAATTCACAATCAACCACAACACAAGCGGAAGGAGATAACTTTTTTGGTCAAAATGCGAACTACTTAGGTAATGAACCTTCCTATACAGATAATAACGATGGAACGGTAACAGATAATGTGACAGGCCTTATGTGGCAACAGAGTTTTGATCATGACGGAGACGGAACTATTGATGTGAATGATAAACTGACTTATAGTGAAATCCTTGCTTTGGTAGAAAACGGTTTCACTTATGCAGGCTATTCTGATTGGAGGGTACCGACCATCAAAGAGATGTATTCATTGATTTTATACAGCGGAAAAGATATTGCTCCCGAAAGTACTTCAGGGACAGATTTAACTCCTTTTATTGATAACAATACCTTTGAGTTTGCTTATGGAGATGTAAGTGCTGGTGAAAGGTTAATTGATATGCAATGTGCGACAACCAATGTCTATGTGAGTAAAGAAGTAGAAACGTTAGTATTTGGTGTCAACTTCGCTGATGGACGTATAAAAGGTTACGGTACTAGAAACCCACACGGAAGTGGTGATAAGGCTTTCAATTATTTATTGGTAAGAGGAAATGCTACTTATGGTCAAAACGACTACACTGATAATGGAGATGGAACGGTAACGGATAAAGCGACAGGTTTGATGTGGTCTACGGCTGATAATGCGGAGGCAGTTTTATGGCAAGATGCATTGAAATATGCTGAAAACAATGAATTGGCTGGTCATACAGATTGGAGATTGCCGGATGCAAAAGAATTACAAAGTATTGTTGATTACGACCGTTCGCCAGCCACACATAATTCAGCTTCCATTGATCCTGTTTTTGAATGTACAAAGATCATTAACGAAAGAGAGGAGGAAGATTTCCCTTGGTATTGGTCGAGTACAACGCATGAGTCGATGGCGAATCAAGGTGGAGGAAGTGCAGTTTATGTTGCTTTCGGTAGAAGTTTAGGAAATATGAACGGATGGATCGATATTCATGGAGCAGGTTCTCAAAGAAGTGACCCTAAAACAGGTGATCCGGCAGATTATGAAGAGGGTTTTGGTCCTCAGGGTGATGCTATCAGAATTTATAATTACGTTCGATTAGTAAGAACAGTAGAATAGAGTGTTTTTTGAGGTAAGAGGTATTTTGTACTTCTTACCTTATTTCTCTTAAATATCTTTTTAAAGAAAATGCAGAAGCAGGTCAATCAGGTTCCGTTTATTTTGACCACATTAGTTTGGTTACTTTTATTCTCCATGCCTTTATTGTTTGGGGATTATGAGAACGGAATAAAGTGGAATCATATTCATAAAATTTGGGCAGAGTACGCAGTGTTGTTGATGGTTTATCTTGTCAATCACTTTTACTTTATGCCTAAATTCTTTTTCAAGGATAAAAAGGTCAAGTACTTTATTCTTGTAGGAATAAGTATCATCGCTTTATCGGTGGTGGTGTATTATATGCATACTTATTTTGAAAATCAACGCCTGCCAAGGATGAGACCTAGAGATCATTTTCCTCCTATGCATCCACCTCATCAAATGATTAGACAGAAAGAATTTGTACCTCCTTATGCCAATTTTATTATTCTGAGTATTCTTCTGATTGGGTTTGATTCCAGTCTTTTATTTTTCAGTAAATGGACGAAATCAGAGCAAAATAAATTAAAGACGGAGAAGGAAAACATCGCTAACAAAATGGCTTTTCTGAAAACACAAATCAGCCCTCATTTCTTTATGAATACCTTAAATAATATTCATGCATTAATAGATTTTGATAAGGAAAAAGCACAGGAAGCGATCATTAGTTTATCACAGATGATGGACTATATGCTTTATGATTCTCAATCGTCTAAAGGTTCTCTTTCTGAGGAAATTAATTTTATAAAAGGCTATATCGATTTGATGAAATTACGATTGATGGATGACTTCGATCTAAAAGTGGAAATTCCTGATGAATTACCTCAAGTGGAAGTCCCTCCTTTATTGACGATTTCATTAATTGAAAATGCATTCAAGTATGGTGTAAGTTATAATGAACCTGCTTTTATTCATTTAAAATATACTATTGAGAATAATCAATTGCATTTCTTTATTTCCAATAGAATACATCAGCATCAGAAGAAAAATAAAGGGTCAGGAATTGGCTTGGTGAATACAGAAAAAAGACTGGATCTGTTGTTTGGTGATGATTATTCTTTAGATATTAATCAGGAAGACGACATCTTTACTGTAAACCTAAAAATCCCGTTATGATTAGATGTATTGCCATAGATGATGAACCTTTAGCATTAAAGCAAATCCAAAGTTATGTGGAGAAGATTCCTTCTTTTCAGTTGATAAAAACATTTACAAGCGCCATCAATGCCATTCAATTTTTGAATGAAGAAGAGGTAGACTTGATGTTTGTGGACATTAATATGCCGGATCTTTCGGGGATGGAATTTGTGAAATCACTAACGAATCCTCCTAAGGTGATTTTCACTACAGCTTATAGAGAATATGCGGTAGAAGGTTTTCAGGTAGATGCGGCAGATTATTTAGTGAAGCCTATCTCTTTTCCTGTATTTTCAAAGTCGTTGGAAAAAACGAAATCGAGGTACTTTTCTGAAGCAAAACCTATTGAAGAAATAGAATCTACAGTAAAGAAAGAGAGCGATTTTCTGTTTATCAAAACGGATTATAAGATTGTCAGAATAAAGTTTGAGGAGATAAAATACATTGAGGGAATGAAGGATTATATCCGAATCCATCTTGTGGAAGGTAAGCCTTTGATGATTTTATTTAGTTTGACGAAAGTGATGGATTTCCTTCCTTCAGAGAACTTTTTGAGAGTGCATCGCTCTTATATCGTGAATCTGAATGAGATTGTGAGCATTAGTAGAAATAGAATTTATTTTGATGGGGATGTGGTATTGCCTGTGAGTGATCAGTATAAGGAGAGTTTTCAGGAGTTTATTAATAAGCACTTTTTGAAGTAGTGATTTCCTTGTGATTTTTATAGACCTTCGGTCTTGTGGTTTTGCGGGTAGACACATAGGTCTACCCCTACGACGAGCTGACTAATTTTTCGAATACTTTTGGTAAAAAACGCTTGATTAAAACTGCCATTTTTTCTCTTGGTCTGCCGATTACGACTTCACTTTTTCCGTTTGTGACTGCTTTTACAATGTCTTGTGCAGCTTTTTCTACAGTAATTCCTCCTTTTCCTTCATCCAAATGACCTTGTGTTGAGCCATCACCTAAAAGAGCATTTTTAGCGAGGTCCGTTTTTACATACCCCGGTAAAATATTGGTGATTTGAAGATTAGGAATGACATTTTCTGCTCTTAATGAATCAAAGAAACCTAAGAGTGCGTGTTTGGAAGAAGAGTAAGCGGTTCTTTCTGGAACGCCGAATTTTCCTTGCACACTATTAATAGAAACTATAATGGGGTTTGATACTTTCCTGAGGTAAGGTAATGAGGCTTTGGTGAGGTAAAGTGGTCCCCAAAAATTGACTTTAAAGATTTGCTCAAAAGTGTCGTATGAAGTTTCTTCAAAACCGGCTCTTTGGCTGATTCCGCCTATATGAAAAATGCAATCAATCTTCTCATAAATAGCATAAGCCTCTTTCGCTTTTTGATGTAAAATCTCTTTATCATCCGCAAGGTCTAAAGGCAAAATGCTTACTTCCACTTTTGGATCAATATTCCTTTTTACTTCCTCTAATTTATCTTGATTTCTAGCAGAGAGTATCAACTTTGGATTTTGCTGACTTAATAATAAAGTAACTGCTTTTCCAATACCTGAAGATGCTCCTGTAATCCAGCAAACTTTGTTCTCAAACCTCATTTTTTTATTCATGCCCGAAAATACAATCTATATTTTTATTTAAATGAGATACGTAATTAAAAGTGATAGTTTTAAGAGATCTGCGGTTTATTTTGAGGGAAGTAATCGTAAATCAATAGCAAGAATTAGTATTAAAAACTTTTGTCTTAGTACTTGTTGACAAAAAGTAAGACAAAGATCATCCGTTAGAGGGGTTTAGTGGATCTTTATCACTGTTATGAATCAACAGATACTTCGTATATTTGCAAATCAATTTGAAATAGATAAAAGTATCCCATCAAAATTAATTTTTACTATTTATTGTTGTGATCAACAACTAGTAAAGAGGTTATTATTGAAGGAGTACGAAGAGGAATTCATATTAACATAAAAATCAAATGTCAGTCCATAAATCAGGTATAAAAAAGGTTACTACACATCAATTAGCAGCAATGAAAGAAAGAGGTGAGAAAATATCTATGCTTACCGCTTACGATTATTCAATGGCTAAGATTATTGATGGTGCAGGTATTGATGTTATTTTAGTAGGTGATTCGGCATCCAATGTGATGGCAGGTAACGAAACTACTTTACCAATCACTTTAGATCATATGATTTATCACGCTACTTCTGTAGTCAACGCTGTTGACCGTGCGTTAGTAGTGGTGGACATTCCTTTCGGTAGCTACCAAGGTAGTTCAACTGAAGCATTGCGCTCTGCGATCCGTATCATGAAAGAGTCAGGCGGACATGCTGTAAAAGTTGAAGGCGGAAAGGAAATTGAGGATTCTGTAAAAAGAATTTTATCAGCTGGAATTCCAGTAATGGGACATTTGGGATTAACACCTCAATCTATTTATAAGTTTGGTACGTATACAGTAAGAGCGAAAGAAGAAGCTGAAGCTCAGAAGTTAATTGACGATGCCAAGCTGTTAGAAGAATTAGGATGTTTTGCCTTAGTATTAGAAAAAATCCCTTCAGCATTAGCAGAAAGAGTTGCAAAAGAGTTGACTATACCGGTGATCGGTATTGGTGCTGGTTCTGGAGTGGATGGACAAGTATTAGTTGTTCATGATATGCTGGGTATTACACAAGACTTTAAACCACGTTTCTTAAGGAGATATGCCAACATTGGCGGTATGATGACAGAAGCAGTTCAGCATTATATTCAAGATGTGAAAGCGGTAGATTTCCCGAACGAAAAAGAACAATACTAATTCATTTTTGAGTTAGTCTAAAATTTCGAAACTATGAAAATCGATCAATCACAAGTCATCTATGAAGACAATCATTTAGTGGTTGTGAATAAAGCTCCAGGTATTCTTGTACAAGGGGATGAAACAGGTGATGAGACTCTTTTGGATATTGTAAAAGAGTATATCAAAGAAAAATACAATAAGCCTGGTGCTGTATTTTTAGCACCCGTTCACCGTTTGGATAGACCTGTAAGTGGTGTTGTTGTTTTTGCCCGTACTTCAAAAGCGGCAGAAAGAATGGCGAAGATCTTTCAAGACCATAAGATTACAAAAAAATATATCGCTCTAGTTGGTAAAAAACCTCAGTACGATGAGGATACAATGATCAACTGGATGAAGAAAGATCCTAAGAAGAACCGTTCGCATGTTTACCAATCTGAGAAAAAAGGCGGTAAGTATGTGGAAACGTATTATCAAATGCTAGGAAGAGTGGGTGATAACTACTGTTTGGAGGTAATTCCGAAGACAGGTCGTTCGCACCAAATCCGTGCACAGTTAGGTAACATTGCTTCTCCAATTGTTGGTGATATGAAATACGGTGCTCCAAAAAGAATCATGAAAGGTAAATTAATTTTCCTTCATGCGAGAGAATTGGAATTTGAGCATCCTGTGAAAAAAACGCCTGTACGTTTTACGGCGAAACTTCCTGATCATGATGTGTGGAGAAACTTCACAGAAATGGCGGCAAGTATCTAATAAAAGAAGATACTTATTCACATAATATTAAAAACCTCTGTGTTTTCAGGATTGGAAATGCAGAGGTTTCTTTATTTTATCAACATTAGTGTTGGTAACTCTTGTTGGTAAGTGCAATTGTGAATAAGTCTCTTTTTGAGATTAAAATAGGTGTTTAGAAAATAAATAAGCAGGTGTTAGCATTGTGAATAACTTAATTCACATTGTTGATTAAGCAAGTTAAATAATTATTAATCAACAATTTATAATGTTGATAATATTTTGAAAAACTACTTATTCACATTAATGTTAGTTGCTTAAGTATTGGAAGGTCAAAAAAGAACTTATTATAGATTTCTGTTCTTAAGTTCAAAGAAATAGTAGAATGTTGGTAAGATTGAATTCGTTAAATAATAGATATTCACACTCATAAAACCGTATTCTTTAAAAACGAAAAACCCTAAGCTTGATCAACTTAGGGTAATATTAAATATGTGAATTGTAATTAGTTATAAAATAGAAGTAGGATCACCTTCCACTTTTACAGTTCCACTACCAGAATTTCGAATGTATAAAACACCATCACAGTGTACATGTACATTACCTGAACCTGCGTTTGTCACACTCACATCTTTTGAAATAAGTTGATCAGCATTCAAATCTCCAGAACCTTCCAATTTTGCATTCAATGCATTGTTTGTCCCATATAGAGAAATGTCTCCACTTCCGCTTCTTGTAGCAGTCACAGTATTTGTTGTTATTTTTTCGACATTAATATTTCCTGAACCATCAAGTTTAATATCAATAGTATTAGCAACCTGTGAAGCATCTTCAACAGTGATATCACCACTTCCTGCTATCTTAAGTGCCAACTCATCAGATTGAAGATTATAAACAACAGCCTTTCCACTCCCATTCACATTTACTCTATTTAAAGAAGCAACATTGAGATAAAGATTGAAGTCATAATTTTTGAAATTCTTCTCAAAATCAATGAATAAAATCCCATTGCGAACATTATAGGATAAATGATCCATTACTTCTTGTTGTGTCACTACAGTTGCAGATTGATTATCGCTTTGATCAATGACAACATCACCGGCCAAGTTTAATTCAATTCCAGTTATTGTTTCTTCTATTTCTAAATCAAATGTCTTCTTTGGAGATCCTGCAACATTTTCAGAGATATTACAACTAGAAAATAAAACAATTGAACTAAGTAGAATTAAAATTAAGTTTCTCATTTTTTATAGTTTATAAAATTATTATGGTTTACATCATGATGACACGCCGAGGGAATTTTACCCCTATTGTAAGATCAAAATTAATTTAACTGATAGCCTTTTTGTCAGATTATCAGTGTTTTATTATTTGTTTTTTTAACGATTTAGCTTGTAAGTCAGTTTTACATAAAAAGGGCAAGTAGTTACAAGAAATGTTTTTTATAGCATAATTAATCTTGAAATGTAGTTATCCCTAAGTACTGTTTTTCTTGTTGAATTTTGAAAATTAAAAATATATTCACTTACTTTGGATTACAAAGTACTTTTTATGAAAGAACAAGATTACATCAACGACTTAAAAGAAATCAAGGATATTATGAACCGTTCATCTCGGTTTATCTCCTTGAGTGGCCTCTCTGGAATCAGTGCTGGGATTTGTGCATTAGTAGGAGCATACTTCGCTTATGATATTCTATATAATATCGGTTATGAAAGAAATATTATAAGTGAAAAAAAGATTGATGCCCTTATCATCACCGGTGCAGTAACATTATTGGCGGCGATTGGTTCTGCTTTATATTTTACATTTTCTGAAGCAAAGAAAAACGGTCAGAAACTATGGGACCTTCAAGCGAAAAGGTTATTGATCAATTTGATGATACCACTGGCAACGGGTGGTTTACTGACATTGGCTTTAGTAGCAAAAGGGTTTATTGGTTTAGCCGCTCCTCTGACTTTGATTTTTTATGGGCTTGCACTCGTGAATGCTAGTAAATATACCATCTCAGAACTACGTGGTCTTGGGATAATTGAAATAATTTTAGGACTTTTGGCGACGCAATTTATTGGATACGGTTTATGGTTCTGGACAATAGGCTTTGGATTCTTGCATATTGCATATGGTCTATACATGTATTTTAATCCTCAAAAGTGAAAGACTTATTAAACAATTTAAATAAAGCATTTGAAAATAAAGTTCGATTGGGAATTATGGCGGCACTTGTTGTAAATGAGTACCTGGATTTTAATTCCCTCAAAGAACTGCTCGGTGTCACAGATGGCAACTTGGCGAGTCACTTGAAGTATTTGGAGAAAAATGAGTTTGTTTCGGTGAGAAAAGAGTTTTTGAACCGTAAACCCAATACCAAATATTCTGCTACCAATGAGGGTAAAGTGGCTTTCCAAAAACATATTAAAGCCATTGAAGATTTACTAAAATAAAAAATTTTAAACTATTACTTTGTATTTCAAAGTACTTTTAAATTATACAATTATGTACAAAAACTTATTTCGAAGAGAAGAAAAAATACTCAAAAGAAGGTTAGATAAAGTGGTACTTCAAGTGATGCTAAGGCATTGGTTAACCTTTTAATGTAAAAATTTTATCCATTCACTTTGTAATTCAAAGTACTTTTAGAAAACTATGAAAGTAAAAATGATATTGCCGGCATTGGCAGAAGCTGAAAGTCCTTTTTGGAGACCAATCAAATACTCTTTATTTCCACCATTAGGTTTAGCCACTTTAGCTTCTTATCTCTCTTCAGAAGATGAAATTGATCTTCAAGATCAGCATGTAGAAACACTGAACTTGGATGATGAGCCCGACCTTGTAGTTATTCAAGTTTATATCACCAATGCATATCGCTCCTATAAAATTGCCAATCACTATAGAGCAAAAGGAGCTTATGTGGTGCTTGGTGGTTTGCATGTGACTTCTCTTCCTGATGAAGCGGCACCACATGCTGATTCTCTTTTTTTAGGACCGGGGGAAGAAACTTTTCCTCAATTTCTCAAAGACTTCAAAAACAAAAGACCTCAGAAAAGGTATTTCTCATCCGTCAGAACGCTTGTTGGAGCTCCGCCGATTAGACGGGACTTAATTAAAAGAGAACGTTACCTCGTTCCTAATTCAATTGTAGTGACCAGAGGTTGTCCTCATCATTGCGATTTCTGTTATAAAGATGCCTTTTTTGAAGGAGGAAAAGGCTTTTATACACAACAAGTAGATGATGCATTAGCAGAAATTGACCGTTTGCCAGGTAAGCATTTGTACTTTTTGGATGATCACCTTTTAGGTAATGCAAAGTTTGCCACTGAATTATTTGATGGAATGAAAGGAATGAACAGAGTATTCCAAGGAGCGGCCACAATTGATTCCATTTTAAGAGGAAACCTAATAGAAAAAGCAGCGGAAGCTGGCTTAAGAAGCTTATTTGTAGGATTTGAGACCTTTTCCCCAGAAAACTTAAAACAAAGCAACAAAAAGCAAAATTTACAAAAAGACTATAAGAAGGCGGTTCAAAGACTACATTCTTTAGGAATTATGATCAATGGCAGTTTTGTTTTCGGGCTGGATGATGATGACAAAGATGTGTTTAAAAGAACGGTAGATTGGGGCGTAGAGAATGGAATTACTACTTCTACTTATCATGTTTTGACGCCTTATCCCGGAACTAAACTCTTTAAAGACATGGAAAGCAGTGGCCGTATCATTACTAGAAATTGGGATAAGTATGATACTAGAAATGTCGTTTACCAAACCAATAAACTTACGGCTGAGGAATTAAAAGAAGGCTATGATTGGGCGTATAAAGAGTTTTATGCTTGGTCCAATATTCTAAAGGGAAGTCTCAGTCATAATGCGCATAAGCACAAACTAAAACATTTGCTGTACAGTGGTGGATGGAAAAAATTTGAACCGCTTTGGAACTTCATCATTAAATCTAGAAATCTCAATAACATGCTTCCACTTCTAGAGTCAATTTTATCAAAAGTGAACTATAAAGAAAACAAAGCAATTGAGCTGATCACACCAAAGCAAAGAAGTATTTCAAGTCGTTCAAAAGTGATAATTAAGGCTTTGAACAAGCAAATAACAGTCTCATAGACTAAAGCATAACACTTTTAAAAACGAGTTAAAAAATTACTCATTAAACAAATTATTATATAAAATTTTAATCTAATTATTATGGAACAACAACAAAATCAAAAGCCTCAAAGAAGTTGGGCAAAGAACACGGTAATGGTCAAAGTGGGTATTATTACTATTTTAATGCTGTTATTATTAATACCACTTTCTATGATTGAATCCATTATTTATGAAAGGGAAAATATGAATAGAAAAGCCATTAAAGAGGTGTCTTCAAAATGGTCAAATGAACAGGTGGTGAAAGGGCCAATTCTAACAGTTCCCATGTTGATGGAAAGAGAGAATCAAGAGGGAGAAGTGATAGAATATATAAAGTACTGGTATTTGTTGCCTAAAGAACTGAAGATTGATGGTGATGTAGATCCAAGATCATTAAATAGAGGTATTTACGATATTATAGTGTACTCTTCTAATTTAGATGTAAAAGGACAATTTGATTTAAAGTCAATTCCCAAACCTAGCGATCTGAAAGAAATACAATTGGATAAAGCATTTCTCACAGTTGGAATTAATGATCTAAGAGGAATTAAGAATCAAATTAAAGTCAAATGGAATGATACTACCTTGGATATTGAACCAGGAAGTAGAATACCAGAATTAGTAGAAAGTGGTGTTACAATTCCCGTTACACTTTCAGAAGAGGGGCAATCAAAATATGATTTCAGTTTTAATTTGGTACTGCAAGGAAGTCAAAACCTCTCTTTTATTCCACTTGGGGCAACCACTCAAGTAAGCATGCATTCAAAATGGGACTCACCAAGTTTTGTCGGCAACTTTCTCCCTGATACTAGAGAGGTGACAGAAGAAGGTTTTACAGCAAAATGGACAGTTCTGCAGTTGAACAGAAACTTTCCTCTTCAATGGATATCAGGTGAATTCAAACAATACAGCAACTTTGATCAATCAGCTTTTGGGGTGGACTTACTGATCCCTGTCAATGACTATCAAACTTCCATGCGTTCTGCTAAGTATGGAGCCATGACCATTGCATTAACCTTTTTGATTTTCTTTTTGGTGGAAGTGATCAATAAAACAAGAATTCACCCTTTACAATATGCCATGGTGGGGATTGCCCTCTGTTTGTTTTATACATTATTAGTATCGATCTCAGAACACAGTTCTTTCAACCTTGCTTTTGGAATTGCTTCAGTAGCTATTGTAAGTATGATTTCATTATACTCCTTGAGTTTATTTAAAAACAAGAAACTGTCATTAATGTTGATGCTGATCTTATTCGGAATTTATACCTTCTTATTTATCACATTACAAATGGTAGATTATGCATTACTGATGGGGAGTATTGGATTGACAATGATCTTGGGGGCAACGATGTTCTACACAAGAAAAATCAATTGGTATCAATTAAATCTTACACCTACAACAAGTGTGAGTTAGAAATATAAAAAGATCAGGCTAATAATATCAGCCTGATCTTTGATCATGTTGAACGATTTGATAAGTATTTGAGCTGTTGAAAGTACAGACTCAACCACTTAATTTAATTGATTGGTTACTTTTTGAGGTATGTTAAGAACGTCTACCAGAATAAATCCATCTAAGCAATTGTTGAATTTAGGATCAGTATTAAAACCGATGATTTTGCCATTCAATTTGATATACTGACGGATCAAAACCGGTACTTTGTATTTTTTAGAATCAATTTCCATTAATAATTTGTCCAGTTCATTGATGTTGAAATATTCTTTGTTCGTCAATTCATCAATGAACTCTTGCACATTGGAAGTGATTTTATATTTCTTTCTAGGTTTGATCAGATGTGAAAGTTCGTGATCATATAAGAACTTGTGTGAGTAATAAATGATCGCATCTTTTGATGCATCAGAATAGTCGTTGCTTATACTTACAGAACCGAACATGTATCTGTAATGAGGATTTCTTTTCAAGTAAATATTGATGCCTTTCCAGAGAAAGAATAATGGGAAGGCATCTTTTTGCTTCTCTTTGATGACAAATGACCTTCCAAGTTCAATACCTTGCTTTAAAATAGAAGTAAACTCTTTTTTAAACTTGAAAAGGGTATTGGTATAAAATCCTTTTTTACCAACAAATTCCATGATCTCATCTCCTTTACCGATTCTGTAAGACCCAATCACACGGCTTTCCTCCTTATCCCAAATAAATAAATGCTGGTAATATTCATCAAAACGGTCCAAATCAATAGAGTGGTTTGTCCCCTCTCCTACGTCTCTAAACGTTTTTTCTCGGAGTCTTCCAATTTCAAGAAGTAGATAAGGAATTTCTTCAGAAGGACAGATATATACATCATATTGTTTCTGACTGAAAAGAAGTGAAGAAGGCGAAAGATCATTGATTTCACTTTCTAAAACCTCTTTCGGAATAGGCTGGAATAAGGGTTCAGCTTCTGTTTTTATCTTTTTATTGGGCTTCAGGAATTTTTGAGATTTCAATCCTTCCCCTAATAAGTATGTTTTATTTCTTAAATATGAACTTACTTCCTCAATTGTTTCGTACTGCTGATAATCCTTCGGTTGAATGGGCTGACCGATTCTAATTTTCACCTTGTTCCCTTTCTTATTTAAGAATTCCTTCGGGATCTGCATAGTTCTCAACGAAGGATGCACTTTTCCTAGCAGGTGGAACATCCAGCTGTTTACACCATGAAAGTAAACAGGAAGTACAGATATATTTGCATTTTGAATTAAGCGAATAGACGATTTTGTCCAAGGTCTATCTTCAATTCTTTTATTACTGTTATAATAGGTAGAAACTTCACCAGCTGGAAAAAGGCCAATAGAATTACCTTCTTCCAAGGTTTTCATCACTTTAGAGGTAGCATTGAGCTGTTTTTTATGGAATGGATCGACACTGATAAATAAATCTTGGAAGGGTTTCATGACTTCCAGAAAGTGGTTGGCAGTGACTTTGAAATCCGGTCGAACCTTATTCATCATCAAGAGTAATAACACACCATCAAGCAATCCATAAGGGTGATTGGATATACTTATAAACGCACCTTCTTTAGGGATTTTAGCAAGGTCTTCATCACTGACTTCAAAGGAGATATTGAGCATATCCAATGATTTCTCAATCAATTCAATTCCTTCAAAACGAGAGAGTTCAGTATACATCTCATTGATGGCAGAAAGCCCTAAGGTTTTCATGATTAACTCAGTTACTAATTTGTTAGTACCAAGTTCTTTCATCATTGTTTCAGTTGGTATTATTTCAGCTTGCATAACTTTTTTTTCTTTTCCAAAAGGTAGTAACCTCGTTTTATCTGAAGGTTATTTAAAACTTAATTCTACTTTGTTTTTAGATGAATTAGACGTTACGTTGTCATGTTAGGGTAATAAATCAATTTAGTTTGATATTAATCAAATAGTCGTTTTTTTTGGTTCAATTTTTAATCACTTTAAAATCTAAAAATCAGTAAGTTATAGAAATAAGAGCTTCTAATATTCAAGAAATGAGATGATCTTATTTTGAATAAAAGTACAGTGATGAGGTGTTGTCAATATTTGATTATGCAAATGAATGATTTTATGTAAAGAAGTAAAACTGAAAATAATACTCAGTGTTATCAGTTATTGTTTACTCTCCTCTTTATGTAAGTTTCAACTCTTTCAAAATGAGGTGCATTATATTGTAAATATTGTTTTTTACACATTTGTATTCCCAAATAAAATACATTTGAAATATCAAATACATAAAGGGGTTGCTTCCGGAATAAAATTTTGAAACAGCGATGAATTCTCAAAAAAGTCAAATAATATTTTGAGAAATTACAGATTACTGATACTTTAAAGTGATCATATAAAACACCAATAAACACATGAAAACATTTACACCCTCAGACGTTACTACAGCACAAATGCATGGTTACCTTTTGAATGCCATTGCACCACGTCCCATTGCTTTTGTAAGTACAGTTGATGATGAAGGCAATGTTAATTTAAGCCCTTACAGCTGTTTTAATTTCTTTGGAGCCAATCCTCCTATTTTAGTTTTTTCACCCACAAGAAGAGTCAGAGACAATACAATCAAGCACACTTTAGAAAATATTTTGCAGACCAAAGAGTGTGTGGTCAACATTGTACCCTACACAATTGTTGAACAGATGTCGCTTTCAAGCACTGAATATGATAAAGGTGTCAATGAATTTATAAAGTCGGGCCTGACCGAAGTTCCCTCTATAGATGTACAACCACCAAGAGTGATGGAATCTCCTGTTCAATTTGAGTGCAAGCTACAACAGGTCATAGAAATGGGACAAGAAGGCGGTGCAGGTAATTTAGTTATATGCGAAGTGATCAGAATACATGCCGATGAAAATATATTGAACGAGAACGGAATGATAGAAGGGACTAAACTAGACCTGATGGGAAGAATGGGAGGAAACTATTATGTAAGAGCTTCCGGTGATGCTTTGATGAGTATTGAGAAGCCAGTTCGCAAAAAAGGAATCGGTATAGATCAATTGCCTTTACATATTGTAGAAAGTGAAGTATTGACCGGTAATCAGCTAGGTAAGTTGGCCAATATAGAAGCTATTCCTACTGAAGAAGCATTGAATCATATTGATGTACCGATGATGGATTCTAGAGAAGATAACCATAGGCTGGCAGGGCAGTTGCTGGATAAAGGTATGGTGGAGGAAGCTTGGAAGGTTCTTTTGAGCTAGTTTGTCTTTGTCGACATTTGAATGAAAAATCCCCTCTTACAGCATAGAAACCGTAAGAGGGGATTTTTCATTATAAAATTTTAGCTTACTTCCAGCCTTCGTTCAAGAAGTCGTGGAAAGTATCGCCTCTTAAACCTAAACGGATAGTTTCTAAAGGAATAACTTCTTTAGGAGCGATGTTACCAAGGTTCACGTTAGTACCGATCAACTTGATAAACCAAACTTGCTGTGCTTTTTGAGGAGCTTCCCAGATGATATTTTCGTAAGGTATTTGAGTTAAGATTTCTTCAACCAAACCAGATCTCACTTCACCTGAAGAACGGAACAAACCAACGTTTCCACCTTCACGAGCTTCACCAATTACTTTCCAAGCACCAGCGTCTAATTCAGCACGCATTAATTCGATCCATTTGTATGGAGGAATAATTTTCTCAGCGTCTTTTGACCCCACTTCAGAAAGTACTGTTGCTCTTTGAGATAACTTATTGATATACTCACATTTCACATCGTGGGCCATATCCATAGATCCATCAGATACTTCGGCAAAGTCCAAGCCGAACTTGTCCATTACTCTTAAGTAGTCTTCGAATTGATTTCTGATTACAAAAGCTTCAAATAAAGTACCTCCTAAGTAAACGTTGATACCCGCTTCTTTATAAAGGTTGATCTTATCTTGAAGCTGAGGAGTTACATAAGAAGTAGCCCATCCTAACTTTACTATATCAATGTAATCTCCTGATGTTGACAAGACGTCTTCCACTTCACGTAAAGACATACCTTTATCCATTGCCATCGTTAAACCTTTGTTTCTTGGTTTAGCACTTCTTTCAGGAAGATTATTTAAAACGTAATTCATCATCGGACGATTTGAAATAAAAAAAATCGACTTATCGTGTCGATACATTTTTAATTGCTTACTAAGTATATTCAAACATTATACACAATAAGACGAGGCGCAATTTCGTAAAACTGAACCGCTTATAGCGTATATTTTTGTTAAAAAAATGAAATATTAATGCTAATTACCATTTATGAGGAAATAGGTAACAAAATGCCCCAAAAAAAGGGGCAAAATTCAATTTTTATAGATAAAAACCTTCAAAAATTACTTCTTTCTGAAGCTCAAAATTGCCGATTCTAGAATTTTCTTAACAGTGTTATTAGGAATAAAATCAACTAATTCAGTATGAGCATCATAGTTTAGTCTTAATGCAATTTCGATATGTTTGTAAGCATCTTTTAGTTTTCCCGACAGCATATAATAACCTGCAAGCCTATAATGAATAGAGTGATTTTCGTCTAAATGCTCTAATGCCTTCTTTAAAACGACAATCGCTTCCTCCGTTTCATTTTCATTATAATAGACCATAGACCATTCTATCCAAGCTTCTGATCTGTTAGGGTTGATCCTGCAAGCTTCTTCAAAAGCTTCAAGGCCAGAATGTAAATTTCCTAAAGCAGTTTCGGCCAATGCCAATGAAAACCAATACTCATCATAAAACTTATTCAGCTTTACAGCTTTCGTTAAATAATGGGTGGCCTCAAGGTAATTACCTAGCAGTCGGTGGTTTTCTCCAGTTCCAAACCATGCTTCATCATAGTTCTCATCTGTTTCAATTGCTTTTTTGAAATAGCGGATACCTACATTGTAGTCTTTCATTAACTCCGCTGAAGCTCCCAAATGACAATAAAGTTCTGCCGAAGGTTCTTCTGAATGCTGTAAAGTTTCTAAGTAAGCCCTAAATGCTTCAGCATACTTTTTAAGGTTCATATAGCAATGCCCTGTCTGCATATGCGCACTCTCAAAAGTATCATCAATCAGAATAGCATAATCAAAAGCTTTCAAAGCATTGTCATACGCTTTGATCTGACTGTAATAGATACCTAAATTATACCATGCGTCAATATTGTAAGGGTCATTATCTACGAAGTGCTGAAGGAACTTTTGAAGCTCTTCGGTTTGTTGCAGATGTACACAACAGTCCACTAGCTCATAAATTGTGTTTTCATGAGACATATCGCTTTCAATAGATTTTTTGAAGGCTTCAATGGCTTTCTCAAATTCATTGATAGACTGAAGTGTGATACCGATGTTGTAATAAATATCTGCAGGGTTTTCTGCGTAAGGCAAGGCAGTCTCAAAGCTATTGATTGCTTTATCTACCTCTCCCACTATAGAATGCAGAGATCCTTTATGAAATAAGACATTGAAGTCTGTAGGTGCAATTTGTTCCGCTTCATTAATAGCGGCAAAGGCATTAGTATAATCGCCAGAAAAGGCCAGTATTCTAGCTTGAAGCACTTTTATTGTACTTGTAAAAGGGTAAACACTATTGGCTACCTCGCATGCTTTAAGTGCTTTATTAATATTGAAATTAACGAAATAGTGTTCAATGATTTCTTCAAAGGTACTTAGGTCAAAAAATTCTACTCTTCCCTCCTTTTCCATCAACTCAAATTTTTCTAAAGCACTCTGTATGTTATTTTGACTATCGGGCATCTTGAAGTTTTTAAATAGAAAGTTCTATACAATATCGTAATAAATATAATGCAAAGTTGTTAATAGACTTCTATTTGTGTGAATGTATTTAAGGCGATTATTGAGGTAATAGAGGTAGGTATACTTCTATTGGTTTGAATTAATCCAAACCATTGTTTCTTCCAAAGAATGGAAATTAATGTTCAATTCCTCAACTGCTTTTGCATTTTGGTATTGATAAGTAGAAAACAATGTATTGATAAGATCTTTTGTGAGAGCATTTTGTTTACTGCTGAAAATAGAGAGTGCCTTTTTGATGTAATACAGTACCATAACTGTAGAACGTGAAATACTCTTTACTGGTGGATTTACATTCAGCTGTTTACTGATAATGGTGAGTGCATCCTTGAAAGGCAGATTGGATGCATTCAAGATGTAGCGTTCACCTGTGATTGGAAGGTTCAACACGTTCACTACACTTTGAGATACGTCTCTGACGTCTACTGAAGAAAAAAGCCCGCTAGGGTAATACTTAACGCCTTTTTGAATATAATTTAAAATAGACAGACTACTTCTTTTGAAATCTCCCACTCCAAAAATGACAGAAGGGTTTAAAATCACCATATCCAGACCTTCTCTGAAACCTCTCCAAACTTCCTGTTCAGCATTGTATTTTGAGATAGCATACTGTGACATGCCTTTCTCTCCAGTCCATTTAGAATCCTCGTTGATTTTATCACCAAATTCAGGAATACCCAGTGCGGCAATAGAACTGATAAATACAAACTTCTTGATATTGGATTGTAAGGCGATATTGACAAGATTGGCAGTGCCTTCCACATTCACAGCACGCAACTCTTCTCTTGAAGTATTAAAAGAAACAATGGAGGCAGCATGTACGATATATTCTACATCTTGCAACACATCAGAAAGCTGACTAGGGTCCAAGAGGTGAACATCCACCCACTCTATTTGATCACTTTCGTTTTGAAGAAAAGATTTATCATTTTGAATGCCATTCATAGCTACAATTTGAGCACCTTCTTTTATCAGTGCCTGAATGATATATCCTCCTACAAAGCCGGTTCCTCCGGTTACAAAAACTTTTTTCCCTAGTAGTGACAAACTCTTATATGTTTCTTTTAAAAAGTTGCAATTTGATTGTTTTTAAGGTTCAAACCTAATGATTTATAATAATAAGATGAATTCAAAACCTTTTTTAACCCTTCAACATGTTTTGGTTTATGAGAATCACTTCCTATAAAATCAACCAAGTTATCGTCAATCAATCTTTCAGCAATTGCTTTTGATCTTTTAGAATAATAACCCAGTAAAGATAAAGCGTTTACCTGAAGCAAAGCACCTATACTTTTCCACCTTTTTATTTCCTCATAATCATCAAAAACATAGTTATACCTTTCAGGGTGAGCAATGATGGGCTGATACCCTTGAGAGATAGCCATGAATATTGCTTCATCTATAAATAAACAAGGATTGATAAATGATGTTTCGATTAATAAGTAATTTTTTCCGAAAGTCAGGAAAGGTTTTTTATTTCTTAAGTTCAACAGGAAGCCATCGTCAAGATAATATTCAGCAGCGGCATCAATAGTAATATCAATACCTTCTTTAGCTACTTCTTCCCTTACCAAGGTGAGTTTCTCATTGATACCCTCAGGCGTATTTTTATAAAAGTCGCTCATGATATGTGGCGTAGCGACTAAGTGTTTGTAACCAAGTTGATGCAGTCCTTTTATAATTTGCATGGATTCTTCCATATTAGAAGCTCCATCGTCTATTCCAGGTAAAAAATGGGCATGCATGTCCATGGTTATTTCTGGTCCTTGAGGAGATGTAAAAACCTCCTTAGCTTCTTTTTTATCTTTAGAAAAAAGACGAGACAACCAACCCATAATAAATACTTTTATTTCAATTGAATAATTACAAACTTACTAATACAACTACTGATTTTGAGTATTATTTCGTTTGTCTTAAGAAATATTATTTTTTCTTTCTGTTGAAGATTCTTTTCCAGAATGGTTGTGTTTGCTTGTCAAAATAAGCGGCATCACCTGGGTTTAAATCAGACTCATACCCATAAGTATAACCATATCCAAATCCGCCAGCATTATATGACATTGCTCCATAACCATAACCGTATCCGCCATAACTTCTTCTATCAGGAACAGAATTAAGAATGATGGAGATATTTTTAAATTTCCCAGATTTATAGAGGTTATCCGCATTGTCAATAAATGACACTTTAGAGTAATCAGCTCTAATTACATATATAGGATTAGTGACGTGTTGCATGATAATCATACCGTCTGTTACAAGACCAATTGGAGGGGAATCAAGTACGATAACATCAAAATCTTTCTTCAAGTTCTCAAGGAAAATAGAAAAGTTCTTTGACATTACTAGTTCCGATGGGTTTGGAGGTATAGGTCCTGCACTGATGTATTTTAAGTTGTCAATATCTGTATCTTGCAAACACTCTTCTATAGTAGATTGCCCAATCAGGATTGAAGATGAACCTTTATAATTATTACCGCCAAAAGCAAGATGTACTTTTGGTTTACGAAGGTCAAGATCCACCATGACTACTTTCTGTTCCGACATTCCAATAATACCGGCAAGGTTAGAACCAATAAATGTTTTGCCTTCACCACTAATGGTTGACGTTACAGAAATAACTTTTTTCTCATCTTTATTTTCAATATCTGAAATCATGAAATTCAAATTGGTACGCACAGACCTGAAAGCCTCACTCATTGTAGACTTAGGATCATTAGATACAACCAATTTAGAAACAGGCATTTCTTCTTTGTTATATTCTGGAATTAAGCCTAGAATAGGCATATTCGTTCTTCTTTCAAGGTGCTTCAGTCCGCTGATTTTATCCATTCTGATGTATACAATCAAAATAAGAATCACAGAAAGAAATACACCTACAGCGACACCAATACCATAAGCGATCATAATTTTTGGAGTAATTGGTGTTTTACTCGCATTAGGTGAATTGATGACAGCAGAACTTTCTATTGTACTAGCTTGTGCCATACTCACTTCAATCATCTTATTGGTGAGAAGGTCAAATATATTGGTATAAATAGCGACTCTTTTCTCAATTTTTTTGAAGTCAGGATCACCGCCAATATTCTGATAGAAAACATGTCTTAGTTTGCCAATTTCCCTTTGAAGCTCATCAATATTTTCACCTAAAAACTGTTCGGCAAACTTGATTGATTCAGCTACCTCATAACGTAACTTCTTATAAAGTTCCAGTTTAGCATTGCTTGCCACAGTCTTCTCTGTATAAGCATTTTTCATTCGATTGGCTTGTGCCTCTAACTTTGCTAACTCGCTTAAACTAGAAGAAATATTACCATCTGTAAGAATAGTAGCATACGCTTGTATGTAAACAATACTACTGTCTGCTTCCAGAAAATGTCTTAATTTTTGATACTTTTTACGCTCACCTTTCAGTTCATTCAAGGACTTTTCAAGCTCTTGAATATTACTGACAATAGGACCAGCATCCATATATGAAGACAAGTCTTTATTATAACTGATCTCTCTTAGTTTCTTTTCCTGCTGTGATAATGAGTCTTTTGTAAGGTCTGCTTGAGTGTACAGGTAGTCTAAAGCTCTTTCATAAACGAGGGCTTTCCCTTCTCTTGAAAGTTGACTATCAGCAAGGTTGATAGCATGAAGTATTGCTATTGCTTTTTCTCTATTACCAGCTGTAAAGGAGATTTGAATAGTATTGGCTTTTGGATTAAAAACCTGAACACTAATGTTTTGACGCAGGAAACTTACTAGCGAAGACCTAGAATTGACTACAAACGAGTAAGTATTATTTAAGGAAGATTTTGATTTTAAATCGATGATAATATCAGCTCCTTCAAAGAAAAGAGGCTTTCCTGTAAATCCTTCTACTACACTTTTTCCTTTGTTATAAGTCAGTTTATAACTCTTACTGTCTTCTGAAAAGTTCAATAAGATAGGAGTGTTCTGTAATGAAGGAAGTTTATTAGAAGGAAAGGAAATAGTAAATGGTATACTTTCTCCAAACAACTCAGAATCTCTAACATCACCTACAGAATAATAGCTCAACCTTAAATCAATCAGAGAGTCAAGTATTCTATTATAAGTGACACCTGAAGTGATCAATGCCATTTCACTCTCCAGTTTGCCATCATTCAGAGAGTTGTTCATGATTCCGAACTTCTCAGCAAACTCTTGAGAGGAAGAAGTCAGTTTTATCTGATTTAATGTTGTGGCTTCATAAATACGTGGAGACCAGCGTATATACAAGAAAGCACACACTGTTGTCAGTGAGATCAATAAAAGGGCCCAGATGATATTCTTCTTGATTACATATTCCAGTTTATCAAGATCAATACTATCTGCTATATTTCCATCTTCTCTGTCGAAGTCGTCAAATTCTTTATCAAAATCAGTCATTGAAAGACTTTTTATTTAATGATTAATTACCAGTAGAAATCTGTTGGATTAATAAGTATAATGAAACTACACTTGAAATAACACTAACCATTAATGTTACATCTTGTAAATTTCTTGTATCAGACTTTCTTCTAGGTTCGATATAGATTATATCATTAGGCATAACATTTAAATTTGCTTTCGCCATGCCTTGAATTGTACTCAGGTCAATAAGCTGGACCGCAGGTTTATTCAGTCCATATACAGGATCAGGGCGTATCATCCTTATATTAGTCGCCATGATATCATTTTGTACGGGCACACCATTATTTCCTGAACTTTGTCCACTAAGAGTAGCCTGAGAAATGACATCCAATAATGTCATATGTTCTGTTCGAAGAGGAATAATACTAGCTCCCGTAGCTCCCATTACAATGACTTTTTTATTGATATAGTTGGTAACTACATAAGGATCTAAATAGAACTCACTGTATTTTTTTGCTAATATTTTATTGGCTTCGTCTAAAGTCAGTCCCACTAAATTAATAGGGCCTATAAGAGGTAGAACAACAAGGCTGTCAGATTGAATAAGATAATTTTTTGGTTCATCACCGTTCTCTCTGATAGTCATATTGAAAGCACTGTTGGGGTTTTCCAACATGTTACCATTATTGCCATTTAAGTTTGCATTCCCGTTACTTTTCTTTAAAGCTTGCTCAGGTTGAAGATAATCACCGTTAGGATCAACAATAGCCTCTCCGTTGTTTGTGAAAACAGACATAGCTATTTTATCATCAATATTAATGACGTAATTATGTAGAGCAGATTGTTGTGCATCTAAAAAAACTTCTTCATTAATACTTTTGTCTGTTTTGAACAAAATACTCTTTTTGATAGAGCAAGAAGACAAGCTGACCAATAGAAGTAGAGTTATTAAGGACGTAAAATTAAATTGTTGTATAACCTTTTTGAAATGTTTCATGTTTAGTTACATCAATAGCTTATTTAGCGAAATATTATCAATCGAATAAGCGTAAAAAAATAGGCACTATTGCCCTGAGGGATTAAATTAAAACCAAAAGTAATAAAAAAGGCCCACTCTCTGAATAAATTTCAAAGAGTAGGCCAAAATCTATATCTAATGTGATTTATTTTTTGAAGTTCTTTACGCCTTCATCTAAGAAGTTGATAAAGTTTTCCACATTTAAGTCATACGCTTTCGCTGGAATCATCTTTTCACCTTCGCTATTCAATAAGCAGTAATACGGTTGTGCATTACTGTTGAATTTTACGATTTGGAAATCGAAGTTCTTCGCTCCAATTGTTTTCTTCATTTTCTTATCAAAAGTAGATTGTATCCACTCCTCTTCTGGCAATTCTGTTGGATCATCAACATATAACGCTAGAATGATATAATCTTCTCTTAAACGCTGTAATACTCTAGGGTCTGACCAAACATTATCCTCCATCTTACGACAGTTGGCACAGCCGTGTCCTGTAAAGTCAAGGAAGATAGGCTTGCCGAATTTTTTAGAAGCTTCTATCGCCTGATCGTAATCAAAATAACCTTTCAGACCGTGTGGTAAATCAAACAAATCGTCATATTTCACAGGAGTCAGCAGTGTTTGCTTTTTGTTTGGTCCAGAAATTTGAGCCGCATCTATTTCTTCGCGGATAACACTTCTAATATCAAATGTATGACGTGAAGACTGTGGTAAGATACCTGACAGCATTTTTACTGGAGCACCAAATAAGCCAGGAATCATATAGATCACAAAACCAAAAACGGTTGTTGCTAAGATCATTCTTAGAGGACTGATTGAATCAACTGGAGAGTCATGAGGCAGTCTTATTTTTCCTAATAAATAGAGACCAAGCATCATAAATATCGCAATCCATATCACTAACATAATATCCTTATCCAAAATGTGTAAATGATATACATTGTCAATGTTAGATAAGAATTTAAATGCAAATGCTAATTCAATAAAACCTAAAACTACTTTGACTGAGTTTAACCATCCACCTGATTTTGGCAAGCCTTTCATTAAGCCAGGGAAAAGTGCAAAGATCGTAAAAGGCAATGCGAATGCAGAAGCAAAGGCAATCATACCTAAAACAGGCTTTAATGCCGCTCCGTTAATAGACTGAATTAGAATGGAACCTACAATTGGACCTGTACATGAAAATGAAACTAGTACCAATGTAAATGCCATAAAAAATATAGCTACTAATCCTCCTTTATCAGATTGCTTGTCCATTTTATTGACCAATGAACTAGGAAGTGTTATTTCAAACATCCCAAAGAAAGACAAGGCAAAAATGATGAAGGTGACGAAAAATAAAGTATTCGGTATCCAGTGGTTACTAAGCTGATTTGCGAAAGTGGCATCCTTAGTTAAAGGGATTAATACTGCACCAAAGAAACCGTAAATCGCAATGATTGAAAATCCATATAAAAATGCTTTAGACTTTCCGCCACTTTGATTAGTGAAAAATGACACTGTTAACGGGATCATTGGGAAAACACAAGGCGTAAAAATGGCTGCTAATCCAAACAGAAAAGCTGAGATCATAAAGCCAAGAATGCTCTCATCTTCAGCACTGCCCTCCGCTTGTTTTGGGGATTCAAAAGTAAAATCTTTACTTAATGGAATACACTGTCCTGTTTCATCTGAACAGCTTTGTCCTGAAATACTTGTTTCTATTTTAAAAGGAACTTCAAGGATTTTTAATTGCTGAGTGAATTCACCGTGTTTTTTAAAGTACGTGATATCACCCTCCCAAAGTTCATCGTATTTTTTCTTTGGATTGACTGGAGTAAACTTTCCTGCAACTTCAAATGTTTTGTTCAAAGTATATTCTACCTCTGTCAGCATTGGTCCTAAATCAGGATCAAAATCTGAAGAATAAAGGTACCATCCGTCTATGATATCAGCTTTATAAGTGATAGTGATAACGTCTCCTTTCTGAGGTGAATTGTTTGATAGTTCAGCACTCCATTTGACAGGGTTAATCAATTGGGCATTGGTAGTAGATACCATCCCTATCAGGAATAGACCTATTAGATAAATTGATCGAAAAAATGTGTTCATGTTGTTTTTAAAATCGTTTTAGATCGTTTCTTCTCTTAATACAGAGCGGAACTGACTTACTTTCTCTCCGAATTTCTGTTTGAGTTGAACATGCAAATCCTGTTCGTGTTGTCTCATAAAACGGTCAGCGTCAGATAAGGTTTCTACATCTAACATCAGTGCAAAATTACTTCCGGTAGCTTCCGCTTTCTCAGACAATAATTTCATTAGTTTATGACTTTTAAAACACTTGGTATTCGCAACTTCAGGAATGAAAAAAGTTTTCATCCATTCTTTCCATGCAGATAGCACTTCATCGTCTACATGGAAGGAGATATTATATATGATCATGGTATGTAATTTTCTGCAAAATAAAGACTATAGTAATAATGTACTATTTTTTAAAATTCTTTTTCATATTGACCTACAAGCTATACCCGTTTTCAAGCAGTTAAACACTTAAAATTGGGAAAAGTTAGATTATTATTTTTTTGCCTAATCAAGGCAGAATTGAAGAGCATAGCATAGCTATGTGATGAAATTCTAACGCTGAGTAGTCAAAAAAAGAAGGTCTAAAACTTCCGATTTTAATTGTATAACTGCTTAATACCTAAGCAATCTATTTTATCTAAATAATGAAATTTATTGAGTACAAATATCAATTCATTTCTTCAAAGATTGATTGTATATACTTCCTTACTACTTGTATAAATTTCCTTTGTATTAGAACGTAAATAATTACGATGTTTATTTTAGTTGTATTATTCTAAGAAATCATGTGATTGAGTAATGTAGACTGGAAAGAAATTTCATTTGAGAAGTGTAATAAAGTACGTAAATATTTACGTTTATTAATTTTGAGATGCTATTGATATAAATTCTACATCTGTGATATTGTAAAGAAATTTGGGTATTTAGGGGTAACGGAGATAAGGTTTGGAACTTTTTAATCCAAATTAGGATTGAAGGAGTAAAGAATACTTCGATTACCATGATTTTAAGAGTTAGACCTTTTATTCTTTGAAGATTAACGTCAGAAAAATGGAATAAAAAAAAGATCTTACATGGGAACTAAAACGGAGTATTAGTCATATCGTAAAAAATATTGACTATGAAACCTAATTTTATTAAAACATACCCTACTATTCCTCTATTAAAGATGAAGGTTTGGGAAGAAATTAAGACCTTTGCACAAGAAGAATATCAGCAACTAGCCATCATAAAATGCTTTAAGAGGGATTTTTATGATTTGATTTCTGAGGCAAGAGGAGGAATTACGGACAATAATACCCCGTTACTTCTTCAGTCGTTACATACTTTAAAAGGTATTGCGGGAACAATAGGTGCTACTAGACTTCAGTTTATTACTAAAGAAGCGGAAGGAATGACACGGATAGACAGTGCTTTTATTGATGAAATAGAGCAATGTGGCAGGGTGTCAATAGATGCATTGAATAATCATTGTGGATAAGGTAAATCAAAAGGAAAAGTATTCAAGACTTATAAAGGAAGAGGCAAAACGCCTTGGTTTTTCAGAATGTGGAATTGCAAAAGCAGGTTTTTTGGAGGAAGAAGCAGATCCTTTGGAAAAATGGCTGAAAGCAGGAATGCATGGGGAAATGGGTTATATGGCCAATCATTTTGATAAGCGACTTGATCCAACTAAGTTGGTAGAAGGAGCAAAATCAGTGGTAATGCTTTCTTATAATTATTTTCCAGCCAAAGATTTAGCACAGGAAGGGAATTTCAAAGTAGCAAAATATGCTTACGGAGAAGATTATCATTATGTGATAAAACGAAAGCTCAAGGACCTTGTAAAGTTTATCAATGCTGAAATTGGTGAAGTGGAAGGGAGAGTGTTTGTAGATTCTGCTCCTGTGATGGAAAGAGCTTGGGCTAAAAAAGCGGGTTTAGGCTGGATTGGGAAGCACAGTTTGCTATTGAATAGACAAATGGGGAGCTTCTTCTTTTTAGCGGAACTGATTATTGATTTAGATCTTCAGGAAGATGCTCCAATCAAAGATTACTGCGGAACGTGTACCCGATGTATTGATGCTTGCCCAACAGATGCAATTCCGGAAAAAGGAATTGTAGATGGAAGTAAATGTATTTCTTATTTGACTATAGAACTAAAAGATCAGATCCCTCAAGAGTTTCAAGGAAAAATGGAAGATTGGATCTTTGGTTGTGATATCTGTCAGGATGTTTGTCCTTGGAATCGATTCTCAAAACCACACAATACACCTGAATTTTCTCCTCATGATCACTTAGGTGAAATGTCTAAAAATGATTGGCAAGAGATTACAGATGAGGTGTTTAAGGAAATTTTTAGAAAGTCAGCTGTAAAAAGAACAAAGCTTGAGGGCTTAAAGAGAAATATTTCTTTTACACAAAAAAAGTGATCACCTTCTGGTTTAGGTGACCACTGTAATAATTTCTTGATTTTTTAATGTGAGTGAGTATGTTTTATTTTAGCCAACTAGTGCATACGAATTAATATGTTTGTTGCACTCATTTTGGATCGTAAAGGCATACTTTGGAAAGTTTGATTTTCCCCATGATCTCAAAGAAAGAACCTCGTTGATCGATAGGATTCCCAAAGATTTGCGTAACTCTTTTAAAAATAAGTGTCTGTCAAATGACACTTTTTTGAGAATTACCTTAGTATATTCAAGCATGATCGGGTACGGTTTTACTTGGTTATCTTGAAAATTAAAAATTTGGTTGAACAATTATTTTGACATCTGCTAATAAGTGTAACGCTAATATAGTGTATAAGTTACATTTTTATTAGTTATAATACATTTTTTTAAACTTTTTTCACATCTTTTCTTCCTTCGAATTATAGATATTTACGGTATGAAAAGATCACTATTGAAATTTTTTACTTTTAAAGGCTCAATACAACAAATTGGGCTTCTTGTACTTTGCTCAATCCTGTTGTCATTTTCTACTTATGCACAAACAGTAAGTATTGCAATCGGTAGAACAGAGATTGGTCAGAATGAAAATTTTGAAATCACTTTAACTGTTAAAAACGGTCGTTTGACCAAGTATTCAGAGTTTCCTGATATTGCAGGATTCAAAAAAGGAAGACCGTCTACATCAAGTCAGACTTCAATTATAAATGGTCAGGTTTCGACACAGCAGAGTGTGGTTCAGATGTATGCACCTACTCAACAAGGTACATTCAAGCTGGCACCTTTTACAATGTCTGTCAATGGAAAATCTGTAAATAGTAATGGAGCAACCATCAAAGTAGGTGCTCCGGTACAAAGACAGGTGTATGATCCTTTTGCAGATTTCTGGGGTGGAGGTTCATCAAGAAACCAACAAAACCAACAATTTATAGATGTAGAAGCAGATGCATTTTTCTCAGTAAGCACTGATAAGAACAGTGTATACAGAGGAGAAGGTTTTAAAATGGACATCTCTTTCTATGTGGCTGTGACGAACAGAGCAGAAATGGATTTTTATAAACTGGATGAGCAAGTGACTGAGATTTTAAAGAAAGTAAAACCTAAAAACTGTTGGGAAGAAAACTTTAATATTGAGTCTGTACATTCAGAATATGTTACTGTAAATGGTAAATCTTACCGTCAGTACAAGATATATGAGGCAATGTTCTATCCTCTGAATACTGAAGATATTGTGATTGAGCCTACAGAGCTTCAGATGATCAAATATCAGGTGGCACAAAGACAGTCTTTCTTTGGCAGAAATAGCAAAGAGACCGTTGAGGTGTTTAAGTCAAGAGGAAGAACAGTAAAGGTGAAGCCACTTCCAGATAGTCAGTTTAAGAGTATTGCGAGTGTGGGGAATTACCGCTTAAAACAAAAGTTGAGCGACACAGAGATTCAAACAGGAGAAAGTGTAACGCTTGAATTTAAAGTGGAAGGTGTAGGTAATATTTCATCAATCCGTGAGCCGGACTTAGTAGAATCAGAAGATTTACTTTTCTACCCTCCGAGTGTATCTCAAAACATTAAGAGAGCCAATGGCAAGGTGGTAGGTTCAAAAGAGTTTGTCTATTATATAGAGCCACAAGAGCCAGGGGAATATAATTTGAAGGATTTTATCAGCCTGACAATTTTCAATACAAGAACAAAGAAATACGAAACGTTATATCCTGAAGGCACAGTGGTGGTAAAAGGAAAGAGTCTTAGAGATGCTAAAATCTCAAAAACAGACCTTGGTTCTTTTTATGACGCTATGAAAAATGCAGATAACACTTTATTATCTATGGATAATACACCGATGATTCAGATTATTTTGAACATCTTTGTACTTATCGCATTGATTATTACAGGCGTGTTACTCTTTAAAAAGTTCTAATTAAAGAAGAAATTATGAAGGGAAATTTCTCTCTATATATATTTAATATAATAATAGCACTGTGTTTTTTCACTTCTTGTGAAAGGTATGTAGATACTTTTCCTCCAGTGATAGAGTTTTTTCTGATCAATGATAATGATGGGAAAAACGGTGAGGTGGATGTTGATACTTTAAGTACTGATCTTGAAATCCGTGCTTTTTTTAGAGACGAGAGCAGTATGCTTTCTTATACCATTTCTTTTGAATATATAGGAGGGGATGATTCACCGGGTTTGAGAGTACCCGCTTATCTAAATCAATTTGATACATTTCCGGTTGCTGGAGCTCAGACAGAAATTTTCAGAACGATAAGAGTGGCTTCAGGTCCAGATTCTGACAATTCAGCAGTAGCGGCAACAGGAGATTATAATGTGCACATGGATGCTAAAGATGTAGCTCTAAATAATGCACAGCGAGCAACGATAGCGATGGAGTTTAGAAACTATACTCCTTTCTATAAATTTTCTGAGATAGAGCAGGATTCTACTACAGCACAAAAGGATGTAACCTTCCCAATCAACTTTATTTTAGGAGATTTGGATAAAAACACGAACTCTCTTTCTATGGAGATGTTCTGGCTTTTGTATGATCCAGATAATATTGAAAACGGAGGAATTACCGATTCATTGATACAAGTGTTCCCAGTAGCGACGCCTACTCCTGGAAATGATTCAATTCCTTATAATGAGTCTTTTGTTTTCCCAGATACTGGTAACTATGAACTAAGGTTTAAAGCGGGAGACGAAAGAAGAAATGAAACAAATGCCAATATTTTCATCCGAGTAGATAACTAGAAAGTATTCCATATAAATAGAAAGACCTCTTACAGTATTTGTCCTGTAAGAGGTCTTTTTTTATTAATAAGGTATCAGAGATTAATCATTCTTATAACCAAACATCTTCAAGCTTTTATCATTCTTTCTCCAGTCTGAATCTACTTTCACATGCGTTTCAAGGAATACTTTTTTCTGAATGAATTTTTCTAATTCTTTTCTTGAATCAGCCCCAACATGTTTCAGTTTAATACCACCTTTGCCAATGATAATACCTTTTTGGCTTTCTCTTTCTACCATAATTGTAGCTTTGATTTTCACCATATCATCACTTTCTTTAAAGCTTTCTACAATCACCTCACAAGAATAAGGTACTTCTTCTTTGTAGTGCATAAAGATTTTTTCTCTGATGATTTCAGAAACAAAGAAACGCATCGGTTTATCCGTCAACTCTTCTTTGTCATAGAAAGCCTCATGTTCAGGAAGTAGATTAAGAATTTCATCTAGAATGGCGGGGACATTAAAGCCATGTAAAGCAGAAACAGGCATAATCACTTTAGGATTAAGCTTTTCTTGCCAGTATGTTACTTTTTTCAAGACATCATCTTGCTTTGCCTGATCAATTTTATTGATAATGACAATGATCGGTGCCTTTGTTTTCTCCAACTTTATAAGAGCATCTTTCTCTTTAAAAGTTTCAAAAATATCTGTTACAAAAAGTACAACATCAGCATCATTCAAAGAGTTGTCCACAAAGTCCATCATAGACTCATGCAATTCGTACTTAGGATTGATAATACCAGGAGTATCTGAATAAACAATCTGATAATCCTCAGAACTCATAATCCCCATAATACGGTGTCGAGTGGTTTGCGCCTTGCTTGTAATAATGGAAAGCCTCTCTCCCACCAACTCATTCATCAACGTTGATTTACCAACATTTGGTTTTCCTACAATACTCACAAAACCTGCTTTGTGCTTTTTCCCTTCACTCATGATAATGTTCTACTTAAATTATATATGTTCAAAGTGTGCAAAAATCCTTTACACACCCACAGTTCTATTAAAATGTGCCATACCAAAATAGATACAGCGGTATGGAAGTTCTCCATTAAAATAATCAAAAATTGCCTTTACTCCTTGATTCGCCCCTACATTTCTGATTGCTTCTGCTACAGCTTCTAGTTGTTCTCCATCTACATATTGGAAAATATCAATATTGTATCCCATCTCATACAAAGAAGCCAAGTGATTTAAAATACTTTCATCTCTTAGCTTTCTTTCTTGAGCGATTTCATGGATAGAAAGACCTTTCTGATACAGTTCATAAGTCAGCAGAAGTGAACTTCCTTTGATTTTAAAGCCTTCTTTAGATTTGGAAATGATATAATGAACAATAGCTCCAATAAATTCATTACCATACTTTCTAAGCTTAGTTTCACCCACACCAGATACTTTGATCATGTCATGCACAGAAATAGGCATTTTCTCTGTCATGTCTTTTAATGTAGCATCACTGAATACAACATAAGGAGGAATGCTGTCTTTATCAGCAATTTTCTTACGAAGCACTCTAAGTGTTTCAAACAAGTCTTGACGCAGTTGTTCCTTCGCTGTCACTTTCTTCGTTGGAGCCTTAGAAGAAGGTGTTTCCTTAAACTGTGAAAGCTTCGCAAAATTAACAGGAAATTTCCCCATTAACACATTCTCACCTGCTTTTGTCACTCTAAAAGTGTTATGATGTTCGTAGGCGATCTCAATTAATCCAAGATTGAGCATCTGCTGTAAATACAATTGCCAGTGATCATAAGAAATATCATGACCAGCACCGTATGTTTTGATTTGATCGAACCCCTGACGAATAAGATCTATTCTTCTAGAACCTCTTAGTATATCAATCAGCATACCAGCAGAAAGAGATTTATTCATTTCCCTTTTGGCTCTGATCACAGCCGACATTGCTTTCTGAGCAATGACAGTTCCATCAAACAGTTCTGGAGGATTTCGGCATACATCACAGTTGCCACAGTCTTTCTCAAGACTTTCTCCAAAGTAACTTAATAAAATACGTCTACGGCAGGTTCTCGTTTCAGAATATTGTTGTATTCTTTCAAGTTTAGAAAGTTGAAGCTGTGACTGTCCACTTTCCCCCACCATATCTCTCAATTGCATTACATCAGCAAATGTGTAGAAAAGCAAAGTATCAGACGGCAACCCGTCTCTACCCGCTCTACCAATTTCCTGATAATAGCCTTCCATATTTTTAGGAAGATTATAGTGAATCACCCATCTCACATTGGGTTTGTCGATTCCCATACCAAAGGCAATAGTAGCACAGATAATAGGAATATCATCTTTGATAAATCCTTCTTGTACTCTAGCCCTTTCATTTGCAGGCATCCCTGCATGATAATATAAAGCGTTATGTCCGGCGTTGCGTAATTTTGTCGCAAGGCTTTCCGTATTTTTTCTCGATAAACAATAAATAATTCCTGACTGATTAGGTCTTTCAGCAAGGAAATGCAAAATTTTCTCTATCCTTTTCTGCCCCGCTTCCACTCTCAGACTTAAGTTGGGTCTGTCAAAAGAAGAAATGAACATTCTTGGATCAGTCATACCCAGCTGTTTTGCGATATCATTTCTAGTGGCTTTGTCTGCTGTAGCTGTCAAAGCAATAAATGATACATCTGGGAAACGCTGTCTTAAAGAAATAAGTTTGGTGTATTCCTGTCTGAAGTCGTGTCCCCATTGAGAAATACAGTGTGCTTCATCAATTGCAATAAAGCTGATGTATACTCTTGATAGGAAATCTAGAAATTGAGAAGTAAGTAGTTTTTCAGGAGAGATATATAGAAGTTTCAACCTTTCATGAATAAGGTCTTCTTCCACCTCCCTCATTTCAGTGTAAGATAACGTACTGTTTAAATAAGCTGCAGGAACACCGTTTGCTTTAAGGTTTTCCACCTGATCTTTCATCAGTGCAATTAAGGGAGAAATTACAATGGCTACTCCTTGAGAAATAATTCCTGGAATCTGATAACAGATTGACTTTCCACCTCCTGTAGGCATTAAGACAACCGTATCTTGTTTTGCAAGCACATTTTGGATAATGTCCTCTTGCATTGGTCTGAATCGGTCATACCCAAAATACTGTTTGAGGGCATGTTGCGCAGTTGAGATATCCATTGAAAAGTTTTTTTGTCAAAATATTTCCGCAAGTTACTATGAACTTGATCGCTATACAAAAAATGTCAGTCTTTAATAATAAGAGTTCTAGATTGATAACAACCCTTTGGAAAATGTAATAATCTGAATGTCTTCAAATATAATTTTTTCAAAAAAGCATCTGATTTCGTGAGTAAAAATATTAAATCCGTAAAAAAAATACCGAAACCGGTTGCGGTGTAGATAATACAATTACTCTACTAAATCTATAGTTTAAAGCATCGAGTGCATAGTGTTTTGATTATAAATTAGATACAAAACAGTATTTTTATTCGAAAAGTTTAAAATAATACGTTGATTATTTGCGAAATAGTTAATATTATAATATGTTTACAGTCAAGAAGTCAACCAAATAAGGAAATGATTGAAAAAATCGCAATTTCCTGTTTGACTTAGTTAAAGGGTGACTTAGTATCATTCTTTAATGAATATATTTCGATGGAAGTTTAAATAATTGAATTGGTTAGAAAGAAGGTGAGTAATGCTCACCTTTTTTTATGCTCAATATTTTGCCCAAGAATTCCCAAAAGTAATTTATCTTTGTACAGCTTAAAGGCTATTAATGAATATTGTATTTAACATTGTTCATAATAGCCGATTTGAATAAAGTCTGACAAATCATAAAGAAAAATCAATTTATAATGTGAAGAACATCTATATTAGAAATCTAATTGAAGCTTTATTGGTTGAAAACTTTGTTTCGATTAGGACGCACAATTGTTTAGCATCAGTCCAATTGATTGGATGTTAAAATGTAAGAATAATTATATTTCATATTCTACTTATGAGTAATTACAAGAATATTTTTGTTATTGATGATGATCCGACAAATAATTTGATTTGTCGTAAAATGATAGAGAAAACAGGATTTGGAGAAAACGTAACCACTTACCTCAACGTACAAGAAGCTGTAGACGCTTGGGAAGAAGTACAGCCTGAGGTGGTGTTTTTAGATATTAATATGCCTCCAAGTACTGGATGGGATTTCTTGGATCAATTGAAAGCTAAAAATATAGAAAACGATAAGGTATATATGCTTTCTGCAGAAGTCACATCAGAAGATAGAAAAAAAGCAACGCAATATGATCAAGTGGCAGGTATCATTATCAAGCCATTAACTCCTGTGAAGTTGGAGGAGATCAAATAATTGTGTCTGAATAGATTTAGACGAAATTTTATAAAAGGTGATAATCTGTAATATACATAAGAGGTGGTGGAAAATAGCAGTTTGGAGTATATGCATGTTATTGCCTTTTTTTTCCTTTGGTCAATCGTTGGAAAAGGACACGTTGACGATCAAGGAACATGAAGTATCAGAAATTCAAGCCGAACTAGATTCTTTACTCCGCAATAATTACCACTTAGAAGCTACTGCATTGGCAGATAGTATATTAGTTCTGGCAAAAGAAACTTATAGCAACACAGATCTGCGGATCGTATTGATTCATAAACGTATTGCTGAGAAATTCGCAGATAACGGTTACTCCAATATTGCATCTCAATACATACAAAGAGCATTGGCAATTTTACGCTCTAACCCTACTCCCGATTATGCCTTTATTGGCGATATGTATATTTATCTAGCCCAGATTTTTAGGCATCATCAGCTCTCCAATATTGCCATCAATTATTATGAACAGGCTTTGGAAGCGTATGAACAAGCAGAAGGAAGGGAGCATTATTTTCGTCTGGTGACGGTTTATATGACATTGGGTACTTTTCATTATGAAATAGAAAATTTTGGTACAGCAAGTTCTTATTATACAAAGGCTTCAAACCTTATTTCTAAAATGGATACACAGTACCGTGCGGATATGGTAGAGATCCTTAACAGGATTGCGAAAGCGCAAACTAGGACTGGAGCTTATAAATTAGCAATCCAGAATTTAAATCAATCCATTCAGATCGCTAAGAAAGTTTTTGGAAAAAATTCTATTGAACTAGCCAATCAATATGAATCACTGGCAGAGGTATACCTTCAGAGAGGTGATTCTCAAGAGGCAAATACATCAGCTGAGAAAGTGGTGAAAATTCTGGTAGGTAACATCGGCACTGCCGAAAGAAGGCAGACCTATGAGAGAAAAATTGCAGATACTTTTTTCTATAAAAGAGAATATGAATTAGCACATCAGTGGTATCAGAAACTTTATGCTGATGCGTTGATAGCCAATCAGGATCTCAATGATTTCACACAGCTGTCGGATTGGTATATTCAAGTGGCTGGTAAATTTGAAAGGGTGAAGGAAGACGCCATAGCTTTGAAAATCTATCAAGAACTATTACAGCAGAATCAGGAAAGGTTTGGTGAGAATAATTTGAAGGCGGCGGAGATGATGCACTTTATTTCAAAATGCTATGTCCGCTTGAATGATTTTCAACAGGCAGAAGACTATACCAATAAAGCTTATGCCATTGAATGGGAAATAGGATCAGAAAAAGACTCTACACAGCTTGCGATCCAGAATATAGATATGGCAGGCTTACTACTGATGAAAGGAGACACAGTGGAGGCAGTGAAGTTATATCAAAATGTGGAAAAACTGGAAGAGAATCGTGAGAGCAGATGGAAGGCAATTGCCTATAATAATTTGTCGATGATTAATTTTCATCAGCAAAAATTCAATGAAGCTTACTATTACAGTGAACTGCTGTTGGGGTATTATAAAGAAAACTATGGCCGTGATTATATCAAGACTATAGGTTGTTATTTATTGATGGGAAATATTATTTATGCCCAGGGAGAAAAAGAAAAAGCCGTAGAAAATTACTACAGCAAGCCTATCCGATTGGCGGCGCAGTTGTTCAGAAAACCCAATGAAGTGAGCTTTCAGGCCAGCAGAAACCTCTCAGACTATTATAAAAATCTAAAAAAAGAAGACCTGTCTCAACGTTACGCTGCTTACGCACGAGAGATACAGGTCGTTATATCTTCGGAAAATACCAATTAAATCAAAACGGAGCTTTGCTTAGCTGTTTTTGATTTCTGATAGTTTCTCATTTAATGTGTCTAAGATGTTACGGAGGTGACGCTCTAGTTCAGCCCAAGCCATTACCGGGTCAACAGAATTGACATCCTCTTTATAGTTAGCACCTACTTCAGCCATAAAACGCTCTAAAGTGTCAAGGTTAAAAGTATGTAGTCTTGTGCTAAACTTGTGTTTAACAGCGCTAAAAAGGTCAGAGTCTTTATCTTCTAAAGCTAATTTTAATTTTGGAAAGTCAGATTCAAATTCATCAATAGAAATTGATAAGAAATCTACATATCCATCTTTGTCCCCTTCGAAAAGAGTATCTGTAAAACTGAAATCCATAGGATAAGTTGATATTGCCATAATATTAGTTCATTTTAAAAATATGAATTCTTTCTAAAAAATTCTAGATTTTAGAATGATAATCATCAAATCCATAAGATCTCGATGAAAATCTAAGGTACACCGCAAAGATAGAGGAGGAAAAACACTCCAATGTATAGTCAACACTTAATAAAAGTAAATCACTAACGATCATTAAAAGTTTATTTAGAATATTTTTTAATGAAATGTTTCAATTCGGTTGCTTTTAGGTTTTTTGTTGAAAGAATGAACCGCAATAATACTTTTTTATGACTAGGAATTGAAGTACTATTTTCAAAAAATCCTTACTTGACTTCTGAATTATGAAGCAAGCACAAGGCGTATTTTAATATCCAAACGATTTTCTTCAATTTTTATCAAAATAAAGGCTATTGAAAATCAGGTCGTTTACATTCATTTTTATCTTTTTTCTTATTTTCTTTTGGAAATATAAAATCTCGCCTTACCTTTGCATCGCTTTAAACGAAAAGCATGAATGAATAAGCGAAAATAGCTCAGCTGGTAGAGCGCAACCTTGCCAAGGTTGAGGTCGCGGGTTCGAACCCCGTTTTTCGCTCCATTTAAAAATTTCATTTGTCAGCAATGGTAGATGAGCCGGGATGGCGGAACTGGTAGACGCGCAAGACTTAAAATCTTGTGAGGGCAACCTCGTGTGGGTTCGATTCCCACTCCTGGTACAAAGTATGCGAAAATAGCTCAGCTGGTAGAGCGCAACCTTGCCAAGGTTGAGGTCGCGGGTTCGAACCCCGTTTTTCGCTCTAAGTGCCAAGTTATTAAATGGCTAAGATATAAGGAAGACTTGACTTCCTTTCAATAAAAACAAGAAAATACTTTCATTTGTCAGCAATGGTAAATGAGCCGGGATGGCGGAACTGGTAGACGCGCAAGACTTAAAATCTTGTGAGGGCAACCTCGTGTGGGTTCGATTCCCACTCCTGGTACAAAGTATGCGAAAATAGCTCAGCTGGTAGAGCGCAACCTTGCCAAGGTTGAGGTCGCGGGTTCGAACCCCGTTTTTCGCTCTAAAAAGCCTAACAGAATTTCTGTTAGGCTTTTTTTTATGTCTTTTTTGGTGTTATCCTTACATTTTTTTGTATTTAATGGTGCTGAATGCTTTAAACTTCTTACATTTGCATGTTTTTAATATCACTTAGTGACTTCGGACTAATTTTCAAGTGAGACGGTCAAATGGCGGAGTGTTTGGAAATTAGGGCGTAAAAACATTAAGATTTAAATACGAACAGATTCATATATAAAGCATTTTTTTTTAGTTTATCATGGCAATAATTACGAAGATCCGAGAGAAGTCTGGCGTTGCAGTTGGATTGATCGCAATAGGTCTGATTTTATTTATGGTGGGGGGAGACTTAATGTCACCTAACTCAAGATTATTAGGAAGCAACAAACAAATTGTTGGGGTTATCGGCGGAGAAGAAGTTGAATTGAGACAATTCAGTGAAATCGTCGATGGCATAAAAAGCAATTACCCTACACCTCCAAACGAGCAACAAATGCAAGGTGTTCGTCAAATGGCTTGGAACGAGTTGATCTATCGTGTTGCTTATGGTCAACAAATGGAAGAACTTGGTATTTCTATTTCTGCAGAAGAATTAGATGATATCATTTCTGGTAACAACATCGCTCCAGAATTCGGTCAGTACTTCAGAGATTCAACTGGTGAAGTAAGCAGAGAGAATATCAAAATGTACCTTGCTTCATTAAAGCAACAAGGTCCTAGTTCTCCTCAGTACCAACAATTCTTAAGCTTCGAGCAGCAATTGAAAACTTCTCGTACTAGAATCAAATACGAAAATCTTATTTCAAGAACTTACTTTGCTTCTGACTTGGAAGGAAAGAAAGAATATGAAAAACAAAACGATAAAGTTGAAATCGCTTACTTAAACGTACCTTTCTACAGCGTTCCAGATTCAGCAGTAAACACTACTGATGCAGATGCAAAAGCATACTACAACGCCAACAAAGAAGAGTTTAAGCGTGATGCCAACAGAGGTATTGAGTTTGTAAGTTTCCAAGTGAAAGCATCAGATGCTGACAAGAAAAACTTAGAGGCAGATATGCAAGACCTTGCTAGAGCATTTGAAAGAACTTCAAATGACACTGCATTTGTTGATGCGAACACTGAAGGAGCTACTAAGTTCTTATCAGCAAACATGACAGGTCTTCCTACAGTTTTAGATGCAAACGCATTAGAAGAAGGAAAAGTTTATGGTCCTTTCTTCGCTGCAGGTGCTTACAGAGACTACAAAGTATTAGGTACTTCAGAAGATACAGTTTACTCTGCTAGAGCTTCACATATCTTATTCAAAAACGATAAGGATGATGCTAAAGCAAAGAAAGAAGCATTAGCTACTTTAAGAAAAATCCAAGGTGGTGAAAACTTCGAAGAATTAGCGAAGAAAGTAGGTGACGCAGCTCCTACTACTAAATCAAGAGGTGGTGACTTGCAGTGGTTCTCAGAAGGACGTATGGTTCCTGAGTTCGACAAGGCAGTATTCTCAGCTAGAAAAGCTGGTTTGATCTCAAGATTAGTAAAAACTTCTTTCGGTTACCATATCATCAAAGTAACTGAAACGAAAACGAAAAAGCAGTTTGAATTAGCAGTAGTAGAGAAGAAATTATCTGCTTCAGATGCTACAATCAACGAAGCTTACCGTAAGGCATCAGTATTTGCTGCTTCAGCAAAAGGTGGTAGAAAAGCATTTGAAGAGTTAGCGGAAGAGCAAAAGATCTTCATCGAGCAAGCTTTAACAATCGCTCCTACTGCAACTTTCATCAACAGCTTAAGAGGTAACTCTGTAAGACAAGTGATCCGTTGGGCATACACTGAGGCTAGCATTGATGAAGTATCAGAAGTATTTGACTTAGACGACCGTTTTGTTGTTGCTACGTTGATGACTTCACGTGAAGAAGGTATTGCTGACTTTGATGAAGTGAAAAACGAGGCAATGGTTGAGGCGAAGAAAGCAAAGAAAGCTGAATTCATCACAACTAAATTAGCTGGTTTATCAGGTTCTATCGAGGACATGAGAAAAGCTTACGGAAACGGTGCTAAAGCGGATATCGCTTCAGATCTTTCTTTAAATGATGTATCTATCCAAGGTATTGGTATTGCTCCAAAAACAATTGGTACTGCATTTGGTTTAAAAGAAGGAGAAGTTTCTGCTCCAATCGTTGACGAGAACAGCGTAGTAGTAATCAAAGTAAGAAAAGCAGACAAAGCTTTAGAAACTGCTGACTACTCAATCTACCAAACTCAAGTAGAAAACAGATACAACAGATCTGCTAACTACAACATCTTGGAGGCTGTAAAAGAGCTTTCAGAGGTAAAAGACGAGCGTTACAAGTTCTTCTAGGAACTTTCAACATATAATAAAAGAGACTGCCTCAAAAGGGTGGTCTCTTTTTGTATAAAACGAAAAGTACAATCAATGGGAAATATCAAGATTATAGAAACAAGCGACGGTTCAAGTTCTTTGTTCAATGAACAGCTGAATGAAACGTATCATTCGAATCATGGTGCATTGACAGAATCAAGATATGTATTTATCAAATCAGGTTGGGAAGATGTGAAGGACGGAAAAGATAAAACGTCTATTCTTGAAGTGGGTATGGGCACTGGGTTAAATGTGATCCTAATGATAGAGCAAGCCTTGAAAAATCCTGATCATACCTTTTCCATGATTACCTTAGAGCCTTTTCCTTTAAAGGAAGAGTTGATTGAAGGCTTAAATTATACTGATCTTTTAGAAGATGAGTTGACGTCTTATTTCAAAACAGTGCATTCTTGTGAATGGGAGAAGGGAATTGCTATTTTACCTAATTTCACCCTTACGAAAAAGAAAGCAACCTTGCAGGAATTTGAAGCGGAAGAGAATACATTTGATGTGATTTTCTTTGATGCCTTTGCTCCAAACAAACAACCTGAGGTGTGGTATGTAGAGAATCTTACAAAATGCTTTGCAGTGAATAAAAAGGATGGCTTGTTTGTGACGTATTGTGCCAAAGGGCAGCTTCGTAGAGATTTGGTGAGTGTAGGTTATGAAGTAGAGCGTTACCCAGGCCCTCCAGGTAAGCGTGAGATGTTGAGAGGTTGGAAGAAATAATAATTAAAGAATGAAGACAGGATTATTTTTTGGTTCATTTAACCCCATTCATATTGGGCACCTGATACTTGCCAATGCCATGATTCAAAGTGGTGAGGTGGACGAAGTTTGGTTTGTAGTTTCTCCTCATAACCCTTTTAAAAAAAGAGGATCATTGCTTCACGAATTTGACCGTTTAGATATGGTCAACGCCGCCATTCAAGATAATTACAAGTTTAGAGCATCAGATATTGAGTTTAGAATGCCTAAGCCGAGTTATACTGTGGATACACTGGTTTATCTTCAAGAAAAGAATCCGAAACATTCTTTTAAAGTGATTGTAGGAGAAGATAATCTCGCTGGTTTTAAAAAGTGGAAAAACCACGAAATTATCTTAGAAGATTATGGCCTGTTGGTTTACCCAAGACCACATGCAAAGCCTTCTGATTTAAAAGATCACAAGAATGTGAAAATGATCAATGCTCCTATGGTGGATATTTCTGCTACTTATATCAGAAGCTGTGTCAAAGAAGATAAGGACTTTAGGTATATGGTTCCTGAAGGGGTGAGAACCTTGATTCAGAGTAAAGGATATTATAAATAAAAGATGAAGGCTTAATAGATAAAAATCTACTAAGCCTTCTTTGATTGAAGTTTAAAGATGAATGTATTAGAATCTAAAATTGATATTGATGCCTGTATAAATGTCAAATAATGGTTCTCCTCTTAGTTTCCTTTCATAAAAGCCAGAAAGACGATAGTTATTGCCTAAATCAATGCCTCCTTCTATTTTATAATAGATTACAAAGTCATCAAAGTTCCAAACCCACCTATTGTCTATAGCTACATTAATCCATTTGTCATCATACTGGTATTTCACTGAAGGTTCAAAACGAACAACGCTGGAGCAACAGTATTTTCTACAGCTTGAATTGTCGGTATATATGCTCTCCATTGATTAGAAAAAGTGAGGTGATTCCCCATTAATTTCCATCCGTATTGGATCATTGGCTCTAATGTATAATGACCAAATAACCCTGATAAGTCAGAATTACCTGTTGGTAAATGCATTTTCATTGTAGCGTTTAAGCCTAGAAAATCTTTGCTATTGGAAGGAATAATAGATCTTGTGTATGAGATATTCATGTCTCCTGGAGAATATATTTTTCGTCCTTCTTCCGTGTATTGCGTTTCTATTAATTCTACAATCAAGTGACTATTGTCTTTAAAAGTAATTCCTCCTTTTAAAAGAAAATAAGTGGCTTGATGCATCGAGTTGAAGTTATAGTATTCTTTGTGAAGGCTGATAGAAGTGAGCCTTGTTTTTGAAGGAGACGTGTCTTGTCCAAAAACAGTGAATACTGAAAATAGTAAGAATAGTATGCCAAGAGAAATACGATGACTCATAACAAGGGAATGTAAATTGTAGAAATAAAAAAAGGGGATGTGCACCATGACTGAAGTCATGGGCAAGTGATACTGACTCCACCAACACTAAAGTATTATCTTCATTTTCAACCTTCAAGACTTCAGTCTTGGATAGGTTGCTGTATTACCTGCCCATAGTTTTAACTACGGTGCACTTAACACTCAATGACTTTATTCCAAATACTTAAATGGATGAATTGACGATCCTCTCAATAAAGTTGAAAATGCTTTTGGTATTATATATAGGTTAATAAAGGAGAGTGAATTAAAAAATATAGAGATAGATAGTCTTCTTGCTGTTCGATACTTCTTGTCAAAACCATATCATCATAGATGATAAACTTCTCCTCTTGAAAAATTAAACCATCACCAAATTCATTTTTCTGAATAAAACCACTTCCATACTTTGAAGGAAAATAGAATCGATCATTATCAATAGACGCTTCCATCTGCTGACTTAGTTCTTCTAATAAGTTGAGGATAGAATTGATTTTGATATTTCTCATATTAAGTTTATTGGTGATGTGATTACTATTAAGTAAAAAGTTTCCTCAAAATAAAAAAATCCCTTACAGCATACACTGCAAGGGATCTTTATATATGAAATCTATTTTATCAGTTGTACAATTAAAATCGGAATTTTTGAATTTTCTTTTTTAGCCTACTCTTCGTTAGAATATCATCACGTAACTATGGCTATGTTCTTCTATTCTGCCTCGATTAGACTAAAAAATAATTAACCAATTTATCCCAATTTCAAATGTACAACTGCTTGATTCAGAATTATAATTCTGCGAAGAAGTCATTTCCTTTGTCGTCAACGATGATGAAGGCTGGGAAGTTTTCGATTTCGATCTTACGAACCGCTTCCATTCCTAAATCTTCAAAGTCAACTAACTCCACAGATTTGATGTTCTCTTTTGCAAGAATTGCTGCAGGACCACCAATTGAACCTAAGTAGAATCCACCGTGCTCGTTACAAGCGTCTGTTACTTGTTGTGAACGGTTACCTTTTGCCAACATGATCATTGAACCACGTTTTGCTTGGAAAGGTCCTACATAAGGGTCCATTCTACCGGCAGTAGTTGGTCCGAATGAACCTGAAGGCATTCCTTCTGGCGTTTTCGCAGGACCAGCATAGTAGATTGGGTGATTCTTGAAGTACTCTGGCATCTCCTCACCGTTGTCCAACATTTCTTTGATACGTGCGTGAGCGATATCACGAGCTACGATCAATGTACCTTTTAAGTTCAAACGAGTTTTGATAGGGTATTTCGTCAATTCAGCTAATACCTCATCCATTGGACGGTTCAAGTCGATTTCAACTGGGTTGTCCATTTGTGATTCTTCAGTAGGAATCAAACGACGTGGATCTTTTTCTAACTCTTCTAACCAGATACCATCTTCGTTGATTTTCGCTTTGATGTTACGGTCAGCTGAACAAGAAACACCAATACCTACTGGGCAAGATGCAGCATGACGAGGTAAACGGATTACTTTCACATCGTGCGTGAAGTATTTACCACCGAACTGAGCACCGATTAAGCTCTCTTGACAGATCTTTTGGATTTTTTCTTCCCACTCTACATCACGGAACGCTTGACCGCCCATGTTACCTTCAGTTGGCAAGTGGTCATAGTAACCTGCAGATGCTTTCTTCACTGTAGCCATGTTTGCTTCAGCAGAAGTACCGCCTACTACAAATGCTAAGTGATAAGGAGGACAAGCCGCAGTACCAATTGATTTTAATTTTTCCTTTACAAAAGCAGTCAAACTTTCTTCGTTCAATAACGCTTTAGTTTGTTGGTAAAGGAAAGTTTTGTTGGCAGATCCACCACCTTTTGCCATAAACAAGAACTCATAAGAGTTACCTTGATCTGAGTAAATGTCGATTTGAGCAGGAAGGTTAGTACCTGTGTTTTTCTCCTCAGTCATTGTCAAAGGAACAACTTGAGAATAACGAAGGTTTCTTTCCTTGTATGTTTCATAGATACCACGCGATAACGCTTCAGCATCATTTGAACCTGTAATTACGCCTTCACCTTTTTTACCCATTACAATAGCAGTACCTGTATCCTGGCAAGAAGGTAATTGTCCTTCCGCTGCTACAGCTGCATTTTCTAACAATGTACGAGCAACAAAACGATCGTTATCAGAAGCTTCTGGGTCGTCTAAGATTTTAGCTACTTTTTCTAAGTGTGCTGTACGAAGGTAGAAAGATACATCCGCCATTGCTTCTTGAGAAAGTAGTTCAAGACCTTTAGGGTCTACTTTCAAAAACTTACGTCCGTCTACTTCAATTGTAGAAACATAATCTTTGGTTAATAATCTATACTTTGTAGTGTCGTCCTTTATCGGGAAAGGCTTCTGATAAAAAAAATCGCTCATTGTTTGTTCATTTATTGTTTCCTATAAACAGTCAAAAGTGTTGATTAGTAATTGAATGCATTAATTCTAACCTCCTCAATACTTCAACTGCGCAAAAATACAATGCAAACATGAGTACATAAGTGAGATATGTCATAATTGTAAATACATTTTAATGATTCTTATAAAAAAGTGTGTTGAGCTACTTCATTTTCACCCAAAAACACCTTTTTCAGAAAAATAAGCGTTAAAATCACATTTTTTTCTACTTTTTGTTATGCTTGCATAATAATTTTCATATATTTGAAAATGAATGTTATGCAAGCATACGTTTTTAAGTGAATGGTTGTTTTTGTAATACATTCATCATTGCAGAATAATTAAGATACACACATCCAATAAACAATACATGAATAAACACGAGTAGTTTATTCTCATCCAAAATAACAACACACAAAATTTATACAGATCAATGAATACTGTAACCAATAAAAAAGCAATTAAAGGCGGTGAGTTTTTGATCCGCGAGACAGAGGCGAATGAGATTTTTACGCCAGAAGAATTTTCAGAAGAGCAGGTGATGATGGCACAAGCCACGAAAGATTTTATCGATCAGGAAATCACACCAAAAGCCAAAGAAATTGATGGACATAACTGGGAATTAGTAGAACAAATTTTTGCCAAAGCTGGTGACTTAGGATTATTAGGTATTTCTGTTCCTGAAGACATGGGTGGCTTAGGAATGAGCTTTAATACTTCTATGTTAATTGCAGATGTATTTGGTGAAGCAGGTTCATTTTCAACAACTTATGGTGCACATACAGGTATTGGTACTTTGCCAATCCTTTATTATGGTACACAAGAGCAAAAAGAAAAATATCTTCCAAAATTAGCAACAGGCGAATGGGCAGCCGCTTATGCACTGACAGAACCTGATGCAGGATCTGATGCTAATTCTGGTAAAACAAAAGCAGTATTAACTGACGATGGAAAACACTACCTATTGACAGGTCAAAAAATGTGGATTTCCAATGCAGGTTTTGCTGACTTATTTATTGTTTTCGCAAAAATCGAAGACGATAAAAACCACACAGCATTTATTGTAGAGAAGTCATTCGGTAACATTACGATGAACGAAGAGGAAGAGAAGCTTGGTATTAAAGGTTCTTCTACTCGTCAAGTATTCTTCAATGATACTGCAGTGCCTGTTGAAAACATGCTTTCTGAAAGAGGTAATGGATTTAAGATTGCCGTTAACATCTTGAACATCGGTAGAGCGAAGTTAGGTGCTGGTGTGTTAGGTGGTTGTCGTGCAGTGATCGATCACTCTATCAGATATTCTAAAGAGCGTAAGCAGTTCAAACAGCCTATCGCAAACTTTGGAGCAATTAAGCAAAAATTAGCTCAGATGGCTACTAAGACTTATGTAATTGAGTCGATGTGCTACAGAGCTGGACAAAATATAGAAGACCATACTGAAGAATTATTATCAAGCGGTATGGATGAAGCAAAAGCGAAACTGAAAGGTGTAGAGCAATTCGCTATCGAGTGTGCTATCCTTAAAGTCTTCGGTTCTGAAACATTGGATTTTGTAGTAGATGAAGGTGTTCAGGTCTATGGTGGTATGGGCTTCTCAGCAGATGCACCAATGGAAAGAGCGTACCGTGATGCACGTATCTCAAGAATTTATGAAGGTACGAACGAAATCAACCGTATGCTTTTAGTAGGAATGATGATCAAGCGTGCCATGAAAGGTGAATTGGACATCGTGTCACCTGCAATGGACGTTGCAAAAGAGCTGACTTCAGTTCCATCATTTGAAACAATAGATGCTTCAGTGTTATTCAACATTGAAAAAGATATTTTGAAGCGTTTGAAAAAAGCAGCCTTAATGGTAGCAGGTAGAGCGGTTCAAGTATTTGAAGCAAAAATCAACGATGAGCAAGAAATTCTGATGAATGTTGCTGACATGTTGATTCAGATTTATGCAGCAGAATCAGCAATGCTTCGTACCGAAAAGATGGTAGAAGAAAAAGGTGAGGAAGCTTGCAAAGAGCAAATCAATATTTCAAAAGTGTTTATTCGTGAGGCGGCAGAGCAAATTGCTACTTCAGGTAGAGAAGCAATTGCAGGTATTGCCAAAGGCGATGAGCAAAAAGTAATGTTGATGGGCTTGAAACGTTTCACAAAGTATGAATTAGAAAACGTACACGTGTTGCGTAGAGAGTTAGCGGATACTCTGATAGAGAAGGATACTTATCCTTTCTTTGTCATCTAATTAATAGAAAATAATATATAAGTACAAATTCAAAATTATCTCATACTAATTCTATTTATTGTTTTGCGATTACTTCCTTCAAAAAACTTTTAATAGAACCACTATTAATACGTTTTTTAGCGTTGTACTCACAAAAAATAAATTAAAATTAACTATGATTTATTTTTGATTTAGTACTTAAGAAATTTGTCTTGCCCTATATCGAGTGAGGGCAGGATTAAATAGGACGATTAAATACTTGGTTACATGAAAGAAAAAGCCAACCTGTTTCGGGTTGGCTTTTTTTAATGACTTAGTACTTACTTCTCAAAAAAAATACTTAACATTAAACATCAAATTTTTTCCCAAACTTAAACTAATATTCAGCTATGAAAATTATTGATCTCTCAAAACCAATTCAATTCAACAAAAAAGACCCATGGTTTATGCGTGTCAAAATCAAGCACAAACCACATCGCAAGGCAAAATGGCTGATCCGTCTTTTTGGTCTTCCTTTTAAATTATTTCCAAAAGGATTTGAAGGATGGGCAGATGATACCATCGAAAAAATGGGTGTTCACTCTACCACTCATATTGATGCCCCTTGGCACTACTCTCCTACTGTGGCGGGGCAAAAAGCGAAAACCATTGATGAAGTTCCATTAGATTGGTGTTATGGTGAAGGGTTGGTGATTGATATGAAACACAAACTAGACTTTGAACCTATTACTCAAAAGGATATAGAAACTTTTCTTTCCGAAAATAACCTTGAGTTAAAACAAGGAATGATCGTGTTGATTAAAACAGGTCGTGATAAGTTCAATGGTACGGAAGATTTCCATAAAGTGGGAACAGGAATGAGTGCCGAAGCGACTCACTTTTTAATTGATCAAGGCATCAAAGTGATGGGAATTGATGCATGGGGTTGGGACTTGCCATTACCTTATTTGGTAAAACAAGCGAAAGAAACTGGAGATAAAGAGTTGTTCTGGAATGCTCACCTTGTTGGTCAGGAAAAAGAGTATTGTCATATGGAGCAATTAGTGAATCTTGACGCATTGCCTTATTCAGGTTTTAAGGTAGCTGTTTTTCCATTGAAAATTGTAGGAGCATCTGCCGCGCCAGCGAGAGTAGTAGCGATGATGGACAACTAGATTGAGTGAAGAATGAAGAATAAATGGATCTTGTAGTGATTCGTAATCCACTATTATAGCTATATATTTTTCATTCAAAATATTCATTTTCTTTAGATATAACTTTTAAAAAGGAGCCTTAGATAGCAATAGATTTAGTGCTGGTTTTATACAGTGTTAAGTTGTGAATTTAGCTACTACGAGGCTCTTTTTTATGCCTAAATTTTTAAGATAATTCATTTTTCATCTCATTTTTATGGAAAAAAGATTTGTTTTTATTGTTGTTGACTAGAAATAGAGTGGATACATTGTTTTGGGATTAACTTATTTATTTATAGTTGTTTAGTGTTTTAATTTTTATTGTTATTAATGTTGATGTAGCACTGATGTAGTAGTGTATTTGGACACATGTAGCATATGGTTTTTTGAATTTACAGTTGTTTGCGACTTAAAATTGTGTGGGATCTAACGATGAACTTTTATCAGAAAATATGTCTGACAAAAACACGAAGAAATCTCGCAAGAGTAATCAATCCTTGGAGAAGGAGAAATTACTTGAGATGATTGAAGTACGAAAAAAGGAGACAGACGTGCTTCAGAAATTACTGCACCTATTAAGGTTAAAATAATTTCTAGCCAATTCAATTTTTTAAACCGCTAAACAGACTATCAATGAGAAATCATTTACCAAAGGTATTGACTGTCTTGATATGCCTTTTAGCTGCGGTATTTAGTACCACAGTTACCTATGCACAAGAACCTGTTATCTTTTCAGATGGGGTGGCACAAGGCGTGATCAGAGTCAAGTTCAAAGAACAAACAGATGCTAGATTACAAGTAACTCCAATGAATGGAGGAATTGCAACACTAGGCATTGCTACTTTCGACGCAACTGCTCAACAGTATGAAGCTCAAAATATGAGGAGAGTATTCCCATATAACGCTAAGTTTGAGCACAAATTAAGAAAACACGGATTACACTTATGGTACCAAATGGAGGTATCTACTTCGTCATCTATTGATGCAGTAGTACAATCATTCTCTACACTTGCTGATGTAGAAATGGCTGAGGTGATCCGAGAAAAAAGATTAATTGAGCCGGATGCGAAGTTCGCTCCAATCTCAAAAGATCAAATTCAGACATTATCAGAAACAGCTCCTGTAAATGACCCATTGCTTTCAAAACAATGGCATTACAGCAATGATGGTTCTGATGCTGCATGGACAAAAGGTGCAGACATTAACCTTTTCAAAGCTTGGGAAACAACAATGGGATCAAACAACATTATTGTTTCTATTCACGATGAAGGTATTGATGTAAACCACGAAGATTTGAAAGCCAACATGTGGATCAACGAAGCCGAGTTAAACGGTGTAGAAGGAGAAGATTCAGATGGAAACGGATATATTGATGATATCTATGGGTGGAACTTTGCTTCCGCTTCAGGAGCTATTGCTCCTCAAGGTCATGGTACACACGTTGCAGGTACAGTAGCTGCTGTTAACAACAACGGTATTGGTGTTGCAGGTGTTGCAGGTGGTGACGGTGAAAACCAAGGTGCATTGTTGATGTCTTGCCAGATTTTAGGCGGTCCGCTTATCGATGTTGCTACTTCTTACATTTATGCCGCTAACAATGGTGCGGTTATCTCTCAAAACTCATGGGGATATACTTCTGAAGGGTATTTTGATCAAGTAGTACTAGACGCTATTGATTACTTTATCGCAGAAGCAGGTGATTACGAAGGTTCACCGATGAAAGGTGGTATTGTAATTTTCGCATCAGGTAACAGTAATCATGCAGGTAAGTGGTATCCTGGATACTATGAGCCTTGTTTTACAGTAGCTTCTACAAACCCTCAAGATCAAAAAGCAGATTACTCTAACTATGGAGACTGGATTGAGTTATCAGCGCCAGGTGGAGAAACATCTTCAGCTTTAACAAACGGTGTATTATCTACATTGCCAGACAATGATTATGGATTCTACCAAGGTACATCAATGGCATGTCCTCACGTATCAGGTGTTGCAGCATTAGTACTTTCTCACTTAGGTGGTGAAACAATGACACCAAATAAGTTGAAAGCACAGTTATTGACAGGTGTGGTTTCTATTAAGGATCAAAACCCTGATTATTTAGGTCAGCTAGGATCTGGTAGAATTGATGCTTCTTTTGCATTAAAAGAGAATGAAGGAATTGCTCCTGATTCTGTATCATCATTTGAAATTGCTTATGAAGGTTTTGATCATATTGCATTAAGATGGATGACTCCTGCTGATGAAGATGATGGCCAAGCAAGCACATTTGATATTTATTATTCTGAAGGAGAATTTGATTTAGAAACAGCTACTGTAGTAAAAGTAAATTCTGCTAGTGCTATTGGAGACTGGAACGTAAGACAAATTGATGGATTAAAAGCAGAGACAGCTTATTCATTTGCTATTGTAGCAAAAGATAGATGGGAAAATGCGGCACCAATGTCTGTTGTGATTAATGGTGCAACTAACCTTGGTCCTAAGTTGACATTCTCTAAATCATCAATGTCTATCACAGCAGATGTAGCAACATCGACGACTGCTTCAGATGAGATCACATTCTTGAATGAAGAAGAAGGAAGATTAATTTACTCTTTAGAGACAAGATATAAGAATCACTACCCTAAGACTTATTCTACAATTTCAGTAGGTCAAATGACTGAAGCTTCAAAATTAGGAGCTCAATCTTCTCCACGTTTAGAAGTAATGTCATTAAGTGATCATCCTGAATTAGAAGAGTTTGAGGAATATAACTTGGAATATTGTAATTCGGCATTTTTTCCATCATTCTTTATTGGAGATACTGATTTGTCGATGTCAAATACAGCGGCTACAGCTTATGTTGCTCCAAAAGGTGGTTTTAACCTTACGGACATTGAGTTTTACTTAAACACTTTGACAGAAGGAAATACTTACGCTCAAATCTACCAAGGTAATATTTTAAGCACAGCGACTTTGAAGTGGCAAACTGAATTAGAACCTCAAGATGATAACATTCATAAGTTCGAATTAGATGAGCAACTTTACTTTCCAGAAGGAGAGGTATTCTGGATCGTATTAAAAGTACCAGCAGGAAATCAATATCCTTTAGTAATTGGTGAATACAACTTCTCAAAAGAAGGAGAAGACAAAATGTTCTACAGTAATGACGATGGTAAGACATGGTCTTATTTAGTTGATGCGATTGGTGATAAGACACAAGCGTTTTTAGTTTCTGCAATGAGTAAAAACCCGTCTGTAGGTGAATTTATTACATTACAACCTGCTTCAGGTGATATTGTAGGTAACTCAGAGCAAGTAATTACAGCTACTATTGATGCCTCTACTTTAGTAAACGGATCGTATACTTCTGTAATGTTTGTAGAGTCAAATGATCCTGAAGAACCATTGAAAAAAATCAATATTTCAACAAGAGTAGATGGTCATAAATCAGATATCAAAACGTTGGATATCGTTGATTTTGGTAGTGTTCAAGTAGGTCTAGAAAAAGAGTTGATTATTGAGGTTGGTAACTATGGTTATGGTATTTTCAAGTTAGCCGACAATGTTACTCAAGAAGGAAGTGAATCTTTTAAGATTACTGATGAACCTTATTCGTTCCAATCTAGAAAAATTGGCCAAGTAAAGATCAAATATACACCAACTCAAGGTGGAGCAGAGACGGCTAAGTTTGTATTTACAGATGCTACTTATGGTGGATCTTTTGAAATCAATGTTGTTGCATCAGCAATTGAGCCATCAAAAATTGAATTAACGCCAGCTGAACAAACATATACTCTAGCATTGGGTGATACAGATGAAGGTGTATTTACCATTAACAACACAGGTAACTACCCATTACAATATTCAATTCCAGTTTATGATGAGAATGTTGAAGAAGGTGTGCATCGTTTCGGTTATTCATGGGAATTAGTAACGGACAATTTTGTTTGGGAAGAGTTAGATGGACAGGAAGATGTTTTGGACTTCACTAAACAATTTAAAGATGATTCATTCCTTGATTTTATTGAAGTTGAATTAGGGTTTGATTTCCCATTCTATGATACTTTGGTGAACAAAATGCATGTATCACATGTAGGTATGATTGCCTTGGATACAAAAGACCCTGTAAATGGTAGCTGGGGTAAATTACTAGGAGCAGATTTTACTTCTAATGGTTATGTAGCAGGTTTGTACATGTATTCAAATATTGGTTTAGATACTAAATTCCTTTACAAAAGATTTAATGATCGTATCATAATGGAGTATAAGAACATTTATACAATTCCGAATGAAGATACTTTCAATGAGTCTTATAAGCTTTCTTATCAAATTGTATTACATGCAGATGGTAATGTAGAGTACAGATATCAAGATGTTTGGGGGATTAGAAACTCAAATCAACCATTTATTGGTGTGGAAAGCCCTAATAAAAAAGATGGTTTCTATATCTATGAAAACTCACAACAACCGGAGAAGTTATTTACTTCAAAGAATACAAACGTTACTATTAAAGTAAATCACCCAGGTAGAAAAATAGCTAGAAACTTAAGCAGTACAAGTGGTGTAATTCCTGTAGGTCAGTCTGTAGATATTGCTTATGATGTCGTAACAGAAGGATTGGATGAAATGAGAAATACTCAGAATATTTCTATCTATACAAATGATCCTGTAACACCATTAGCTCATTTTACAGTTCATGCAGATGTTACAAGTGGTGGTGAAGCAGAAGTGACAATGACTAAGGATGAAATCATTTTTGGTGATGTTTTCAAAACAGCAATGCCTTCTTCAACAGTAATGTTAAGAAATAAAGGTAATAAGCCAATTTCGTTTACATCAGTAGTAGTTGAGAATGGTTCGTTCGACGTTGACAAAACTTCTTTCACAATTGATCCAAGACTTTCAGAAACAATAGAGATATCATTTACAGCAAGTGCTACAGGTGCAATGTCAGATAACTTGATTGTGACAGATGAGTATGGAACAGAATATATACTTCCTATTTCTGCTAATGTTATTCATGCACCTATGATCAGCGTGGACAACTCAGACCGTCATTTTACCTTGAATTCGGGAGAAAAAGAACAATTTTCAATTGTTGTAGATAACTCTGAAGGAGGAGCGGATCTAGAAGTGTTGCCAATGGGGTCACATTGGTTATATGAAGAGAAAGAAGTACAGGCGATGAGTGTAATTCCTACTTACTCTTATGCTTGGAAAGACAATATGAGAGAGTTATCAGGTTTTGAAGATCCGGAATCTCCAACTTATCAATTGATCGATATTACGAAAAACGGTCAGAAGATTGAAATCGAATTGGATGATTATTGGGAGCCTGTAAAATTACCATTTACGTTCAAGTACTATGGTATTGAGTACGATAGCATTTACATCGGTATTCACGGTCAAATGAGTTTCAACTACTACCATGGTGCTCCTTTAGGAGATAAAGTATGGTACCCATTAGAAATTCCTTTTGCTCATGATATCAATAACTTGGTAGCACCACTATGGATGGCAGGTGGAGAAGATTACTATGATGAAACACCTACAAAAGGTATCTGGTACTACGAGGATGAAGAGAAATTTGTGGTGACTTATGAGCGTTTCCAACACTTCGGAAACATCTTAGGTGGACATGCTACAGCTGAGACAGTATTCTACAAAGATGGTAGAATCAAAATGCAGTATAAGACTTGGAATCAAACAGGTGTTGATTTCTGGAGTAAATGGTTGACAATTGGTTTAGAAAATCATGATGGAACTGAAGGTGTAATGGTGAACTTCTACCGTTCATACATCAGAGATGGTTTAGTAATCGAATATACACCAACAGAAAAAACAGTTATTCCTGCAGGTGATTCTAAAACAATGAATTTTACAGTAGATGCTGAGAAACTTTTAGATGGTAACTATAAATCAACATTAAGATTGATCAGTGAGTCTCCAAATAATGAAGAAGTTGAGATTCCAGTGCATCTAACAGTAAATGGTACAGCAGATTTACAGTGGGGTGAAGAGATTGTAGATGCAGGAGATTTGTTATGGTCAGAAGGAGAATCTTTAGAATTTGAATTTGATGTTCAAAATGTTGGGACGAAATCTCTTAATTTAATGGAAATGAAGTCTTTAGGCTCAACAAATCCAAAGATCGAACTTTTTGTAGCTCCATTATTATGGGATGGTACATTTGGAAATCCGAATTGGCAAAATATTAATAATTTTAATCCATTGTGGAACCCATGGCCAACTATATCACCTGAAGATGGCTTATTAACAAGAGTAACAGTTACTCCTTCAGAAAGTGGTGTATTCTTAGATTCAATCGTAGTAAACGATGCTATGGGTCTTACAGATACTATAGTGTTGAAAGCTAATTTGATTTTACCTCCATCTATGATTGTAGATACTGATACTATTCATGCAATGTCATTAGATAATGAAGAGGTAATTACAGAAAAAGTTACAATCAGCAATGTTGACGGAGGTTCTGACTTACATTACACAGTAGAGTCTGAGTTCGTAAGAGCAGGTTTAGCAACTTCAGTATTCAATAAGTTCAATTCAGAAATCAATACTGCATCTCTTAATGCTTCAGTAATTGCATCTCAAAACACAGGAATTCAAACAACTCAAGAGTTTGATGATGAGATCAACTACTTCAAAGGTTATGAGAAAGCAGGTGGAATTGGTTATGGTGCAAACAGCTTCAGTACTTTAACGAAGTTCAAAGCTCCATCAACAGGATTTAATTTATCTCACGTTTCTACTTGGTATGTACCAGCAGGAATGGCGAATGCGACATTGGAGATTGCGATCGGAATCGGTGATATTGACAATCCTACAATCTTACATGAGCAATCTTTTGAAACGGAAACTGCAATTGATGATTTAGAAGGAGCGTTATTCACATTTGAATTAGAAAAATCTCTTCAGTTCCACCCAGGTGAAACAATTTACATGATCATCACTTATCCATTCGGTCCTGCAAGACCACAAGGTTTTGTAGAATCAGCGGAGACAATGTCAGATATCTCATACATTGAAGTAAATGGTGGATGGTTAGACGTGACGACTGACAGTAGATTCCCATTATTGCTTTGGATGAATGCTTTACATCAGTCAGAAAGAATCACACCATGGGTTACTTTATCTTCATTTGAAGGAATAGTAGCAAAAGGAGAATCTGTAGATGTAGATGTTTTATTTACGCCAACAACTGCACTTTCAACTTCAGAAAAAGCAGTATTCAAATTCATCAGCAATGATATGAAAGCTGAAGTGGAAGAAGTAACAGCAATGATGACATTAAACAATGCACCTGAATTTGTTGACTTCCCTGCGAACATTGAAATTGATGAAGCAATGGATTCAACTTTCATGATCACAGCAGTAGATAATGACGGTCATGACTTCACATTCGAAGTAGGTGAGCACGTTCTTATCGACAGCAGTTATGTAAGTAATGATACATTGTCAATTCAGATTGTAACAGATTATGAAAGTGCAGGTGATCATACTTTCAACGTAACAGTGACAGATGAGCACGGTGTAGCAAATACTTCTCAAATCAATGTAATGGTGAACAATGTAAATAGAGCACCAATTGCAATTGAGCAAGATACATTGTACTTAAAGCCAGGTGTAGCACCTACTTTCATTGATCCTACTGAAATCTTCTCTGATGAAGACGGGGATGAGTTGACATTTGGAATTGCTACATCAGATGACGGTGTAGTAATGGCAAATCTTTCTCAAGGTCAGTACGCAATTTTAGGATTGACTGAAGGAGAAACAGAAGTGGCATTAATTGCTACAGATATTCACGGTGCGTCAGTAATGACAATGCTTTATGTAATTGTTGATACAGAGTTGCCAACATCTATCGATAAGGATTTCGTAAGTCAAACAAACTTAAGAAACTATCCTAATCCAGTGTTGGGCACAACAACATTTGCTTTCAATATGATACATCCAGGAGACGTATCTATTCAGATATTTAATATGAATGGAGTGTTGGAACAGACTATTTCACTTGGCCGTTTAGGCAGTGGAAGTCATGAAGCAACTATTGATTTATCATCATTAATGACTGGAATGCATATCTATACTTTATCAGTAGACGGTAGTGTAGAAATGTATAACAAGTTGATCAAAAAATAGAATTAGAACGAAATTCACTTATATAAAACCACTGGGTCTTTGATCCGGTGGTTTTTTCTTTTCTAAACTTTTTTTTAAAAAAAATCTCCCCTTTGTAATAAATCCGAAAAATTGGCTACTAACCCAGTAAACAAGAATTAAATATTACTATTATGAGCATCTTTTCAAACTTTTATTCTCTTATGATCCATGACAGCAAATCTGTTGAGACTTATAACTTCAATGGCGATGATTTAGCCTTTGATTATCTTATCCATAGAATAACAGGTAAATACGGAATGCGTATTTTAAAGCAGGAAGAAGATCGTTTTCAGTTACTTTTTGAAGGGAGTTATTTTGTACCCACAAGTTCTCTTGAAGACATGGTGACTTCAAGGTGTTTAATTAATGTGGAACGTTTTGAAGAAGGCGAATTAAAAGTAACCTCATTTGAAAAGTTGATTTCTCCTTTTAACCATGAAAGGAAAAGTTTTGACAGAGTAGTTCAATGCAAACTCAATACATTTATGGCTTATCTTCATCGTGAGAACAACATTAAAACAGCAAACTAATGTCAATTGAATTTTATGAGGAATATATAGAAAGCAACAAATCCATCATTTATAAAATTTGTAGAGCTTATTCACACTCGCAGGAAGAATTTGAGGATTATTTCCAGGAAGTATGCCTTCAGCTTTGGCGTTCAAAAGAAAGTTATCAACAACAGTCTAAGTTATCAACATGGGTGTATAGAGTTTCGTTGAATACTTGCCTTTCTATGGTCAAAAAAGAGACGAAAAAGGTAAGTACTGTTGAAATCAATGAAAAGATAGATCAAGTGCATCAGTTCTCTGAAAAAGAAGAACGCTTGGAGGAATTGTATAGAGCAATCAGAATGTTGAAGGAAGTAGACAGAGCCATTATTCTATTGTATTTGGAAGAGCATTCTTATCAAGATATCGCAAGTATAATGGGTATTTCTTCTACCAATGTGGGAGCAAAAATAAATCGGATTAAAAAGCAATTAAAAGAAAATATGTTATGGAAGAGTTTGACTTAATCAAAGACGTGTGGGCAGAGGGGCATCAAACTTCTCCCGACTTAAAATCAGTAAAAGAAACCGCTAAATCTCAAAGAATGAAATCTATGAACGCAATCGAAAAAATCGTCAATAAGACAAAATTAGAATGGATTATTACATGGGGAGTTATATTATGTATAGCATTTTTTTATGGAATAACTTCAAATAATTGGATAGTAGTTGTACTTGGGGTATTACCGATTGCTGTCTATTTTCTGGATTATTTATTAAAGCTAAAGAAAGTAAGATCTTTTGATAGTTTGGATACTTTGAACTATTTGAAAAATGTGAAAGCCTATATCTTAAAAAGTAATCAGCAACAAATCAAAATGCTCATTTATATATTGCTTCCTTATTCATTGCTCTTTGGCTATTTCTTTGGAATTTCATTAGGTTTAGAATCTGAGGGAGATAATATCAGTAGATTATTTGTTTGGGATAATCTTACTCAAACTGTATCAGTAACCTCCATAGTAGCCTTATCAATCGCGTTTCTTTTGTTTAGAAAATTCGCTCCTCTGTTGATAAATTATTGGATTGATAAATTTTATGGTAAAGATTTTAAAGGAATTGATGAGATGATTGAAGATTTGGAAAGTCATTAAAAAAGAAAAATCCACTGAATATAGTTTTCAGTGGATTTTTTAGGGGTTTAAAGTTCTAACGATTTGAGAATTGACGCTCCCTCCTCAAACTCATATTGACTTACTTTTTGTTCAATTTCTTTGAGTTTATCAACCGTTTTTTCATCCTTTACTGATGGAATTATTTTCTTAATGATTTCGGAAGCTTCTGGATCTCCAGCTTCTAAAAATTCATTGAGTTCATCTACTAAAGGAGAAAGGTTTTCAATAATATCAACAACATCATTTGAAGTTTCTTTTTGTTCAAAACCTTTGAAGTAATGATTGATGATCCCTAAGCTTTTTTCTACTTCAGCAATTAAATCATCAAGTAAAGCTTTCTCATAGCCCTTATTGTATTTTAAGGCATGTTCTACAAATTCAGCTTGAGAATATACATTTGAAATCCCCAAGTTGGCTGCCACTCCTTTGATAGCATGTGCTTCTTCCTGAAGTAAAGTGAAGTTCTGCTCCTCTTCTATTTTCAATAAGCGAGACTTAGCATCCTTTTGCTTCTCGGCAAACTTTTGGAGCACACTGATAAATAATTCTTTATTTCCACCGCACCTTTTGATGGCAGATACTGTATCAATTCCTTCAATGACAATTTCACTTTCTTGCGAAGTGGGTTGCTGTTCTTCTTTTGGAGATTTGTTGTGAAGTTCAGGATTTTCAGCTTTGATCCACCTGCCCATAATGGCAAAAAGTTGCTCATTTTCAATAGGCTTTGCAATGTGATCATTCATCCCTGCTTCCCTAGCTCTATCTTTATCCTGCGACATCGCATTGGCTGTCATCGCGATAATAGGCAGATCAGTAAAACGTTGATCCTTTCTTAGTTCTATTGTAGCTTGATAGCCATCCATTACCGGCATTTGAATATCCATCAACACACCTTCATAAGGATCTCCTTCTTCGTAGGCTTTGATCACCGCTTCAATTCCTTTTTGACCATTATCAACCGTATCAATAAATACACCTTGTTTGGCTAAAACTTCAGAGGCAATCAGCTGATTGATTTCATTATCTTCAACTAATAAAACTTTAGCACCAACTACTTGCTTAGGGAACCCATTCTTATTTTTGAACTCAGAAGAAGCCGCAAAACCAAAGCGTGATAAGAGAGTATCTAACAGTTGCTGTTCTTCAACAGGTTTTACGATAATACCAGAAACCTGATGTTCATCCAGCTGTTTTCCTAGTTCTACTTTATCATGAGCAGTGACCATAAGGATATCAGTAGTAGCATGGATTTTTGATAACTGACGAATTCTTTTTGTCGTCTCTACTCCGTCAATTCCAGGCATACGCCAATCCATCAGAATAAAATCAAAAGTAGTATTGGAGCCCTCAATTAATTCGAGTGCTTCTTCACCACTATTTTTGATCATGACATTACAGCCAAATCCTTCAAGATAACCTTTCAATACCAGACATGAATTTTGATTGTCATCTACCACCAAAACTTTGCTTCCAATCAGACTCTTTAAATGATAAGAATTTTCATTGGTAATGGATGAAGGATCAACTCTTTCACATTGTACCGTAAACCAGAATGTAGATCCAATACCATAAGTAGACTCTACTCCTATTTCGCCTCCCATCAGTTCTGACAATTTTTTAGAAATAGAAAGACCTAATCCTGTACCTCCATATTTTCTTGTTGTGGAGGTGTCAGCTTGATTGAAAGATTCAAAGAGTCCTTTACGCTGTTCTTCAGTAAGGCCAATACCAGTGTCTGTAACTTCCACTCTTAATGTGGCTCCTTCAGCACTTGTATCTTGAATAAATGCTCTTAGCGTCACGCTTCCTTTAGAAGTAAACTTGACGGCATTGTTGAGTAAATTCAATATAATCTGGCCCAATCTCAATGGATCTCCTCTCAATACCTGTGGTAAATCTGGAGAAATTTCAAAGTTGAGTGCAATACCTTTATCAGCAGCTTTTAGACTTATCACTGTTGATATATTTTCCAATACCTCATTATTCAAATTGAAATGGATAGATTCAATATCAACTTTTCCAGCTTCAATTTTTGAGAAATCAAGTACATCGTTGACAATCCCCAATAAGGATTGAGACGAAAGCTGTATCTTTTTCAGATAATCCTGTTGTTTATCATTTAGATCCGTATCCAATACAAGATTGGTCAGTCCCATAATTGCATTCATAGGCGTACGGATTTCATGACTCATATTGGCAAGGAACATACTTTTGGCACTTGCCGCCTCTTCAGCAATTGTTTTAGCGGCTTTCAATTCATCCTCAGCCGCTCTTCTATCAGAAATATCAATAATTACATCAGCAAGGTAAACAGGTTCACCAGCTTCATTTTTCACAAGGAAGTAATTCTCGAATGTGGAAACATATTGGTTCTTGGCGGTTTTCATTTTCAGTTCTCCACTCCAAGCCCCTGTTTCCATTACTACAGGTAGCACTTCCTCTTGTATTTTCTGTTTCGATTCTTCTGTATAATAACTTTGAATTTTCTTTTCGTAAACAGCGTCTACTTCATCTTCTCCAAGTAGTACTTTCAAAGAATCGTTGACATAAACAATAGATTGGTCTCGCATATCAGCCATACCAAGGCCATTGGAAGAGGACTCTGCAAAGCGTCTGAAAATCCCTAATTCCTGCGTTCTAGTCTCTACTATTTCATCAAGATTCTTATTGAGAACTTCTAACTTTTCTAAGTTTTCTTGAAGGTCAACATTATTAGTATAGAGGTTTTTATGTAACCTTCTATTCATTCTAAAAACTAAAATCCATCCAATAATGGCCCCAATAATAGATAAGATAACACCAGTCAGGTCGATCTTAATTCTTTTTTCTTTCTGATTGAAAATGTTCTTAATCTGCTGATCCAAAAGTGTAGAAAACTTTTGCATAGAAGAGATATAAACACTTTTCTGATCATTGTACTCACTGCTGTTCAATAAAAGAAATGCACCCTCTTTTTGCCCTTGAGCGATCAATTGAAAAACACGATTCTCAATTTCTATCAGCTTTTCATTGGCAGAACTAGTTTGATTGAGAAGATTTCGGATTTCTTTCGATTCTTCTAAAACCAAGGCCTCCTTAATGGCATCATCCAGTTTTTCCTCATACACTCTGTATTTATCTTCCCATTTACGGTCACCTGTCAAAGCAGCCATTTGAGTAGATGTAGTTAATACTTCATCATAATAGATAATTTGTTTTTGCAGAGAAGAAACTTTCCAGATGATTCTATTTTCTCTTTCAGAATCACGGTAAGAGTGATACAATTCCCATCCAAAAAAGGAAAAAGCGATAGCCGTCAAAAGAGAAGCCAAGAAGAAGAAAGTGGTTTCTCTTTTGTTTTTATATCGAGGGTCCAGTATTGGTTGTTTGGACATAGTTTATTGGTTTATGGCGTAATATTATCGTGTAGATCCATATCGGGAATCTACATAAGAAAGCATTTCACTAGGTTTTAGAGCTTGACTAGAATTACCCATTCTCACATAAAATGCTTCATCTGCATCTCTACTAAAAAAGACTGGTCGTGGAGAAGGTTCGCAATGAATAACCATCACTCTTTCTCCTTGTAAATCATGAATATTTGTATTTACAGCTCCCGCAAGATCAGCACCCAGGTATTCTCTTAGTAGATTGTGCCAATGAAGGAGCAGTTTATCTTCATTTTTGAATCCATCTTTTTTCATGCCTAACGCATTTCCATCATCATCTACTCCCACCAATAGATAACCACCTTTGCCATTAAGCAAAGCTGCTACACTTTTCAAACACTGATTTTCAATGCGGGATTCATTTTTATTGGTATAAAGATTAAATCTCAGGGTAGATTTGAATTCTAAAATTTCACTTTCTCCTTGATTGATAAGACTTTGAAGATCATTTTCAGATAGAGTGCTAGGGCTAGGTGCAGATTGATTTTTCAACTGTTCGATCTGTTCTCTCAATTGCTTTTCCTGAGAAACTATTCTCACTCTAGTGTTGATTCTTGACATCACTGTCTCCGGATCAAAAGGCTTTGTGATATAATCAGAAGCGCCTAATGCAAAGCCTTTCTGTTCGTCTTCAGTTCCAGTTTTTGAAGTTAAGAAAACAACACTTATACCATTTGTTTCAGGATCTTCTTTCAGAATTTTGCAGACCTCATAGCCGTCCATTTCCGGCATCATCACATCTAATAAAATAAGGTCGGGTTGAGGCTCTGATTTCGCTAGGTCTAACGCTCTTTTACCGTTTAAAGCTACTTTCAATTTGTATTCATTTCCTAGGAGTCCTCTTAGTATATCAATATTTTCTGGAGCATCATCAACAATAAGGATACAAAATTTGTCGTCTGTCATAGTAATTAAAAAAAGATTGGTAATGTAGCGTTTAAAGTAAATTGGCTACAAAAAAAGGGTTAATTAAATATGAATGCTGTAGTTTATAATAATGGCTTGATTACCAATAAAAATCATTCATCCGACAAAGTTAATAATTATTGCCAAATAACTGTTAAACTTTTGTAGCATCTATAATTAGAGAGGTGTAGTTAGGATTACCATCCTTATTGCGTTCGTCAAATTTGAGGGATCTTCTAATTGTACCATGACTTAAACTCCAATCAGAGGTCACAAAATGTTTGTTTTCATCGAAGTATTCTACCGGAGTGACCTTAAAACCAATGACTTCTAACATCTTACCCAATGATTGATAGTTGTAAAGCACTTTGTGATCATCAGCCCCTGCTCCTTTTCCGCCTGGCTTTACAAAATCAATATATTCTGGGTCTTTGTGATAGCCGTCAGGAACAGCAATTCTTAATGTTCCTCCTTTCTGAAGAAACTTGTAACAGTTTTCAGCCGCTAAGGCACCATCTTCTTGTGTAAGATGTTCCCAAACGTGCTCTCCCATAATATTTTGGATAGAGTTTTTCTTGAAATAAAAATCCCAGTTCTCCTCTTTTAAAATATTCAGTCCAAAAATATCACTTCCTATCCACCCTTGATCATGAATGCCTGAACTACCGACAACAAGTTTGTAAGGGGAAGATGACTTGAAGACTTTGTACTTCAATTTAGCGGATTCTACTAGTCGGGTGATTGGGAGAGGAGTTCTGAACATAATTTTATAATTAAGAGTATAAGTACCAAGCTAAAAATAAATAACACGAATTCATATTATTTTTTCTGATTACTGCCTTCAAAAAAACGATCAGGATAATTCATTAAAAATAATTCTGATTTAGCCCTTGTGATTGCTGTATATTGCCAGCGAAGGAAATCAGTATCAATCATATCGTCTCTTAAGTACCCTATATCCACAAAAATAGCATCCCATTGTCCACCCTGTGCTTTATGGCAGGTCAATGCATAAGCAAATTTTACCTGTAAAGCATTTAAGTACTCATCTTCTTTTAATCTTTTATTACGGATTTTTGCATCTTCAATATCAGCGTATTCCTCTATCACAGAATTATACAATTTTCTTGATTCTTCTCTTTCCAGTTGTGGGGTAAAAGAGTGAAGAGTATCCAGAATTATTTTAGCTTCTACTGTGGGGTGATTCTCATAATCCAATAATCTGAAACGTATATCACAGAAACGGAAGCCGTATTTTTCTTCAATATTCCCAACACCTGCTACTTCAATAAACTCACCATTGGCCAAAAATCCGGCAGGGGAATCTTCATCTAACCAGAAATAGTTATTTCTAACCACCATCAAATAATCTCCCGCATCTAGTTCCTCTTCTCTGAAGTGAATCTGCCTTCTGATGTATTGATTATACTGTGTAGCCGCACGATTGGAACGGGTAATGATGACCGTATTTTCAACACCATATTTATCATAGCCATACAGCAGTCCATCTTCTAAGCGGTCCGAACCCATTTTAAAGATGTCTTTGAAAGAAGTAGTGTTAAATTGAATATCGGTATTTTGAGCAAGGCAATTTCTTACTAAAGTGGCATTGTATAAAATGCCAGAAGTAGAAGCTTGTCTCACCACCTCTGTTAGTTCATGACTGATAATGCTCAGACGGAAAACGTTCTGTAAGTAGATTTCATCCAAGGCAGGGCTGATTTCCTGTTTTACCGGAGGAAGCTGAGCTGTATCTCCAATTAAGAAGAGCTTATTATTGGATTTAGGGTCTTCAAAAACATAATCAACAATAGATTTTAAAAGTCCCTCACCTGCTGTATGAGGCTGATCATCAATCATTGAGGCCTCGTCAATAATATAAATAGTATTTTGAGCCTTGTTTTTTTGTCTTTCAAACCTCAATAACCCCGTTTCTTTGTCTTCAGTTTGTTTATAGATGATACGGTGAACGGTATAGGCCTTTCTTTTTGCATAAGAAGACATCACTTTTGCCGCTCTGCCTGTCGGTGCCAACATCATGGTTTTGTAAGAATAAAACCTCAAAACATTAGCAAAAGCTGTTAAAACAGAGGTCTTACCCGTACCCGCATATCCTTTTAATAAAAATGTGTTGCGTCGGTTGTTTTTCTCTAATACAAAGTGATCCAAAAGGTCAAAAAGTTTTTTCTGACCGTCTGTAGGTTCAAAAGGAAAAGATGCACTGATCCTTTCAGAAGGTGTGATCATAAATTCTTAGGGGATAGATGATATTTACGCGGCTCTCATTGCTTCTACAGGGTCCATTTTTGCAGCAGAAATTGCAGGTGCAATACCCGAAATAATGCCGATCAGACCTGAAATAAGCATACCAATAATCAGGTTGGTAAAGTTAAGAGAAATCACAAAGGTTTCCGTAGATAACAGTGATAATAGCGAAACTAAAAACAGTCCGCCCATTCCTCCAAAGAAACTTAAGAACATGGATTCACATAAAAACTGCAATAAAATAAAGTAGTTTTTAGCACCTAATGCTTTCTGAATACCGATCTGTGATGTCCTTTCTTTTACAGAAACAAACATAATATTGGCAATACTGAAACCGCCTACAAGAATGGAAAAAAGACCAATAATACCACCTGCCACTTTCAATGAACCAGTAATACCATTGACAAATTCAACGATAGCATCCGTTCTGTTGAGGGCAAAATCATCATCTTCTTTGGGTTTCAATCCCCTTTTAATTCTTAATAAACCACGCAATTCTGCTAGAATTTCTCCCATATTTTCGTCCTTATCATACCCTTTCGCAATAAGGTTGGTATTGATCCACCGTCCTTTTGATGCATACATTTTGATGAAAGAATTGTAAGGGATAAAAATCACATCATCATTGCTTGGTGTAGGAATAAAGCTCTCTCCTTGCTTCTCAAAAATACCAATGACTTGAAACTTTGTTCCTTTAGCCTTTATGATTTTTCCCAGTCCATCACCATTAGGAAAAAGCTGTTTCGCTACATCGCTTCCGATGACTGCTTTTTGAGTTCCGGCACTCATTTCACCTTGTGTGAAATAGCGTCCCTCGCTGATAGGCATAGAATTGATTTTATTGTATTCATAAGAAGCACCAATGATTTTTCCATCTTCAAAAGTGTTGCTTCTATAGTTAATGGTATTTCCTCTTTTCTGCTCATAGATAGCAATAGATTGTACCCATTTCGCATTTTCCTGAATAAATTCTAGCTCACTTTTATCAGGATTCGGGCGTCTGTAATATTTCCACCAAGGGTACTCCCCCTCACCAAATGAAAAGGGCCATTTTCCTATGTAAATCACATTATTACCAAACACTGAAAGACTGCTTTGTATACCATTATTGAGAGCATCAACTAAAGTAAAGATGGCAATAATGGCAAAAATACCAACCGTGACACCGAGCAGAGAGAGGACTGTTCTAAGTATGTTTTCTTTCAGAGCATGGACTGCAAATCGGAAACTTTCGAAAAAAAGTTTTATAAAAAGCATGTTTTATAAAAAAAATGATGGAAAATTGATGATAAAATCTCTATCTAAAAGATTGTTTGGAAATTATCTAATCTTTATTTGTTAAATTTACCGTCTTGATTTTCAAGGTACGCATTTTGTGTGTATTGTGTAAAGTTAAGCTAATATTGATATTTACAGAAAGAAAATAATACGTAATTTCATTCCATGAAGCTATCCCAATTCCAGTTTGATCTGCCAGAAGATCTAATCGCTCAGTATCCTGAGGAAAATCGTGATGATGCACGTTTAATGGTTTTACATCGTAAGACAGGAGAAATTGAACACCGCAAGTTCAGAGACATCGTGGAATACTTTGATGATGGAGATGTGTTGGTAATGAACGACACTAAGGTTTTCCCAGCTCGCCTTTATGGTAACAAAGAAAAGACAGGTGCTAAAATCGAAGTTTTCCTTCTTCGTGAACTCAATAAAGAATCTCACTTATGGGATGTATTGGTTGATCCTGCTCGTAAAATCCGTGTAGGTAACAAATTATACTTTGGAGACGGTAGTTTAGTAGCGGAAGTTATTGACAACACGACTTCAAGAGGTAGAACGATCCGTTTCTTAGTAGACGGTGAGGAAGAAGAATTTTATAGAACAATTGAGGAATTAGGTGAGACGCCAATTCCAAGAGATTTAGGTCGTGAGGCTGAGCCATCAGACAAAGATCGTTACCAAACTATCTTTGCTGCTAATAAAGGTGCCGTAGCAGCTCCTTCTGCAGGTCTTCACTTTACACCTCAAATCGCCAAAAGATTCGAAATCAAGAGTGTTGATATCACTCCTATCACATTGCACGTTGGTTTAGGTGCCTTCAGAGATGTGGACGTGGAGGATTTGACAAAGCATAAAATGGATTCTGAGCACTACAGAGTAGGTGAAGAAACAGTAGAAGTGGTAAACAAAGCATTAGAAAACAAGAAAAATGTTTGTGCTATTGGTACTACAGTACTTCGTTCTTTAGAAACATCTGTATCAGCATCTAACACATTGAAAGGAAACGAAGGATGGACAGACAAATTTATCTTCCCTCCATACGATTTCAAAATTGTAAACTCAATGGTGACAGGTTTCCATAAGCCTAAATCTACATTATTAATGATGGCTACTGCATTTGGTGGTTATGATTTAGTGATGAGAGCTTACGAGGAAGCAATCAAAGAAAAATACCGTTTCTTAAGCTATGGAGACGCTATGTTGATTTTATAATCAGCGTATTGATTTCTTTCCAAAGATCATATTTATAAGGTTGTAGATCATAGCGGTCTACAACCTTATATTTAGTGATTTGATAAAAAATGTAAAAAAAAATCAAAATAAGGGAAACCTTAATGATGTTAAACCGTATACGTAATGACTAAAGTAGACGTTAATGTTGTACAAGAAAGTGACTTCACTCTAATCGATGTGGTTGGAGAGCTCGATGCAAGTTCATCTGTAGATTTAGATACAAAACTACAAGAAGTGATTGACAGAGGAGACAAGAAGTTATTAATAAATTGTGTAGGGTTAACTTACATTTCATCTGCAGGAATTGGTGTTTTTACATCCAGATTAGACGATATCGAAGCAGACCACATTACGATGGTTTTGTTTGATGTTGCAGATAATATTAGAAGTGTATTCGAAATTTTAGGAGTAGATCAATTTTTAAATCTGGCTACCACCAAAGAAAAAGCCATCCAAATTATTAAAGGACAGTGATGTTTAGAAAAAAAGTCAACTGTGAGACCGCTAATCTACATATAATCCGAGAGTTCATTCTTTCGGCATTAGCTAGCTACAGTGTACCTGATTCTAAACGAGATATGATCGTTGTGGCAGTTGACGAGGTGTGTGCAAACAGAATGATTCATTCTAACAGCTGTGATCCCACCAAAGAAATAGAAGTAACTGTTACTACTACTATAGATGCCGAAAGTGTGGTTATCGAAATAAAAGATAACGGTGAAGCTTTTGATATAAAAACTTATCAGTCCCCTACTATCAATGATGTAATTAAAGAACATCGTAAAGGAGGAATGGGATTGAGATTAGTAAAAAATATTATGGATGCTGTTCAAGTTGTTCAAGTCGGAAAACATCAAGTTTGCAGGCTGGTAAAACAAATTTGAAAGCATTTTTTATTAAGAGAGATACTGAGAAGTGTCTCTTTTTTTATGGTTGAAAATCTGTTCAAGTATTAATTTACTATTTTAGTTGCTAAAAGTAATTAAGTGTTTCGTACACCATAGTTAAAACTATGGGCAGGTGATAAAACAACCTAGTCAAGACTTAAGTCTTGAAGGTTGGAAACGGAGGCAACGCTTTAGTGTTGTCGGAGTAAATATCATCAGCCCATGACTTCAGTCATGGTGCACGATAATTTGTCTCTTTTTCATTCTAAAACCCTTTCTACATTAACTTTATCAGAGCGTTTCCAGTAGCCTCTTAGCCCTGCTTCGTGAAGTAAGAATTAATAGTGTAGTGTAACGAGCATTATTTCTATTCAAACTCTTTATTCTTAATTCTTCATTCTTCATTTTTTTATCTTAAATTTGTCCGGTTACTCCAATAATCACCTCGATTTTCATTGGTGTGGCCAAAAATTAATATAAGATCTTTTTGAGTCACATGGTAATGAAAGAAATTTTGCTCAGTAAGGTAAGAGTATCAGACCCTTCCTCAACCTATCACAAACAAATTGTAAACATCCTTATTAAGGATGGTATCATCAACAAAATTTCCACTGAAAAAATCGATGCTTCCAATGCTGAAGTCATTGAAGGAAATGAGAAACTTTACGTTTCATTAGGTTGGTTTGATATGAGAGCAACTCTAAATGAGCCTGGTGAAGAATTCAAAGAAGATATTGCCTCTTTAGGAAAAGCAGCCGCTTTTGGTGGTTTTACAGACGTTGCCACTCTACCAAACACATCTCCAGTTATTCAATCCAAAGAAAGCATTCATTTCGTTAAGCAAATGAGCACTTTTTCTGCAGTTCAAATCCATCCTATGGGTGCTTTGACAAAAGACTGTAAAGGAGAAGAGATGAATGAGGTGAAAGACATGCATGATGCCGGTGCTGTAGCGTTTACAGATGGCGTAAAATCATCTTGGCACCTTGGCGTTATCAAAAGAGCCTTGATGTACATGCAATTGTTTGATGGTTTGATGATCGAAAAAGCAGATGAGAAAACGCTGAACAACGACGGTCATATGAACGAAGGTATTCCATCTACATTGATGGGAACAAGAGGTATTCCAAACGTAGCGGAGTGGTTAGCCATCCAAAAAATCATCTCATTGTTGACTTACACAGACGGCAGAGTACACTTTGCCAATATCTCAACACCTGAGTCAGTAGACATCATCCGTAAAGCAAAAGCAGAAGGGTTAAAAGTAACATGTGATATTGCTGCTCATCAAGTAGCCTTCACAGACGAAGATTTAGCCTCTTTTGATACTAACTTAAAAGTAAATCCTCCATTCCGATCTCAAAAAGATATTGACGCTCTTTGGGAAGGAATCAAAGACGGTACAATCGATGCGATTGTTTCTTCACACACTCCTCAAGATACGGAGTCAAAACGTTTAGAATTTGATTTAGCAGATTTCGGTATCATCGGTTTAGAAACAGCTTTCGCATCTATCGTTTCTAACTTACCAAAAGAGATTGATGTAGATACAATTATTGAGAAGTTGACAACAAATCCTCGTCAAATCTTGAAGGTAGAACAAGCACCAATCGCAGAAGGTAGCAAAGCAGTATTAACAATCTTCGATCCTAAAGCTACATGGACATTTGCTGAAAGTGATATCCAATCAAAATCAAATAATACACCATTCGTAGGAAAAGAATTAAAAGGTAAAGCCGTAGCGATTGTCAATAAAGGGCAATTGGTGAAGGCTTAGGACTTTTATTATTATAAATGATGAACACCATCATGAATATCTTTTTGAGGTATTTGTGGTGGTGTTTTTATTATGAAATAAGTATTGAGACATTTTAAAGTATAACTAAAAATGAGCTTTTGAAAATTGAAGAAACAACTGTTTACCAA
>NZ_JABANE010000160.1 GCF_012844305.1 Flammeovirga aprica JL-4
AATGAAGGAGTTTATATACCCTTTACCGATGAAATTCAGGTTTAGTTTTGCTTGGAAAAACTTATTGAAGGGATTTTTATAAAATTGTACTAAATAATAAGGATTTTATTTGGATTAACCATAAGAGAAGTCGTGGGCTAATGATGTGGTAGAAAGTCGTGATAATGTCTATTTTCAAAGGGCAAGTAATCTTGTATTACAAGGTGAAATCCTGTTCTTCTAATAACATTTCCATTTCTCTATATATTGAGTCTTCATATTGAATTTTATCAAAGTCAAAGTTTTCATTTAAATCTAACCCAAGTGATAACTTCAAATTTTCATTCCCTAATTCAGTCCTTTTAAAAGCTTCAAGAACTCTTACTAATCTTTCTTTTACAGTCTTATGATCAAGTAAATTAGGTTGGATAAATGAAAGCACAAATTTATGCGGAGCTTCACTTAACCTTGGATTCAACCCGTTATTAGGATAATCACGCAAAATCAAATCACATAAACTATCGAAGCTATAGGCCCCAATGTTATACTTATAAATAGAATCATTTTGAATTGTTAGAAAATTTCTAGATGTGAAACATACTACATCATCAGAACAATGATTGTTTAGATTAATTTTATAGTTCACCTCTTGATCACAGATAAGTAATTGAATTTGACTGTAATCATTATTGCATAGCATACTATCTACTGTGTTGTGCCAATTTTGATAATTGCCCAATGTATCAATGTTAACTTGAAGTAATTTTTCTGTATATCTTTTTCCGAACTCAATCTGAGCTTTATTATTACATGAGAATAGCAAAAGGACGTATAAAATTATTGGATTCAATTTCATAAATAGTTTTTACTTTAATCTAAATTTGTAGATTATGAACTCTCTAATCATTATATAATTCACTCTACTTGGATAAGCATATTAATTTACCAAAAGTTAGTCTTCAATTATTCAGTATCCATCTTTGAAATCATTTCTACCAATGTCCTAGTCTCCACACTCAATACTCGAGAACATCCACCTGATATATTAATATTTGGAATTTCTTTGTAATTTATTTCGATCCATTCTTCAATCTTTTCAGTGTTATTAAAATCTGCTTTATTTTTCATATAATATTCAATAGCTGTAAATCTACTTGCAGGATTGATGGAGTACATCATTAAAATAACTTGCTCAGTTGTAAGGTTATCTTTAATGGAAAGAAAAGCTTTTCGATTTGTTAGGTAACTATCAACGAGCCCTAATATTTTATCCCCATACGTTGTTCCTGAAAAAGGGGACATATAATGAGCTATCTGTTGTGGAGTACTTCTCTCTGTTAGTTTACCGTCATAATATTTCAATGGTTTTTCTACAAAATATTTATGATAAACGATAGGTTGAATTTGAGATGATTCAAACTCAAATTCTTCTAAATACCATTTTTTATATCTCTTGATAAGAGCTTTTTCTTTAGGCATTTTAGGGTTGATAGAATAACTGACAACACTGTCATTATGGTAAATAAATGTTGCTGAAATACCTATATATCCACTACCAATTCCAGATCTCCAAATTTCCCAGCCAAACCCTAAATTCTTCTTTGTAGTATTACTTTTATGGATTGTCTGACTTATAAAAAAATGAGCAATTTCAGCGGGGTTGTTTTTATCAAGAGCGACAATGCCTTTAATTAGTTTTTTATCAGCCTTGACCCAAAAGGGGTTACAAGCAAATAGTGAAATGCTACAAGTAAAAAATAGTAATAGGATTAAAAATTTTCTCATAATTTGATTAACGCTAACGTTTCGTTGATGCTTGCTTTACCTATTTTAACTTACGCAATTGGAAAATAAAATAGAGAATAACGCTTGATACCAGTGTAATCAAAATCAAGAAAAGTAAACTATCTTGTTTTAATACCTTTTTTGAATCCTCAACGGAAAGAAGATAGTCATTATTAAACCTAATTGATTCTACAATCCGAATTTTTTCATCAATTCCCTTTGTTAAGGTGTATCCAATTTCAAATTCTTTGTTTTTAAGTTCACTAGGTTTAATAGAAAGGTATGTCAATAGACTAGGAGAAATCCTTAACTGTTTGATTTTGTCGGAATCAATACCTTCTCCATCGATCGTCGTTTTAAATATCAAATCAACAAATTTACTATATTTTCCATGTGCTCGTTTCTCAACAACCTCTAGTACTATTCCACTAGAATACACTATATCATCTACACCAATGTAACTGTTTCTTACAATAAAACCAACAAACATGATATTTACCATAGAAAGGAAAAGAATTGCTAAATACAATTTATTTTTCTTTGATTTTAAACTTTTTTGCTGTCTATCGTAAGTATATAAATTCATTTCAAAAGGTTAAAAAATTAGTTTCTAATAGTCCACTCAAAGTAATAACTATAAATTTAGTCAATTTCAGAGTAAAATATACCCTTATTACTACAAACATTTATTGATGATCGTCCAACCATTGTTGAGCTTCATTTGTATACCAAAAACGAGAAAAATTAGGAGCTTGAACAATTCTCTCAAAATAGTATTTAGCTTTTTCTTTATTCCCCTTTCTGTCGTAGAAAGTTCCTAAATATATGTTGGCGTAAGGGTTATTAGGATCTTTACTTGAAATCATTTTCCCGATCTTTTCTAATTGTAAATCAAAATCATTGAACTCACCAAGTTCCCTATAAAAAGCTACATCTTTTAAAAATGATAGAGTATGCAATAAATTTAAATCTGCATATTCTAAGTAGTTAGGGTATTCTGAAAAGATGTGATCCAATAACTTTGCACTAGTTTTTAATTTTTCAGGGTGAAACCTTGCCATAAACGATGTTGCAAGAGCTTGAGCTAATACTATTTTTCTATGAAGTTTTGTATTTAAGGATGGTTTAGAAATAGAATCTGGATTTTGAAACAAAGTCATTTCATCTAGCTGTAATACGTAATTTTTGAGAAAACTGAGGGCAAATAAAGATGAAGTAACATCTCCATAAATAAGCCGAGCAGGATCGCTTAATAAGTTATTATTCGCTAGCATTGTCAAAGTGATATTTTCAGAGGGAATTTTCAGCAACAGACTAGAATAACAATCATATTGTCCGTATGCCCAAACTATATTTAGGTTTTCAAATTGCTGATTAAAAACTCCATATCCATATGGCAAATCTTTTTTAAAAGATGTAAACATTAAGGCTTTAGATTCATTATTTATTATCAAATTATCATCTAATGCTTTATTAAAAATGGCCAAGTCTTCTAAATTTGAAACAATTCCAGCCGATGCTGAATAACCGTAATCAATAAAACCTTTTTTAATTCCATCATCCAAAATATATGGTTTTGCTATTCTAGTAATTTGAGTAGAATCTTGAAGTAAGAACGTGTTTTCTAATTTCAAAGGATTTAGTATTTCCTGTTCCATATTTTCAGCAAAGGACTTTCCGGATGCTTTTTCAATGACGTATGTTAGTAGCCCAAACCTTGAACTATAATAAAAATGCTCCCCTACGTTCCCTTGTGAAGTATGTGATAAGACATGCTTCACTAAAATTGAATCACCAAGTATAGGTTTTGGTAAGAATGTATTGACGGGTGCCTTGAGTGAGAGTTTTCCTTGTTCAACAAGTTTCATGACTAAAACTGCTGAGAAAACTTTGGTTATGGATGCAATTGGGAATAAAGTCGTTGAATCTACGCTCGTGTTCGTCTCTAATTCAGATACACCAAAAAATTTCTGGTAAACATTATCTCCATCTTTTTCAATAGATACAGCGAGACCTGGGATATTAAAATATTCTTTTAACTCTAAAAGTTCCGAAGTGAATCTTTCTTTTTGCTTCTCCAATTTATTTTTCTTCTCAGCACAAGATGTCATAGCTATCATGAATAGTAATACAATTTTTAAATAGTGTTGCATTGGGCTTCTATAATTTTTGGTAACGTTGAAAGTATTTTCACCCTCAACCTTTCTTCTAAATTAAAAAATGTAGTTCGAAGTATAAAATCCACCAAGGTCGATAAACTTTTAGTTCTCACACTCCATATAAAATATTAAACCAAAGCACTAAACCCCAACTTTACATATTAGTAAGTTGGGGTTCAGTATTTTTAATTATCAGTTATATATAAAAAATAGTGTACTATTATCTCCTTCTGATGTGATTATATTTTTATCTTAAATGTCACCACTTTCTCTTCATTCGCTTCCAATTCTACCTTTTCAAAATCAGCATAATTGTTCCACCCCATCGCTTTATTTTTATCAGAGTCCATTAAAACAGTACATATAGCATTATATTCAGTTGGGTTTTTAACTCGAATACTAACACCCTCTTTGTCCACCTTTTCAATATTTGCCTCTAAGTTATCGAACACCGTGAGGGATGGTTCTTCTGTATCAATATAAATACTTGGAACTTGAACGGTTATTTGCATTAAAGCCACCTCAACCCATGGCGATGTATCGTAAAGGTTGCCTCCAACATTGTTTTCACCTTCCCAATTACTAATATTGACACGCTCGCAAACATAACCCGGTTTAAAATGTGGAGCCAACAACTTTTCTTCAGTTGAAACGTACTGCATGGAATTGTAGGTGATATCTTTTAATAATTCTAGATACAGTGGATTATTCGTTGCCCTATATAGTTTAAGCAAGGCATCGCCTGAGTAATTGCATATTACAGGTGCACCATGCTTGTTTTGTGCATTTGCCCATACCGACCCTGTCGCTTTAGCATTAATTATTCCCATTGGACTATTTTCAGGAAATGGAAAATCATAAGAGGTGGTATATGTAGCAAAATAAGCAGCAGCATGTTCGGCCATCATAAGATATTTTTTATTTCCTGTTAAATCATACAATGCCATAAATCCTTCTAAAAGAGCGAAAGCTGATTCTGAGTCGGGACATTGCATTGCCTCTCCAGGTCCACCAGTAGTATAACCGTTTTTCAGATCACGATTGTAATAGAATTCTGCCGCCGCTTCTGCAGTTTTCAAGTATTTATTTTGATTAAAATACTCCGATGCCAAAGCAAGTGCTGAAATACTTGATGCTCCTGAGGTTGAGCCGTAAACCACCAACGTACCTGTTTCGGGCTCTACATACTGACCAAACTGTCCGTATTGCTCCCAGAGTTTTACAAGTCCATCAGCCAGTTTTTGTGCTTTCGGTTCAAATGCAGTAAGGCTATTTTTATAAGTTCCATTCTTTTTCAAGAGCATAAGTTCCTGAAGCAAAAAGTAAAGTGCATCCCCATTTTTTCGAGTCAATCCTATAAATGGTTCTTTGTAGGGATTACGGTAATCATCACTATACAATTTTCCATCTTTATACATTCCATACATAAGCCCCGATTCCCCTTGCATATTATTTAAGATGTTTTCCATGGTTAAAATAGAACGCTCTTGACTTAGTTTGTTTCCTGCTGTAAGCAAAATCTGTTGTTCCATCAGACCTCCTATCCAACCCAGCTGAACACCACTGTACCATTTGCCCGTTTCATGATTACCCGACTGAATATAACATTGCATCTTGTCGTTCCATCGCTCACTATTATGAAGTGCTTCCTGTATTTCGAACATTTTACTAAATGGAACAGCAGGAACAAACTCATTGGGGTCAAGCATTGACTTTCTTACTTGAAAGTAACTTGTCAGTAAATCAATTGGTGCTTTAGCGTTAAATTCAAACATGCGAAAGTTGATTGAAAACGCATCCGATTGCTTATTGTTGAAAACATCAGGTTGCCCGTTAGCGGATAGAATGATAGAAGCTCGTGAACGGTCATTGTTTTCTCTGATTTCGATATTAAAATTTCGAGTGGGTTTAATCAGTATTAAGAAACTTTTTTGAAGTTCAGGACTATAAAACCCAATTGCAGGTGTACTCGCGTCATTAAGCTTACGAGTCAACTTCGATGGTCCTTCATCGATATTTAAATGAGGCACATAATGAGCTATTCTCGGTGAAATGTCATGGTAACGGTCGGCTTCATCCACCACTACCGTAGGCCAGTTCATCTGCACAACTTTAAACCTATTACCATTGTACACAGAGGCCGGAATAAACACATAGTTTTCTTTACTCCATTTATCAAAACTCAGCTCAATCCCTTTTTCTAATTCTGAATTAATATTTTCGTTTGGAAATATACGTATCTCAGCATCCATTGCTTTTTCATTCCCTTCAACTTCTTTGAAATTAACTGAACATTGCCATTTTACATCGTTTAATTTCAATTCCCCTTTTCCTTGATTTACCTTAAAATAAGAGACATTGGATAAAGTATCCGTATGAATAAAAGGTTGTAGTTTGCCAAATACAGCCGTAAGTATCTCTGGTTTATTTGAACTATTCTCTGTTCCACAAGAGAAGAATAAAAGAGCAACCAATAAATGGATCGTTAATCGCTTACTTCTATTGTAAAAACCAGACAATAAATATGTTTTACATTTCATTTTTCTAAAGTTTTGTTAGCACTAATGAATGCCTATATGGATGTAAAACAGCAGGTGTGATATCTATATTTTCAGCTATTCTATTTTCCAGTACTTATCTCAAAAAAATCTAATTTCAATAATTGACAATAGACATACATTTCATTCATTTCGATAACTCAAAACTATGGTATGCGATAAAAAAAAGATTTATCTATTCTTTCAAATCATTGGAATTTTATTGCATCAGGACTAATAATGAAAGGTTTGTAAGAAATGATGATCTGTTAAATAGTTTTTATAATGATTCTTGAGTCACAGTGCTGTATGGCTGGTCTGAAAGTTTAGTATTTTGATTGATAAATAACTCTTAAGACGAAAACATTTACATCTCATGAAGTATTATACGATGTACTATTGGAGTATTACAAAATATTTATTGTAGCAGTTTTTTATATCAATTCAGCTTTTTCCAGAAAACCACTTTGTCATCTCCTTCTTTCCAAAAGTCTCTGATTACTGCTTCTTTATTGTATTCCAATTTCTCATAAAACCTTCTCGTCAATTTGAAATCATCTGTTCCAGATGTATCCACAATCAAAAGTCTATGTCCCTTTTCCCTCAAGTGATTTTCAATGAAAGCCATCATCTTACTACCAATCCCTTTAGCCTGAACATCACTTCTAACTCCAATAGCATACAAATTATAAGTTCCTTCTGTCAATTTTTCTGGAGCACAATAACCTATTGAAATTGGTTTGCCCTTTTCTGTTGCAGTAAACCATATTTCTTCAGTCATATGGTTTGCAAGATAATCAGCAATCAATTCATCAAGCATTTCGGAAGGAAACAATTCAATTGAATCTAATACGTTTTTTAAGTCTGCAAGGTCATCTTTTGTGACCAATCTTATTTCATTCATTATTTCTGTTTTTAATTAACTGGATTTTAAAATACAAATTCTTTTTTATCAATGATAAAGTCATGATGATCTAAGTCTTTATGCACTTGAACTATTTCGGATAGATGTTTGATGTAATTTGTCAATTCAGCCAGATTATAATCATAAGAAAAATCCTCATTGATATAAATAGATAATTCATTATTTCTTAATCTTAACCTTTTTAATAAAAAGTCATGTTGCTCAAATGATTGAGGATTTTCTTCCAATTGTATATTTAGTTTAATATTTGAATGCCAATAATCACCTAAACCTATTCTGAGGTTTGTTTTGAAAAACACTCTATCTATTTTTGAAATATAACATGCGACCAGTAATTTATTTTTTAAAACCGACAATTCATCTTCATTTAGTTTTCCTCGATAATCAACACCTTTCTTGTTAAGATAAAGATAGCCATTTGGAGTTATCTCTACCTTCATTTTATTCAACAGAAAATAAAATGACATCACTTTAAATTTTGGGATATAACCTTCCAAAGAAAAAGGATCTATATTCTGATATTTTGATGAAAACCTTAATGTATCAATTTTAAAAGGTATGTAACTTCCATTATAGAGCTGTAGGTTTAGTGGTGTTTTCATAGCAACGATCAGTGTATCTTCAGTTAATGAAGTAATATGACCGATATTTCATTTTGGCCATAAACTTCGGGTAATACGCTGATTGAATCTACGACTATACTTGTATTGGCATTAATAAAACTCACCGATTTCGTAGAATCGTATTCATTATATGTTAGTTTTAATATCCCACCCTCAAGGTAATCATACTTCAACTCTTCACATTCTTCATCTGTCCTACAAAAATACCAATTCTTATTGGCTAATAATTCATAGTCTATTTGTTGAACTTTTTCACATGAGAGTAATGCAAAGATCAATATTAGTTTAATGTTTATTGATAATCTCATAAATAATAATCATGTACACTACGACTTGGGTATAAAGCATATCAAAGAACTTATATTCAATCTACTAAATACCCATAAGTTTATTAAAGTTTAATATATTACAAATATCCGAGAAGCCTCTTTAATTCTCAATAGTTGTTTTAAAAATAGAGCCACAAAAAAAGACAACCTGAAATTATCTCTCAAGTTGTCTCTTTATATCAATGAATTGAAATTCTAGTAACTCAACACACTACCTAACCAACGCTCCATTTCTCTCTCCTCTTTTTCCACACGTTTGGCGTAGTCTTGTAATTGGTCTTTGTTGATTTTTCCTAAACCGAAGTAACGAGAATTCTCATTACCAAAGTACCAACCACTTACAGATGCTGCAGGTGTCATTGCATAGCTTGATGTTAGTGAAACTCCAATGTTTTTCTCTACGTCAAGCATTGCAAATAACTTGTCTTTTTCTGTATGATCAGGACAAGCAGGGTAACCTGGTGCTGGACGAATACCTTGATATTTTTCATCAATTAATTCCTCGTTGTTATGGATTTCATCTTTCGCATAACCCCAGATTTCCTTTCTTACTTTTTCGTGCATCAATTCAGTAAATGCTTCAGCTAAACGATCTGCTAAAGCTTTTACCATAATGCTGTTGTAATCGTCATGATCCGCTTCGTATTTCTCTACCAAAGCATCGATTCCAATACCTGCAGTTACAGCAAAACCACCTACATAGTCTCTTCTACCCGATTCTATAGGAGCAACGAAATCACTCAAACAGAAGTTTGGTTTCCCTGCCGCTTTTTTGTTTTGCTGTCTCAAGTGACAAAGTGTGCCCACTTGCTTCTCTCTGTCTTCTCTGTAGAAAGTAGAATGATGATGCTCGGCATCTGGCAATTCTACATCCTCTTCTTTGAAGTCATATAAAGCAATATCGTCATCGTTGATACTGTTGGCTGGGAAGAAACCGACTACTGCATTGGCTTGAAGTAGTTTATTATCTACAATCTCTTTTAATAATGCTTTCGCATCATTGTAAAGATCCGTTGCTTCTTTTCCTACCACTTCATCCTTAAGGATCGCAGGGAATTTACCTGCTAACTCCCAAGTTTGGAAGAATGGCGTCCAGTCAATATAATAAGAAATCTCTTCTAAGCTATAATCCTCAAATGTTTTCACACCTAAGAAAGAAGGCTTTGTGATTGGTGTTGTTTCCCAATCAATCTGCACCTTATTCTTACGTGCCTCTTCAATAGGTAATAACTTCTTCGCTCCTTGACGTTTTGCATGTGATACTCTTAATGCCGCATATTCATCTTTGAACTCTTGAATCACCTCTTGACGGTATTCTTTGTTTTCAGAAGTATATGCTGAAGCGATTGGCACTGACTTAGAAGCATCTAATACGTGAACTACTGAACCTGAGTATTTCGGGTCAATTTTCACTGCTGTATGGATTCTTGAAGTTGTTGCTCCACCAATCATCACTGGAATGTCTAATTCCTGACGTTCCAATTCATCAGCAACATAAACCATTTCATCTAATGAAGGCGTAATCAAGCCTGAAAGACCAATTACATCTACTTTTTCCTCAACAGCAGTTCTAATGATCTTGTCTAATGGCACCATCACACCAAGGTCGATGATCTCAAAGTTGTTACAAGCTAAAACTACACTTACAATGTTTTTACCGATATCATGCACATCACCTTTTACAGTGGCCATTAAGATTTTACCGGCTGAAGAAGAAGCTTCCAAATCAGGGTTGTTTGCTTTTTCCTCTTCAATATATGGAATAAGAATCGCTACCGCCTTTTTCATTACACGGGCAGATTTCACTACTTGAGGAAGGAACATTTTACCTTCACCAAATAAATCACCTACCACGTTCATACCATCCATCAAAGGACCTTCTATCACTTCAATTGGACGGTCAAATTTCTGGCGAGCTTCTTCTACATCTTCATCTATAAATTCAACTAAACCTTTTACTAAGGCATGAGATAATCTCTGCTCTACAGGATTTTCTCTCCAAGAAAGATCTACTTCCTTCTTCTTCCCTTTTGATTTTACAGTTTCAGCAAAATCAACCAAACGTTCAGTTGCATCCTCTCTTCTGTTTAAAAGAACATCTTCAACGTGCTCTAATAAATCTTTTGGAATCTCTTCATAAACTTCAAGCATACCTGGGTTTACAATACCCATGTCCATACCTGCTTTACCAGCGTGGTATAAAAATACAGAGTGCATCGCTTCTCTTACAGCATTATTACCTCTGAATGAGAAAGAGATATTAGAAACACCACCACTTACTAATGCATGTGGTAAGTTTTCTTTGATCCATTTTGTACCCTTAAAGAAATCAACTGCATAATTATTATGCTCATCAATACCAGTAGCCACCGCTAAGATGTTCGGGTCAAAAATGATATCTTGAGGAGGGAAACCTACTTTATTAACAAGAATATCATACGAACGACCACAGATCTCTTTTCTTCTTTCGAAATTGTCTGCTTGTCCATCTTCATCAAATGCCATTACTACAGCTGCCGCACCATACTTTTTAATTAATGTTGCTTTCGCGATAAAGTCTTCCTCCCCTTCTTTTAATGAAATCGAGTTCACAATACCTTTACCTTGCAAGGTCTTCAAACCTGCTTCGATAACTTCCCATTTTGAAGAATCGACCATGATTGGAAGCTTCGCAATATCTGGTTCAGAAGCGATCAAATTCAAGAAACGTGTCATACATTCCTTAGAATCCAACATCCCTTCATCCATGTTGACGTCAATCACTTGAGCTCCACCTTCTACTTGGTGTCTTACCACTTCAATGGCTTCTTCAAACTGTCCGTTCTCAATCAAACGACGGAATTTAGCAGAACCTGTTACGTTGGCTCTTTCACCCACGTTCACAAAAATACTGTCCGGCTTGATCGTTACAGGTTCTAAACCACTCAAACGTTGGAAAGCTTCCTGCGTAGGAATCTCTCTTACTTTAGCTTGTTTGAAAGTCTCTGCAATTGCTCCAATATGGTCAGGAGTTGTACCACAACATCCGCCGATGATGTTCACTAAACCATCAAAAGATTCAAGGATTTTACCCATCTCTTCTGATGTTTGATCATACTCACCAAATTCATTTGGAAGACCTGCATTTGGATAAGCAGAAACGTTGATATCTGCTACACGAGATAATTCTTGGATATATGGACGAAGTAAATCGGCACCCAAAGCACAGTTCAAACCAACACTGAATAGGTCGGCATGTCTTATCGAGTTCCAGAATGCTTCTACTACTTGTCCTGAAAGTGTTCTACCAGAGGCATCGGTAATCGTACCTGAAACCATCAATGGCAAACGCTCTCCTTTATATAAGTTAGGGAATTCGTCTTCTCTGCCTGCCGGAGCCGCTGAGACTACTTTTCCTTCTTCTACATCTGTGAAATACTTATCCGCTGCAAAAAGCGCCGCTTTACAGTTTAAGGTATCAAATACTGTTTCAATCAAAATAGTATCTGCACCACCTTCTGCCAATCCTTGTACTTGCAAGTAATATGCTTCTACAAGATCATCAAAAGTTACCGCTCTATACCCTGGATCGTTTACATCTGGAGAGATAGACGCTGTTCTATTGGTAGGACCAACGGCACCTGCTACAAAACGAGGTTTGTTAGGTTCCTTTGCAGTAAACTCTTCCGCTGCTTCTTTTGCTAGTTTTGCTGAAGCATAGTTCAACTCATATACATCACTTTCCATTTCGTAGTCTGCCATGGCAATGGTAGTACCACTGAAAGTGTTTGTTTCTACGATATCAGCACCTGCATTAAAATACTGTTTGTGAATGTCTCTAATGATATCCGGCTGTGTGATAGACAGCATATCATTGTTCCCTTTCACATCACAAGGGTGATCTTTATATCTTTCTCCTCTGTAATCTTCTTCTCCCAATTTGTGTCTTTGGATCATAGTACCCATTGCACCATCCAAAATCAAGACACGCTCTTTCGCTAACTCTTTGAGCTTTTTTGACATAAGTATATTCTGAAAGTTACGTTTCACATACCCCTATACTAAGTAGATAAGATAAAGACTCCTACCACTTAAGAGGACAAAAACGTGCTTAATAATTTTTCGAGATAATCATTCTTGAACGAATGCATTTAGCTCATCTTTCTCGGACACTTCCGAAGCGGGACTTGGCACCTTTCGCTGGGAACAACGGTTGCCATGGCATCTACGAGCCCGTTCTCTCTGCCATTCTTGATAAGCACGGGGCAAAGATAGACACATTTTTAGAAATTTGAACAGTTATAAGGAAGAAAATAAGGCTTATCAATAAAAAAATATGACTTTTTTTATCTTTTTTAAAATTCTGATAAAACAGGAATTGTACAAATTTTAAAGCGTAAAACTGACATTTAAGGTATTTTCGAAACAGATTGCGCAACAGGTTTCTGTTGTATATTAAAATCCGTTACATATATACTGAAACCGGTTGAGATTTAAGTTTTCATGATAAAATACTTCAGCAATTTATTTACTTTGAATTATTCAATTTTTTAGCATTTTTAAAGAAATTTCCCTCAACTTTAAAATTTGCAAAATCAGTGAATTACTCCTAGAATTGTAAAACAGACAACTAAAGCTCCTATCTCGAGATCTAACGTTAAATTTTAATAGGTATCTAAACTTAGATCGCCCTAAATAGTAAAACGTACTTCTGTTACGGTTAACTGATTTACATTAGTGTAAAAGTAACCAAACAACCAGATGTATTATGATCAATTTTGAAGGTTTTGACGATAGAACATTTTATTCAACATTTCAAAAAGAAGAAGATTGTCTTGAATATTTATCGACACTAAAGTGGAGTGATCATTACAAATGTAGGAAATGTGAACATACAAAATATATGAAAGGTAAAAAGTTACATTCCAGACGTTGTCAAAAGTGTAAATATGATGAGTCTGTTACGGCTCATACCCTATTTCATAAGCTGAAATTTTCAATTCTAACTGCTTTTGAATTCATATTTAAAGTTAGTTGTGATAAGAAAGGCATGTCCACTTTAACTTTAAGTGAGAAACTGTCCTTGAGTTATCAAAGCTGTTTAAATTTCAGACGTAAAGTGCAATATGCTATGCAAAGTAGTTTACAGCATCCTTTGAAGGGGTATGTTGAGGTCGATGAGTTTGCTGTAGGTGGGTATGACGCTGGCAGTCAAGGTAGAGCCAAAGGAGATAAAAAGCTTGTCAA
>NZ_JABANE010000161.1 GCF_012844305.1 Flammeovirga aprica JL-4
CTATAACTTTTGTTTTACGACCCATAATTAGGGTATAAATATAGCTTATATTTTAATTTGTCTCAGTACTTAACTAAAATTAAGTCCTAGTAATTAAAGATAAAAAGAAAGGGCATAAAATGGATATTAAAATCCAAAGCTATTTTGTCTGAATAATCCGATCATAATCTTTTTCTTTCCCCAAATTAAAAATCAGGGTTTCTCCAAAACCTACCGGAATTTTAAAGATGTTTTTCAAAGGCAAAGAAAGTAATGCAGCCCACAAACAGCGGATCACACCGGAATGGGCTACAATCAATACTTTCTCAAAATCTTTATTTCTTAATTCCTCCAAAAAGGAAAAAACACGTTCATACATTTCTGAAAGCGATTCCCCTTCTGCTGTAGGTTCATGGACAAAATCATCCATCCAAGGGTTCAATTCTTCCTGATCAATTTCACTCCACTTCTTCCCTTCCCATTTCCCGAAATTGATTTCTAATAACCTTTTATCTGTTTTAATATCGTCGAAAGGCAATACATTTGAAAGCTTCATACATCGTAGCGCAGGGCTTGAAAAAACAGCATCAAAACCCTCTGGCAAACTTTGTTTGTAGGCTTGTACTTCTTCCTCGAAAGTGGATTTCAAAGGAACATCCATTTGACCATAACATACATCTTTAGGCACATCAACGGCCGTATGACGAATTACATAAACTTCCATAATGCTATAAAACTTAGTATACAGATGCACTCAGCCACCTGCTGTACTGCTCCTAAACAATCCCCTGTATATCCCCCTAACCATTTTTCGAAATACCTTTTTGATAAAACAGTAAGCAGTAATAATGGAAGGAGCACAATACAGAAATAGTAATTATATACTGCTAAAAGTGCTAAAGGAATTAAACCAAAAACAAATGCACCCATAATTTCAACCGCTCCATGGGCTTTTGCAATGGGCTTCACCTTGCTTGTCGCATCATCTCGGGCGTATTCTGATATAAAACAAATACTGATGGCACACAACCTTGACAGTGAATGATAAGCAATAAAAAGTAAGGCAACTAGAAAGAGGTTCTTAGAAGACGCTAATGTAAAAAGCTGTGTCAAGCCGGCGTATTTCATTAAGAAAAGTAAGATCAAAGCAATGACACCAAAAGCCCCTACTCTGCTGTCTTTCATAATGACCAAAATTCGCTCTTTGGTCCATCCTCCTCCAAAACCATCCGCCATGTCTGACAGTCCATCTTCATGAAAAGCTCCAGTGGTTAAGACCCCTACTAACAAAGAGAAAACAATGGAAATAGAGGTGTCGAATAATAGTGAACTCAACCAAAAAGCAACAAAGGAAATACCTCCAACTATCCACCCAATTAAAGGAAAATACCTTGTCGCTTTATTAATATAATCAGGGTTGTGATCTATAGTAAAAGGACAAGGTATCCTTGTATAAAACATGAGGGAAGTGAAGAAAATATTGATTTCTTCTCTCATTTATTTATCTAAAAATTCATCATGGTTACTCACTCCGGCATCTTCAAAACTTGCCATTGTGCTTAAAAACTGTACTGCACTTTTGATCACCGGATAAGCGATAGCTACACCTGTACCTTCTCCTAATCTCAAGCCCAGTTTCAATACCGGTTCTCCTCCTAAATGTTCCAGCATTTTGCGGTGTCCACCTTCATCACTTTGATGAGCGTAAATGGCATTTTCACGAATAGATGGGTTGATTTCTGCCGCCACCATAAACACACTGGTAGTAATAAAACCGTCAACCAAAATCACCATCCCTTGATCTTTGGCTTCTAAGAATGCACCCAACATTTGTGCCATCTCAAAACCGCCATATGTTCTCATCAATTCATTGGCATCTTCGATTTCACCATGAAATTCCTTTGCTGCCTGAAGGGTTTTCAGTTTCTTTTGTACCCCTTCGCTATTAAGGCCTGAACCTCTGCCCGTACACTCCTCTATTGTTAAGTTACAGATCTGACATAAGATCATCGTTGCAGGAGATGTATTAGCAATACCCATTTCTCCAAAACCAATTACATTACAACCTTCTTTCGCCGCATCTTTCACCACACTTCTACCTTTCACAATACATTCCTCATATTGTTCAGGTGTCATCGCTTTACCCGTTAAAAAACTAGCCGTTTCTCTCCCTACTTTATGGTTGATCAATGGTGTATTGGGTTCAAAATCATAATTTACACCTGAATCAACTACTTTAATATTAATGTCATGCTGCATACAGAAAGAGTTAATCGCAGCACCTCCTTGCAAGAAATTCATCACCATTTGGAAAGTAACTTCCTGCGGGAAAGGGCTCACACCTTCATGCGCAATACCATGATCACCAGCAAAGACAATCATATGCGGATTGTTTAGTGTTGGAGACAATGTATTTTGGATTGTTCCTATTTGCAAAGCTAATTTTTCAAGCATTCCTAGTGATCCAAGAGGCTTTGTTTTGAAGTCGATTTTGTGTTGAAGTTCTTTTTTCATTTTGATTGAAGCCCTAAAAGCTTTGTTGTAATAGTTTAGTTGAAAAATAATTTATCGCAATTGTATCATTACCGACTGTAAAAGTCATAAATAATAAACTCTTATAGAAACTAAATGCATGTTAATCTTTAAGTGGACGTCCCTTCTGAATGAAAATCATTATCGCTTAGTGATAATACTTTCTTATAAATGATCCGTTATCTGAGTACCAAAAACAACTGAGCAGTAAAAAATTAAACATTACTAAATTTAATTCAATTTTTATGCTCCTATAGTGCAGTTTGTTAACTTGGGTGGTAAGAACATGTTTGTAATATCTCTTTTTAGATAAAAAATCAAACATGATATTATGATAAATGAAAATGAAAAGATTAACCCTATTATTACTTTTCCTGACTCAGTTGGTTTGGGCACAGGAAAACACATTCAAAAATCCAATTTTACAAGGCGGTTACCCCGATCCTTCCATCACCACTGATGGTGAATATTTTTACATCGTCAACTCTTCTTTTGAGTATTTCCCCGGCTTACCCCTTCATCGCTCTAAGGACCTGGTCAATTGGGAATTTATAGGCTATGGCCTCCACAGAGCTGATCAATGCAACGGTGAAATGAACCTAGTGGATGTTCAACAAAACGGCGGTATTCATGCTCCTACCATCCGTTATCACGAAGGTAAATTCTATATCATCACCACCAATGTTTATAATCCTATTGACGGCTCACCTACCAAAATGATCAACTTTATTATAACGGCGGAGAAGATCACTGGACCTTGGTCAGAACCTCATATTATTAAAGGGGCTCCGGGTATTGATCCTGATATTTTCTTTGATGATAATGGTGATGTTTGGTTTGTAGGAACGCATTCGCCAGAAAACCCTAATTATGAAGGTGAGGGCGAGATATGGACACAGCAACTTGACCTTGACAATTGGAAATTAAAAGGTGAAAGACATTATTTATACAGAGGTGCTTGTGGAGGTGTTTGGGTTGAAGGGCCACACGTGTATAAGCATGATGGAAAGTATTATTTGATGGTCGCTGAAGGTGGTACGAGTTACAACCACGCCATGATGATTGCGGTAAGTGAAAACATGACGGGGCCTTATGAATCGAATGAAAGAAATCCAATTCTGACTACGCGAAACCTTTCGTATGACAACTGGGTGAACTCTACAGGACACGCCGATATTGTACAGCTAAAAGATGGTCGTTGGTATATGGTAGCTTTGGGTATTCGTGGTGATGTACAGCGTGCATCTAATATGGGCAGAGAGACTTTTCTAGTTCCTGTCCAATGGGAAAGAGTGCCTTTCTGGTGGGAAGAAATCAAATATGACTGGCCGGTTGTTGCTCCTGAGACAGGCCGTGTGATGAAAAATGAAAAGCTTCCTTTTGACAGTCATCCACAATTGAGAAACGATGCTTTTATTGATAATTTTGATGGTAACCCGTTAGATTTGGAATGGAATTTCAGAAGGGTTCCTATGGAAAATACTTACAGTCTTAGTGCCAAGAAAGGGCACCTTCGATTATTCTTAAAACCTGAAGTAATACAAAAAAGAGGGAGAACCAGCTTGATGGGTATCCGTCAGAAAGAAACGGATTTTGAATATTCTTCAAAAATGAAATTCAACGCTAAAAAAGAAGGGACAGAAGCAGGTATAAGTATTTTTCAGAAGGATGATAATTTTATTAACTTCACAGTGAAAAAGAAAAATGGGAAACATGTCCTACAGCTTCTTCTTGCTGAGAAAAAGGTGGAGGAGTTACAGGTATTGAAAGAAGAAGTGATTACGGATTATAAAGGTGAAATTATTTTCAAACTGCTTTCAATGGAAAATAAATATGTATTCTCTTATTCTTTAGACAATGGAAAAACATTTATTCCTTTTGAAACTACAAAGTCAGATTACCTCTTGAGTTTTGGGTGGAACAGTGGCTACACCGGTGCATATTGCGGTATTTATGCAACAAGCAATGGAAAACCAACAAAAGAATACGCTGATTTTGACTGGGTGAACTACAAAGGATTTGAATAAATAATGAAGAATTAAGAATGTAGAAAGGTGGATCGTGTTGTGGTCCGTGAGATTATATTTTTGATTTATGTGAATAACTAATTTGAAATGATATCGCCGTGTAGAGCCACAATGCCTTGTGGCTCAAGAACCACCATAAAAACCATATGCTTTTCATTCTTCATTCTTAATTCTTCATTCAAAAAAAGCTTATATAATTTTTTTCAGGGATTACTGTGACGTAACTCCTCTTTTAAACACACTACTAAAATGACAAAACAACTCTTACTTCCTCTCCTCATGATGATGACTATTTGTAATGGTTTTGCACAGCAAATCATACCCCTTTGGGAAGACAAAGACATTCCGAATTACCAAAAATCAGATGAAAAGGAATTAATTCCTGAAAGAGACATCGTTTTTATAAAAAAGATACAGAAACCAACGCTGACTGTCTTTTTACCCTCTAAACAAAGTGCAAATGGCAAAGCAGTTCTTATCCTTCCAGGAGGTGGTTATGCGGGTGTTTCTTATGATTGGGAAGGAACAGACTATGCAAAATGGCTGAACAGTAAAGGGGTCGCCGCTTTTGTTTTGAAATACAGAATGCCTCAAGCGAGGTCAGTAAAAACCTCTTATTTAGCTCCTATCCAAGATGCCCAAAGAGCCATGAGAATCATCAGAAATAACGCATCGGAATATAATGTTGACCTAGATAAAGTAGGTGTGATCGGTTCTTCTGCAGGTGGTCATTTAGCCTCTACTTTGGGTACACATACTAAGGCCTATTACCCAGCAAAAGACAATATAGACCAGCACGATTTCAGACCTAATTTTATGTTATTGATTTACCCTGTGATTACTATGAATAATGAAGTAACACACAAAGGGTCACGAAATAACCTATTGGGAAAAAATCCATCCAAAGAATTAGTCGCTCAATTTTCAAATGAGTTACAAGTAGATGCAAATACTCCCCCTACCTTCATCATCCACTCTGGAGACGATGGCGTGGTTCAAGTAGAAAATGCCATCCTATTTTACCAAGCTCTTGTAAAAAATAAAGTAAAAGCAGATATGCATTTATATCCAACAGGCGGACACGGCTACGGAATGGGAATCCCAAATGATAAAGCACCGAAATGGGCAACTTTGGCTGAAGAATGGTTGGAAAAATAGTATGAGTTAAGAATGAAGAGTTAAGGACTGTACTTCCTTAATTAAGGGTGTCATCCGTAATTTATAGCGATATAACAAATAATGGTAGCTATTTGGACATTTTTATGTTATATAAAACACGGGCCACAACTCTTAACTCTTCATTCTTACCTCTTAACTCTTAATAGGTTTTCTATACTGTGTAGGTGTCTGACCGAATTGTTTCTTAAATGATTTTCTAAAATACTGAGGGTCATTAAAACCTACTTCATAAGCAATTTCAGAAATATTGAGTTCACTTGTTTTCAACAATTCTAATGCTTTCTGCAGGCGTATATTTCTCACAAATTCTACCGGAGGCATACCTGTTTCAGCTTTCATTTTTCTGTAGAACTGAATATTACTCATATCCATTTCTTTTGCGAGTTCAGGAACAGAGAATTCAGCCTCAGAGATATTGCTTTCTATGATTTTTCTAGCTTGATCTTCAAAAGAAACCTCAGCTACCTGCTTTTTCTTTTTCTTAGTTTTCTGATCTCCCTTATCAATATCCAAGATGTTGGATCTCATTTTCAGCAATTGATTTACCCTTACTTCCATATGCTTTGGAGAGAAAGGTTTGGCAATAAAAGAATCGGACCCTGCCTCTAGTGCTTTGATACGTTCCTGTGTATCCGGGTTAGAGGAAAGTAAAATCAAAGGTGTATGTTTTGTCTTCTCTCCCGATTTAATTTTCTCTGCCAATTGCAAGCCGCTCATCCCTTCCAGATAGATCTCTGCAATCACCAATGAAGGATAATATTTCAATACTTTTTCATAAGCATCCAAACCATTATCAGCATACATGATCTTGTATTCCTTTTCTAAAATACTGGCGATATATTCTCTGATTTCTTCCGATTTCTCTACAATCAAAATCAATTCTTCCTTCTCTACCTTCGCCTTCTCTACTTCCTGATTTGCCTTATTGACAAACTGCAGTTTTTCAGTATTAGAATAAAGGAGTTTGGAAACCAATTCAGACGATTCGTTCTCTTTATCTTCCATTGAATAGAAATCATCATCTGAAGGAATAATTAAGGTAAACTTAGATCCTAAGGAAGGCTCACTTTCCACATAAATCATCCCTTTCATCGCCTCAATAATGGATTTTGCAAACGCCAGACCTATACCAGATCCTACATCATTTTTGGTTTTCACCTGATAGAATCTATCAAAAATAATCTCAAGGTCTTCCTTATTAATTCCAATACCCGAATCCTTCACTTCAATAGACAGATACTTTCGAGAATACTTCTGTGGCAGGTTTCCTTTGTAATTCACAAACTTGGGTTGTACTTCTCCAAACTCTACCGTAGCTACATTGACCCACACACCTCCATTGGCCACATTATATTTAAAAGCGTTGGAAAGAATATTGTACAATACCGCTTCCAGCATCACTTTATCTATGTAAACTGCCTCCTGCACTTCAGGTAAAAAATTGATCGTATAGTTAACTTTTTTCTTCTTCGCAATATGTTTGAACGCATCAGTAGCATCTTTAATAATCACCTCTGTTGCTTCCTTCTTCACATTCAAACGCATCTGACCATGCTGACTTTTCGTCAAAAACATCAACTGATCTGTCAGTCTCAACAAACGCTGTGCATTTCTATACGCAATCCCCAGTGGTTCCTGTGTTTCAGTGGCTACAGTACTGTTTTTGGCAATTTGTTCAATAGGTCCTAACACCAACGTCAACGGCGTTCTCAACTCATGAGAAAGGTTGGTGAAGAAGTTCACTTTTCTTTCGTATTCGATCTTCTCATCTCTCATTTTGAGATGCTCATATTTCTCCTCATTGGCCGTATGTACTTTCTTTCTCCACCATACCATAATGTAGGCCATTGCTCCCACAAACAGTAAAGCGTAAATAATATATGCAGTTAATGACCTGTACCAAATAGGAATAATATTGATTTTCAATTCCTTCACTTCTTCTCCCCACTCACCATCCACATTGGCTGCCATAATTTTCAAGGTATAATTACCCGGCATCAATCCATTGTAAGAAATAACATGTTTATCACCCGATGTTTCCTTCCAATCTTTATCTAAAGGCTCCATTTTATAACGGAATACTTTTTTGTCTCCTTTGGTATAATTCAAAGTGGAAAGATAGAAAGAGAAGGTATTTTGATCATGATTCAGATTGATTTCTTCTATATTCTGAATTACATCCTTAAATACCACTTTAGAATTGATCTTCTCATTGGGGTGTACTTCATTACCGTTTAAATCAAACCTTGATATAATAGGTTTCACAGGGTAAGGATTTTCCTTAAAAGAAGGTACTCGAAGTAAATCCACTCCTTTTTCACCTCCAAAAAGCACATTACCTTTTGAAGTTAGTTTCTTTGCTTTATTATAATAACGCTCGTTCAACAAACCATCCTCTGTGGTATAAGTAAAGAACTGTTCCTCTTTCCATTCAAAAGCATTGGTCAATGTAGTACCCCATATTTTATTATCAGGTGTTTTCACAATACTACTGATTGTCGCTTTTAATAACTTATGAGGGATGTTTTTCTGTGAAAAATGATTTCTACTTTTAATAAATTCAAAAAGGCCGTTTTCCGTGGCCACCAGCAAGGTTTGATTATCCTTTTCTACAATATCTGATACCAGCGAGGTGTTCATTGTAGGTGTCTGCACATTAAACTGTTCAATTTTAGTAATCGTAAAATTCTTATCATACATCACTTTCCAAAGCCCTTGTCCTCTACTACCCAACCAGATTTCGTTCTTGCTAACAGGGTAAATTTTAATAATCGGAACATTCAACAACACACGTCCTTTTCCTTTAGTCATAGAAACAAACTGATCCGTTTCTGCATTATAATACGCCAAACCTGCATCCCAAAAACCTACCCACAAGCTTTCATCATAATCACTTTTACTCACTGACATCACATAAGAGTTCGTGATTTTATCGCTTCTCTTATACGTACCAGTAATTTTCGCAGTAGTGGAATTGAGTTGATACACTCCCTTACCGGCAGTACTTACCCAAGTATTATTTCCCTCACTGACTATCCCTGTAATCTGCTCAAAACGGTAATCGTGCTGTACATAATTTCCCAATCCATTACTTTTATCTGAAGCCTCATAATACAGCTTTCCAGTAATTGTCCCTATCCAAACTTTCCCATTGCGTTCTTCAATGGCTACTACAGGATCAATTTCTTTTTGCAGTAACGGTTTTATTGGCTTCTTATAAAGGTCCAATGTATACACACCAAAGTGAGTTCCCACCCAAAGCACACCTGTACGGTCTTCAAAAATGGCAGAAAAACCGGTTCTCTCTGTATATTCTTGATTCAGTTCAATTTGTTTCGTTTTCAAATCAATACTATACACATTGTTAGCCGTCATAAACCACAATGTATTCTCTTTGGAAGGTGAGGGTTGAAGATAAGATTTATTATTATTGATCAGTTCCTTGACCACTTTTCCTTTCAGTTCCTTTTGCTCAAAAGAAGCCGTAAATACCCCTTGCGTATTCGAGCACCAAATTTCATTCTGTTCTGATTGATAAATACTGTATACCCCATGAAAATCATCACCCGTCAATAAAGCCACCTCTTCAGTTTTCACATTAAAACAGCCTAACCCCTGCATGGTACCAAACCACACATAGCCGTTAGGATCAAAATGCACTGAAATCACCAAATCCTGAAAGAGTTGACGATCAAATAAATCACCCAGTTCTCTTTGTGTATACGCCTTAAAAATCTTCTCGCTTGCATTATAAAATGCCAATCCATTCCCTTGTGTTCCTATCCACACATTCCCGTTCTCATCTTCAGAAAAAGAGGTAATCCTCTGAATATTCAATGTACGGGCCGATTCTGAATTCTGCGTCAAATGCTCAAATGAATCCGTCTTTTTATCAAAAATAAAAATACCATTATTGTCCGTTCCAATCCATATCTGACCATTGGAATGCTCCATAATCGCCGCTATTTTTTTATCTAATAACGGCTGATAATCCCTTTCGCCAAATACCGTAATTTCATAACCATCATACTTATACAAACCATCCCATGAGGCAAACCAAATATATCCTTCTTTATCCTGAATCACTTCCGTTACAGAACCAGAAAAATTGGGCAACTTAATTGGCGTGGCTTCTACTGAGGCGGTAATACAAACAAAAAACAGTAAGAGGACAACAAATATTTTATTTAAAAAGTAGGTCATAAAGATGTAATCATTTCTGAGGGTATTAGATTCTTTCAATCTAAAAACTGCAAAATACAAAAAAAATAGGGTTTTTATTGATGACTTTTCTCTTTCAAAATATCTTTGCTCCTAATATTTTCCATTCCAAAAAGTCTATAATGAAAAAATGGCGAGGCCCTAAAATTATGAAAAGGACCTCGACCATATTCTGGGTAAAGAATTTAATCTTTCAAGGGTTTCCTCCTAAAGAGTAAACAATGATATTTTATGGGTTACTCAACTTCACTTATCTGTCTTTTCAACTCTAACACTTATAGATGTGCGAAAGGAGGTGAGAAACCCTATTTGTGGGGTGATTTTTTTTGGAAAAATATTTTAGTGTGGGATGTTTTGAAGGGAATTGAGGAAATGTAGTGATAAGGGACATCAAAATAATAGTACGACATGTACTCCATTCTTTGAATAACAAAACAATTAATATTCTTTCCTTTTTTATATATTTTTCAAAACGAAAACAACCAATCTATATATTACGGTACAATATATTTGTATAATAAGCTACCTTATTGTTCTTCGAAAAAACGTCATATCTCGCTTTATTCAGCTCATTTTCACCTTCTGAATTTTGTAATTTTAAAGCTATTTCTTCTAGCTCACTAAACAACGTTTCTGGCACTTCACTTTTAGGTTTGTAAATCGTATAACTTACGGACTTAACTGAAGCATCTTTGAGTCTGTTGACGGACATTTCTGTATATTTTGTACCCGTGGTATTTGGAACAGTAAAAGTCTCTTTCATTGACTTGTTATTATATGCTTGCTGATACGCAACAGTTACTTGTATTGATTTGCTTGGTATCTCTTTAATTTTTTTATTAAGAATGATACTCAAATAATATGAAGTCCTATCATACCCTTTGGCTCTTAGTGATAATTTTACTTCATCAGTATTATAATTCTTTGTAATAGGAACCAACTTTTCATGTTTCTGAATTTCGCTTTCTATCTTTCGTTTAGCCATTTTATGGTTTACTATTTCATTACTTAAGTCATTCTTTGTAGCTCTGTAAATTGAAATAGAATCTACGTAGGCAAATAACTCTCGATATGTAATGCCTTTGTCTGAAAGCGGAGTACATAAGGTTACTAAGGCTTGTGTGTCGTACCCTTTGTTGATTGCTTTTACAGCCTTTTCTGTATTGTCATAAAGATTTTCTGCTGTAATTTGCTCATTCAATATTGATGAGCAAGAAAAAAAACATATCATTAAACTGGATAAAATTAGATTTCTCATTTTGGTTTTAATAGCACTGTTATCGATAAGAAAAAAGGGAACATCTTTCATTTCCCTACTTATTTTTTACGCACAAACAGTCTGCTATATTTCCCCCATTAGCCCAAAGAAGTTCCCAATTAGTTTCAAATTATTACTTTATTGGAAACTCCTTTAGACCTTTCTTGTAAAAGAAACGTATTTTATCGTTACTAATTTTCAAACTACACCTTCAAAACCCCTCTTCGATACAACTCCATCACAATATCTGCTTCATGAAATGCATCATCTGCTCCTCGGTGTATTTCTGTGTAATCGTTATCAGGAAAGAAAAAATCATAAGCCTCTTCCACTTTGGGCCACTTCCATTTTTTATAGTATTTGTTCCAAGAAACCTTACAGATATCAGTAGATAACTGCATAGGACAATCTAACTTTCTAGGGAACGAAAAGTTTCTGCTTTCCAAAAAGTCAAAGTCGAAAGAGCGGTTAAATGCGGTTGCTCCCAAAGTATAGGTACTGATGATTGATTGCACTTCTTCTCTTAAGTGTTCTAGATTTTTACTGTATCTAATTTCATCAACCGTCATATATCCATTACTCACAATCCAGCTGTTTTCTACACTTTCCAGCGTCATCCCCTTCTCATGGCATACTTTATCAAAAACAATTTGTTTGTCTCCATTTCTTAGATCCAGCTCTACCATTCCTATTTCAGCAATATGTCCGCCTTGATTGAGGAAGCCTGTTGTTTCTATATCTATGATTAGTATTTTATTATCCATCTTTTCTTTTATTCCAATAATATCTCAAGCCTTCAAGTTAAGCTAAATTTGTATTTTTTGAAATGACTGTCCTCAGCACACTCCATCACATTTTTATATTAAACCCTAAAAATCAACGCGTTCCATTTTCTTTAAATAATACAATAAATTGTTTCACGTGAAACGTTTTCATCAACTTCCCCCTTCTATTTATCCCATTGTATCTTAAAGTTTACCTTAAATTTCAGGTATTTTCTAACATAAATCACTCATTTTGAAGGCAAAAAATTATCTTTTCGTATAATTTCCATAAAAACCAATAAATCAGTGATTTAGGGTGATTCTTAGGAAATTGATAAGGTCCAGTGCAAAAACTAATCGGAAAGAGTAATGGTTCTGGAATGTTTATTAAAGTGGCCTCGTACTTGGTTACCGCTCTGTAGAGCCACAATGCCTTGTGGCTTACGAACCACCATAATAACCATTCATTCATTGCCTATAGCTCATTATATTCTACCAACAGACCACACACTAAGCAATAACGTATTTAGTATTTAACTTAAAGAAAGGTTTGTGACTAATCTCTTCCGCAATTTCTCAAAGAAATCAGTTCTTGATTTGTAATACAGTAAAGTGTAAATTGTCTTTGCAACATTCTAATAGCAAACTTAATTATGGTGTCATTGTACTCTATCAGTCCAATATTAATAATAACTATCAATGCTAAAAAAGATATTCCTTTTCATTATTTGTGTCTCATGTACCAATGTAGAAGAAGAGAAATCAAAGTATGATCAAGTTGATTTTATCTCTTTTGAGCACCAAGAATTAATTCCAACTTTAACTGTTGATTCATTAGAAAAAACAATTGATTTATATAAATCCATTTGGGGTGTAATGAAAAAATATGATCATATAGCACCTAATCGCTATCTAAGAATTAATTATAACGATACGGTTTACTACACTAATAATAATGCGAATCACTGTATCTCTACTGGCTATTGTTGCCCTAAAACTACTCGGTTTTACTTTATGGAACATTTTACATCCAATACTGTAGAGGAAATTATTCGTCATTTCAACAGTGTAGAAAAGGCAAGACAAAACAGAAAAATTATCGCGATCAACTTTGATAACAACACAAGCATTGACCAAACATTAAAAATACTCAAACAACTTGAAAGCGAATATAAAAGTGGTAAGTTGAAAGGGTACCCATTCAATGTTGAATTAATTCCGACTAAAGTAGAAGGTGATCAGTACGATACAAATATTAGTGACATTGATTTTGAATATGATTCTATTGGCACAGAAAAATACCTAGAAAATCTGTATAAAGAAGATAGGTTAGAGGCTGAAAAAGAAAAACAAGAACTGAATGATATGAGGATGAGATATAGACAAGAATTGAAGGATGAATTTTCTAATTTAAAAAAAGGAAACTATAAACGTCAAAATGATACTGTATCAAATAAAAAGTTTAGGTATATAAACTTACGTCGCCCAATCACAAAGCTGTTTTTGGGTGACATGAATTGAAGAAACCATCCGT
>NZ_JABANE010000162.1 GCF_012844305.1 Flammeovirga aprica JL-4
GAAAAACATTACTATAAATGTGGTAATTTTAGTAACGGATGTAGCTAGATCAACCTAAAATAGCCATCACCCATAAATGCTCCATCAATACCATACTGACGCATCCATTTGAAATGTACATCAGTAGTACTTTTATCAGATGAACTGAATAGTTTTACTTTTTCTCCATTTTCAAATTCTAAAGGTGTATCGTACGTTTTTTTGTACTCCCTAGTATCAGGAATTAAATCGATAGTACAATTTTGAGCATCAAATTTTCCTCCATGTCCCCAATGTACCCATGACTTATTATTATTTTCATCACCTGGCACATGAAACCAACCTTGATATCCTGTCATAACTAAACTATGATAAGAAAGGTATCTACTGCTTTCACCATGCTTGTCACCTCCATAGCTAATGTTGGTTAGTAAAAGGTGCAAACATAGAATAATCATCAAATTTCTATACTTCATACTTTGATCGTTCTTTTTATTATTTATATCGCTAATGTAGTCCGAGGTAGTTAATAGGATGATTAATAAAATGATTAATAGACTTAATGAGACCTGTTAATTGTGATAAAAGAGTATATTAAGAGCTTATTAAACTATTTTATTATTGCTACTAACCAATCACACATCTATAATGGTATTAAAAAAACTAGCTTGACTAATAATAGTCAAACCAGTCTCTATTCTACTAAGCTATAATAGTTGGTCAATAGATTAATAATATTCAGTAATGTGTTAAGAGTGTTGTAAGAAGATTGATTCACTTATAAAGTTCTTCTATACCTCTTCAATTTGATTACTGAATTAAAACGCTTTTGTCCAATTATTTTTGCAATAAGGAGTCAACCACCGATTTATAATAAGGTTTCTGATCTCTAGGTGCACGCTGATATTTCCACTCTGCTTTTAATAACTCATCTGTAAATTCAGCAGTTTTTCCAATTGGCTTGATGTTCTTACGCATTTCTGATAAAAACTCTCTCATCATTTTGTCCAACTCTTTCACTTTGTCAGGATGCTCTTTTGAGACATCTACTGTTTCACTAGGATCATCTTTCAAGTTGAATAAAGTACCTCTTGGTGCATGTTTACGATCTCCCAAGTTTTGAATGGGTCCACCTGCCTCCATTTCTTCAAAAGCATACTTCCATTCATTATGACGGATTACTTTTCCTGGGACAATAATTGTTTCATGTATAGAAGCGTCACTCGTTTTCCCTTGTAAATAAGGCACTATATTGCGTCCATCAATAGGTCTGTCTGTTGGAACCGAAGCACCACTCAATGCACAAAAAGTTGGCAACATATCAATAATACCCACAATTTCATTGTTGACTTCCCCTTTAGGCATCTGTTTAGGCCATCTAGCTACACATGGTACACGAATACCTCCTTCGAAATTAGACCATTTTCCATCGCGAAGAATACCTGATGTACCATGGGTCTGTGGCAATCCTAATTCTGGACCATTATCTGAAGTGTATATGACTAGTGTATTATCATCAATGCCATTTTCCTTTAATGCCTTCATCAATTCTCCAACTTGCCAATCAATATCTTGTACTTGATCACCGTATGCTCCTTGATTTGATGTTCCCTTAAATTTTTGACTAGGAAGAAAGGGTGTATGAGGAAGAGGTGAAGCGTAATAAAGGAAGAAAGGTTGTTCTTTATTATCTTTAATAAACTTTACGGCCTCCTTCACCAATTTAGGAGAGTGTTGGCCATGTGTTTTCTTTTTAATGTTCTCTACTAGTGTTTTATTCCTATAGATGGCCGTCTTTGCTCTACCGTATTCTAAAAAGCCATAAAAATGATCAAATCCATTTTTATTTGGGTGGAACTCATCCCAATCTCCTAAATGCCATTTACCAATAATACCTGTTTTGTATCCTGCCTCTTTTAATAATTCTGCAGTGGTAATTTCATCTTCATGGATTCCCATTCTGTCGAACCAATAAATCACTCTTGGGAGTTCTGTTCTATGTGCATATGCCCCCGTCATAAACGCCATACGAGTAGGGGAACAACGATTGTGAACATAAAAGTTAGTAAATTTTATGCCCTCATCACTTAGTTTATCAATATTGGGTGTGGAAATGGTTTTGGAACCAAAACAACCTAGATCTCCATATCCTTGATCATCTGTGAGAATAAAAACGATATTCGGTCGTTTATCTTTTTTCCTTTTATTTTTTTCCAAAGGGTCCTCAGCATTTGCAAATTTATTGACCCCAAATATCAACAAGGCCAAAAAGACCAACTTTGAGTAACTCATCACTATATATTTCGATTTTATCATAATCTTAAAATTTGTTTGTTTCATTATTAAATTTCGTCTTATCTATTTTGAATTTCCTTTCTTAACAAGAGGAAATTCTGGATGTTCTGTTCGAGCTTCTTTCAATATTTTTCGTAACTCCTCCGCCTTTTCGGGATATTGATTAATCAGATTACTTTGTTCACTTATATCATCCGTTATTTTAAAAAGTTGTTGACGGTCTTTATGAATAAAATTAATCAATTTCCAGTCTCCTTTCCTTACCAACTGAATGGGCCCTTTACGCTCATTGAATTCCCAATACAGATAATCATGTTGCTTCTGTTTCTTCGTTTTTCCTAAGAGAGTAGGTAAATAAGAGATGCCATCAATCTCATGATCTGTAGGTTGTATTCCTGCAATCTCACAAGCTGTGGGTAAAAAATCCCAAAATGTAAACATCTCATTGCATGTTGTACCTGCTTTAATTTTGCCTTCCCACTTTGCTACAAAAGGCACATGAATTCCTCCTTCATAAAGGTCTCTTTTCTTCCCTTTATAAACTCCATTAGAATCAAAAAATTCTTTTCCATTATCATATTCGTGACCATTGTCTGATGCAAAAATGACTAATGTATTTTTATCAATATTGAGATCTTTCAACAAAGCCAATACTTCACCAATTTGTCTATCAACATCAGTGACCATTGAAGCATAAGTCACATGTCCATTTCGGTCATGATAATAATGCCCCTTTTTCATTTCTCTTAATGGCCAATTTTGCTCTTTATAATAGGCCTTTCTTTCTTCAGGAATAGTCAACTCAAAGTGAGGTGTAGTATAGGCTAGATGAAGATAAAAGGGCTTTTCCTTATTCTTTTTAATAAATTCTTTGGCTTCAGCAGTAAAGAGATCCGTGATATATTTGCCTTTCTTTTGCTTTGTTATATTACCTTCTATTCTTTCATGAACATCATTTCTCCACACCTTTTCAGGATAATAACGATGAGCGTTTTTATGAGAATTAAATCCATAAAAGTAATCGAAACCTTGCTGATTGGGAATACCTGTTGTGAGGTTTTCTCCTAAGCCCCATTTCCCAATACAAGCAGTTGTATAACCTGCTCTTTTTAACTCTTTCGCTACTGTAACATCTTGTTGATCTAAGTCCAAAGGTTTGCCTGATTTTGTCCATTTGGGATTAGCTCTCACTGAACAATGTCCGAGGTGTTTCCCTGTCATTAATACAGCTCTTGAAGGCCCACAAACGGGTGCGCCTGCATAATGTTGTGTGAAGTTCATTCCTTCACTTGCCAATTGATCCAGATTAGGAGTTAAAATTTTTGTTTGACCATTAAAGCCTACATCTGCATAACCTAGATCATCCAATAAGATAAAGAGTATATTAGGCTTTTTCTGTTTCTGTGCCATCACATTTGGAAGTGATAACACTGAGAGCACTAAGATTAAAAAATACTTTCTCATAGTCTTAAATATCCTGTTTTAAAAAATTAAGTGTCACATTTAGTTTACATGCTGATAAATTCATTCTATGTTTTTTAAGAGGCAAAGCTTCCATAGACCAACTACAATCTCCCCCTACACCTATTTGCATATAATCTATATGAAGGTAGGTGGCCTCTTTAGGTTTTATATCAATAGTATGCCTTTGTCCTTTTTGATTTCCTGGGTCAAAATCTGACATTGGATTATGATGTGCTGAAAAAGAGAACGTCTTGTCGGTCGCGATTTGAATACCATTTCCATTACTATCTGCAAATAATGCCGAGCGAGTATCTGTTCGATTACCATTTTCTTGTGGTCTGATATATGGCACGAAGAAATCGCTTACTTTCGCTTCATATAAACCAACAAAAGATGCTGTGTTACGATCAATATAATTTTCATAGGGTCCTCTGCCATAATATTTTACATTCTGAAACTTCTCATCTATGGCAAGTATCAAACCATATCTTGGCATATATTCTAAAGCTTTTTTATCATTTACTGTAAGTTCACAATCAATATTAATTCCTCCATCTTTGAGAATTTTATAAATAATTTTATTCTTTGCCTTTAATGTTGGATAATCATATTCATAAGTTAGAATGACATTACCGTTATTATCTTTTTGTTGTGAAAAATTGTCGAATTTATAATTATCAGCTACAGTTCTCAAACTAAAATAATCATACTCTTTCGCGATTTTCCCACCACCATTCCATGCTCCAAAATCGTTATCTGTAGGAGCTCTCCAAAAAGTCATTTTTACAGGTTCTTTTAAAAGGTTTTCTTTACCTCTATAAATACCTTCCAAGCCAAATCCTGATTTTTTAAAAGTATATGTCACCTCACCTACCTTCACAGATACAATTTGCTTGTCTTTGGATTCACTCACACTGACTTTATTTGACGGAGAGTTTACAGATTTTGAAGGTGTTCGTTCCTGTAAAATAAATTGCTCTGATGCAATTATATGCCCTTCTGATAACAAGGGAGAGCCTTTTGTCAAAGCATAAATATTAATGAAATATTCTCTTGAAGAAGCTAACTTATAATCAAAGTCCACTTTTATTTTTCCCCTCTGCTGAGGGGCAATGGGTGCAATATTCAATACTTTTGAAGCCACTTCTTTTCCATCTTCCAATAAAATAGCTTTGAAATTGAAATCTTTTGTACTGGTAAAGAAATGCTCATTATAAACCTCAATCGTTTTACTATCAACTTTACTAAAAAGAATATCTTGATATACTTTTTTCACTTCATATAAACCTGGATGTGGTACACCATCAGAACCTAATAGGCCATTGGCACAAAAGTTATTATCAGTATGAATACCATTAGGTTCAAAATCACCACCATAAGCATAATATTTTTCACCGTTTTTTGTCCTTTTTTCCAATCCCTGATCCATCCAGTCCCAAATAAATCCACCTTGTACTCTTGGGTGTGTTCTCACCCACTCCCAATAACTATCAAAATGCCCCGTACTATTGCCCATGGCATGAGCATATTCACACCAGATAAATGGTCTTTGTTCTTCTAAAGGTTTTTTGTCATCACGCTTGAAGTGTTGGTGCATTACACCACCCTGCCTATGGTACATCCAACTTACAATATCTGTAATCCTCCCTTCATAGTTTTCGGTATCACCTGGGCGTGCTGCTCTTTCATAATGAACAGGTCTATTACCATCGTACTCATGAATCCAATTGTAGGTTTTGACAAAGTTATTACCATTTCCGGCCTCATTCCCCATAGACCAGATTATGATAGAAGGATGGTTAAAATATTGTCTCACCATATTTTGGACACGCTCCATATGTGCTTTTTCAAACAAAGGATTAGCCCCCAATGTGTGTTTTTTATTATAACCGTATCCATGTGATTCAATATTGGCTTCACTTATCACATAAATACCATATTCATCACAGAGTTGATACCAATAAGGATCATTTGGATAGTGAGACGTTCTTACAGCGTTAATATTGAACTCTTTGAAGAGTTTGATATCTGCCAACATGCTTTCCTTTGTCACTACATGTCCTCTTACGGGGTCGTGTTCATGCCTGTTGACTCCTTTTAATAAAACAGGTTTACCATTCACTAATAATTGACCATTCTTAATTTCAGAGGTGGTGAACCCAACTTTAAAAGATGTTTTATCGATCACTTCTCCATTTGCATTTTGTAACTGTACTTCAGCTTTATACAAGTTTGGTGTTTCAGCAGACCATGTTTTTACATTCTTAATGGGAAAATCCTTGATCTTTACGATTTGTTTTTTGTTACCTTCTACATTTAACTTATAGCTTTTATGATAAACCTCTTTTTTACCATCTGATAGTTTTATTGAAAGAGTGTGTTTCTTTTTTAATGTACCTGATTTATTGGCTACTGTTACTTTATAAGACAATAATCCTTCTTTATACTTCACTTTTTCTAATTGACCATCAATTTCTACGTTGCTTAAATGTACTTTTGGTAAGGCGTAAACATAAACATCCCTTTCTATGCCACTTAATCTCCAGAAATCTTGATCTTCTAGATATGAACCATCACAATACCTATAAACTTCAACTGCTATTTGATTTTCACCTGATTTTATATATTTCGTTATATTAAATTCTTTCGCTGTTTTGGAACCCTCACTATAACCTACTTTTTCACCATTTATCCATAAATAATAGGCTGAAGTAACACCTCCAAAATAAATAAATACTTCTTTCCCCAACCACTCATCAGACACTTCAAAGGTACGTTTGTAACTACCAACAGCATTAAATTGATGATCAATAAATGGTGCTTTCTTTGGAAATGGATAGCTGATATTTGTATAAACAGGATACCCATAGCCTTCTAGCTGCCAACTTGAAGGTACTTCAATATTCTTCCAACCATATACTTTATAATCATTTTTATAGAAATTTTTTGGACGTCTTTCAGGTGTTTCAGACCAACTAAATTTCCATGTACCGTTTAAGGATAAAGTGTTTTCTGATTTTTCACTAACGTTAATAGTATTACCATCATGATAAAAATCTGTTCTAGCCTGTTCAACATTAACTTGATTAATATCAGGGTTCTCCCATTCATATTTAGTTTGTGCATAAACACTATTCATAACAAACTGAATAACAGCAAGTATCAATATTCTCTTAAACATAAAATCATATTATTTTGTGAGTGATTAATTTATTTATGACAAAAAATTCCCTACACTGAAAATTCAATGGATCATTATTCAGTCATTCTTAAAATTCAAGTAGTCTTTTTGAAATTAGGTTTATACTGTTTGTGTATCACAAATCAATTTTCGATCAAAGAAGAACCCTTACCTCTTTTTTGTATTAGAACTCCTCTGGCAATTGACTATATAACTCTTCAGTGATTTCTAATTTTATTATTTTACTATAATTATGAGATACCCCATTTAGCTTTCTTGCAGAGATCCGAAAATAATAAGTCCCTGATTCCGGAATATCGTCTGTTGTCAATTGATATTCGATCTCTGAACCAAACTCATATATTGTTTCAGGTTTATCTTCATTATTTGCAAAGTTCACATTCTTTGACCATGCTCCTCTGAATTGATTCTGAGCACTGTTGATTGCCACTACCGGGTGGATATTATAAAGCATTCTGAACATTGATATATCCTCCTTGTATCGATCATCTCCTTTATCTGCACTAAAAATAAGTTTTGTTCCCTCTATGCGAAAATCAACTCTTATGAAAGGAGTGGCTTCCAAAGTAAAAAAAGCATCGTTTTCATCTGTAGCTGCATCTGTGTCTATAATCACAGTATCTCCTTCATAGAAAGCCCCCCCATAAATCACCGCTTTATATTTTCCTGCAAACATAAAGTGATCTTCCACAGTACCATCTTGTTGTATATTAACGACCATTGGTGTAGAGTTATATTGATCTGATATTTGATATAACCTCAATAATGGCCTTACATTTATCCCTCCAGTCTGCTGAATTTGAATGGGTTCACCAGTGACTGCATCTATTACTTTTCCTTTAATTTTTGTATCAGGGAAGGGATAGTTATCCATTTCACAACTAAAGAACAATGCCCCTAAGAGGTAGAGCAAATAATATTTTTTATGTATATTCTTCATCCTATTTCACATCTAAAAAGTAATACCTATTTTTAATATCCTGGGTTCTGAATCAACAAAGGATCTTTAGCCATTTCCTCCAATGGAATACGATTGTAATAAAACCGTTCATCGTACTGTTTTTTTGCTCCATTGTTTTGATCATCCCTTATGATATAGCCTCCCAAATCAATGCTATAATAAATTCTATATCTTGATGCACTTTCATTATTAAATTCAGTGGTCATTGTTCTCCATCTACGGTAGTCCCAGAAAGATTTATTTTCATATACAAACTCTACAATACGTTCATTTCTGATCTTTTCAAGTGTAACATCACCAAACTCTAGCGGTACTATACCTGCTCTTTCGCGAATCATATTCAGATTGATATGCGCACTTTCATAGTTTCCCATTTCAAAGTGAGCTTCAGCATGATTCAGTAAAATTTCAGCATATCTAATATCAATCCAATGTGTTTTACTAGACCATAATGCGCCAATTGATTGGATAGGGTTATCTATGTCAGTGTACTTTTTACAGAATCCATTTCCCACACTGCCTTGAGTCTGTCCTGAATTTCCAGTAGCAGGATAATCGGTAACGTAAGATACAAACTCTTGCTTTTCCAAATCATAATAATAATTATAACCTATTGGTGCAGTTTTGAATGCTCCATCAAGATGTACTCCATTGCACATTGTGATTTTCAAATCTCTAAATTCTGAAAAAGGTGTAATAAAAGAAGCAAAGAAGCGTGGATCTTTATCTTTGAATAAAGTTTGCAAATCATCAAAAACCACATACTCTTTTCCGTTTTTCCATACCATCTCACCAGAACGACCATCAACATATTCAAACTTTTCCATAATATTGGTACTCGGTGATTTCTTATTACCATAGGTAAAACCAATACTTCGAGGCATAACAATGGCATCATGACTATGTGAATTTCGAACCGCTGGATCAAAACCTCGAGCAAACAGGACTTCTCTGTTATTTTGTGTTTGTAAAAATAATGTCTGAAAATTTTCTTCTTTATCTCTCAACTGTTCAAACAGATAATAATTACCTGACTGAATAATGAGTTCATTGGCATCAATCACATATTTGAACAACTCTTTTGCTCTATCAGCTGGAATTCCCAATAACCCATTAGGATAATCAGGGGTAACCAAACGGTTAGGTGTTCCATACTTTGCAATACATGCTGCATATAACATGGCTCTCGACTTTAAAGCAGCCGCTACGTATCGGTTTGACCTTCCATATTGTGAAGTTTCAGGCAAATATTGAATAGCAAAATCAAGATCTTGTCTTATTTGGTCGAAAACTTCCTCTTCTGAATTACGTGCCTTGTGAAACTTGGATAATTCATCACCAATCTCATAAGGTTTTAGTTTCAATACTAAAGGAACACCACCAAACATTTTGGCTAACTCAAAATAATTATAGCTTCTTAAAAAATAGGCTTCTGCTAAATATTGATTGTATTGTTGAGCTGTGAACTTAAATCTCGATTTTTCTAAATCTTCTATTAGCTGATTACAGTTGGCAATGGCCTTATAAGCCACTTCATAACATTTTTCAAAGGAACCACCTCCTATTCCAGTATAAGTTCCACTTGGTAATTCTTCGTTCACCCAAGACCCAATATAATTTGATCCTGAACCAGGAAAAGTATTGAATTTCCCTTGAACAAAGTTAAAATCTTCAATGAGTAGCTCTTGGTAAAGTCTTGAAAAGTAAGCTGTTGTTATATTTTCATCTTCAAATAAATCATCTTCAGTTAAAACGTTAGGAGAATCAATATCTAAAAAACTACAACTTGTAAAGACAATAACAAAATAAGTATATAATAACTTTTTCATTTCTTGTTAGTTAGTGTTTTAAAATTGGATATCTATACCTGCATTTATATTTTTTGTCAATGGATAATTATATCCAAAGTTTCTACTTCCAGGTGATTCTGGATCTACAAAATCATAAAGATTGGTGAAAGTAAGTAGGTTATAAGTATTGATATAAACCCTTAAACTACTCAAAAACAACCTTTTTGATACTGTCTGAGGTAATGTATAACCAAGTTCTATATTTTTTAATCTTACATAAGAAACATCAAAATACCAGAAGTCACTTTCCAAATAATTTTTCCTATCACCCATAGCTGGAAAAGTTCCCATAATCCACTCGCTATTTTGATCGTAAGGGTCTGCCAATCTTGTTCTATCTTTAAAGTGTGCTAATGGAGGTGCAGTTCCCCACATAAACGGCTTTTGCAACATTTCAGAATATCGAGTATTTTGTTTGAATCCTCCCTGCCACAACATTGTCAAATCAAAGTTTTTATAAATAAGAGAGATATTCAGACCAGCTGTATACAAAGGTTTTCCTGAATTCACTCCTATCACTGTTACATCTCTTTGATCTACAATTCCATCTCCATTCAAATCCAAATATTTAATATCACCAGGAATCACCGTCTTGTTACCATTGTTATCGATTGTAGGTGAATTTCCTATGTCTTCAAGAGATGTATATTGTCCATCAGTTCTATACCCCCAGGCTAAGTCATTATAACGGTTTGATTTTCCTGTTCTCCACTCCTCGTAAGCATTCCCAAACGGAGCCTGTAAATTGTTAAGCAACTTTCTTCTTGTGTATGAAAAAATGCCTTTAAAACGATAATTAAACTTATTAGTTTTTCCTTTATAACCTAGTTCTATATCAAAGCCTTGATTTCGATCTGAATTTACATTAATCTGAGGTAATGGCCTACCATGACTTCCTGGCAATTCAATCGCTGCATTTGAACTCACTAGGTTTTCTCTATCCCTTCTAAATACATCTACTCCAAAAATTACCTTCCCTTTCCAAAGTTGTGCTTCTATACCAACATTGTAGAGTTTGGATTCATACCATGTCAAATTGGGGTTGGCTACAACTGAAATATCCAACGCAGGATAATACCCATCTCCAAAATAGGCTCCATTTACAGGGAATGTATACCCAGATAAGTATTCAAAATTCTGTACTCCACCATCACTACCCAACTGAGCAAAAGATCCACGTACTTTTAAAAACGTTAAGGTAGGAGCTAGACTTCTCATAAATCTTTCTTTAGAAATCACCCATCCTGCTGATACAGAAGGAAATAACCCCCATCTTGAAGAAGGAGCAAATTTGGTAGATCCGTCTAGTCTACCGCTAACTTCTAGTAAGTATTTTCCAGCATAATTATAGTTAAACCTACCAATAAACCCTAGTCTTCTAAACTCATCTGGAATAGTTGAAGTTACTCTGTATGTTTTTGAATCTGATGCACCAAAGTGTGGCATATCTATCAGTAAATTTGATCGTGATGAAGTCAATTCATTGATAGATTGCATCATATCTGTTACAAACATAGTTCCTATATTATGCTTACCAAATTTCCCATTGTAATTGACCTTAAACTGATACTGGTTTCTAGTTTCTCTAATATTATCATGTGTTAAGGTAGAAGGAAAATTGTGGAGTATTGGTTCAAATGTGTTGGATTCTGGATTACCTCTATATTGATAGAAAGGTTTTTGGTATATTTCCCTTAGAGCCGTTCTCATATTTCGGGAATAAAGAGCAGAAAGTGATAAACCTTTTACACCAGGTATCTGATAATTTAATGAAAAGTTTGCGTTAATTCTATGGTCCTCCAAACGGTTGTGTCCTGAAATATCTGAATTTGTAATAGCTACTGGACTATTAAAATCATTCAAAGTGGATTGATACAAAGAATCTGGATTATTATTCACATAAAATGGATCTGTAACGGGCGTTCTCCAAATAGTTTTTAAAATATTTTGAGTAGTGGAAATAGGTCTGTTATCATCATTATAAATATAGGAAAGATTGGTTTTGAAGGATAAGTTTTTACTAAAATTGGCTGTCATATTTGAACGGAAATTATATTTGTTAGTATACAAATCTCCACTAGACCAAATACCGTTATTTCTATTATAACCAATCGCATTGTAGTAACGAAAATTACTACCTCCTCCTTGAAGAGTTATATTATGTTGCTGTTGTGTTACTACAGGATTGACTACGTTAGAAAAGTGATCATAAGTTTGTCCATTATTTGTCTCTTCCCCTATTCTCAACCTTTCCAACATTTCAGGTGTGTAAGTAAAATTAATATTCTGGAAATTAACTTCTGTATTAGAAAATTTCTGGTTCGCTTCTTTCTCTGTCCACATCAGTGCGTAATCATAAGCACTCACAGTTTCAGGAAATGACGATATCCATGACCAAACATATCTACCACTATAACGAATTTTCATATCTCCTACTTCACCTTGATGCGTTGTCACCAAGACCACACCGTTGGCGGCCTGTACACCATAAACCGAAGCCGATCCATCTTTTAACACACTTACTGTTTCAATATCTGCAGGGGTAAGCCTACTAAAAGTTGCTTTATCAGATTGAATACCATCAATAATATACAATGGCTCTCCAAAACCTCTAATATCAATATCTGTATCATAAGCACCTGGTTCACTTGAATTTTGTACTACACGAACACCGCTTAATCTACCTGTCAAACTGTTAGCAGCGTCATCAACTGTAACACGTTCTAATTCATAACCACTTACATCTGCTACAGAACCTGTAATGTCTTTTCTCGTTTGAGTTCCATACCCCACTACAACAACCTCAGCCAAAACATCTTGATCCAACTCAAGTGTTACGTCTATTATTTCTTGGTTCTGAACTTCAATTTTTATGGGTTGATAGCCAATGAAGGAATAGATCAAAGTGGCATTTGGAGCAACCTTTATTTTATATTCACCCGTAAAGTTGGTGTAGGTTCCTTCCAGTTTTTTGCCTTCTACTAGAATATTTACACCAGGCATAGGAAGCCCTTCTTCATCAAATACCCTCCCTTTCACAAAATGTTCTTCTTGTGCAAAAGTGATATGATGTGTAAATATTAAAATTAATAGGTATCTAAACTTAGATCGCCCTAAATAGTAAAACGTACTTCTGTTACGGTTAACTGATTTACATTAGTGTAAAAGTAACCAAACAACCAGATGTATTATGATCAATTTTGAAGGTTTTGACGATAGAACATTTTATTCAACATTTCAAAAAGAAGAAGATTGTCTTGAATATTTATCGACACTAAAGTGGAGTGATCATTACAAATGTAGGAAATGTGAACATACAAAATATATGAAAGGTAAAAAGTTACATTCCAGACGTTGTCAAAAGTGTAAATATGATGAGTCTGTTACGGCTCATACCCTATTTCATAAGCTGAAATTTTCAATTCTAACTGCTTTTGAATTCATATTTAAAGTTAGTTGTGATAAGAAAGGCATGTCCACTTTAACTTTAAGTGAGAAACTGTCCTTGAGTTATCAAAGCTGTTTAAATTTCAGACGTAAAGTGCAATATGCTATGCAAAGTAGTTTACAGCATCCTTTGAAGGGGTATGTTGAGGTCGATGAGTTTGCTGTAGGTGGGTATGACGCTGGCAGTCAAGGTAGAGCCAAAGGAGATAAAAAGCTTGTCAA
>NZ_JABANE010000163.1 GCF_012844305.1 Flammeovirga aprica JL-4
GAGAGTAAGTCGGCGCCACATTCATTAAATACAGAAGGTTAGTTAACACAAGATGTTGACTAACCTTTTTTGTGTATTAAAAATATTCCACTTCTCAAACGAAAGAATTAGCAACAAAAACAATATTATTCTAAAAATTATTAGCTTTGTATCTGATAACTAACAATTTAAACTTTAAAGCGATGAAATATTTTTTGACTTTCAATATACTTTTTTTTATAGTTTGCAATTTTACTCTTGCTCAGACAAAGTTACTTGCGGGCTATCATTATATTAAAGTAAAAACCGAAAATTGCTCTAAAGATTTTAATGATAACGACTGTTACGCAGGTAGTTATAGTCTTGACATTAATCAAAATACTTTTTGGAAAAAGGCAGGCAATTATACATTTAATTACACAGTCAATCATAACATTTATATAGATGATGGTTTCGGTAATTGTAGTTTTGATAAAACGAGTCCAAGACCTGAAAATTTTCCATATAGTATTTTAGCAGAAAAAAATGGATCAAAGACTCATACAGAAACTTGGGGCTGTGAAATAACATTAGAATGGTTTTACTGTGATGTGGATCAGCCACAAAAATCACCTTCTGTAGGAAAATTAAATGAGTATAGTGTACCAGGTATCTTTTTAGCCTTAGGTGATGATTATAAATGGATTTTGACAACTTCTAATTCGGAGGTAATAGAGATAGCGAATAAGAAGAAGTTGAATTTAGATGATTACCCTGATGTTATCACTTTAGAAATACAATCTTCATTGATTAAAACACCTAAAATATCTTTCTCGCAAGATTTGACTTCAAAATAATATAAGTTAAAATAGATATTGTTGATAACTTTTGTAAATTCCACCTTTTTGAGGTGTTGAAAATAAAAAGTTATTCACATTTGTGAGGTTTATAAACAAAAAAGTCAGGTTAGTGAACATTTTGTGTTGACTAACCTGACTTTTCTTATAAAAATGGGGATTAAATCGTAATCACTTCTCCGTCTTCAGGAACAAAGCTTTTCTCCATTAATCCTAGATCAGTATATTTTTGTCTAAGGCCAACTTTAGTTGTTGGGCAATGGTTCACCGCTTCCATATGATTAGCAATCACTTTACCAGGAGCATTTTTCGTAAATTTGATCACATCTTCAACAGTCATCAATAACGGTTTGAATATATCAAATTGAGCAGAACCAGCTGCTACAACACTAATTTCAGGCTTGTGTTCTTTCAATACTTTATCAACAGCATCTGTATAAATTGTATCAGAACTCAAGTAAACAGAGGGTTGATCAGGTAGTTCGATATAATAACCCATTACATTTCCGGCAGGTTTAGCCACAAAACCGTAACCATGTTGAGCAGGAATACCTTCTATTTTTCCTCCTAAGAAGTCTCTTCTTTTCCAATAATCTACTGTTTGAGTAACGTTCAAACCTCTTTTTCTCAACTCATCCTCATCTTTTACACTGCATATCACAGGAATATTATTCTTTCTTAAAAACTCTTCGCCGTTCTTATCTAAATGATCAGGGTGAAGGTGTGTGACCAGACAATGAGTAACTTTATCTAATACAGGTTGGATGTTATTAGGAAGATCAACTAATGGGTTTTTTCGAGCTTTAAAGCGAATGAATGAAAATGGAGGCATTGTGCTTTTCTTGCCTAGCATTGGGTCTACTAAAATTACTTTGTCATTGGTTTCAATAACCATTGAGGCATTTCTGATATGATGAATTTTCATGAGTATAGGTATTTATAATGAATGAATAAGTTCACGTTTCCATTCATGGTAGAATGGGTTAATTTGTTTCTCGGTACCAATCGTACTGCTACGTCCATGACCTGGATGAATGACCATATGATCAGGCTGTTCATCAATTAATCGGATAACTGATTGTTTGAGCTGAGCAAGATTTGCTGTAGGTCTGTCCCAACGGCCGACATTACCTTCAAATAGTGTATCTCCCACATATAGATCATGACCGATTTTATAGCAAACACCACCCACAGTATGCCCTGGAGTGAGGAATACGGAAATTTCATAATCATCTATATATAACTTGGTATTTTCAGTGATCGTTCGAATATCAAGGGAGTGGATATTGTAAGCTTTTTCTTTACCAAAATATCCGAATCCATTCAGGCTATCATCCATTAATATTTGATATTCTAATTCATGGAGATAAACAGGCACATCAAAGCAGTCTAAAGCTTCAATGTGGTCAATATGAGCATGACTCAGTAAGATCCCAATCACTTCAAGACCTTCTTCTTCTACATATTTTTGAATAACTTCTTTTTGATAACCAGGGTCAATAATAAAGCACTTTCCATTTCTGTCAAGCACATAACAGTTCATCGGTATATCACCGTCTAATTGTAACTTTCTGATAGGATATAACTTCATAATTGTATTGATTTTTGTACAATACAAATGTCGATTTCACAGAAGCCAAATCCATTGATTCAAATCAAGAAATCAGATGCGCTTACGAATTCTACTCAATGTCTCAGGTGTAACTCCTAAATAAGAGGCAATATGGTACTGAGGAATGGCTTGAAGCCAATGCGGTTTGTAAATCATTAATTCTTTATAGAGTTCCTCTGGCGTTTTTGTGATACGGTTGTACTCAAACTGCTCTTTATTCTGAAGAATTTTCTGAAAGGTAAGGTCAATGAACGATTTACCACATTCATACTTTTGGAGCAAGTTTCTGAAGGTACTTTTTTCTATGGTTAATAACTCAATTTTAGTAAGTGCTTCTTGGTTTTTTCTAGTTGAAGTATCGTTGTTGAAAGCGGAGAAATCAGTGATAAATTGAGGGGTAGTGTAGAACAAAGTATTGGTTTCTTTTTCGGGGCTGATATAATACTCACGTACACTTCCATTGTTGAGAAATCTTAAGTGATTTTCAAAACTGCCAATTTGTAGTATCAAATCTCCTTTTTTATAGGTCTCTACTTGAAATGAGTTGAAGAGCTCTTTTAGACCTTCTTTGTTTAAGGGGTATTCCGTTTCGAAAAACTTAGAGATTTGAGTGAAATTAGACATTTTGATTTCTTTTTATTTATTCAAATGTAATGATACTTTGATAAAAAAGTGATCTTTAAATGAGCTTGAGTAACATTAATGCTGGAATGGAATAATGAAAAAACTCCAAGCGATGTCACTTGGAGCTTTCTAACTTTAATTTCTATTTTTAATTTAAATCATTCAAAACTAATTATTTTTCTCCTTCTAAAATATCACCTAAAATGGGGATTTTTTCAGAAATAGGATATTTTATCTGTTTGACGAAAATCTATAACAACCTGCTTTTTTTCTCTAAATGATTGGAGCCATAAACCATGACCTTTGTAATGTAATCAAACGATAATCAATCAAATAATTACATTGCTATGAAATCAAAATTATTAAAATTAGTCATCAGTTTCTTTCTATTCCCTGCGTTATTCATGAATGCCCAAGATTATGATTTGGTCATATTAAATGGACGAGTGATGGACCCGGAAACGATGTTAGATAGAGTATTAAATGTGGGTGTTAAAGATGGGAATATTGCTATTATTACTCCTAAAGAAATTACGGGAGAAAAAACAATTGATGCCAAGGGTTTGGTAGTAGCCCCTGGATTTATTGATACACACTTTCATGCTTTGGATGGACTTTCATTAAAAATGGCGGCAAGAGATGGTGTGACTACCGGGATGGACCTTGAGATTGGAGCCATCAATATTGATAATTGGTATAAAGCCAAAGAAAATGCTTGGCCTCTGAATTATGGTACAGGTATTAGTCATGAAGGAATTCGTATTCAAGTGCTTGATCCGGAAGTCGAGTTGCCTGAGTGGGCCGATGCTCCTGTTTTATTGGGAAAACTAAGGGCTGACGCTTGTGCTGATGGTGATTGTGGTTGGCAGGACACCGAAAGTAATCTGAAGCAACTCAATGAAATATTGAGGCTTGCTGATGAGGCAATGCAACAAGGTGCTATTGGTTTTAATTCTACTGTAGGATATATGGTAGGTGGTGTGACTACTTTAGAAATGTATAAACTGCAGGAAGTGGCGGCAAATTATGGTCGTGTGTCAACTGCCCATGTCCGTTTTCACGGTAGTCCTAAAAATCCTTCAGCTCCTATTGGTTTTGATGAGATTTTAGCAAATGCTTTGGTCTTAAATACTCCTCTTTTATTACAGCATAACAATGATTTTGGATGGATGGAAAATGAAGATAAGCTTCAAAGAGCGAGATCACAAGGTCATAATGTTTGGTCAGAATATTATCCTTATACAGCGGCTTCTACTTCAATTTCTTCTTCTTTCCTACAGCCTGAAATGTTTAAAAATGTTTTGGGTGGAGTATATGAAAGAGATATTTATGATCCAGTTGATGATAAATTCTTAACTGAGGAAGAGTTTTTATCGACTGAAGAAAAAGATCCGAGCCGTTTAGTGGTTATCTATAATCAAAATAGAAAGTTATGGATGACGGATTGGTTAAAAATGCCTCATATGACGGTCGCTTCAGATGCCATTTATTCAGGTTTGGGTGTAGATTCTTGGGACGTTCCTTTTGAAGAATACAAAGGTCATCCAAGAACAGCAGGAACAAGAGCGAAGGTATTAAGATTAGCGAGAGAAAACGGTGTGCCTTTGATGTTCAGCCTTGCTCAAATGTCGTATTGGCCAGCAAAACACCTTGGTGATGCAGGTTTGGAAGCTATTCAAAAGAGAGGAAGAATGCAGGAAGGAATGGTAGCGGACATTACGATTTTCGATCCTGAAACAGTTGCTGATCAGGCCAATGATAAACTAAAGCAACAAGGAACACCTTCTACTGGAATTCCTTATGTGATTGTCAATGGACAATGTGTTGTGGAAAATTCAGAATTCAAAAAAGTGTGGGCAGGTCAGCCGATCCGCTATGAGAAAACGAATGACTCAAAGCACGTACCATTGAGTAAAGAATACTGGTTGAAAAAGCATGCCATCAATAGTATTTCTGTAGATGACTGTTCACTTCATGCAAATGAACATAACCACAATCACGATCATTATCAAGAAAAATAGAAGCTAAAACTTCTCGAAATAATCGATCAAAATACTATTAAAAATGAATAACCTAACTAAAAAAAAATCTCCTTTTGCAATAAAGGAGAGCCCTAGAAGACTATATTTCTTATTGATGCTGATACTCTTCAATATCTCTTCAAGTTATAGTCAGAATGAAAAAAATATAACAAGTCCTGCATCTGTTGAAAATCAATTAAAAAGCGATCAGAAAGAGACGGAAAAGACAAGCCTTTGGAATGTGTTGGATAGTACGGATAATGCTAAAAATAGATTCTATGAGAAATCAGGTTTTATGGTCAATATGGATTACAACTCTCAAGTGATGGGTGCTACAGCTGCAGTCAATAATAATGTGGGAGCAAGTGGAGTTTTTAGAGTGTACGGTAAATGGAATTTGGTACGTAATAAAAAAGGAACTTCGGAAGGTGGTTTAGTTTTTAAGTTCGAAAACAGACATAAATACACTGATAATGCATTGAGAGAATTTGGGCCTATTGATGTCGGGTTTCTAGGTTTTATGCAGTCGGTCTACAATGATCAGAAATGGAGAATGACCAATTTATATTGGCGACAAAGTTTTAATAACAATAAGATAGTTTTCTATACGGGTTTTGTGGATGTGACGGATTGGGCCGATGTTCACGCTGCCGCAAGTCCTTGGACAAGCTTCAATAACATTTTGTTTGCTACAGGATCAGGTACTATGGGAGGTATGTTTCCTGATGGATCTATGGGAGCGATGTTGAATGTTTGGGTCAGTGATAATGTGTATTTGGTGGGTAGTATGATTGACATCAACGGAAGAGCCACTGAGTTTTGGAAAAGCTTTGATACTTTCTTCAGTAAATTCGAAACGTTAAAAACCTTTGAAATTGGGTATACACCCGGAATGAAATCTGCTTTCTTGAAAAATATTCATGCATAATATTATGGGACCAAATACTTTAGGTGTCGGATTAAACTGGAACCGACCAAGTGAAAGTACTTTTGGACAGAAACTGAGAGATCAATATGTCTCCGAGATTTTCTACAAATTCAAATTAACACATCATACAGAACTCACACCAAGTGTTCAATTAGTAGCCAATCCAGCTTTGAATATGAATACTGATTTTACGTCGGTGTTTGGATTAAGATTTAGAGCTTTCTTATAAAAGATTTTCTAGAGAAGGGAAGGAATTCAGGTTCTTTCCTTTTTCTATTTATTGCTTTTCCCTGCAAAAACCTAGTATATTAGATAATGACCAAAAACGGAAGTATGGATTATCAATATATTATTGAAGGGAGCGAACTTGCTCAAGAAGTTGCTTATGAAAAAGTAGCTAAAGACTTTAAAGGAGAATGGGATGGGGAACACCTAAGGGTAGAAAACAGTTGGGTGGATATCGATATACACTCATTTACTTTTTTAGATGAAGTGTATATTTCTATTTCTACTTTGCATTTTCAAAAAACCGTTTTATTTAAAAGTAGTCGAAGTGATTTGCTCTAAAGATTGGTTTTACTGACTCTTTTCTTGGCGATGAACAAAAACATGACTTCAATAACCTTGGTGTATTTTTCTATAATTCTAAACAAAATTTTGAAGTAGAATACCCTGTAGATGCGAAGTGTCAATGGCTTTCTATTGTATTTTCTTTAGAGGTCTATGAAAAGTTTATGGGAAAGCAGAACAGTCAAATTACCCAACTGATTCATGATGAATCCTCATGGTTCAAGTATTTTCCATTAGATGTAGAGATTGAAAATTTAGTGAAAGCTTTATTTTTCAATTTGGATAAGAAAAGAAGAAGACCGATTCAGTTCTTTACCAAACCTTTAGAGATCATTGGGTTGGTACGAGAAAAAATGGAGAAAGAAGCAAGTGGTTTCAAAAGAAATATTCATGAAGACGACTTGAAAATCATGATGCAGTTGAAAGAACAATACCTCTCAGATTTCACTCAACAACCTAATTTATCCGACTTAAGTTTTAAATATGGAATGAGTATTTCTAAGTTGAACCGAGTGTTTAAATCTATTTTTGATAAACCCATTTTACAATTCTATAATCAACAAAAAATAGAAGAAGCCTACCGACAAATTAACCGTACCAATAAGAGTATTACAGCTATTTCAATGGATCTTAATTTTACCAATGTGGGGTATATGAGTAAGATGTTTAAAGACGCTTATGGTTTTCCTCCTTCTGAATTAAGAAATAAGGTGTAAAGCATTAAGTACAAATTCAAAATTATCTCATACTAATTCTATTTATTATTTTGTGATTACTTCCTTCAAAAAACTTTTAATAGAACCACTATTAATACGTTTTTTAGCGTTGTACTCACAAAAAATAAATTAGAATTAACTATGATTTATTTTTGACTTAGTACTTATCAAGAGCAAGTTATATCGTTAAAATAGTGCTATGTACATTATTATTAACTATCTATTCATGAAAAGAAATATGTAAAACAAAGTATAAATCATAGCTTTGCGTTAGCTATAATGTACTCTTAACTTAATAAAAATGATAACTAAATCAATAAAACTTCAATCGATATTACTGATTGCACTCACTTTATTCGCTTTTTCATGTTCAACAGAATCAAGTATTTCACTTGATGAACCATCAGAAGTCGAAGACTATGTTAAATTTGAACTTCAAGGAGAAGAGGTGGAATTTGATTTTCAATATTCATTCGGGTTCTCATCTACTTCTTTTAGAGATTCGATTAGCTTTACGAATACAAAAGAATTAATGCATCCTGATATTGATGGGCTTGAAATTCAATTCGAATTTTTATCTATGCAAGCACATAGTCAACTAGATACGGTTGATTCTGAAGTGGTTTTTGATGATGGGACCACTATTCCAGAGAATATTTATAAGCCAAGAAATCTAAAATTAAATTCAACTTATTTTACCAATCCAGTTACAAATACATTGGAACCGCAGAATGGTATCACAACTATTGAAATTTATAATAACATTTATCAAGGTGGTGTTGTAACATTGCATTACAATGGAAATGTCTATACAAGTTTGTTGCCTGAAGGTAAAAGCAGACCGAATGATTTTCTGATCATTTCAAGTTATGACGCTGAAAAGCATTTAGCTGAGGGGACATTCTCATTGACGTTATATTCTGAAGCAATAGAAGAATATATCACAATAGACAAAGGAGAATTTTCATTCTAAAATCACTTTGAGATAAAATATAAAGAGTCATTCCTTTTGTATAGCGGGGAATGACTCTTTTTTGTGAAAAACAAACCCCTCCTTTCAAGCATTAGAGAGGAGGGGTTTTATATATGTGTAACGTACTAAGATTTTTGACTTAATACTTAATAGAATCAATCTATTGTTTTACCCAAATTTTTAATCCAACTGAAGGGATAGTAATATCTTGTGAAGATCCACCTTTCAACCTTTTTAGGTTTTTGAGGTCTTTCACACCTTTTTGAATATTTACAGCATCATTGTTCGCTACTAATTTCCAATTACCTGCTGGCAATTCAACATTTTTGAATGTAGCTTCAGTATCACCTGTATTCAATAAAACAAATACTTTTTGATCTACGATATACCCCAATTGATGTTCGTCTTTAGGAGTAATAAACTGATAGTAACCTTCAGGTGCTTTGTCAGCAATTCTGAACACTTTACCATATTCTGAAAGTCTGAACTCGTTCATGCCTTTCCAGAATGCAAACATGTTTTTGTAATCATTTGTATTACCAGCTGTTGGTGTTTGACCAACTGTCTCCCAAGCATACTGATTGGCAGTACGGTGATTGTACGTGTCTCTGTAACCGTGCATGTATACTTTGTATCCTTTGTTCGTAGTTTTCACTACTTCTTTCAAAGGAGCATCAGCTTTTGAACGCATAATTTCAGAACCGCCATTGGTTACTAATGGTCCCAATGAAGTATATAAAAGTGTTACAGCGATCTTGTAGTTATCTTGATCTACACTTGTACGGCCGTCAAACTTCTCACCACCAAACTGATCTGATAAAGTGAAGTTATCGTGAATATCCAAGTAAGTGATACCTGAGTTAGGTGTTTTATCTTCTTTATTTGAATTCTCTAAGCCCATCATTACAGCATCACGATCGCTCGTTTTACCGCCAGCCCATCCACGGTCAGTCAAAGGATCTGTCAATTTAAATACAGGACCTTTGTAAGCGCTTCTTGAATCATCTTGGAAGAACGTGATTGGAGAATCCTCTTTGTACCAATCCCATGAAGGATTCGCTTCAAATTCAGGGTCATTAGAACCAATCCAAGGCTCACCATAAACAATTTTATCTTGACCGATTGCCTCTTTTAAAGCAATCAAAGTTTGTTGATCCACTTGACCCGCTAAGTCGATACGGAAACCGTCAATACCAAATTCTTTGATATAATATTGACATTGGTCGATCAACCATCTCTGTGTCATTGGGCGGTTTTCAGTTTTCACCTCGTTACCGTAATCACCAATATGCTCAAGGTCTTTTGTTCTATAATAATACTGTTTATCAATACCATTGAAGTTGAAAATCCAAGCGTTGCCGTCCATGTTCTCCGCAGTGTGGTTCGGTACAATATCAATGATTACTGCCACACCTTCGTCATGGAATGCTTGAACAAGATCTCTGAACTCATTACGCTCTTCACCAGGTTCTTTGCCTACAGTACGGTATCTTGTTTCCACCGCCATGGCATGTGAAGTTCTGTAACCCCACTGATAATTCTCTTCACTTACACCTTGCGAAATCATATACTCGTCATTCTCAAAAGAAGCTTTCCAGTCATCTGTAGGGTAGTGTAGGTACTCTTGAATTGGCATTAAGTGAACCACATTGATACCTAAATCTAATAGGTAATCAAAACCAATTTTTTGCCCTTTTGAGTTCTTCAAACCTCTTTTAGTAACCGCTGGAATACGTCCTTTGATACTTTCATCTACCGGCAAACGATCTGTGAAATCTTGTACGTGTACTTCATAAGCAATCACATCTTCCATGGCAGGAATACCGCTTGCCAAAGGAGTGGCAGGAGTAGTTCTGTGCCAGATTCTACATTTACCCCAAGTGTCATCACTTACACGAGTATAAGGGTCAGAAACGTGTGCTTTTGTTGTTTCATAAAATAAGTTACCCGGATCTTGGTGTCCGTGAATCGTAAAATCATACCACACGCCATGAAGATCTTTATCAAAGAAAGCTTCCCAAACACCATCTTCATCTTCTTTCATGTCAATTACTTCATACGCTTTAGTGTCATCTTTATCTTTATATAAATAAAGTTTTACTAGCGTAGCTCTTGGAGCAAAAAGGCGTACTGAAGTTTTGCCATTATCGATGTTGGCTCCCAGTTCTTTAGTAGAGAAAGTTTCTCTAAACCATCCATCATAAGAACATAAAGCGGATAATTTTTGAGAAGGGATATGTAAGTAATACACTCTCTTTTTATCCAAAGGAGTTTCAGGAAGGATCAATGTTGATGTTGCTTCATTTGGTAAAACACCTTTAACTTTGATAGTGTCACCTGCTGCGGAAGTGATAATGTAAGCCTTTGGATCTAAAGGTCTTTCTCCTACAACATTGGCCCATATAAGTCTTTCATTTTTTAGTTCTGCTTTAAGGCCAGGAAGAATAGTATTTTGCATAAATACTAAGTTGCCGGCATTAGTGTTTGGAGATACATCAGTGGGACTTAACCATTCTCCTTCATTGATTCTAAACTTGAATTCAGCTTGTGGAGAAATGACTTTAAAATCCTTATTGTTGAATGTTAGAATCCATTGTCCTCCAATTTTTTTTAGTTGCCACTCTTCATTGTCCATGTTAGTGTCCCACCCTCTAAAAGAACCAGTAACCACTACTTTAGTTGGCTTTTGATTGTAGATGCCTTCATCAAAGATAAAAGAAACTTCATCACTGAAAACGGCATAACCTTGCTTTACTTGTTGCCCGGTAAAAGATTGTCCAAATCCAATACTAGCAAGTAATAAGTAAGCAATAATTAGTATACTTTTTTTCATTTTCGAATGTATAAATATTGATATTGTGTAACTAAAGTTAAATGAAAAATAGGAATAAAGGACTACTATTCAGGCCGTAGGGAACAAAAAAAGTATCGCAACCGAATGCAATACTTTTTTTTCTAAATTTTTTTCAATCTTTTTAGATTTTAATCCAAAAACCAAAGCATTTTAATTTGAAATATAGAGATAACTTTCACCTTTCAGAGGTGAATTTTTATTGTTATTTATGATGATAAGTACTAAGACAAAATTATATGCCACTAATTCATATTATTTTTTCCGATTACTGCCTTTCAAAAACTTTAAATAGAACCACTATTTATACGTTTTTAAGCGTTGTACTCACAAAAAATAATTAAGAATTAATTATCATTTATTTTTGGCTTAGTACTTAAAAGCGTTTTTGTAGTACTAAGAAGAGCTTCAATTTTTGAAGAATCATAAGCATCACTATGAGCTCTACCATAATGTCCTGCATCATTGTCAAAATACTCTCCATTGTGGTTTTTATGTTCTTCAGTTGTGGCTAACTCATATAAAATACTTCCACCTTTATCAGCAGACGACCAATGCTTGCCATACGCTTCTTTTACCATTCTTGTATTTAAAAGCGAACCAGGATTGACCGCAATTACAGTGATGTCATTTACTTTTTTGGAAAGGTCAAAACTCCACATGGTCAGTGCCAATTTACTTTGAGCATAAGTCGTATTTTCGGTTAAACTTTCTTTTCCTTCTAATGCCAATAACGAGACGGGAGATTGTGCCGCTGAACTGAGATTGATAATTCGTGCATCTTCCCCTTTTATAATAGGAAGCAGTTTTTCTGTAAGAAGATAAGGAGCGAGGTAGTTGACCATAAAACGTAGATCCAAGCCTTGTGAATTGGTAGGTTCTGGGCTTTTAAAGACTCCTGCATTGTTGATCAAAACATCAATCTGATGTAACTTTTGAAGTATATCAGCCGATAACTGTTCTACTTGATCGATTTCAGACAAATCACCTACAAAACCATCCACATTTTCATTATGGCTTTGTTTTTGGATTTCTTCAATCGCACTTTTGACTTTAAATGGGTTTCTACCATGGATAAATACAGAATGTCCTTCTTTTGCTAATTTAAGGGCCACAAGTTTTCCGATACCATCTGTACTTCCGGTTATTAAAATAGTCTTTTTCATTTTTAAAACGTTGTTTACCAAATTTAATAAAATTGCAGTTCACTTTGTTATTTTTAATTATGCAAAATTTACTCACCACCATCACTGAAAAAATAGAGGTCAATACTAATTTGACTATGGCACTTCATAGCGCTTTTCAAAAAATTAAAGTACAAAAAGGAGAAGCTATTTTGGAAGAAGACACCACAGCACGTTTTCTTTATTTTATTGATAAAGGGGTATTACATAATTATTATTATCATGATGGAAAACAGATAAGTTCTTGGTTCTACACAGAAAATCACTTTATCACTGCTTGGTACAGTTTCTACGCACAGCAACCTAGTTTTGAAGCCATAGAATGTTTAGAGGATTGTGAGTTATACCGCATTAGTTATACGGATTACCAAAAACTGATTCTTGAATTTCCAGAATTCAATACTTTGGTAATGGATGATTTAGGTTGATTCTTTGTTATATGTATATGAGACATTACAAAGAAATACGTTGTCCTCACTGTGAAGGCAACGATATAGTGAAAAATGGTCATAG
>NZ_JABANE010000164.1 GCF_012844305.1 Flammeovirga aprica JL-4
GTACGCACGGTTCTGTGAGAGGGATAAATATGGGATAGACGTAGACTTATTCCATATTTACCCTACTTGATTTTATGAATAATTGTAATAAATAATAAGGAACCGAAAATTGATCAATTAAAACCTAAAATTCCTTTAATATTAATGCTGGCCTTACATCATTTTACTCATTAACAGTAAATCCTCTTTAAATTTACCGTGTAATGAATGTGGCATGATATTTTTATTATATCTGTTACATTAAGAAATAATCCATCTATCAGTATGCAGAAGAAAATAGTTATATATATACTAACAGCTTTTTTATTTATAGTGAGTCAAGAGTCGAAGGCACAAATGGCAGATACGCTGTCTAATCCGCACTCTGTGATGAACATCCAGAATTACGAAGTAATGTGGAAAAAATCGCTGTGGTTTAGAGTGAATTTACAGACTAAGATCAATTATGGATTCTTTTCGAAAAATAAAGAATTAACTAAAATCATAATTGATGCTGTAAAAAATGATAGAATTCTGCCGTACACAAGTGATACGTTAGAAACAAGATTATCTAAAGAAGAGTTCTTATCTCGTTTGATTATTCCTCAAACAGTAGGAGAGACAATTGATGATGACGATGAAGCTTGGGGTGATGTTGATGGAATGACTTTCAAGAATGATATTGGTCAGAAACCTGGTGATGAATATTCTCCAGAAAGACTTTGGGTTATTGAATTAAAGGTGGATAGAGTTTTTGATAAGAGAAGGTCAAAAATGTATAACGATTTAATAGCTGTCAACTTGATTATTCCTGCTTCTGAAAATCCTAAAGGTATTGATATTGAATTAGGCTCTTTTTCTTATAGAGAATTGAATGAATTGGTTTTTCATAAGAGAGATACGAACGGAAAGTTAGTAGAAGATCCTGATGCTATTTGGTATAACGCTGCTAACTCTGCCCAGAATAGAAATTTAGGAGATGCATTTGCATTGGAATTATATGATGGACGATTGATCAAATTTGAAAATCCTCAGGATAATTCAATTATCATGATGTACGGAAATAATAAAAAATCGCTTTACCAATCACAAGAAGCGGTTTATAAATTGCTGGAATACGAAGCCCTGTTATGGGAATATTAAAAGATTTATGTAATATATTTTAAAGTCATATCACCGATATGACTTTTTTTGTACCTTTAATAGGTTCACAAAAACAACTTTCCATAAACCACTTATAAGAAATGAAACAAAAACTGCAAGCAAGTCTATTACTGCTTTTATTTTTTAACTTACTGATTGGGTGTAGTACCACTACAGAAAACAAAGAAGCTAAGGTTATTTATAACAATTTTGACGGTGAAATATCACTGAAACAGAACCTTTCTGTTACATTAAATCAGGAAATAAGGGAGTCAAAAAAAAACCAATGGCTTAACGAAGAATATTTTTCCATTTCACCTGAAGTAAAAGGTAAATTTCAATGGACATCTAAAAACACAGTGATGTTTTCTCCTGAGAAAGGTTTTAGTCCAAGTACTGATTATACATTAAAGCTATCAGAAAGTGAATTTGCTAAAGAAGGAATTACACTAGATAAAAGTCAATTAAATTATACTTTCCATACTCCTTACCTAAAGGCAACGTATGCTAGTATTGCTTGGGCTTTGGGAAAGAATAATCAAGCTGAACCTCACTTGACTCTAAATTTTAATTATTTTGTAGATAGTGATAAAATAGCCGATAAAATAACTATTAAGGATGGTGATAGGGTTTTAAAAAGCGAACTAATTTCTAAAGGAACAAGAAATCAAGTTGTCATTGCGATTAAGGATGAGATTCCTCAAAAAGAGGTAGCAGTGAATATTATTATTCAAAAAGGAATTATGCTAAAGAGAGCCAAAGTGGCTTCTAAAGAGCAAAAGTTGAAGTCGATTATTCCTAAGAAAGAGAAATTCGAGATTTCATCTGTAGTGGCAAAAATTCTTTCAGATCAGAATGTCATCGAAATCAAAGCCAATCAAGGAGTCTATAATGAGAAATTAAAATCTAAAATTTCAGTCTCTCCAAGAGTGGCTTTTGAAGTGGAAACCATAGAAAGTGGTGTACAATTAGTAGGTGATTTTAGAGCAGGGCAATCTTACACTGTATCAATTTCTTCTGAAGTAAAAGGTGTATTTAGAACAAAATTAGGAACAAGATATAAGAAGAAAGTAGTTTTTGGTGAAGTAGAACCAAGCATTTCTTTTGCAGATAAGAAATCAATCTATATGTCCAATAAGAGTAGCAAGAAGATTGATTTAAACATTATCAGTGTTCCTGAAGTAGACATCAATATCTATAAGATTTATAAGAATAATCTTTATGCTTTCTTTGACGATAATAGTAACTATCAGGAAAGTGATTATTACTATTATGGCCCTCAATATTATAAATTAGGTGATGAGGTGTTTTCTCAAACAAATGTAGCTGTTAATGATTTACCAACGAGTGGTAATTTCCAGACTTTCTCATTGGACTTTTTAGATGAAAACCGATTCAACGGGGTTTATGTCGTTGAGATACGTAGTTCAAAGAAGAGATATTTAGCTGCTAGAAAACTGATCAGTATTTCTGATATCGGTCTTTTGGTAAAACAAGGAAAGAACAGTGTATTAGTTTATGCTAACTCAATTGCTGATGCTTCTCCATTAGAAAATACAAAAATCACTTTAGTAAGTAGAAACAACCAGGAATTAATTTCGGTTAATACGAATGCAAAAGGTGTAGCAGAATTCAAGGATATTAAAAGTGCTACTAAAGGCTTTAATGTAAGAATGATCTATGCTGAAAAAGGAAGTGATTTCAATTACTTAAGCTATGATCAGACAAGAGTAGCTACGGAGCGTTTTGATGTAGGCGGTATGCGTATGAACAGTACTGGTTTGATGAGTTACATTTATGGAGATCGTAACCTTTACAGACCTGGCGAAACAATCTACTATAAAACGATCACGAGAGACAAAGATTGGAATCCAATTTCAAATCAACCAATCAAAATCAAAGTTTACTTGCCAGACGGTAATTTATTAAAGTCTGAAAGAGGAACGCTGAATGAGGAAGGTACATATGAGTCGGAAGTGAAGTTGATGGACGGAGGTGTGACAGGCTATTATACTATTGAAGTTAGTACTGCCAATGATATCATTCTTTCTTCAAAAAGAATCAGTGTAGAAGACTTTATGCCAGATAGAATTAAAGTCACAACTGAAACTGATAAGAAGCAAGTGGATGTGGACAGTAAATTTGAAATCAAAGCTACTGCCATGAACTTGTTTGGAACTCCAGCGTCAAACAGAGGTTATGAGGTAGACTTTTCATTAAGCAGAAAAACACTTTATGTAAAAGAACTGTCTGATTATAATTTTAATCTTCAAGGAAATATTTCATTACGTTATGAAGATCATCTAAGACAAGCCAAAACAGATGTAAGCGGTAATTTATCAGAGACTTTCAAAATAGGAAAGGTTTATAAGTACAGTGGTATTTTGGAAGGTAAACTATATACAACCGTTTTTGATGAATCAGGAAGACCAGTAAGGAGATTGAACAGTGTAGAAATTGCCACTCAGGATTATTTCTTAGGTGTAAAGGATCAAGATTGGTACATTAAAACGAGACAGCAGGCAAAATTACCTTTAGTAGCTGTTGATAAAAACAGAAAGGTTAAAAGTGGTGTAAAAGCAGAAGTGGAGTTGGTTCGTTATGAATGGCAATCTGTGATGGAAAGTACTTATAATGGCAGGTATCGTTATGTTTCTCGTAAGAAAGAAATTCCTTTAGAGCGTACTACAATTACTTTAAATGGTAAAAATACAACTTTTGATTTCTTGCCAGAAGCGTCAGGAGAATATGAAGTAAGAGTACGTCTTCCTGAAGCAAGAACTTATATCTCAAAAAGATACTATGCATATGGTTGGGGGATGACTTCGAGCAATGCTTTCCAAGTAGATAAAGAAGGTAGAGTGACAATTGAGGCGGAGCAACCTAAATATAAAGTAGGTGACAAAGCGAAGTTACTATTTAAAACACCTTTCAAAGGAAAATTATTAGTAACCGTAGAGCGTGATGATGTATTATCACACTATGAATTGGACACAGATGAACAATCTGCTTCATTAGAATTACCAATTGAAGAAGACTATCTTCCAAACATTTTTGTAACAGCAACACTGATCAAAGGAGCAAAAGATAACGCTCTTCCATTGACAGTAGCACACGGTTTTACTTCTGTAAAAGTTGAATCTCCTAAATCAAGATTAGCATTAAAAATCAATGCTCCTGAGGCAAGTAGATCAAACAGAACACAGGAAATAGAAGTGGTTGCTGAAAATGGTGAGAAAAACATTGAAATGACAATTGCTGTAGTGGATGAAGGTATTCTTCAAATCAAAAACTACAAAACACCAAATCCTCATGCTTACTTCTATCAAGATAGAGCATTAGGTGTAAACACATATGACGTTTATCCTTTGGTAATGCAGTTTAAGCAACAAGCTAACAGCTTTGGTTCAGACATGGCCAATCTTGGAGCAAGAGCAAACCCTATGGTCAATAATAGAGTGAACTTGGTCGCTTTCTGGAGTGGTACATTGAAAACGGATTCAGATGGTAAAGCAACTTTCAAAGTGGATATTCCTGAATTTTCGGGTGAGTTGAGAATTATGGCAGTAGCCAATAAGGAGAAAGCCTTTGGTTCAGCAGAAGCAAGAATGAAAGTGAAAGATCCATTGGTATTGAGTGCTTCTTTACCAAGGTTCTTAAGCCCTTCTGATGTGAATGATGCAAGTGTGATGATGACCAATACGACAGATAAAGAGTTGAAAGTAAAAACGAAAGTGGATGTTTCAGGTGCTATATCGGTCAATCAATCTCAATTGGAAACTGTAACTATTCCGGCTAATACAGAAAAACGAGTTTCCTTTAAGCTAACAGCGGCACAGGAAATTGGAGAAGGAAAAGTGGTAGTGGTGGCTAATGCTAATGGAGAGGACTTCATTACAAAGACCAACCTAAATGTAAGGCCTGTGACTTCACTATTAAAATCAACTGCAGCGGGAGTTGTAAAAGCAGGAAACAATAAAAATGTAGACTTGAAAAAGGATTATATCAGCTCTTCAGTAAAAGGTAAACTTTGGTTGAGTAAATCACCGATGTTGGAGTTTGCAGAAGATTTAAATTACCTGGTAAGATATCCTTATGGTTGTGTCGAACAAACAGTTTCAGCAGTATTCCCACAATTGTATTTAGGTGATTTATCTTCAAAAATGTCGAAAGATATAAGTGAAGGAAGTGTAGATTACAATATCAATGAGGCCATCAGAAAGCTTCAAAGTATGCAGATTTACAACGGTGCTTTGACGTATTGGCAAGGTGGGAGTTATGAAAGTTTCTGGGGATCGGCTTATGCCTCTCATTTCTTGATGGAAGCACAGAAAAGCGGTTATCAAGTAAATCAAAGAACGTTGGACAAACTGTTGGATTACTTGAGTAAGAAAGTGAAGAAGAAAAGTACTCGTGACTATTATTACTATAGTAACGGAACTAGAATAATTGAAAAAACGGCGAGTAAAACAGTTTTCTATTCACTTTATATCTTAGCAGAAGCAGGCAGAGCAGATATCGCTACAATGAATTATTATAAGCAGAACCAGAACTTGATTCCTAGAAATTCAAAATATATCCTTGCAGCGACTTATTTAAGAGCAGGTGATCGCAAAACATATCGTCTTCTTTTACCGAACAAGTTGAATATGGATAAAGCGGAAAAAGAATTTGGTGGAAGTTTCTCTTCTTCTATTAGAGATCAAGCATTGGTGTTAAACGCACTTTTAGGTACTGACCCTAAAAATGCTCAAGTAGGTACAGTGGCAAGACACTTGACAGAAAGCATGAAAGCTGAAAGTTGGCTGTCTACGCAGGAGAGAGCATTTAGCTTGCTGGCATTAGGAAAGTTAGTGAAGAAGGCAAATTCACAAGATGTAAAAGCTTCTATTAAAGCTGATGGTAAAGGTGTAGGCAACTTTAATAATGATGACTTAATACTGACAAAAGAAGTATTAGGGAAACAAGTGAATATTGCAGCTTCTGGAAATGGAGAGCTTTATTACTTTGCAGAATTAGAAGGCTTAAATGCCACTGGAGTATATCCTGAAGAGGATAAAGGCTTGAAAGTTAGAAGAACATATTATAACCGAGAAGGGCAAACGATCACTTCAGATCAGTTTACACAAAACGATTTGATTATCGTTGGCATTAGTTTGGAAGCGGATTTGAAGAAGATCGAAAATGTGGTGGTTACTGATATGCTTCCGGCAGGTTTTGAAATTGAAAACCCTCGTTTAGGAGCTGTTCCAGGAGTGAAGTGGACAAGAGATAAAGCTTCTACACCACAGCATGTTGATTTCAGAGATGACCGTGTGAACTTCTTCGTGACAGCAACGGCAAAACCAAAAACGTACTTCTATGTTGTAAGAGCAGTTAGTAAAGGTACATTTAAGGTAGGGCCAGTAAGTGCTGACGCAATGTACAACGGTGAGTACCGCTCGTATCACGGAGCAAAATCAATCGTAGTTGAATAAAAACACAAAATATAGTATCCATAATAAGCAGAGTAGAGCATTCTTTTTGAGTGCTCTACTTTTGCTTTTTATATCTGTTTCATTTGCCCAAACTACATCATATACTGTTCAATTTGACTTTATTGATCAACAAGAAAATAAACCTACAATACAAGAAAAAGCTATTTTCAATACAATAGCAGAATGTAAAAACTATAGTGAAAACCTGCTGTATTATTGGAGAACTGAAGGTTATTTTATGGCTTCAATTGACTCCGCTTTTACAGAAAATACCATCTATATGAATAAGGTTTTCCTTGGACCCAAATCAGAAGAAATTAAAATCAATATACAGTCTGTTAATCCACAAATACTGAAAGGAAAGTATTGGAGAGGTAACTCAAAAGAAAAGTGGGTAAAGCTGAAAGATCTCAATATAGCGAAGGAACAAGTTGTCACTTATTACGAAAATCAAGGTTATCCATTTACTTCAGTAAGTATTGATTCTATAGGTTTTGATGGTAAAAACTTAACTGGCGTACTTGATGTAAACTTAGGTGATGCCGTTGTTTTAGATACCTTAATCGTCAAAAGAAATACACCATTAGGTGTTCATAAAAAATTCTTTGAATCTTACTTAGGGTTAGAAAAAGGAGAAACTTTTAGACAAAGAAATGTCGATAAAGCCACTGTAATATTAGAAGAAACGCCTTATCTCAGGTTGATCAATGATCCTGATGTTGTTTTTGAATATGGAAAAGCAATGGTGGAAATTCCATTAGAAAAAAGAAAGGCGAGTAGAGCAGACGGTATGCTGGGAATGGCTCCTAATGGTCAAAATGAAGGAGAATTGTTGATCACAGGACAAATATTACTAGATCTTTGGAATCCGTTTGGAACCGGTAAACGATTTTTTATTGACTGGAAAAGACCAGATAATGACTCTCAATGGTTCAATGCCAAGTTTGAATATCCAAGGTTGTTTAGGTCCACTATAGATTTCGTATATGATATTAATCTTCAACAACAAGATTCTACTTTCTTGAGGGTAGATAACAGCGTTCAGATCAAAAAAAGAGTATCGACAAGAGGAAGTTTAAGTTTGGGAGCTTCATGGAAATCGAGCAGAATATTAAGAGAACTCAATGAGAATGACGTCGACACATTAAACGATACCCAATCCATTCTTTATTCTATTGGTTATAAATGGCAGAATTTAGATAACCCTATCTCTCCAAGAAGGGGATGGAGGTATGAACTGATGTTTACTGGTGGACAAAGAAACATTATTTTTAACCCAGCCTTACCTTCTGATGTTTATGAAGGAATTCCGCAAAACTCATCTTTGCTACAATGGTATTTGGAGGCTGAATATTACTTTGGTATATCAAAGTGGTTGGAAGGATATTTAAAAGTAGAAGGAGCACAAATGCTTGGTGATAATTTATTTAAGAATGAGTTATTTAGATTAGGAGGTTTCAGATCACTAAGAGGTTTCAACGAAGGTGAATTATTTATAGATAGATATGCTTACTTTACTTTCGAACCAAGAATTAATATGGGAGACCAATCTTTCCTTTTCCTTTTTACAGATATTGGAGTGGCCGGTCTAGAAGAAAAATGGGATTTCCCAATGGGTATTGGAGCCGGTATCAATATCTCAACAGCATCAGGTGACTTCTCCATTGCCTACGCATTAGGTAGAACGAATGACATCCCTTTTTCTACACAATTAGCCAAAATACACTTCGGATTTATCGGTAAATTCTAATTTAAATCAATTAACAAATACATTCTTTTTTAAGATTGATTAAGTGTTTTTTTAAAACCAATTAAGAGTTAGTGTGAAATAATTAAAAATATAACTCGCTAATAATCAGTATATAATAATATTTCTATACCTTCGATCACATAAACCTCTACTCAATTTTTACATTTTCTGTGTCTATAATAAAGAGCATTACTAAAATGCTTACGACACAATTGACTTAAGGTGAAACAGTTAAACTACTTGATAGTGTCAAATTAAATGAAAAACGTCTTGCATCATGTAGTAGCTGTAATATTGATTTTTTTATACTGCTTTTGAGTAGTTTAAACTTAACTTAATCCATCATGTTAAGAGATGAAGAATTAATCCAAGGCTGTAAGGTCGGTGACAAAAGAATGCAACGTAAGTTGTACGAACAATACAGTGGTGTATTGATGGCTGTTGCATGTCGATATTCAAGGACCGAAGAAGATGCAAGAGACATTTTGCAAGAATCTTTTGTGAAAATTTTCAAGAAGATAGATTCTTTTAGAAATGAATCTTCTTTAAAACATTGGATGCGAAGAATTGTTGTCAATACAGCCATTAATTATCAGCGTTCAAAACTTTATTTATATCCTATGATGGATGTAAATGATATGTACGATCTAAAAGAGGAGGCAGTAGCCCTTTCGGATTACAGTTTCCAGGAATTATTATCATTGTTACAAAAACTTCCTGATGGTTGTCGTGTAATCTTTAACTTGTATGCTATAGAAGGCTATAAGCACAAAGAAATTGCGGAGATGACAGGTGTGACTGAAGGTACATCAAAATCCCAGTTTTCAAGAGCACGAAAACTTTTGAAGGAAATGATTGAAGAATCACAACTAGAAAGAAATTACTATGCAATGGAAAGAGGATAACAGAGGAGATTTTGAAAACTTCTGGAAAGATGCTTTTCAAGATGAACAAATGTCTCCACCGGAAGGTTTATGGGATGACATTGAAGCTGAAGTCGATCAAATTAACGAAAAGAAAAATCACTTTACCTTTTTAAAATCAGTTGCTGCTTTAATTACCGTAGGATTATTAACGAGTTTCTTAGTGAAATATGAAGCTCCCCATTCTTTGTCAAATGTAGCAGGCTTTGAAAGTAAAAATGTAAATATGGCTTCTATGGTTTCGCCGATATTATTTGAAGCGGATGCCATTAAAGATATAGAACTGCTTGATAAGCATATCTTACCAAGAATAAAAAAAGTGGCTGTGAATATTCCACCACAAATGCCCTTTATAGCTTTAGAAGAAAAAGAGAACAATACACCTCAGTTACTTACTGTAGCTAGAAACAATATTGAAGTAGAAGAGGAAGAAATCGAAGAGCAATTCTCAGAATTGGGTATTGTAAAAAGAAGTAAGGTTGTATCCACGAAAGAAAAACAAAAGAAGCATTATTATGTCAATGCGGAAGTGGGGATGTCACGCTTCGATCCTAATATAAAAATGAATGGTCAAGTGGTATCACAGAATACAGTATCACCTACTATTGGTATTAATGCCGGAATGCAGTTTGAGAAAGGAGTATTTGTAGAAGCCGGCTTGAAATATGCAGATTACACTTATAAAACAGGTCTGACAGAGCTTGGAGAACTGAATCAGAAAGTGGTTTCAGCACCTGTAAAAGTGGGATATGCCATTGAAAAGAAGAAATTGAGATTGGCAATGCACGCCGCTTTAGTGACAAGTTTGATTGTTGCTCAAAGTAGCACAGATAACGTTTCGGATAGCATTATGGATCAACCTGTAAATGTATCAGGTCAGTTAGGAGCAGAATTGAGCTATCAAGTTACTCCCAAAACAGCATTATCATTAGGTACTTCTTACGGTATGTCATTAAATGATCTAAGTAATGATACGAATGTGTCAGCAATGTCAAATAACTATATGATTAGCATGGGTATTAAATATAATATCATCTAGGAATAGAACTTGATGAAATGAAAAAGAGATTGTCTTATCAATAAATGAAGACAATCTCTTTTTTTTATGGAGTTTACTGTGGCCCTTTTTATGGGAATTTTCAATAAAAAAAGAAAGGCCACCAATCAGTAACCTTTCTTTATGAGCCATTTAGTTTATCAGTTCGAAGAATCTTCTTGGTCTATTGCTTTTTTCGCAAAGTCCATAATATTTTTTATAGTCCTCTGACTAGGTTTTTCATTAATTCGGTTTAGTGCTGCTTTTACCTTGACACCATTAATCAAAAACGCCTCACAACTACTATCATCAAGTATGAATTCTTTATCTTCTTCACTTAAAGTAGTGTAAGATGTGTCTCTGTAAAGCCAACTCAGTACTTTATTAGAACACTCTTTGTTTAGATGTTTTTTGTCTAACTGCATTATTGGAATTTTCGCTTTGTTGCTCCATCATTTTACGAAGGTTGATGAGCGCATAACGCATTCTACCCAAAGCGGTATTAATGCTTACGTCAGTAGAATCAGCAATTTCCTGAAAACTCATTTCCATGTAGTGACGCATTACAAGAACTTCTCTTTGCGTATCAGGCAAACGGTCTACAAGATTTCTTACGTTAGTTTGTGTCTCTAATAAGATTCTTTGATCCTCAATAGAAGTTTCAGAGAAATCTAAAGTATCAAAAACACTGCTTCCATCTTCCATGATGATAGTAGGGTAACGCTTTTGCTTACGGAAATAATCGATTGCCATATTGTGAGCAATACGAGAGATCCATGGCATAAACTTACCTTCCTCATTATATTTCCCAGCTCGAATCATTTTTATTGCCTTAATGAATGTATCTTGCAATAAGTCTTCAGCTACATACTCGTCTTTTACAATTAATAAGATGCTTGTGAATAGCTTATTCTTATACTTGTTCAATAACTGTTCAAAGGCAGCTTCACTACCATTAAGGTATTGAGCAATTAATTCTTGGTCTGAGAGTGTATAATGTTTCATCCTTCGTGCTTTTAAAACGTTAACTCAAAGTACTTTATTGTAGATCTTGGGATAAATATTAAAAAATGTATAATTAACACCATCGTTGAATCAGTAGTACTTTATTTAAAAATTCCGTATTGTAAATGTTTGAAAATATTGAGAATATTCAAATTTCTTTGTCTAAGGATAAGATGCGTTTATCGAAAAGATGGGATCATTCGTCTAAACAGGCCCTTTTTAGCAGTTGAAAACCTCTTAAAAAACAGGTTTTTAGCTTTTGAATCAAAAAATCAAGAAAAAGTGATTATGCATTCACTTAATTTTAAATATTAGAATAGTACAATTTTTATGGATAATTCTTCTCAGGATGTCAAATTTATGAGGCTTGCACTGCAAGAAGCTGAAAATGCTTTTGAGGAAGGTGAGATACCTGTAGGGGCATTGGTAGTTGCCGATGGAAAAATAATTGGTAAAGGATACAATCAAACCGAAAAGCTTAATGACCCTACGGCTCATGCTGAAATGCTGGCAATTACAGCAGCAACGAATCATTTAGGTTCAAGACATTTGAGTGATTGTACTTTATATGTAACTTTAGAACCCTGTGCAATGTGTGCTGGAGCCATCTTCTGGGCACAAGTGGGGCGGATAGTTTATGGAGCAAGTGATGAGAAAAGAGGCTTCAAGTCTTACTCTGAAAAACTAGCTCACCCAAGAGCAAAATATACTACTGGTATTCTGGAAGAAGAATGCCACGAAATTTTAATGAAATTCTTCAAGAAACTAAGAGATAAAAGAAAGAAATAATGGATAAGGACTTAATACTAAAAGTAGAGAAATTATTGCAAGAGGAAGATTTTTCAAATATTCCTGATTTATTGTCCCCTTATGTAGATAAAGAGGTAAAAGCAAAAGAGTTATTAGGCTTGTGTTATTTAGGGCAGTGGAATAATGAGGAAGCGGAAGCTATTTTTGAAGAGTTGAAAGATGCCGTAGCGGATAATGCGGATTACCATTATTATTATGGAGCGAGTTTGGGACAGCAAGCTAAAGGTGCCAATATGTTGAAATTGATGCAAATTGCACCGAAGTCTAAAGCTGCATTTGAAAGAGCAATTGAAATCGACCCAAAACATGTACCTGCACACTGGGGATTATTACGTTATTATGGAAATGCGCCTGCGATGTTTGGAGGATATCCTAAAGGAAAGGAATTAGCAGATTCATTGGCGACTTTTAATGAAAAAGAGGCACAAGATGCTTACAATTTCTTAAAAGATAAATTCGGTAAATAGAAAAGACTTTTGCCGTATTTTGATGAAAATGAAAAAACATACCTTATAATAAGGTTGTATTAAGATATATTTCAAATTGTAATACGGAAAGATATAAATTGTTAAAGAAGTAGTTGAGGTCCCTTAAAACCTCAACTATTTTTGTTTGCCCTGCATGCAAACTATCCCGACAGCTTGAAAGAAAGCTGTTTCGCCCCTCGGAGGGAAGA